>CAZTXT010000003.1:0-11401 GCA_964617735.1 uncultured Candidatus Saccharibacteria bacterium | reverse complement strand
TGCATGCCTTATCCACGCCGCCAGCGTTCATCCTGAGCTAGGATCAAACTCTTAATATAAGAGCGATTAACAATCGCTCTGTTGATTTGAACGGAACAAAATAGAAAATGGTATTTCTACTTTTCTTGTAGCTCTTGGAATCATTTATCTAGACTTAGCGTTCTTGCACTTTTTGTGTGTACCCGTTCAAATTCTTGCAGAGCAAAAATCTGCTCGGGTGTTCTCAATTCTATTATCAAAGACCACGCTCCAACACCCTCCACCCTTCGGTGGACGATATTTTTACGTAGGGTCCATTATACATATCGAGGAAAGGGTGTCAAACCCTCATTTTTCAAGGAAAAAGCCGGACTGTTCGGTCCGGCTTAAGCTCATTTAGAGTCACGCACCTTCAAAAAAGAGGCTAACGTGCTGACAAAATGAGCATAGTGCTCGCTCCAGGTTCCCTTGAGCGTTATATTGAACCGCCTGTTTCCAGTAGAGAGAAAGATGTCGCAACCGATCTTGCCTCCCTCCACTGCCACTAAACTGCAGCGACGTACAGCGATGACTTCGCCGGTCACGCGAGCGAAAGCTCTGATGAACTCGTCGATACCGACATGTCTGCAGGAACGGACAGACTTCTTTGTGCCAATCTGGAACACTATCTTGGCTGGCCGCCGTGTAGGAGTGAGACTTCCGTCGATCTGTTTTCCGAAGCGAACCGGTAATACGATCAATCTTGCCTTGAACATATTTCCTTTCTAAAGAACTACTCCCCTGTTCGTTTATTTAGGCCACATGGCAAAAACAAAGCCAGCGCTCCGGGGTGGAGCGCTGGCTTATGTTCGTTTTTTATTCTCCGTCCATGTTAGTTTTTTAAACGAATACAAGTAAGCCCTCCACCCCGACTAAGGAGGAGGTTAAGGAGCGGCGCGCTGTTGAAGTTATTTATCATTACCTCTATTTTGCCATCTTTCTATGCTAACAAGCAAGGGGGAACCAATGAAAATCGAGGAGTAGGTACCAACGATGACACCGATTAGGAGTGCGAGGGTAAAGGTGTGTGTTGCGGAGCTACCGACGAAATACAGCGCGAGAAGCGCGAGCACGACGGTTAGCGATGTATTGATAGAACGCGTGAACGTCTGGCTGATGCTCTTGCCTACCACATGATCAAACGATTCTTTGTGAGCAAATTTCAGGTTCTCACGCACGCGGTCAAACACTACGATCGTGTCGTGAACGGAAAAGCCTAGAATAACGAGAATCGCCGTTACGAACAGCGAATCGATCTCGATAGTAGGGATGAAATGTCCGAGGACGACGAAAACGCCGGTTGGGATGATGACATCGTGGGCAAGCGCCAAAACCGTGATGATGCCGTATTTCCAGGAGGAGACCGGCTGCGAGACTTTGCGGAACGCGAACGCGATGAAAAGCACGATCATGATGAGGACCAATGCGATCGAAATGAGCGAGCGGTGAGCGGATTCTTTGCCCAGCAGCGGCCCGATAGAATCAAAACGCTCCTCGTCGAATTGCACTCCATGAGAAGCCGTAACGAGTGCCGAGAGGACCTGCTGGCGCTCCGGTTCGGTTACCGAGCGCATGCGAAAGATGTAGCCACTCTCGCCTATCGAGCGCACCGACGGCTCAAGAGCCAGCACGGTGGTTACTGCCGCGCGGACATCTTCGATCGGCGGGCGCGCACCACTGTACTTTATTTCAAGCAGTGAGCCCCCCTTAAAATCAATACCCAGGTTGAAACCCCACAGCAGCATCGCCAGCAAAGACAGCGCGATAAGCGTGCCGGAGAGCGTATAGAACCATTTACGATTGTTTACAACAAACATAACAATGAATTATGCATTAGGAAGGAATCCCGAACCGAACAAAAACTTCGCAAGACCTTCGTGCTTCTTATGACTGACGGCAAAGAGGAAGGTGCGGGTGACCGTGATAGCCGTGAACATCGAAATGAGCACACCGATCAGGAGGATGAGCGCAAAACCTTTAACGATCGAAGTATTGCTGAAGAAATAAAGAATGACCGCTGTGATTATGGACGAAAGGTTCGAATCACGGATGGATGTCCAGGCGCGCGCAAAACCTTCGCGAATGACCGCATCAACGCTGCTGCCCCCCTTTCTAAATTCTTCTTTCATGCGCTCGAAAATGAGGATGTTGGCGTCAACGGCCATACCGACCGAGAGGATGAAGCCCGCGATGCCTGCAGCCGTGAGCGTCACGGGAATGAGCTTGAAGAGCGCGAGCATGATGGCGGCGTAGGTCGCGAGCGCGATAACTGCGAGCAAACCCGGGAAACGATACCAGAGGACGAGGAACGCCGCGATGATGATGAATGCCCAAAAGCCGGCTTTAACAGAGCCCGCGAGTGCGTCAGCGCCGAGCGACGCTCCGACTTTCTGGGTAGACACCAACTCGACTGGTACCGGTAGTGCGCCGAAATTGAGCCGCTGGACGAGCGTTTTAGCCTCATCGGGCGTAAAGTTGCCGCTGATCTGCGCCTGACCATCGCGGATCTCCTCGCGGATGACCGGAAGAGAGATGGGTGCGCCGTCGAGGAAAATACCGAGCACTTCGCCGACATGTTCTTTAGTCACCTTGTCGAAGAGGTCCTTGCCTTCGCTGTTAAAGGTCAAAAGCACCTGCGCATTGCCCGTCGTCGTGTCGAATTGCACTTGCGCGTGCTGAACCAGAGCACCGGTGATGCCCGTCTCGACGAAGGTAACCGCTGTAGTCGTCGCGCCCTTGGCGGGTGGTTCCTCTTTCGCCAGACGGAACTCCAGAAGCGGCGTCTGCCCGATGAGTTGTACCGCTTTCTCAAGGTCAGTTACACCGGGAAGCTCGACGATGAGCTTCTGGTCAATGGTGCTCCCTACTCCACCCGACTCCGTCTGAACGATCGGCTCGGAAACTCCAAATGCATTGACGCGCCGCTCGATGACATCGCGCAGAGCGCCCATAGACGGTCCGACATCGGCGGGGGCGAGTTTCGAGGTGTCTGCTTTATAGACCAGCTGACTGCCGCCGGCAAGGTCGAGGCCAAGTTTGAACTTGAACCGAGAGAAAGAAACCGTGGCAGGTGTTGAAGTTGCGGTAGAGCTGGATACACGCGCTTGCTCGGTGCTATACACAAAAAAACCAACGGCTGCGGCCGCGAGTACGAGTAAAATCGCTATCACCCGATTTCTGAACATAGGCGATATACTAGCGGATTTTCATGAAAATACAAATGGTTGACATAAAGGATATTTATGGTAGTATGCCTTTAGAACCCCAACAAAAGGAAGAACATATGCCTAGACGTCCTAAAATGCCGAGTTTCCACGAAATAGTCGTAAAGGGTCGAAAAGTACAGATTATGGTTGCATATCATCTAAAGGGTGACACAACCGCGATGTTAATCAAGTTCCTTAAGCCTGATCAAGTATCTTTCATCCCGAAACGCCGTCGGCCCTACGCTCATGTAATGCAATTCAACCCTGATCTTAAAGGGGTACCATCTTGTTGGAGTATTGTAGACTTACTATCCCCCATTCGCTCTACTCCCGTTGACTCGGTACCTTGGTAAGATGCTTGCAAGAAACCGCATGGTTCGCCCAGCGGTTTTTCTTTTTCTACGCTCCCCTTCTCGAAACCAACACTTGTATCGTATGGAGCAAGATTTTGAGGTCAGTTAAGAACGAGCGGTTCTTTATGTAGTAGAGATCGTACGAGAGCTTCTCGCGCGTCTCGGTTACGGCGGCTGAATGATGCGGATGGCGTTCGTGATAGATCTGCGCCCAACCGGAAAGCCCGGGCTTGATGAGGTGACGAATGTTGTAGTACGGAATCTCTTTTTCATACACCTTTACGAGCGCCGGCAGTTCGGGGCGTGGCCCAATAAGAGAAAGATCGCCACGCAAGACATTCCAGAGCTGTGGCAACTCGTCGATGCGGGATTTGCGTAAGAATGCTCCAACCCGCGTCACCTTGTTTTTATTGCCATTCTCATAGTTGCCCGCATCGTCTTTCTGCATGGTACGGAATTTCATGATGCGGATAGGCTTGTTGTTGCGACCCAAGCGCTCCTGGAAAATGAAAAGAGGTCCGTGGTCATCCATTTTGATCGCGAGGTAGAGGAATGGATATACGATGAGAGAAACAACGCCCAGAAGCGCGGAAACAACGATATCCATGAGGCGCTTGAGGAAGTCGTAGGTGAACTTGGGTGTCAATGAGATGTTCTCCAAGAACCAGTTGTACTGCAGGAGCGAGAGCGGCACGCGGTCGAAAATATCTTCGTAGATGCGATACATATCAATGAATCGAATCTTCGAGTAGATGAGGTTATAGAGGTGCGGAAGCACCGGAGCGACTTTCGGGCTTCGCAAGTCTATCGCGATGAGTTGTATGCCTTCTGCGTAGACGCGTTTGAGCACCTCTTCCTGAAAATCTATTTTGTCTACGGTATCAAGGTCTATGGACGAGATGAACTGAATGGAATAGCGATTGTTCTGATTGACTTCATCGCGCAGCTCACGCATCTCGGCGCCACTCCCAATGAGCAGCGCGTTCTGCCGGCGGCGTGAACCGAACAACGGAACGCCATAAATGCGCCAGAGCATAACGAGCGCAAATGAGAGCGCGAGGTAAATAAAGAGATTCGTCTTGGGTGTGATGCCGAAGTACGGGATGAAATAAAAGAAGGCGATCGCGATCACGGTGTTGACGGTGAGCGCGCTCAAAACCAACGACGGGAGACGATTCTTGAGGATGATCGTGTGCTTCTCATAGAGACCCGCGATAAAGAAAACGAGTATCCAAACGAGGAACAAAATGGAAAAGGGTGCGAAGTGCTGGATAAAAAGTTCAGAGTCAGGGAGACCGCCATAGCGCAAAAACAACATGAGCCAGAGAGCCGCGATGAACGCGAAAATATCCCCGCCAAACAAAAGCCACCTCTCAAACCGGTTAGGGACTATCATGAGGCTGTATATTACAATAAAAACACGCATTGGCAAGGAGCCGCTCGTGTGCTAATTTAGAGCACATCGGCATGAAAATCCTCTATCTCGTAACCAAGTCGAACTGGGGAGGCGCACAGCGATACGTTTTCGATTTAGCAACTTCGATGAAAACGAAAGGGTATCAAGTCGTAGTAGTACTCGGTGGAGATGGAATCTTGAAGACAAAGCTTGAATCACAAGGAGTGCGGACAATTTCAATCGCATCACTTGGACGAGACGTGTCATTGGAAAAAGATATGGTATCGCTCAAACGGATATATGAGATCATTAAAACAGAACGACCAGATGTTCTTCATCTCAACAGTCCTAAGGCTGCTGGTCTCGGGGCTTTTTCAGGTCGAATGCTCGGCGTAAAAAAAATCGTTTACACAGTACATGGTTGGACATTCAACGAGGATCGACCTCTTTGGCAGAAATCCGAGATAGTATTATTCTCATGGCTCACGATGCTTTTCTGTGATACAGTCATTCTCCTTTCAGATCGAGAACAAAAACAGACACTGCGATTCCCCTTCGTAAGAAAGAAAATTTCAGTGATCCCACTTGGAATACAAGTGCCTAATTTCCTATCGCGCAAAGAAGCAAGAGAGAAATTAAGTATCCCACTCGATGCCGTAGTTATTGGTTCCATCGGAGAACTTACCATGAATAAAAATTACTTGGATCTTATAATCGCAACTACTTATTTACCCCCAAAAAACCAATTTATTCTTGTGGTTATTGGAGATGGAGAGCAGCGAGCAGAAATTACGAACGAGATAAAAAAGAATGAACTTTCCGGATATAGTTTATTTATCGGATTTAAAGATGACGCTTCACAATACCTCAAAGCTTTTGATGTATTCGTTTTACCCTCAATCAAGGAAGGATTGCCTTATGTTCTACTCGAAGCAGGCCTTGCGTCGCTTCCAGTCATTGCGACTTTGGTTGGTGGTGTGCCGGAAATTATAGAAAATGCAGAAACAGGGATATTGATTGAACCCCGAAGCTCAAAGAGGCTTGCTGAAGCAATAAAATATCTATTAATAACACACCCTAAAGAAGGCCAAGTTAACGGCAATTTGTTAAGAACTTTCGTCATCAAAAAATTCTCGTTTGAAAAGATGGTTACGGAGACCAATAACCTATACCTCAAAAACAACCCCGCCAACTAAAATGGCGGGGTGCGATGTTAGCACAGGCAGTCGGTGCAAAGACCATTGTTCATGAGCAGCTCGTACTCGAGGCAACCCACCTTCTGTTGAATCGTCACTTCAGACGGTGGAAACGAACTGAAATTACCTGCTCCATCGAGATGCTTGACAAGCGCGGTAAACCGCTCTTCCCAACTTATGGCGTTATGCTCGGCGTAAAACTTCTCAAGAAACGCCCGCTCTGGCTGCGGCCAACCCTCTGCCAACTCTAGCCTTTTTATCATAGACAAAATCTCCTTTCTAAACTCAAGAATACTCTCGTAAAATGGAATTGCAACCAAACCTGTAACGTTGAGCAATCTTCTACTGCGGCCCGACGAATTCGTTCTTGACGACTTCCTTATGCGCCGCGCGACTGTAGCGCCGCATACCCATCAAAATCCCCAGCCCCGCATATTCGGTCAAAAGATGCGAGCCGCCATAGCTTGCCAAGGGCAAGGTGATGCCGGTGATAGGCAAAAGACCCACGTTCATGCCGACATGGATGAAAATCTGGCTTATGAAAAAAACCGAGAGTCCCAGACCGAATAGGGTCTCGAAATTAGTCGCCCCCAACAGGCTATTGCTCAAAATGCGCCAGATCAAAACTCCGTAAAGGCAGAATAAAAGGAAAACGCCTACAAAACCCCATTCCTCGGCAAACGCCGCGAAAATAAAGTCAGTCTCATACTCGGGCAGGAAATTCAAACGCGACTGGCTCCCGAGCCCGATACCCTTCCCCAAGAGCCGACCCGAGCCTACCGCGATCGTAGACTGGTACGCATTGTAACCGGCTCCACGGATGTCGGTAAGCGGATTTAAAAACGTGACGATGCGCTGCCGCTGATAATCTTTGAACACATAGAACCAAAGGCCCGACAGAGCGAGGAGCAACGAAAGGAATACGGCAAGTAGGTGTTTTTTAGATATGCCCGAGACAAGCACCATCCCCAGCCAGATGCAAAAAATGATCATCGCCGAGCCGAAGTCCGGCTGCAAAAAGACGAGAAAAAATATGATGAACGCGTAAAAACCCGAGACGAAAATATGACGGATATTCGCGATCTCGATATGTCGCCGCGAGAAATATTTCGCGAGTATAAGAATGAGCACCAGCTTGATAGGTTCGATCGGCTCAAGGGAGAAACCGCCGAGGGTCAGCCAGCTTTGCGTTCCTCGGATGACCGCTCCGGCGATAAGAAGCGTCACCAACACAGCGACCGAAAGCAGGAACAGTGCGACTAAAACCCCGGTCCGGCGCAAGAAACGGAAGTCCATAACGCTTAAGATGAAAAAAAGCCCAAACGACGCGGCTATCCAGATGATCTGATGATTAAAGAACTCGCTCTGACCCACGAACGAATTCATCGTGATGAGGCCCGCAGCGACGATAGGAATGGTCACCGCGAATAGTATCCAGTCGATCTGCAAAATCCCGCTTGCTCGTTTGAGGATCGCACGCACCATACACCGATTCAGTAATTGATGCCCGGATAGAGCTTCGGGATTATTTCCACGCGCGCCGGCACAAAATCGAAGGGTGTCGGCCACGAGAATGAGACGGAAGCGCTTTCATGAGGTCGTACGCTATCCACAACGGTCTGCGAAGCCTGCTGCGCATTGCCGTCCGCATCATAGATGATAGCGACAACATCAAAATGGGTAAGGGTGCGCTTGCTGTTGTTGATGATCTTGCCAGTGAGGATCGGCAAGGTCTCCACGTCGGTCGGCGGGTTTGTTTCCGTCCGGACATCCGGCGCGTCAGCAGTAAGAACCGTCCATATCGGATCGCGATCGAATACGAAAATGACGCGGCTGGGAGGACGAAATCCGGTACTGATATTGGGCTCGAATACCGGAACAACTTGATGCGAGGAGAGATTCACCGTCCCCGTGCGCTCTGCGACCAAAATGCTGTTATCATCGTACAATTTGAACACATATGGGACATCGCTTGCGCCCGAACGTACATTCTTATTTTCGACGTATGCCACGGCATTGTAATTCCCAGACGACACGGGGAAGGCCCGCTGCCAATGAATGAGCGGGGCGAGCCCCTGGTTTTCGCAAAGCCGCTGACAGGGGCCGCCGCAATCAACGCCCGCCTCAGCCTGATTCTGTTTACCATCAGTGCAAGAAGGCGGGCGATATAAGAGCTTCACCGAGGATAGAGCGATAACGACCGCAGCAAGAGCGATAGCCGCGAGCGATATGATCAGTCGTCGTTTAGCCCCCCAGGAAAGCATGGTGACTCTATGATAACAGATTGATAGCGAATAAAAAAAGCCGCCGAACTTGCCAATATTAAAAGCCTTGTTCTGGCGACTAGCTACTCTTCCGCAGAAACTGCGGTACCATCGCCTCAACAGGGCTTAACTTCTCTGTTCGGAATGGGAAGAGGTGTGGCCCCTGCGATGAATCACCAGAACAAGGCTTTTAATCGGGTCTTTTATTTTGAATCAACCCTCGAGCGCTTTTTGCTCTTGCAAAAACGCTTGGGCATGCAGATTTTTTACCCCAGCATCTGCCGAAGGCAGAGTTGCTTTTGGGGTGGCGTTTACATTTCCTAATAGGAAGATTCGACGAATTAGTACCTCTCGGCTGAACACATTGCTGTGCGTACACCTAAGGCCTATCAACGTGGTCATCTTCCACGAGTCTCAACGATTCCTCATCTTGAAGACGGCTTCGCTCTTAGATGCTTTCAGAGCTTATCCGTTCCCGACATAGCTACCCGGCAATGCCCTTGGCAGGGACAACCGGTAGACCAGAGGTCGAGTCTTTTCGGTCCTCTCGTACTAGAAAAGAATCTTCTCAAGAATCAACGCCTGCAGTAGATAGGAGACCAACCTGTCTCGCGACGGTCTGAACCCAGCTCACGTAACTTTTTAATTGGCGAACAGCCAAACCCTTGGGACCTCTGTTTGTTATCTTGCGTTACCACAAGTATCAGACTATTCCATCACCTTGTATCTTATGTCACCACAAGACCGTCAGGTGCAAGCCGTGTGATACCGGACTTTCGTCCGCATATCTCACCCCACATTTGTTATGGGGATCAGTCGTTAGGGGAAGTTTACACTTTGATCATTGCCAAAAAATTCTTGCGACGCCCTTTCGAGCGAACATTGAACTTTGACAATGTATCAGCTAACCGAGCCATTTTAAGTAGACCTTGCTGTGTTGCATCCGACAAACCTAAGATTTGTCTTGCTAATGCAACCTGCTGGCCTTTAGCTTTCGTGTACGGTTCTATCAAATCAAGAATTAATCTCACATCATTTCGATCCAGAATTATCCAATCAAACGTCAACTTTTCTGTTCGTTGTCGATTGGTTTTGATGTTCCCAATGCCGTATTTTCGGCACAGAGAAACTAACAGCCTCTGATCTTTTTGCGTTATCTTGATTGACACTCGCACTCGAAAGCCGAACTTTTTCTCTCCATGTCTCTCAATGGTGGCCATAATACAACCATCACCATCTATGAGACCGGCAAGATATGCTCGATCAACTTCAGCATAAACTTTTCCCACGGCGTTAGCCTTCATGTGTCTACATTGTAGCAGACCTGGGACCTGCGAGAAACTTCGCAGATCACATGAATTGGCCTTCACCGTTTTGAGCTTGTTTATTACCTCTTCGTTTCCGAAGAGGAGAGAAGGTATGTTTTCTCCAGCCCCAGGATAAGTTGAGCCGACATCGTATCTTACTCAATTATTACTAATTGTATGGACTATATCTTCACCCGCTCATTCGCAAAGCGAATTGAGTTAGGGGTTGGCGTTTTAGCTCGGATGATAAATCCGAACTCCGATCATTTTCTGATCAAGTCTCTACGGGGCATATACATTAAGAGATGAAGGCAACCTTAACTAGTATTGGTTGCCTGACGTACTTATGGTCAACCGTTGTATCTACACAACACACTCAACTGGCGAGCCAGTCGTGCACACTGTGGCCAACTGCGCGCTGATTGCAATTTAACGCACCACTTTCCATCTCTTAATGTATATGCTTCCCACGGTATCGCCCACAAAGTCTTATGCAAAAGACCTTGTTAGGGTTTCACCGTTATAAGCCAATAGTTTGACTTCGGTGTAATTGGGTTCAACTCCAATTAACTACACCAAAATGGCTAATGACATCTCTGTCATGGAACCCCGATATTGAGGTGCCGAACTCCGCCGTCGATATGGACTCTTAGGCGGAACTAGCCTGTTATCCCCAGAGTAGCTTTTGTCCGATGAGCTCCCACCGCGTCTAATGCGTATGGTCGGATCACTATGCCCCGCTTTCGCGTCTGCTCGGGATGTCCCCCTTACAGTTAAGCCAGCTTGTGGCATTGCCCTATCGGCACGGTTTCCATTCGCGCCTAGCTGACCTTGATGGACCCCTCCGTTACTCTTTAGGCACGTTGTTACTGTATTGCTACAGACGAAGTCATTTCTGCTTCGCTCTGCATGTCGCCATGCAGGTCGGACTATATCACTATCGCGTTCGCGATAATCAGCGTGTAGTCTCTGAGGAGCCTGCAATACCTGAAGGAAGGAGCGAGGGATTTTCATAGAAACCTCGCTCTTGAAAACGAATGAACTAATAGGTGTCTGTGGGATATTCCCAGTTTGGGCCAAAGGCACCAGGACGGGCTATCCCGGGTGAGAGAAACAACTCTTCATTGAGTTTTTCTCTCTTAACTACGAGATTCTTTTGTTTCTTTATTTTTTCTCTTTTTTTCTTTTTCACAATTACCTCCTTCAGATATTGCAGTTTCCTGCTGGTTGTCTGGCGGCTCGATGTGCCACACTTTTCGGGTTTCCCCTCAAGATGCTCCAGATGTTCCAGCATATAGCTGATTTATTCGATCCACCTTTCGGCGGAAAGCCCCCTTCGGGCGATCAATCCGCCTTAGCGGATGTGATGTAGCCCTGTATTTATAATTTGTTCCCGGAGTGAGAACCGAGGCGCCCAAGAGTTGAGGGTAGCGCCCCACTAAAACTACCCACCAGGTACTGTCTCCCGCCGTTTTTGCCGTCGAGGTTAGCATGCACATCAAGACAGAACGGTGTTTCATCGGCGACTCCACGTCACCCGAAAGTGGCGCTTCAAAGTCTCCCGTCTACGCTACGCAGTCAAAAAATGCATGCAATACCAAGTTGTAGTAAAGCTTCTGGGGTCTTTTCGTCTAACTGCAGGTAACCGGCATCTTCACCGG
>CAZTXT010000002.1:0-77393 GCA_964617735.1 uncultured Candidatus Saccharibacteria bacterium | reverse complement strand
GAACTGTGACACGGTCCATACACCTACGGGTGGCCGCAGCCGAGAATAATCGACAATGGGCGAAAGCCTGATCGAGCGACGCCGCGTGATCGATGAAGTCCTTCGGGATGTAAAGATCTTTTATGGATGAGGAAGTTTATTGACGTTAGTCCATGAATAAGAGGTTGCTAAACTCGTGCTAGCAGCAGCGGTAATACGAGTGCCTCAAGCGTTATCCGGAATCACTGGGCGTAAAGGGTGTGTAGGCGGCTCTGTTAGTCTTCTGTCAAATTCTTCGGCTTAACCGGGGGTCCGCAGAAGATACGGCAGAGCTTAGAGGGTGCGAGAGGTGAGTGGAACTCTAGGTGTAGGGGTGAAATCCGTTGATATCTAGGGGAACGCCAAAAGCGAAGGCAGCTCACTGGCGCATTTCCTGACGCTGAAACACGAAAGCGTGGGGAGCGAATGGGATCAAAGAACGTTCGCATATTCTTTTTGAAGAGCACGAAGATCTCTTACTAGAGATTTTCTCCGCTCGGCTCCGTCGAGCCTCGCGAGGCTTTTAAAAAGAACATGCTCACTCAAAGCTGGAGACAGGTGAGAGAGAAACATAGGGGTATGTTGAACGTTAGGTCCCTTTAGCGAGTCAGCACTGAAAGAAGGTTCTTTTTGGGAGGGGCGTAGCTTAATGGCTAGAGCAACAGTGCCCCTCTCGAGGTAGGGGAACGATCACTGTCATCAGGGTTCGAGTCCCTGCGTCCCTGCCTTTGCGCCATTACCCTCCCGGCGAACCCATCCTTAGTCGATTGATGGGTTCGCTCCTTCTTTCAGTGCTGAAACGAGCTAAAGAAAATTTCCAATATCACTTCGCCGTAAGGCGAATGATTGGACCAAGCATTTCGGTAACGAAAGTGCTTTGGTGGCTATATCGGGGAAACTCTCTGTAACAGGAGACAATCCCGAGGGAAGGCTTGCATAGTAGGCAGTGGACTGCAGAAGCGACGAAAGTGGAGCTGGTGGGGGATATATCCTCTACACACCGTGACCAGTAGCCTCAATAAAGGCGAAGGGAAGGACACAGCATATCTTGAGAAGCACGCTACAGACCACAAGCGAACCGAGTGATCGGTTCGCTCCACTGCCTACTATGCAGGAACCCGTAGAGACTATACGCCAAACCCTAAATCACTTCGCCTAACAGCGAATGATCGGGAAGATATAGTCCGAACTTACGAGCGATCGTAAGAGTGCGGCAGAAATGCCCGCACCAGCTTGCACACTTTGTTGAGAGAAAATAGAAAGGAGCGATTTATGAGAGTACCATCAGTTAAACTCATCGAATGGGATGGCGACCGATCCGGATGGGGAGGCTTCTGTATCGAGGTCCATATCAGCGGCATAGAGTTGATTGCTTTAAAAAGTCCATTATCCTATCACTCGAATAGGGACCGGAGCCGTCAACTCTACCAAATGAGGAAGAAAGCCCGAAAAATCGCGAATCATCTTGGTGTAAAGGTTAAAGAAAACCTTCGCTAAGATTCATGGGTCACGAGTGTGGCCCTTTCAACAAAGTGTGCAAGCAGTAACAACATTGTAGATACCCCAGTAGTCCACGCCCTAAACGATGATGTCTGGTTTTTCGGAGTATCGACCCTCTGAGAGACGAAGCTAACGCGTTAAGACATCCGCCTGGGTAGTACGGCCGCAAGGCTAAAACTCAAAGGAATAGACGGGGACTTGCACAAGCGGTGGATCATGTGGTTTAATTCGATGACAAGCGAAAAACCTTACCAGGGCTTGAAATCTAATCGAAGAGTAGTCGAAAGATTACTCGTCTCACAAGGACGATTAGACAGGTGCTGCATGGTTGTCGTCAGTTCGTGGTTTGAGCTGTTCCCTTAAGTGGGGTAACGAACGCAACCCTCGTTGCCAGTTTTAAATGTCTGGCGAGACTGCTCCCTCACGGGAGAGGAAGGTGAGGATGACGCCAAATCAGCATGGCCCTCTGATGCCCTGGGCTACACACGTGATACAATCGCCGCTACAGACGGATGCAACGCCGATGTAAAGGCCGAGCCAATCCTAAAAAAGCGGCGTCAGTTCGGATTGAGGTCTGCAACTCGACCTCATGAAGCCGGAATCGCTAGTAATCGCGGGTCAGCTATACCGCGGTGAATACGTTCTCAAGTCTTGTACTCACCGCCCGTCAACTCAAGGGAGCCGGGAGTGCCTGAAGCGTCCTTTCGGGGGCGTCACGGTAAATTCGGTGACAGGGAGTAAGTCGTAACAAGGCACGGGTAGCGGAAGCTGCTCGTGGAATATTTTAAGGATCATTGATCTCTGCGCACTGCGTACGAGGTCTGATAGGTCGGTTAGCAATCGTCACAAGCGATCGCTAGGAGATGTGCCACTCCTATAGGGCATATGGCTGTCGGGAAAGACCGATACATGAACGGAACAAAATAGAGAATGGTACCCTAAAGCACTCGCCTACGGTGATGCTCGGGTGAACGAGAAAACCGCCCAGTTGGGCGGTTTTCTCGTGTATTGACTTTACACATCATATATGATACTGTGCTTCGTAGTTCAGTCAGTACCTTGATGTAAACCTCAACCAAAAGAAAGATCATTGTATGGCTAGAAAACATCTCCAGAAATCCTTTAGACTTAGATTCGAGAAACGGAAAATGAGGGAAACAGTTTGGAGTGCCTTCGGTATTATCGCAATCATTCTCCTCGCAATCCTGGCGAGTATCGTGCATACTCGTGGTCAATCAGCTGAGTTGCTCGCCAGTTTGGCTCGCGTCGAGTCGGCTGATAATGACTACGCGATCGGTGACCGACACTTGAAGCATCCTGCCTATGGCGCTCTGCAAATTCGTGAACCGGTAGTGCTCGACTATAATCGTGCACACAAAACCGCTTATCACGCATCCGATTGCCTCGGCAACCGTGAATTGTCGGAGAAGTTATGCCGGTGGTATACCAGCCATTACGCCACCAAAGAATTGCTTGGACACGTTCCCATGGATGAAGACCGGGCGCGCATCTGGAACGGCGGGCCCGCTGGATGGAAAATGTTCTCAACGAAAGCTTACTGGAAAAAGGTTAAAAAGTTCCTTGCTTGAGGAAAGCGGATGAAGCGCCGCGTACTTTCTAATCGTACGCGGCGCATTTTTTATTGCTGCTAAGGCCTTTTTTTGCTATATTTTCGAGGCTACCGTATGTGTAAGAGAGGTTGGCTAGGGCGACACCATTGATCTGCAGAGCATAGAGACGGTTCGTTCGCTTGGCTAAGCAATCAAATAGTTCATTGCGTGCAAGTGTAGCTCAGGTGGCTAGAGCACCCCACTGATAATGGGGAGGTCGAAGGTTCGAGTCCTTCCACTTGCACGCAGTGCGGTATTTATTCTCTTACCCTTACGTTTGCCTTTAGCAAGGTTAAGAATTTTCTTTTGGTATGTCAGAGAAAAAGACAAAGGTTATAGCGACGTTGGGTCCGGCCAGCGAGGATGCGAAGACGATCGGAGCGCTTGTCGATGCGGGCGTTGATGTATTCCGCTGCAATCTTTCGCACGGCGACCATGCCGAGCATCGTCGGCGCATCAAAATCGTCCAGGCGATCTCTAAGAAAAAGCAAACGCACACGGGAATTCTTATCGATCTCTGCGGTCCTAAGATCCGCATCGGCGATTTTAAGGAGGATACGATAACGTTGCAGCATGGCAGAGAATTTGTGTTGATCACCAAACCCATCGTCGGTGATGAACATCGGGTATGGGTCAATTATGTGCGTCTACCCCAAGAAGTTTCCAAAGGCGATACGATTCTGGTCGATGATGGCAAATGTCGTCTCACGGTGCTCTCCACGTCGAAGTATGATATACGCTGTCGCGTAGTGTCCGGTGGAGTCATCCGCGGGCGCAGAGGAATCTCTGTTCCCGACGCGCATCTATCAATGCCATCGCTCACCGTGAAAGATAAGCAAGATATACGATTCGGCGCTTCTATCGGAGCCGACTTTTTCGCTATCTCGTTTGTTCGGAGCGCCGATGATATATTCGCGTTGCAGAGACTTTTGCGCGCGGCGCATTCCACTGCGGCTATTGTCGCAAAAATGGAGACTCGTCAGGCCGTAGAGAATGCAGACGAAATCACTGCCGCAGCCGACGTCATCATGGTAGCGCGCGGTGATCTCGCCGTTGAGACGTCCCCCGAAGAAGTCCCGCTTATCCAAAAGAATCTTATCCGTAAAGCAAACCATGCCGGTAAACCCGTCATCACGGCAACCCAGATGCTCGAATCAATGACCTCAAGCGCGGTTCCGACCCGAGCAGAGGTCTCCGATATTGCAAACGCGATACTCGATGGAACTGATGCGGTAATGCTCTCTGGAGAAACTGCACTCGGCTCGCATCCGATAGCAGCGGTCAAGGTGATGGAACGTGTCGCGCTCCGCGTAGAGCGGGATTATCTGCATCGCAAACTCGCCCTGCGTCGCAGAAGTCATGAGGAGAATCATTATGTGACCGATTCAGTCACCTCGGCCGCAGTCTCTACGGCCGATACCGTCGGCTCGCGCTTCATCGTTGCACTTACTAAATCCGGAAGGACTGCGCGCATGCTCTCTCGGCACAAGCCATCCCAACATATCATCTCGATGACCCCGGATGCTGTCCGGGCACGCATCCAAAACCTCTCGTTCGGCGTTCACCCCGCTGTTTTCAATCCGCCGAAAGATTTTGATAATGTATTATCTCTGATACGTCGCTATTTCTTAACGAGGAGATTTGCCCTAAAAGGGGAGACGATTGTCATTGTCTGCGGCCTGCCGTTTGGAAAGGCGATTGACACGAATATGGTTCTCGTGGAAAAGCTCTGATCTTGGGGTTGGTGCGTGGTTATAATAAATATCCTCAGTGCGCTATACTGGAGACGTTAGCAAGATAGTGAACACCTATGGGAATATTTGATTTTGGAAATTCAAAACCACGCGTGTCCCCGGAAGAATTTCGGAAAAAAGTTCGCCTTGAGTTGTACCAGAAAGGGTTGAACGAGAAACAACTCGACCAAGTCGAGGGTCTTTTCAGCGGAGCACTAACCGAGACGAGACCGTCGGGTCAAGGAGCGGGTATTCAATCTCAAGATGTCGATCATGTGATCTCGTGGCTTCGGACTCACCCGCACGACCATACTTTCTCTCCCGAGAAAATCGATGAGATTGAGGTAGAACTCAAGAAATATCTTTAGGGAATTGTTTGCCCGTCATGTGCGAACGCGGTAAGCTACTTCCACGGGCACGTGGCGGAATTGGCATACGCGTGCGTCTCAGAAGCGCATCCCGCAAGGGTTGGGAGTTCAAATCTCCCCGTGCCCACCTCTGATCGATTTTGCTCTGTTTTTATATAAAAATGGCTCAGCTTAAGTCTTTTTATGTGCTTGACATTTCTCGTATAGTCTGTTACCATCTTCACCAGATAGCAGTGGCAATATGACGCCCACCTTTCTACGAGGATGCGTAGACAATGATCGCCGTTGGGCGGTCGTTGAAACTAGAGGCTAGTATTGTTTTGTCCCTTAACATGAGAGTAGATAATAAACTCAGATTATTGAACGACGAGATCGTTGTAGTTTCGTTCGGCAGGGTCAAGAGCGTTCCTGCGCCGAGAAAAGGAAGATTCGCTCCAAAAGCGGCTGCCTATGTCCGGGTCATCGGACATGGCAATGACGCTTGGCTCCCGGTAAAATTGTACGGGTACCAGGTGTGCGCCGGCGAGGACCTCCCGCGGCTCAAAGACGTGTGGATTAAAGCCCCCGTGGTGGTTGGAGACGAAGTCTTCTTTGTAGCCAACTCGAGCCGGGAAGTAGTGGTCTGGGGCATCAAAAAGTCTTTTGATGCCGCAGTCCTACAGATTGCTGAACGTCAGCCTTCGGTCTCGGTCGCCTCCGAAACAGCGACGGAAACGGGCACCACCTCGACTTCTTCGGCGCCAGAGAATCCAGATCTCTCGGAAGAGGAGATTACCGACAAGGAAGCGAGGGAACTCCTCGCTTCGATAACCCGGAACGCGGGGACACACCATGCCCGCCCCACTCGACCGGCTCGAAGGGCAACTGGGATGCCACATTGGTACTCCTAGCTATATCAGTGACAACTGCGGCTCGGAAAACATTCGTTTTCCGAGCCGCTTTTCTTTTGCTACTATGCAGTTATGCGCTATCAGGATTATTTCAAGAATAAAAAGATCACTTTGATGGGACTCGGACTGCTCGGTCGGGGTGTCGGAGACGCCGAATTTATGGCGAAGCTCGGAGCTGACCTTATCATTACCGACCTCAAAAGCGCCGAAGAGCTCAAGCCATCGCTTGAGCGGCTCAAGCGTTTTCCTACTATCACTGTGCACGTTGGTGGCCACCAGCTCGAGGATTTTCGCGATAGAGACTTCATTCTCAAGGCCGCCGGCGTTCCGCTTGATTCACTCTTCATCGCCGAAGCGCGGCGCAAGGGTATCCCGATAGAAATGGATGCGTCCCTGTTCTCTAAACTCGCGCCACCGATCACGGTCATTGGAGTGACGGGAACCCGGGGCAAATCGACGACAGCGGCTTTGATTTACGAGATACTCAAGGATGCCGGCAAGCGCGTTTTTCTCGGCGGCAATATCAAAGATGTCGCAACGCTTCCGTTGCTTGAGAAAGTCCTCGAGGGCGATTTCGTTGTGCTCGAGCTTGATTCTTGGCAGCTCCAAGGCTTCGGCGAGTCCATGATCAGTCCGCATATTGCCGTGTTCACGACCTTTCTGCCCGACCACATGAATTACTACAACGGCGATATGCAGACGTATTTCTCGGACAAAGCCAATATCTTCAAATTCCAGAAGCCAGGGGATCATCTGGTCGTCGGGGAAGATATCGCTGATAAATTCGATTGGAGCGACGCGGGCGAAGTCCTCGTTGCGCACCGCGCGGGCGTGCCGCGTGATCATATGGTCCACTTGCCCGGCGGGCACAACCGTCTGAATGCCGCGTGCGCGATCGCGGTTGCAAAGCTCCTGGGAATTAGGACCGTTAAAGGGACGCGCGCTGCGTTCAATCGGTTTGCAGGTCTTGCTGGGCGGCTTGAACTGAAAAGAATGGTTAACGGGGTGACTTATTATAATGACAGCAATGCGACGACTCCGGACGCGACCATTGCAGGTTTGCGCGCGATCGGTGATTCCCATAAAAAGAAGATAGTGCTCATCATGGGCGGGTCGGATAAAGGTCTGAATATGAGCGCGCTTATTGATGAAATCCCGAATTACTGCAAACAGGTCCTGCTGCTTCCGGGAAGCGGTACGACGAAAATAAAAGACGGGTTACCCGATGCGATACCGGCCGTCGATCTCAAAGACGCGGTCTTGAAAGCTAAGGGGCTTGTTGTAGAGGGCGATATCGTTTTGTTCAGTCCAGCGTTTGCATCGTTCGGATTATTCAAGAACGAATACGATCGGGGAGAGCAGTTCAACAAGATATTGACAGAGCTGTAGTCTTGTGCTATCCTGCCCTCAGTAATCGCATGCCTGAAGGTATGCGGTTTTTGTTTCCGAAATTCCGAGAATGAAAGGAAGATTATGCTCATTAACAATGGCGTGGTGAATCCCACGCTTGTGCAGTTGGTAAGATTGCAAGGGCTTAATATCATCCGATGATATCAGTCCGTTAGGACTCAACACTCTTCTTCAGGAGAAGTGGGTCAAGGCGAAAGAGGGAACATTTCGCGCCCAGCTTGGTGGGCGGTTCCCGACCAACGAGGAGATAGCCCTACTCAGGCCGCTTGGTGCGGCGGCGATGCCGATAGACTTCAGCAAGAAGTACAATGGCACACTGTTGCTCGGTGCGACGCTCAAGGCGGTTGTGCGTCGTGTGAAGTTTCTGATCGATCAAGAGCTTGATCCTCAAAAGAGGTTTCGAAAGGGTTCGATTCCGCAAGCCGTGTATTTGCTCGGGAGCAATCGGCCGCTCAATCCTGAACAGGAAATGCCAGAGCATGTCCCAGCCATTCTTGAAGAAACGGGTGCGGTCTTCAGTACGCGCTCAGACAGGGATTGGAAAAAATATCAGCAGCAAGGTCTCTGGCCTAAAGACGAGATTGATATGATGGCCCAAGCCCTTTGCTGGATGGATGTTGAACACTGGAGAATGTTCTCGATCTGCGCCGCTTCGGTTAAGGTCGGCGAGAAAATTCGTCCGGCGAACACAGCGGAGACAGTGAAGGCCTGGCTTGAAGTTGCAATACCTAGGCGTTACCTCGTGGTTTCATCGCAGCCGTTTTGCGAGAACCAGCTGATGGCTGTCCGAAGGGCAGTCAAAGAAGCGGGTAAAGAAGACTACACCTTCGATGTTTGCGGTCCTGAGGCGCCGGCGCTCCAACTCTCTCGCTGGCTCGACAACCTCGCCAAGCAGCTCTGGGAGGAGTGCCAGTTGTTGGAGACTGAAAGGGTTTAGTTCTTTATAAAAATCAGCCCCGATTCGCGTACGCGAATCGGGGCTTTTTGCATCTGAAGGAACTATTTTTTGCGAAACACCAGGACGCCATTGCGGCACAATTCAGTGCCGTCTTTCTCGTCCATTGCCCGTCTGTTCGACCACCACATGTGGTCGCCACTTTTGTCTCGGTCGCTGTAGGTGCAAATGTCGTCGCAGGCTATCTGCGAGCGTCCGACATGGTGTTTGGAGAGCTGGGTGGCAATGATGTCCTTAAGTGACCAGAAGCCGCTCTCTGGTCGCTCCCAGACGCACTGGCGGCCCCATCGCTTGATGAGATACTCCGTTATTTTCTTATTCTTCTCACCACATTGACGGTCATTCCAACTATGTTGGAAATGATGGCCGCAGATGCCACCGGTGATGAAGAACTCGTTATGGGGCATCTCTTTCCCAAGTTTCCTGGCAATTGCATCTACCACACTTTCGTGCTCCCGAGATGGTTTGCCAGTAAGCACGAGTTGTTCGTCGTAGAGCGACCGCCCGCCTGCATGTGCACAGATCAAATTGCCGATTGGACTCAACGCGACAATGGTGAGGCAGTCGGCGGAGGCTAGGAAGAAAGCTCCTATCATGGGTATTTCACAGCCGTCGGCCTTGGCCCCACGAAAGAGAACCCAGGACCAGTTATCGGGGAAATCTGCTTCAACCATCGAATCATCGTTAGAAGCAAATTCCGTTTTTAGGTTCTTGCTGTCGCATATGACGGCATTGAATGCCGGGTATGGTGCATACACCACACACCTCTTTGCGGCGGCAGCCATGTATTGAAGCTTGTAGAACTCGGCGACACCTTTACCGCTCGGGTTACGGTGACTTTCGTTGTTCAGGTTTCTGATACTCCAATCAGTTTCCCCGCCATTACGTCCGAAGAGGCGCACCTCCACATCACCGAACGGATGAAAAATCCGCGTTGGGGCAACTCCTGTTTCCAGAACATTATTTATCATAGAACTATCCTTTCTTTATTGAGTTTCAGGTTGTCTAACTGGAGATGTTGTCATAGAAAATATATATTGTCAAGTTGTTGTGCTTTTGATAGGATGCCTGTATGCATCTGCGTCAGGCGAAACATATTCATTTTCTCGGCATCGGAGGCATCGGCGTTTCCGCGCTTGCGTATTGGTTCAAGCATGAAGGAAGGAACGTCAGTGGACAGGACACCAGCAGCTCGCCAGTCACCGATGAGCTCAAGGCCCATGGAATAGCGGTGACTATCGGCCAGAAGATCTTCAGTATTCCGAAGGATGCCGATGCGGTCATTTATTCGGTTGCGATATCGGAATTCAAACCCGAATTCATCGAAGAGGTTCGAAGAAAGGGGATACCGGTCTTCTCTTATCCTGAAGCATTGGGACTTTTGTCTAAAGATAAGCATACGATCGCTATCGCGGGCACGCATGGCAAAACGACCACGACCGCGATGGTCGCAAAGATCTTCATTGATGCAGGTCTTAAACCCACCGTCATTGTCGGTAGCCTCTTCAAAGGTTCAAAGAAGAATTTTATCGCCGGCACCAGCGACTATCTTATTGTTGAAGCGGACGATTACCGCCGCGCGTTCCTTCATCTTGAGCCGACCATTCTTATCATTACGAACATCGGCCTCGATCACCTCGACTATTATCAGGATTTGGCCGATATCGAATCGGCATTCGCCGAGCTCGCGGCGAAGGCGCCTAAAAACGGTTATGTGATAACGTCAACAAAGGTTCGCAGCTCATTGGGAGCACTGTCCGCAAAGACTATCGATTACACGGATTTTCTTGATACGAACCTTGCGTTGAAATTACCGGGCAAGCATAACCGTGAGAACGCGGCCGCGGCCGCCGCGGCCGCTCATGTCGCGGGTATTGTGCCGCGGTCGGCACAGAGGTCTCTTAAGAATTTCTCCGGCACATGGCGTCGGTTCGACTTCAAAGGAAAGACCAAAAACGGAGCGCTTGTCTATGACGATTATGCACATAATCCGGAGAAGGTGCGTGCGGCAATCGCAGGATTCCGCGAGAAGCATCCTCGGGCTCGGCTCGTCGTTGTCTTTCAACCCCATCTCTATTCGCGCACCAAAACACTCCTGAAGGAATTCTCGGAATCCTTCGCTGGAGCCGACGAAATCGTCATCACACCCATTTTCGCCGCACGGGAGAAGCGCGATCCGTCCATTTCAGGGAAAAAGCTCGCCGCCGCGATCAAACAGCATCTGCCGAAAGGCTCGGTGCGGTACGCTCCGAACCTCAAAAACCTGGAGACGTCTCTGCGATCTTCTTTGCAAAATAATGATGTGCTCGTTACGATGGGTGCCGGTGATATCTACCATTTAGCCGAGAAGCTTGTTGTTCGTAAAAAATAAATCCATGAATTTCTATGTTGTCGCCACGCCGATAGGGAATCTGGAAGATATCACGTTGCGTGCGCTAAGCGTATTCTCGTCTGTCGATCTCATCGTCTGCGAAGATACCCGCGAGACGCTCAAACTCTTGCAGCGCTATAACATCGAAAAACCCCTACTCTCGTTCCATGCGAAAAGCGGTGCGCCGAAGATAAACGCGATAGTGAAAATCCTTGAGGTAGGGAAGAGCGTCGCCCTCGTCTCTGACGCGGGAACTCCGGGAATATCCGATCCGGGGTCGCAGCTTGTTGCCGCGGTCCGCGAAAAGTTCCCTGATATGCCGATCGTTGCGGTGCCCGGCGCTAACGCCGCAGTTGCGGCGCTCTCGATCTCTGGCCTACCAGCTTCTGATTTTCTTTTTCTGGGTTTTTTGCCGCATAAAAAAGGAAAAGAGAAATTGTTTTCCGAGATCGCCGCATCGAAACGTACTGTCGTATTTTATGAGTCCCCGCACCGTATCATGAAAACACTACAACGTCTCTCAGAACTTTTGGGACAGAACCATCGCGTTGTCGTCGCGCGGGAGATTACGAAAATGTTCGAACAGGTGGTTTCAGGGACTGCGCCGCATGTACACGCACACTTTACCGAACATGGAGACGAGATGAGAGGGGAGTTTGTGGTGCTGGTTGCTCCTTTATAAATAAAAGGAGCCGCTGCAGTACTGCAGCGGCTCTTAACTCTCACGGTGCTCTTTTAAGAGTCTTTTAAGCGTTTCCCGTTTGAGCGTGTCAACGTGGTCTTTGCTGAGCCATATGCCAGTCTCGCCTGCGATAGTCTGGAATTTAAGATAGGATCTTGTGCGGATTATCGAAGCGATATCGACATCGAGATTTTCGAGCAGATAGCCGAAACATTTCAATTTCCTACGGATCTTTTTCTCCGTAGGATTTTTTTGAACAGTTCTTTCTTCTACAATCCAGCCGAATAGAATACTGATCGTCTGGATGCACTTTAGCTCGGCTTCTCCTTCCTGGAGCAATGAAATCTCTTTGCACGATACCTTTCGGATCCTTCCGCGCAGAATTTCTTGCGATTCAGCCCCGACCGGTGGCTTGAGGATCATTTCGCCGCGCTGGAATACTTCGATATCGACGGCAGTGATTTGGTTATTCATACGTATCCTTTCGAAGAGTTGTCCAGACCTATCTTATCATAGTTGTGCAATGCTCCTCCTTTGAATTGCCCCTGCGCTTGGTATAATGTCCGCATGTTAAGACCGCACACGGTACTGGGATTCGGCATTTGGCTTGTCGCCGTGAGTTTGCTGGGTATGCCGTCAATCTGGAAGATCAGACTCTACGTCGCGACAGGTGTGCTTTTGATCCTCGTCTATCTTTACTATCTCGGTCGGGAAACTATCCTCAAGCTCGCGCGGCAGTATCCTCGCGAAGCCGACACGTTCACTGAAAATGGTGCGCAGCCGACGAAGGCTTCTTCGCCGCAACCCTCAATCGAGAGGAAAAATCGTATGTAGTATGCCGCGCCTCTTCCGCACCAGAGATGTCTTCCTTCTCATCGCGGGCGCGATGGTCGTGGTGCTCTTCATACTAGCCTACGCGCTCTTTCCGGTTGCTCCACCGATACGCTATAGCGCCTCGCTTGAAGCAGCCGCGCCCATGCCGCCCGTAGAGCCGCCAGTGGCGCATGTTTCGACTCCTATCCCTGTCAAAGGACTCTATATGTCCCAATGCCTTGCTGCAAACGAGGACCTCCGTTCACAGTTGGTCAAATTGGTGAATGAAACCGAAATTAATTCGATAGTCATCGACATCAAAGACTACAGTGGAGGCGTATCGTTCGAATCCAAAAATCCTGTGCTCGCTGGCGTGCTCTCAAAGCACTGCCATGCGGCTGATATGAAGGAATTCATCGCAACCCTCCATAAGCAGGGAATATACGTGATCGGGCGTATCACGGTCTTCCAGGACCCGACGATGACGGCTCTGCATCCTGAACTCGCGATCAAATATCAAAGTAACAAAGAAAAGCTGTGGACCGATCGGAAAGGCATCAGCTATATCGACCCTGGCGCGAAGGAAATGTGGGATTACATCGTTGTGCTTGCACGGGAAGCTCACCAGATCGGTTTCGACGAGATAAATTTCGACTACATTCGGTTCCCCTCGGATGGGAATATGCAAGATATCTATTTTCCCTTCAGCGAATCGATCATTGATGCTGATCCTCACGGAGGAAAAGCGGAAGTGCTCACCGAATTTTTCTCATACCTCGATCGGGAGCTTAGAGGAGAAGGTATTACGATATCGGCTGATGTTTTCGGTATGACCACAACCAACACCGACGATCTCAACATCGGACAGGTCCTCGAAAATATACTGCCGCACTTCGACTATGTTGCCCCTATGGTCTATCCTTCCCACTACCCGCCAGGGTTCTTAGGCTATGAGAATCCGGCCTCGAAACCCTACGAAGTCGTGAAGTTCTCCATGGAAAGTGCTGTTGCCCGCGCCAGTACGACACCGTGGAAGCTGCGACCATGGCTCCAGGATTTCAATCTTGGTGCAATCTATACACCAGAGATGATCCAAGCGCAGATGCGCGCGGTGCATGAGAGCGGATTAGGCTCGTGGCTTTTGTGGAACGCGGCAAACCGATATACGCGTGAAGCGCTTTCGAGTGAATAGGGCTCTTGGGGGTCTGACTTTCGAGGGATTCGCGTCCAATATTTGACAGAATGCTTTATCTGTTTCTTAAATCTAGACGGATTGTAACCCCTAGAACAGAGGTGTACGATTGAGAGCGGGCTCTTTGCAATATCGTTTTGTATTGGAGTCCTGTTTTTCTCAAACCAACAAAAACAAAACAGTCAGTGAGTTATGTTATCCACCAATAACGAAAAAACGGTTCAGTCGAAGAACGCTGAAGCTCAACAGACACCTCGTTTCCATATGGCCGCAGTCAAATGTGCAAGCGATATTCCGCCGGCTGGTCGGCGGAGGCTCCGCGAGAAATGGCCGTGGCTTAAGGACGGAGAAGTGCCCAACGAGAACGGGAATGTCTTTGTGGGTCAGGAGACGCCAAGGGACAAATGGAATGAGCAGGTTTCGAGTCTTCTCATAGACATCGAGAATAAGCCTTTGTCACAGCTTCAGCAATAATCGTGTTGGTTCATGCCTTCGGAGGGATGTTCGTCCTCCGGGGGCTTTTTTGCTATAGTTAGGTGTACGGTGCTTTGATAGCTTTATGCCGCAAAAGGAAATCAATCTTGAGAATGAGAATCAGATAACGTATTTTGCACAAACCGATTCGCGCAACAAGAAAGTCCCGTTTGGGATAAAAACGAAGGATCGGTCGCGGCATGTGTATGTTATCGGAAAGACCGGCATGGGAAAGTCGACCATGCTCGAAAACATGGCCATTCAGGATATCCGCAATGGCAATGGTTTGGCATTCATCGACCCGCATGGGAAAACCGCCGAACTTCTCCTCGACTATGTGCCGGCCGATCGCGTCCGCGACGTTCTTTATTTCGCGCCGTTCGATACTGATTATCCGGTCTCATTCAACGTCATGGAGGATGTTGGGCCCGACAAACGGCACCTCGTCTCGAACGGACTGATGTCTGCATTCAAGAAGATCTGGGTGGATGCATGGTCGGCCCGCATGGAATATATCCTCAACAATATCCTGTTGGCGCTCCTTGAATATCCCGACTCGACGCTCCTGGGTGTTAACCGTATGCTTGCGGACAAGGAGTTTCGCAAGCGGGTTGTCGATAATATCAGCGACGTATCGGTCAAAGCATTCTGGACCGACGAATTCGCCCGCTATGGCGATCGATACATGCAAGAGGCCGGTGCCGCTATACAAAACAAGATCGGGCAATTCATTTCCAACCCGTTGATTCGCAATATCATCGGTCAGCCGAAATCAACATTCGATCTGCGCAAAATGATGGATGAGCGCAAGGTGCTTATTCTCAACCTTTCAAAAGGGAAAGTGGGCGAGGCTAACGCGAATCTTTTGGGCAGCATGCTCATCACCAAAGTGTATCTGGGCGCGATATCACGCGCCGATACGTCGGAGCGGGAACTGAGAGTTCTCCCGAATTTTTATCTCTATGTCGATGAATTCCAATCATTTGCGAACGAATCGTTCGCTGACATCCTCTCGGAAGCGCGCAAGTATAAGTTGAATCTCACCGTCGCGCACCAATATATCGAGCAGATGTCGGATGAAGTCAGAGCCGCGGTGTTCGGCAACGTTGGCACGATGGTGTGTTTCCGTGTGGGCGCCTATGATGCCGAAGTCCTCGAGAAAGAATTCGCTCCTCAGTTCTCCGCGCAAGATATGGTCAATCTCGGTTTCGCGCAGATCTATCTGAAGCTCATGATCGACGGGGTCACCTCGCCGCCGTTTTCGGCGACGACCCTGCCGCCGATCGCTGCCAGCTCCGTCTCGTACCGCGAGGCGATCCTCTCGCTCTCGCGCTCCGCGTTCGCGCGTCCGCGCGACATCGTTGAGGGCGGCATTCGGGAATGGCATGCTGAGCGTACTATTCCCTCCATGGATCAGCAGGCGCCGATACGTACATCACGTCCCCAGGAGCGACCGAGCCGCCCCCCTGTAGTACGCCAGGGGGCAGGCGAACGGCGGACTGCCCCGACATCGCAATCCAGCGGTTCGGACCGTCGAGAGAAGGAAGCTGATCTCCAGCGCGCGATCTCACTCAACTATTTAAAGCAAGACCGTAGGAGAGATAATAAACCTTCGGAAAATAAGCAATCGGCTGGGGGAGGAGGTGCACTCCGCAAGGCCCTTGAGGAAGCGCTTAAGGAACATGCCAAGTCTTCAGAAGAGAAACCGAAGGTTCCTGAAACGCCAAAAGTGCAAGAGCCGAAAAAGGAAGTAACCACCGATAATCAAGACAAACACCTGTCGGCTAAGAAAGAAGTTCCCGAGGAAGTCTTGAAGAAGATATTACATGGGGAGAAAAACTAGCCTTGCCCTCGTTGCTCCTCTTGCCCTCGTGCCTTTAATGGCGTTCGGCCAGGTGATCGTCAGCGAGATCATGTACAATCCCGCTGGCAGTGATGACGGCCGCGAGTGGGTAGAAGCGCAAAACATCGGTGAGGCAAGCATCGATATTTCGGGTTGGAGATTCTTTGAGGGGAATGCGAATCATAAGCTTCTGATCGTGCAAGGCAATACATACCTGCAGCCCGGAGGGTTCGCAGTGCTTGCGAGCAATCCGAGCGCGTTTCTCTTGGATTTCCCTGGTTTTGCAGGCACTCTCTTCGATAGTTCTTTTTCCCTCAATAATACTTCCGGTGAGACGTTGGCATTAAAAGACGGGAAGGGGGTGGTGGTGAGTGAAGTGAATTATAAACCGGTCTGGGGCGCCGGCGGCGATGGGAATTCTCTTCAATTGATTTCTGGATCATGGATAGCGAGCGCTCCGACCCCGGGGAAAGCGAACGTTTATCTACCGCCGCCGGTGAAAGTCGAGACGGCGCCGTCTCATGCGGTCGTATCATCCCCAAAATCAGCCGCGACCACTCAGACCGCACGATCCGCCAAGTCTCCTATATCTTCTATTGATCAGAAACCGGACGGACCGACGGCGGTTGCTTTTGCTGGTGCGACCGACACATCTCCGGTCCCCGTTTCTCGCGAAGGAGATTCGCCGCTTCGGTGGTATGTGCTTCTCGCTATCCTTATTGCCCTCGCACTCGCCGCTTTCTGGTTGAGCAACAGGAAAAAAGAAACTGACGATATCGATGATTTCAAGATCGTCGATGAGACCGAATGATGTTGAATCTAAGCCATTTTTGGCCTAATATAGACGGGTGAAGAAAATCCTTGTATTTTCAACGAATTTCCTGCCGAACATAGGCGGGGCGGAGCTTGCCATAAAGGAGATTGCGGAACGTCTGCCGGAGATCGAATTTGAGGTGCTCACGGCGCGTTTGAGCGTGCAGTTGCCGCCGTCCGAGAGAATCGGACGGATTTTGGTGCATCGGGTAGGAGTAGGTGCGAAAATCGATAAATTTCTTTTGCCGATATTCGGGTTTCTTAAGGCATACGTGCTCCATCGTCAAAGAAAGTACAATCTACTCTGGTCCATGATGGCAAGTCAGGCTTCCGTTGCCGCCGCGTTCTTCAAGATTTTTTACCGACATCTCCCGCTTCTGCTCACGCTCCAAGAAGGTGATGAAGAGGCACATCTGGCCCGCTATGCCTTCGGCAATGAATTTTTGTACTCTCTTTTCATAAGGCCATGGCATGTCCTCGTTTTCAAAGTCTCTGATCGCATTACGGTCATTAGCAGATATTTAGAAGCGCGCGCGCGGCGCACTAGTTCTGCTACTCCGATCGTGCTGATCCCTAACGGTGTGGACGTGAGGTTCTTCTCGGAACACAGTGGTCCTGGTGCCCGCGCGCGCCGGCGCAAAGAATTCGGATTTTCCGCGCATGATTGGGTAGTGATCACGGTTTCGCGCCTCGTCGCGAAGAACCGCGTTGATGACTGCATCCGTGCCGTGGCTGCTTTACCGAAGGAATTCAAGCTTCTCATCGCAGGATCGGGAGAACTCGAACAGGAACTTAAACGCCTTACCGCAAAGCTCGGGGTCTCTGACCGAGTGGTGTTCGCGGGGAATGTCGAGAATGAATGGATTCCCGAATATCTCGCGGCCGCGGATGTTTTCGCTCGACCTTCCTCGTCGGAAGGTTTCGGTATCTCTTTTATAGAAGCCATGGCGGCGGGGGTGCCCGTCATCGCGACTCCGGTCGGTGGCATCACCGATTTTCTCGAAGACAAGAAAACAGGGCTTTTCTGTGGAGTGAATGACCCGCGCGACTTGGCGCTCAAGATCCAGACCCTAATGCGCGACAGCGAATTGCGGCGGGGTATCATCGACGAGGCGCGACAGAGGGTGAAGGAGCGCTACGATTGGGATGCAATCGCCGATCGGATGCATCGGGAAGCATTCGAGCCATTATGGAATGGAGAATACCGGCGCGTGCTCATAGCAACCGGTTTCTATCCTCCCGGTGTCGGTAGTCAAGCGAAATACGCAAAAAACTTGCGTGATAGCTTTATCGACAAAGGCTATTCAGTGAGTGTCGTTGTGTACCTAAACTCGCGTCTTCCTTCGGGGATAAAGCATCTCATATACGTTCTGCGTTTGTTGTTCCCCTTGTATCTTTGCGATTATGCGCTCTCGCTCGACACTCTCTCGGTTGGACTTCCGACGGTATTCGCCGCCCGTCTCATGCGCAGAAAAGTGATCGCTCGTATCGGCGGGGATTTCTTGTGGGAACAGTACGTACAGAGAACCGGAGCAGAAATCCCACTCCCGGAATTTTATTCGATGCGACGGAGCATGACACTTAAAGAAAGGCTCGTGTTTTGGTTGATTCGATCTTCTTTTCCTCACTATCATCGGCTTGCATTCAACACTGCATGGCAGCGTGAACTATGGAAAGAGCCCTATCGTCTTGATGTTAGAAAGACTGCCGTCATCGAGAATTTTTACGGCAGCAAATCTTCCACTCAAAAGCAGCAGGCGAAGAATTTTATATGGGTCGGGCGTCCGATAAAAATCAAGAATCTCGATCATCTAAAGGCAGCGTTTGAGAGGGCGCGGGTGAAGAATCCCTCGATCGCGCTTGAGTTTCTGTCTGTGCCCCATGAGGAACTGATGCATCGGATAGCGCATTGTTATGCAGCGGTGCTGCCGTCGCTTTCAGACGTTTCGCCGAATTTTATTGCGGAGGCCATACAATATGAGAAGCCCTTTATTCTTACTAAATACTGTGGGATCCTCAACCGTGTCGGCGGATTGGGGATCGTGGTAGACCCTCTACAGGAGGATGAGATCACTGCCGCATTCTTAGCCCTTGCGGATGATAGGCAATACGAAGGGTATCTTAAAAAACTCAGGGAATTCGATTTTACCCACACCTGGAAGCAGATCGCCGGAGAGTTTATCGAACAGTTCAAGCAATCATGATACATGTGATCTCTATTGGTACTGACCGAAAAGTGTTCGAAGAGGGAAGCGCGGTGCGCGAGCGGCTGCTCAAACAAAGCGCTCTCTTCGACGAACTGCACGTGATCGTCTTCTGCCGCATGGAAGAAGGCTTTAAAGCGCAGCAGTTAGGGAATCTCTGGCTCTATCCGACCAATTCGTTTTCGCGTGCGCTCTACATCAAGGACAGCGTGTCGCTCGCTCGCGCGCTCATCGCGCAGCGCGGGATGAACGGAGAGAACTCGGTCGTTACCGTCCAAGATCCGTTCGAGTGCGGTTTGGCCGGATTGCTCGTTTGCCGCAAAAGCAATATACCACTGCAGGTTCAGGTGCACACTGATCTTTTGAACCCCGAGTTTCTCCGCGTTTTCTGGCTTAATCGAATGCGGGTTCGTATTGCTCGGCATGTCTTACGTAAAGCCTCGGGCATCAGGGCAGTGAGTCGCCGGGTTGCTGAAGCAGTGCGCACGATCGTGCCCGCCGCGAGCACCCCCATCGTTGTATTGCCGGTCTTTGCTCGTCAGGCTCTCGAGAGCCTCTCCGAGCCGCCTTCCGCCAAACTAAACTCGCGCCGCTCGCCTCGAGTGCTTTCCCTAGGACGTTTTGCCCGAGAAAAAGATTTTCCGGTTTTGCTTCGGACTTTTGCGAAGGCGCGGGAGCGCACAGGGCATGCAGAACTTCTTATTGTCGGAGAAGGCCCGGAAGAGGGGCTGATCATGCGGGAGGTTAAAGCATTAAGATTAGAGAAGGATGTTCAATATAAACCCTGGCAAACCAAGCTTTCATCGCTCTACCGCGAAGCCGATATCGTGCTCGCCACCTCGCGTTTCGAAGGCTATGGCCTAGTCCTCCTCGAAGCGGCGGCTCATGCGAAGCCGATTGTCAGCACGGACGTGGGCATCATCCGCGAACTAATTCCTGCTTCCTATGAGCGATTCATTTGTCCGGTCGGAGATGTTGAATGCCTTGCGCGCGCTCTTGCGGAGCTCATCGATGACGAAGATCTCCGGCTCTCTTACGGAGCCGCGCTTCGATCGCAGGCTCAACAGTTACTCATTCCAGAGGATGCGTATGGGAAGCTCTATTATCAGAGCATTGCAGGATTGTTGCGTCGATGATGTCCGTATACGAAAAATTAAAACGCTTCTGGTGGAGTGGTTTCAAATGGTTCCACCCCGATCTGCATGATCTGACCTATCGCTATCGCATCTATATCAAATATGTCTTTTCCGGAAGCATGGGTGCGGCGGCGAATCTGTTCTCTCTCGCTTTTTTAGTCGAAATAGCCCATCTTTATTATCTCGTCGCGTCGGTGCTCGCGGTTCTTATCGGATACGTGACGAGTTTTTTCCTGCAGAAATTCTTTACGTTCGGTTATACGAGCCTGACGATGGTGCATCGGCAGATGATCGTTTATTTCGCCATATCCATAATGAATATTGGCATCAATACCGCGCTTGTGTATGTCTGCGTCGATATTTTGGGGCTCTGGTACCTGCTTTCGCAGTTGATCGCGAGCATTTTGATCGCGATTGAGAGTTTCATACTCTATCGTCGCTACGTTTTTATCCGACAAAATCAACCGCCGATATCGTGACATTCAATCCCACCGTTAAAGCCGCGCTTGCGCTTGCTCTGCTAAGCGCCCTCGTCTATACGCCGGCATTTTTATATACTCGTAGTCTATCGGGCGTAGAAGCGGATCGGGGAGTTGTTGAGACGCTACCCGTTTACGGCTCTGATTCTTCTGGATTCGTCTCGCTTGCCGATAATTGGCTTACCCATGGCAATTTCGGGCACGAGCGAGGCGAACACGAAACATTTCGCACCCCGGGCTATCCTTTTATGCTCGCTCTCTGGAAGAGTGTGTTTGGTTCGTACACCTATTTCCCGCTTCTGCAGATACTGTTGGTGTATCTGACCGCTGTGCTCTTATTTTCCCTCGGACGATTTCTTTTCTCATCTCCAGTCGGCGCAGTCGCATCCGTACTTTTTTTGATCGATCCCAATACCATCTATCATGCGCTCGTGATCCTCTCTGAAATCCCGCACGTATTCTTCTTGACCCTGGCGACCTACGTGATCATCGTCCGCCCCCGGGTCTTCTCTCCCGAGTTCGTGTCAGGAGTTTTGCTCGCGCTCTCAGTGCTCATTAAACCCGTATCTTTGTATTTGCCCTTGATCTTCGCGCTCTATATTGTCGTGCGAGAGGCGATGAGCGGCGCGGAATTCGTTCGCCGCGCCGCTCTCTCGGTCTTATTGCTCCTCTTATCATTCTCAGCTGTGCTGATGCCGTGGATTGCCCGCAACCGCGTGGTAAGCGGCGTCTGGGGCGTTTCCTCTGTCTCTGCATTCAATCTTTTTCACTACACCGTGCCGGAATTCCTTTCTTATCGCGACCATATCACGCCGGATCAAGGGCGTCTGCGTTTGCAGAATGAGGCACCGGTTCCCTTAAGCGGTTACGCCGATCTTGCGTACAGCGCTCAACTGACGCACGTCGCTCTCGGCTATATCGTCCGCGATCCGCTCCATTTCGCGGAGTTTTATGCCGTCAAGACTCTGCCGTTCTTTTTCTCGAGCAGTTTGGATAACTTCTTTGCGACATACAATGACATAGCGGGCGCGGCGGTTTTTCCGCAGAAATCGGTCAATCTCACCAATTTGCTTCTGCGCGGTGATGTCGCCGGCGTCGTGCACTATTTACGCGCCAATCCCGTCAGCACAACGGAGCAGATCATTCTGTGCGCTCTACTGCTCCTCGCGTTCATCGCTCTACTGGGGCGCGTTAGGTTTCGGGAGATCACTTTTCTGTTCCTGATCGTTCTCTATTTCGCGGCGGTCACCGGTCCGGTCGCCTATGCGCGCTTTCGCATTCCGGCGTCTCCTTTTTTGTTTATCTTGGCATCGGCTGGCTTTTTCGCTAGTATGAGGCTGCTATGGAGAAAACCACGCGCAGTCGGAGCCGCACTCTCTCCGTCGTTATCCCCGTTTACAACGAAGCCGAGACCTTAGATCGGCTCTTGCAGCGGGTCTTTTCCACACCGCTACCGGACGGTTTCGGTCGGGAGGTCATTGTCGTCGACGACGCATCGAACGATGCGACTCCCGCGATCATCTCGGGGTGGATGCAGCGTGTCGTCGGCATGCGACACGTGGAGAATCAAGGGAAGGGTACTTCAGTGAGGGACGGTCTCAAGCTCGCCACGGGTGATGTCGTAGTGATCCAAGATGCCGATCTGGAATACGACCCTCGGGACTGGTCCGCTATGCTCTCACCGATCCTTGAGGGAACTGCAGATGTGGTTTTCGGATCCCGATTCATCAGCGCCGCGCCGCATCGAGTCCTTTATTTCTGGCATTATTTCGGCAATCGTCTATTGACGACGGTTTCAAATATGTTCACGAACCTCAATCTCACCGATATGGAGACGGGCTATAAGATGTTCAGTCGGATGGTGGTCGATGCCATCAAGGAAAAGCTCGTCTCGACCCGGTTCGGCATTGAACCCGAGATCACCGCGCGGATCAAATCCTATCGCGTGTATGAAGTCGGGATCTCCTATCATGGCCGCACTTACAAACAAGGGAAAAAGATCGGCTGGAGGGATGGCATCGCGGCATTCTGGCATATCGTTCGTTTTAATATCTTCTCATAATTCATGCGGCTTCTGATCATCACGCAGAAAATGGACGCTCGTGACAGCGTACTTGGGTTCATGAACCGCTGGGTATCGGAATTCGCACAGAATTTCGAATCGATAGTGGTGATCTGCCTTGAACGCGGAGAGGTGCGAGTGCCCGCCAATGTCTCGGTGGTATCGCTAGGCAAAGAAGAAGGAAAATCGAGGCTCAAATACCTTTGGAATTTCTACCGCGCCGTCTTTTCGAAACAACATCTCTACGACGCGGTTCTCGTGCACATGAATCAAGAGTACGTCCTTCTGGGAGGACTTTTCTGGAAGCTCATCCGTAAGAAAATTTACCTCTGGCGCAATCATTACGCGGGTTCGGTGCTGACCAAAATCGCCGCACTTTTTTGCACGAATGTCTTCTGCACCTCGAAATTCTCATACACTGCACGGTATCGTAAGACGATACTCATGCCGGTCGGCATCGATGTAGAATTTTACAAACCCCTCCCCACGGTCGCGCGCGTTGCGCGCTCGGTGTTATTCTATGCGCGTATCGCTCCGTCGAAGCGTCCGGAGCTTCTGATCGAAGCACTCGGACGATTGCATGCACGCAACGTCGCGTTCTCCGCCGATTTCTATGGCGCTCCCCATGAGCGCGATGCCGATTATTTCGAGATGCTCAAGCGCCGCGCTGATGAGCTTCGCCTGCGCGATAGGGTCCAATTTCCTGCCGGATTACCCTATACGGAAGGTCCGCGGGTCTACAGCGCACACGAAGTATTCGTGAATCTCTCTCCTTCCGGCATGTACGACAAAACGCTCTTCGAGGCCGCCGCATGCGAGTGCATGGTGCTTGCATCGAGCAAGGATTTCAGTGAACTTGTGGATGAGCGATTCGTGTTCCCCGAAAATGATATACAGGCACTTTCCCAGAAACTAGAGTCCCTCCTTGCGCTTTCGAGCGAAGAGAAACAGCAGGCGCGGAGCGACATGCGTACGCTCTCTGTATCGCACCATAGTCTCGCCGAGCTCTCTGATAAATTGTACAAGGTGCTCACCGAAAGCCACGATAGTCGCCACGCTCATGCCTAAGATCCCCTGCACACTCTCCATACTGACGCGCAATTCGGCTGAAGTGTTGCCGGCGGCGCTTGCGTCGGCGCAGGACTTTGCAGAGATCATCATTGCCGATGGCGGGAGTACCGATGATACGGTCGAGATCGCGAGGAAGGCTGGCGCACGGGTTCTCGCGCAAGAGAGGCGTTTTCAGGATTCCTCCGGCCGCATCAGCGATTTTGCGGGAGTGCGCAACCAGACGCTTGCGGCCTCGACACAGGATTGGTTTTTCTTTCTTGATTCGGATGAGTTGATGACGCCACAGCTTATCTCCGAGATCCGCTCTATCGTTTCTCTGAATAAACCTGCGGCGTATTGGGTGAACCGCCTCTACACCATAAAAGGGAAAGTGATCTCCTGTGCGGCTACCTATCCGACATGGCAGATGCGTTTCTTCCATAAAAGTACGGTCGTGGCTTTTATAAAGCCGATACATGAGCGTATACAGATCAAGCCTCATGCACTTGTGCAAAAAACCAAGCAATTCATGTTGGTCCCCGTCAGTTCAGACCCTATGATCTGGCGGGAGAAGTGGAAACATTATATTGATCTTGAGATCACGCGCCGCACCACGATCTCGTTTATCGAATGGATCGGCGTATGTGCCGAGAACGCTAAGATCTCCGCGCTCTACATCTTCCGTTATGTCCGCAATAGCATTTTCTGTTCTGGTACGCGCATGCCGTGGGCGCTTGAGTGGGAGCGGCACGTGTATCACTGGGATCTGTGCCGAAATCTGCTCGTGCATGCTTTGCTGGCTAAGCGGCACCGGTAAAATTCGTGCAATTGACAATTCTTTACCGAGCGATACACTGCGATGTGTCGGGTGCAATGCTCGACATTCAGACTTGGTCGATTGACTGACGGCCGAGAGTCCCACCGCGGTATCCTTGCGGTGGGATTTTTTTGCTCTTCATTCATCTCGCAGGCGACATGGAAAAAGGTCGTGTTTTACGGTAGAGTGTTTTTTGATGCTTAAACCCAACGTTATCATAGTTCTGCCTGCCTATAACGCTGCCGCGACTTTAGGAAAAACGATCGCGGATGTTCCGATGGATTCTGTCAGCGAATTCATTCTGGTTGACGATCGGAGCGACGACGCAACGGTGGATGTTGCCCAAGAGATCAAGCGTACACTTCCGAAACCTTTTACGGTACATCGGCATAAGAAAAATCTGGGTTACGGCGGCAATCAAAAGACCTGTTATTCCCTTGCGCTCTCACGCGGCGCCGATATCGTGGTAATGCTCCACCCTGATTATCAGTACGATCCGAAGTTGGTCCGGTATTTCGTCGAGTTCATACGAGATGGACATTTCGATGTGATGCTCGGGAGTCGCATCAGAAGCCGTCGCGAAGCCCTCAAAGGCGGTATGCCGCTCTATAAATATTTCGCGAATCGCGTCTTGACCCTCTGGGAGAATTTTGTCAGTGGGCGCAATCTTTCCGAATGGCATACGGGCATGCGCGCATATAGTAGAGCGGTGCTTGAGTCCGTCGACTTCAAAGGGTTTTCGGACGATTTCATCTTCGATACCCAGATGCTCTTCGGTATCATCGATAAGGGTTTCTCGATCGGTGATATCCCGGTTCCGGTACGGTACTTCAAGGAAGCATCGTCGATAAATCTCAAACGCAGCATCGAATACGGCCTTTGGACGGTCTGGGAATCATTTAAATTTTTATACCGCCGGGTCGCGAAACGATTATGGAAAACGTAGGATCGATCAGTACCGGTTCATTGCAAAGACGACGCCGCCTTGAGTGTGCGGCTGCAGCTGCGATCATCATTTTCGTGTTAGTGTTTTCCGTTTCGACGTTAACCGACAAACCTCGGCTTTCGACCGATGAGGCGGTGAGCATCGAACTTGCGAAGAGTTTTGGGAAGAACCACATACTCGATTTTGAATACGCGCCCGGGAAGTTTACCGATCATCCCGAGACCATCCAGTCCACCGGGTATCCAGTCACCACTCCGCTCTCTTTACTCTTTAGCGTATTCGGTTTTAATTTCTCGCTGGCAAGGGTATACATGCTTGTCTGGATGCTCTGCGCGCTTGTAGCGGCATATATGTTTGCACGCAGATCGTTCGACTCGCCGCTTGCGCTCTTGTCGGTCGCCCTCATCGCGAGCTTCGCGTCTTTTTATGCCAATGGTCGTACCGTAGTCGGGGAGATACCGGGATTCGCGTTATTTTCTCTTGCTCTCTATCTTCTTTTCGAACGCAAATCTCCGGTGCTTGCAGGCATCATGCTGGGATTCTCTATTGCCGCGAAACCTTCGGTGTTCTTGCTCGCACTTCCGGCGCTTCTCATCGTATTGATGCGTGAGCCGCGGCGTTTTCTCGGCCGAACGCTCGCGCTTGCGCTCGGGATTCTTCCGTCGGCTCTGCTCTGGCTCTCGGTGGTGAATGGCAATCCTTTTTCAAGCGCTTTCTGGTCGCGCATCGGTAATTTTTACCGGAACCCCTACAGTTCGGATATCGGGGCGAACATACACTCAAATTTAGCCCATTTTTTCGCTTCGACGACGCTTATCTATTTTTCCATTCTGCTGACGCTTATAATCGCGGCACGTTTCTTTGTTCGGAGAAAAGAAACAGCGTTGCTCTATGACTTCTGTATTGTCTACAATGTGTTCGCATTCGTCTATTATCTGCGCAGTCCAGGCTGGCTCCGCTATCTCCTCATTGCCGAATTGCTCATCCTGTTGATTGTGCCGCATGCGCTCCTAACTCTGGTGCACACCTTACAGCGTCGCGCGGCTTTTTTCAGGAAATTCAAGCTCGCGACCGGAACGCTTACGCTGACGGGTCTTTTGATCGTGGTGCAGCTGGTCCAGCTTTTTGTTTCGGCGGACATCTATACATCGAGAGAGTCCATCGAGATCGCGCGCTATCTCGATCGGCTATACCCCGAGAAAACCATTGGGATATTGTCGGACGTCGGATTGTATTCCCAAATGAGAAACCCACATCGGTCGGTGGTGTTCTCTTTGACCGGTATGCCGGATATCGGTGTGAACCCGCTGCTTGAGAACCCACTGCCCGACATACTCGTTTCTCCGTCCGCGGATCGGTTTGAAGCGGAGGGCGCCGAGATACTCTCACGTAAGTACCAATTCCTTGAACGTAAAGATGGTCATGATATCTTTACGTTGAAGACTTCCTAATATGCACGTACGCAGCATAGCTTTTGTCGGCATCTATCCACCAACAGCCCCGCGGGATAAGGTGTATATCGAAGAACTCAAGCGGCGGGGCATCCGATTCCTGGAGCTCATCGATCAGAGATCAGGTTTTAAGAAGTACACTGGACTCTTCCGCGCGCTTCGCGCGCTTCGCGATGTCGATCTGATCTGGATAGGATATTTAAGTCCACGCTGTGCGATCGTCGCCTATCTGGCGCAGCGCAAAAAGATCATTTACAACGCGCTGGCCTCATCGTACGAGGCGTATATCCTTGACCGGGAGATGCATCGGCGGTTTTCATTGCATGCTTTCTTTTTCTGGCTTTCTGACTTTCTGGCGTTTGCAGTCTCAGACGCCATACTGGTTGAAAGCGAGGCACAAAAACGTTTTATAGCGAAGTTCTTTTTTGTTCCGCTGCGCAAATTGCACGTTGTGTTCACCGGTGCCGATGAATCGGTGTTCCACCCCGACCCATTGGTTAAGAAGAATACAGGATTTACCGTTTTATTCCGCGGCATGTTCCTGCCAGCGACCGGCGCTGAATATGTGATCGAGGCGGCGCGACTGTTACGCAATGAACCGATCACGTTTATTCTCATTGGCTGGGGAGCGCAGCAAGAGAAGATCAAGGCGCTGATCAGCCGTTACGGACTCTCTGAAGTTAAGCTCATCGGTGTATTCCTTGACGCACCGGAACTACGCCGGACCATGCTTTCGGCGCAGGTGCTCTTGGGTCAGTTCAGCGACAATGAACGGCTCGATCGCACCATTCAGCATAAGACGATCGAGGCGCTTGCTCTGGGCATGCCGTTTATCACCCGTGATTCAAAGAGCAACCGCGAGCTTTTGTCAGACGGTTTAAATTGTTCGTTCGTCAGGGCTTGTGATGCCGAGGATCTTGCCCATGCTATCGTTTCCTTGAAAAACGATCCTGAAGCTCGTGCGCGTCTATCCCGCAATGCGCACAAGACTTATCAAGAACTTCTACTCCCGGCGGTTTTAGGGGAGAGAGTTGCCGCGGTTCTCCGTTCTCTCTAGGAGGTCGCATCGTTGTAAAAATCCGTTTTTTCGGTACAATACTGCGCATATGGGTGTTCGCGGCGTCGGTATCGATATCGTGGCGGTTAAGCGTTTTGCGCCGTTCGAACGGGATCGAAAAAGTCGCTTTTTGCTTGACAATTTCAGCGCAATCGAGCGCGCGCATTGTTTTTCTTTCAAAGATGCTCGGGTGCATTTGGCAGGGACTTTTGCGGCAAAGGAAGCCGTACGTAAGACTTTCACAGACCCACTGCGCTTGATCAGGAGCATCGAGATACGGCGCGGTAAGGACGGAAGACCGGGAGTGTGGATCCGCAATCGATACCAACGCTCCATACTTGTCTCGATTAGCCATGAAAAGACCATGGCAGTTGCCATTGCGGTTCAGTTATATGAATAACAAAAAATGCATCGTAGTCGATCTCGACAATACCCTCTGGGGAGGCGTCGCGGGAGAGGATGGTATAGAGGGTATCGCGCTTTCGCTCGATCCGCCCGGGAATTATTTTCTGGCATTTCAACAAATGCTTCTCGATCGGCAACAGAGCGGTGTCTTGTTGGCTATCAATAGCAGAAATAATCCTGACGATGCGTGGCAGGTGATACGTGCTCATCCTAATATGGTGCTCAAAGAGCATCACTTCGCGGCAGCGCGTATCAATTGGAATGACAAAGCGCAGAATCTGCGCGAGTTGGCGCAAGAATTGAATATCGGTCTCGACTCGATGGTATTTTTGGATGATGATCCGACCAATCGCGCGCTGGCGCGCTCGCTGGTACCTGAAGTGGAGACGCCGGAGATGCCGGAGAGTCCTTCCGACTATGTTCGTTTTCTCAACGCCTTGCCGTATTTTGCAATGGACGCGGTTACCGATGAAGATACCATGCGCGGAAATTATTATGTTACCGAGAGATTGCGGAGAGCCGAGGAGAGTCGTTCTCCGACGAAAGAAGATTTCTTGAAGAGTTTACATCTGGAACTAACAGTCTATGAAGACAGCGACCTGCATCTTGCACGTCTCTCGCAACTGACTGAAAAAACGAACCAGTTTAACATCCACAAGCAACCACTCTCTGAACCCGAGATACGAAAATATATCCGAAGCGGCGACTATCGGGTTTTTCATGCTACGTTAAGCGATCGGTTCGGGGATTACGGCGTTATCGCGTTTGCGCTAGTACGCACCAACCCGTCGGTGTGGGCGATAGAATACCTTCTGATGAGCTGTCGAGTATTTGGCCGGGGCGTGGAAGATGCTTTTGTGTCCTTTATTGTACGCCGTGCCAGTGAGAGCGGTGCCCTGAAGACGACCATCGATTTTGTCGAGTCGGAAAAGAATGGGCCCGCGCGAGATTTTGTTCGGAGAGTCTTTGGGGGAGGAGAGGGCTCTCTGTCGGAGTCTTTTAAAACCCCTCGTTGGGTCAAACTGAGCCATGCATGATTTTGATACCATACTGCATAGGGTTTTTAAGATTCCGCTCCAGAGCATCTCTGACTCGCTTTCCCCTAAAGATATCCCGGAATGGGATTCTATGAACTACTTATTTTTCATCTCGGAACTGGAAAAACGTTTCGGTTTCTCTTTTACTATCGATGAAGTCGTCAGCTCAAAAACTGTCGGCGATATACGCCGCGTCGTTCTTAAGCGTGGGAAGAACTTATGAATAAAATCCCTGCACATCGGCATTTTTCGGATATCTCAGTGGGGGACACCGCCCGTTTTGAGCGTACTATCAACGCTCAAGATGTTTTGGACTTCGCGCGTCTCTCGGGCGATGAGAATCCACTCCATATGGATGATGCGTACGCGCAAAAGACGAGTTTTGGCCGGAGACTGGTGCATGGGATGCTGATCGGAGCGCTCTGCTCGCGGATGGTCGGCATGCATTTGCCGGGAGAAAGCTGTTTATATCTCCGTCAGACCTTGAGCTTCAAGAAGCCGGTGTATATGGGGGATACCGTTGAGGTCATCGGGACTGTACAGTCGAAGAGTCCCGCAACGCGCGTCATCGATGTGGATATCTCGGTCCGCAAGGGCAGAGAAGAGGTTGTCTGTGGGGTCGCCACGGTTCAGGTCAGAGATTGATCGATGACAAAAAGCACAAAAAAACACATCGCGGTCGTGTCAGGCTCAATGGGATATGTGGGTTCGGCCATTTGCCGCAAACTCGCTGCTGACGGGTTTTTCATCGCAGCGCTCTACCACACATCTTCGGCACCAGAGGTTACAAAGTTTCTTGCGGGGCTTACCGGATCGGGCCATCGATCGTATTCATGCGATCTTAGAGATTCTTCTGCACTGTCACGTGTGCTCGATGGTATCGAACAAGACTATAGGGAGGTTCCTTACGCATGTATTCATGCGGCGGGTACCCTGCCGAAGCGCGCGCCGCTCTACCGTACGTCGATTGAGGATCTCCGCGAACAGTTCGAGACCAATGTCTTCGGCAGTTTTAATTTCCTTTCCCACTGCGCCGACGCTCTCAAGCGTGCCGGAAGAGGGGTACTAATTGGGATCACAACAGCGTCGGTTTCTACTCCAGTCAACACGAAAGCTCGTGGAGCTTATAGTCCGATGAAATTCGCACAGCAGGGGATGCTTGTAGCACTACGCGAGGAACTAGCACCGTTTTCCGTTCGGGTCTATTCGGTCGCACCGGGGGTGCTCCCGGGCGGTCTCAATAAAGATACACCGGCAGCCTTCTTAGAGATGGTCAGGAGGGGCAGTCCGACCGGTAAACTCGCTGAAGCATCCGATGTGGCGGTTGTAGTATCTTCGCTTTGTTCGGATCGATGCGAAGAAAAGGATTTAACCATGCTGGTGGCACCTGAAACCGAGGAATTGTAGCTATCATGGGATTCAACTCGCTCTCATTTTTCATCTTTTTCCCTGTAGTGGTCATTGCGTATTATGCGATGGCACCCAAGGTCCGTCCCTTGATGATGCTTGCGGCAAGCTGCTACTTTTACATGGCTTTTATCCCGAAGTATATCCTTATTCTCATCTTTCTCATTGTCACCGACTTCTTCTTGGCGCAGGCGATGGAGCAGTTCCAGGGTAGGAAGCGCACGATCCTCTTGCTATTAAGTATCGCCGCCAATATCGGCACGCTTTTCTTCTTCAAATACTTCAACTTTTTCAACGAAAACGTTGCGACCATCGCGCAGTTTCTACATTGGAACTATCCTCTCGTCATTCTCGGGGTTGCCCTTCCGCTCGGCCTCTCATTCCACGTCTTTCAAAGTTTAAGCTATGTGATCGAGGTGTATTGGGGGCGGTACCGTGCAGAGAAGAATATCCTGACCTATGCTCTCTACGTCCTTTTCTTTCCCCAGCTCGTGGCTGGCCCCATCGAACGTCCTGCCCACCTACTGCCTCAACTTAAAGCAAGCCATGCGTTCGATCCAGATTCCGTTCGGCGCGGGTTAGAGCGGATGTTGTGGGGTTTTTTCAAAAAGGTCGTTATCGCTGACAACCTGGCAAGCTATGCGACTCCAGTTTTCTCCCACCCCCACGAGTATTCGGGACTTGCGTTCATTGCCGCGACTGTCTTCTTCGCATTTCAGGTCTACGGCGATTTTTCCGGATATTCCGATATCGCGGTCGGCTCGGCGCGTGTTTTAGGATATGACCTTACGGTGAATTTTGACCGGCCGTTCCTCGCACCCTCCATCGCGGAATTTTGGAGGCGTTGGCATATTTCGCTTTCGAACTGGCTGCGCGACTATGTTTATTATCCGCTCGCGCTCTGGAAAAAAGGGAATCTGCAAATACGGATCGCGGGAGCAGCACTGATCACCTTTTTGCTCAATGGTCTCTGGCACGGTGCGGCGTGGACCTACGTCGCGTTTGGTGGGATCCATGGCGTCTATATAGTTCTCGGACAGGTTACCGAGCGGTGGCGAAAGAGGTCCGCTGAACTTCTCAAATTATCCCGATTTCCCCGACTTTCCCACGGGATAAGCGTCATAATAACCTTTGCGCTGGTTTGTTCTGGCTTTATTTTCTTCAGAGCCGCCTCATTTTCGGATTCCTTGTTTATCTTGAGGAGCGCCATCGTAAGCGTTGGAAGTTCGATCGCTGCCGTGGCGACTTCCCTTATGGAGTTTTCGCTTAACCCTCTGCGAGAGATTGTGAGCAGTGCGTTCGCTCCGACAGGAAAACTTCATCTCTTTTTGTATATAGCGATCGTGGCAGCGTTCGTTGTGGTTGAGATAGCGGATAGCCGTTTTGATCTGGCGCGTCGGATCCATGGGAGCGCTGGATGGATCCGATATCTTCTCTATGCATTGAGCGTCCTTGCGGTCCTCAATCTCGGTGTAACCCATGAGATCCGTTTTATTTATTTCCAATTCTGATATGAAACCGATCTTGTACAAATCTCTTGGATTTCTGATCATAATCCTTATTTCCCAGATTCTCATCTCTCGATTCATTATCGGCCCAGTACCCGAAGTGGCGTTGCTCGATAGATTCTTGCGCGAGCATCAGCGCGTCATTTACTTTGGGGACAGCGTGCCCAAAACCGTACAAACCCACGAAGCGGACAAATCAACTGTTGCGGAAAAGATCGCGAAAATCGACCCGGCATATTCTATCGCCGACTTTTCGCGTGGGTCCGATAACACTGATATGTATGCAATCTATCTTCACTACATTAGCCGGGAGGCGGTTCGCCCCCAGGCGGTGATCATTCCGATCAATCTGCGTTCATTTTCTCCGAGCTGGGATCTAAAACCCGAGTATCAGGCGGAAAAGCTCAAGTTCTTCTTTTCAGCTCGGCCGAAGATAGTGACCGATTTTTATCGTCCGCTTGCGATTCTGGGAGCCCTTAACCTTAATGAGGTTCCTGAAGAGAAATTTCTGCAGACACCGGTGTATTATGGAACTACGACGGTTGGGTTGGTAAGGGATTTTGAGAATAAACTGAAGTCCGCTACTACCACTGAAAATATCAGAGACGTCTACATCTACGATTATATGTACGACCTGGGCGAAGATCATCGTAAGCTCCGCTCACTTGAGGACGCGATAGAAACCGCGCAGGCCGCGGGGATTGCAGTGTACTCATATTTGACGCCGATCGATTATCAAAATGGAGAGCGATATGTCGGTAAAGACTTCCTGCCTCAAACCAGAAAGAACGCAGAGACCGTGTGTCATGTTCTCTCGGAAAAAGGAGTTACATGCTTCAATTGGGCTTTTGATCTAGACTCGAGTAATTTTATCCATGGCCCATTTCCTGATGAGCATCTTAATGCGCAGGGAAGACAATTCCTCGCCGAGCATCTCCATCGCTCCTTTTTCGCTAGTTCTCAATGAGCCTGAAATTATCGGCTCGATGCTCACTATAAAAATGTTGGGAGTACTCGAGGTTTTGACATTTTCGAGTTACACATCGATGTAATGGCTACGGTTAAGAAAATTGCATACGTTGGTATATATCCGCATTCTTTCGCCCCAAGTACTTACTGATAGGGTAGAGCAAGCACTTAAGAAACTAGTAAGAGTACAGATATTGCATTTTCTAATAGATGTGTTATAACCAGATGAGATAAACACTAAACTTCGTTATGTTGTTAGGGTTTAAAAACCCTTTCACGTAGCTACAAACCGAAAGGATCTTGTGAAAGAAGCAACCCTCCCGACCCTTTATCGGGAAACGCCTGAACACAGTATGCAGCGGTACTTTATGACTGCCACAGCATACGAGGAAGCGATACGTAGCTTCATCATCGTCTGCGTGGACGCTGTCGTTATTGATAGTTTACGTAAGACGTTTTGGCTTATAAAACGTTCACAGAAGCCGATGCAGGGAGTTTGGGTGATCGGCGGACGGCGAGCTGCTGGTCAGACCCCCATTCAAGCAATCGAGAGGGTCTTCTTTAGAGAGACTTCCTTGCTTCTTGGGGCGGAGCGTTTCACCTATGTGAAAGAGAACGAGTACCTTTGGAAGGATCGCGAGCAAGAACCCCAAAACGTTGGTTGCCATGGCGTTGTTCAAGTTTTTGCTGTGGAGCTGACTCCACAAGAACGTGAACATACGGCAGCAAATCTCGAAAAAACCGGATACGTTCCTGGTTGGGGTCTCCAGGAGTACAATCGGGAGAAGCTCTTAGCAGACACGGGTATTCACAAAGCGCTTCTTGATCTCTACGACACGATCTTCCCTTACTGACACAGCAGATACGAAAGCCGCCACGTACAATAGCGTGGCGGTTTCTTTTTCTTACGAGGTGTACTTTTCCAAGTCCAATAGGTAGTGGTTGGTAACGTGGAGTTTGAAACCAACTTTTTGGTAGAGAGAGTTCGCGGCGACTCGTTTTGGATTGGTGGTCAGTTCGACCACCTCAACGCCTTCGCTCTTCGCCCATGCAAGCAGATCCAGAAGGATCTTTTTCCCGAGGCCTTTGCCACGCTCGCTATCGTCGACGATCATGTCCTCAACGACCGCTTGTTTTCGTAAAAGCGTCTGACGCGGGAAGATCCAGCCCATGCCAACCAGCCTACCTCCATCGTAAACGGTGCTGATAAAACCGTTGAGCATCGCTTTATAGAGTGATTGCTCACTTACCACAGCGGAAGGGTCAAGCTGGTGTACCAGTTTTCTTAACGTCTCTAGATCGAACGTCCATTTCTTCTTCAAAAAATCGAGTATTTTTCGGTTTGAATCAAAAGCGATATCTTTCATATCCGCGATCGGAATCCACGCAGCGTGCGAGTTTTCCTTCGTGTCGAGTTTGATCGTGCCTTTTAATTCTGTCAGATACGCGAAATTGACCACAGGAAATTCGAACTCTTTGTAGCTGGCAGTGCCGGGAAAGGCGCCCAAAAAAGTAACTTCGCAGTCAGTCCCGAGCTCTTCCTTTATTTCTCTGCGATGGCTTTCTTCTGGAGTCTCGCCCTTCGATGCGTAACCGCCAAAAAAATCCCATGCGCCCTTGAACGGTTCGGTGTTTCTTTTAGCAACGAGAAGTTTTTGATCATTAATAATGATCGCGGCGGTCGCGATCTTGGGATTTTCGAATCTGCAGAGTTCGCAATCGCATTTTTTAAAAGCCATAGCGGTCATCATAGCATGCTATAATTGGGAGTGTAAAATGGAACTAGAGACTTGATTTATGAGCCGTTCATCGGTAACGTAGGCTCATCTGGCCTTGATATGAAAAAAATAATTATTGTTGGTGGGGGGCAAAACGGTTTCGTCATCAAGAACATTTTAGAGCATGATCCTAAGAATCGGGTCGTGGGCTTTTTAGATGAGCAGATCGAGGGTCCGCACGTGCTGGGTAAGACGGAAGAGTTCAAGAAGTTCGTACCAGATCATCATTTTTTTGTGGCTATCGGCAACATACAATTTCGACGGGAGGCCTATGAGCTTCTGAAGAGATCGGGCGCGAAATTTGTAAACGCGATTCACCCAGAAGCATTTGTGGAGGATAGCGTCTCGCTGGGTCAAAACGTCATGGTGGGGGCGTTCAGTCACATCAACGTCAATTCTAAGATCGGCAGTAACGTGCTCATCAATAACCATGTCAATGTGGATCATGACAACGTGGTCGGGGATCATTCAGACTTAAATCCTAACGTTGCGACCGGCGGAGGGGTGGTCATCGGAGAGAGTACGTTTGTTGGAATGGGTACCTTGATCCGCGACCACATTACGGTCGGTGATTATGTTGTAATCGGCATGGGAGCGACCGTCATTAAGGATATTCCCGACAAGGTGAGATACCTAGACAGGCTCAATCCGGAAATAAAAGATATCTCCGATTAACGTGTTCGGGCGCGCCTCTCTTTTTCAAACGTAGTGAATAGTTCTCTTATTTTAGCAGTTAGTTTCTCGGACGAATTGCGTGCGGCATTCGCGAGCCCTTTTTGAATAAGGTCTTTTCTGAGTGCCTTGTCCTCAAGAATTCTTTTTATCTTATCGGCGATATCCGCTGGGTTGTGTGGATCAACGAGAAGCGCCGCATCGCCTGCTTGCTCCCGCGAGGTCCGGTCGTTGGAGTAGATTACCGGACAGCCTGCAAGCCAAGCCTCGAATACCGGATAGGTAAACCCGAAGAGGGTCGGCATCACCATAGCCTCTGCCATGCTGTAGAGCACGGGCATTTCTTCGTTTTCAACATAACCGAGAATGTGGATCTGGCCCTCAAGCCCATACTGACTGGAAAGTTTCTGAACTCGCTCATATTCTCCCCACAGCGGCTGATTGCTACCGACAAGGACGAGGTTGGGGGTAAGACCTGCGTCTTTAAGTATTTTCATCGCTTCAATGAGACCGCGGTGGTTTTTATGCGGCCAGAATTGCGCTGGATAAAAAAGGAATTTATCCGGGATGTGATATTTCTGTTGAACCCGTATGCGAGCATCGGGTTCTATTTTTGCGTGCATATACAGAGGGGGTGGACAGGGTACCGATTCCACGCGCTCTGCTGGAATCCCATAGAGACGGATCAAGTCCTTTCGAACTACAGGCGAGTTCGTGATTATTTTATAGGCATGTTTTTTAATCTGTTCGATTTGGAGTTCACGTTTTTTAAATTGTCCGATGTCTGAAAGCTCCGGAGACTCGGGATGTAGTTTGTGATGGATGTCATGGACTGGGACGATAGAAGGAATTTTGGTGAGAAACGAGAGTTCAGAAGGTCCGTGGAAAAGCATGAGATCGATCCCTTTACCGTCAAACGCGCGCGCGCGCATCTTTGATTTCTGCTGAGCAAAAAATGCTTCAAGAGAATAAAGATGTAGTACGCGCAGAAAAGAGATAATAAGAAGCGATAGGCGCCTTTTGAAGGCATAGTAGCGCACTTCTTTTTGTTGAGGTGTCTCGGTTTTTGCGGACGGAGCGCTCTTTTGGGCGATCGGTATCAGATTGATGATGCTCCAGTTGGATAGACGAAACTCATCAAAAGGGAAGTCGGGTGAGATGTTGAATACGATGAATCGATGCTCGCGCATCTCGCGCAGCGAAGCCAGGATGTTGAGGGCATATTGATAAACCCCACCTGATCTTTTCTGACACTCGAAATAAAAACCGATGGTCATTTTCTTGCGAGGATATCCTTGATCTGGTCGCAAATATAGGCGATATCTTTTGATGAAAGCTTTGTTGATGACGGCAGCATGAGTCCTTCATACGCGATACTCTCCGATACGTCCAGTCCTTTTCCGTTCATCTTATACGGGGGCAAATGAGAAATTGGATAGAAAAGTATTCTTGTTTCTATACCTCTTTTGCCCAGCTCCTCTCCCAGCGCATCTCTCGACATACCAGCTTTCTTCGTATTAACCATGATCGTTACCATCCAATAGCTGCTCTTTGCGTAGGGCTTTTCAACGGGAAAGGAAACACCCGCTATTCCAGAAAGAAGCTTTTGATAGAGCTTGGCATTCGCTCGTTTTATTTTCAAAAGCTCACCTATCCGCTCGAGCTGGGCAGAGCCGAGTGCCGCTTGAATGTTGGTCAGGCGATAATTGTAGCCAACGATCTCATGCCAGTAGCGTTTATTCGGTGTCATTCCCTGACCGCGAAGGATGTTGATTTTTCTATAAAGCTCCGCATCATCGGTGAGACAGATTCCTCCTTCGCCCATCGTGATAGTTTTATTTCCGTAGAAGCTGAAACAACTGACATCTCCGAATGAGCCGCACATTCTGCCTTTATAGGTTGCTCCGTGAGCTTCGGCGGCATCTTCTATGATACGCAATTGGTGTTCCCGGGCGATACTCTCGATCGCGTCCATATCGCTTGGGTGGCCCAAAAGGTGCACGACCATAATGGCTTTCGTGCGGGGTGAGATCTTCGCTTTTATTTTCGCCGCATCGATGTTGAGCGTATCAGGTTCTATGTCAACGAAGATAGGAGTCGCTCCCGCATGCACGACGGCATTCGCGGAGGCCACGAAGCTTAGATTCGGAACAATGACTTCATCGCCTGGGCCTATCTCCAGTGCAAGAAGCGCCAGGTGTAGTGCGACGGTCCCATTCGATACGACTTGTCCGTATGCCCGTCCACAATAAGCGGCAAAATTTCTTTCGAATCGAGCCAAGTAAGGGCCGTTGGATGATACCCAACCGCTCTCGATAGCATCGATTAGGTAGCGTTTTTCTTTTTCTCCGATGTTCGGTTCCGAAACCGGGATCAGACGTTTAAGCGCCGGATCGCTCCGGCTTGCTTTTTTATGTGTCCGTGGAGGTATCTTCTTTTGCATATAGCTCCAAAGTCGCTTTAAAATAGCATACTCGCTTCTTTTTTGCTAACATTTCTTTACTGCAATGTCTGCCCGAAAACAAAGGTTTTTTTTGCTTTTCCACGGAAGATTCCCGGGAGAAAAAGCGGCAGCGATCTTTGCCGCGAAAAGCGCGGAAGCTTTTGCAGCGGAGGGTGTAGAAACCGCGGTGCTTGTGCCGCGGCGGCTCGCGCGGGCGAAGGAATCGCCGAAAAACTATTATGATCTGTCCGTCGATTTCAAGACGGTCTATGTTCCCACACTCGATCTTTTTTCCGTTCCGGTTTTCAAACGAGTCGCGTTCTCGGTGAGCTACGGGTTCTTTTCGGCATTTTCGCTGGGTGTTCTGCTCTTGAGCGCTCAACGAAACGATATCATCTATTCCAACGAGGCTTTGCCGCTTCTCCTCGCGTCGTTCTTTTTCTCTAAGACTGTCTACGAAGTGCATGATCTCCCGAAGCGTTCATTTATGAACCGAACGCTGTTTTCGCGCGTGTGCGCTGTTATTGCTACGAATCGATGGAAGCGCAATGAGCTCATCGAACGGTTCGGACTTTCCAGCTTAAAGCTTTTCTCTGAACCTAATGCGGTGGATGTCGAAGCATTTTCGAAGACCACCGGCTCTTTGCGGGAGAAGTTCGCAGTCTCGACCGGAAGTATTCTCGTCGGATATGTTGGCGCGCTCTCAACGATGGGTATGGAAAAGGGGATTACCACCTTACTCCACGCGCTTTCTCTGTTGCCCCCTCGTTTTCATTTGCTCATTGTTGGGGGATCGACCGATGAGATCAAAGCATACCGCGATACCTGCAGAGATCTCCACATCTCTGGACGCGTCCAATTTGCCGGCTGGATACCGCACGGGCAGATCCCCGAATGTCTCGCGGTTTGTGATGTCTTGGTTGCGCCGTTTCCGAAGACCGAGCATTACAATCACTACATGTCGCCGATGAAGGTTTTTGAATATATGGCAGCCGGGAAACCGATAGTGGCCACGCGTCTCCAATCGATAGAAGAGATCGTGGATGACACGTCAGCCTATCTCGTCGCTCCCAGCGACCCCAAAGCTCTCTCCGAAGGAATAAACGCAGCCGCTACCGACCCAGCCGCGAAGGAGAGAATTGAAACTGCGCGTCTTAAGGTACAGGAGCATACCTGGCAAAAGCGTGCCGATCGCATACTCGGATTTATAAACGGGAAACAGTGAACATCGGCGTTTAGTATAAAGCCGGCCGCGTTTCAGCGGCCGGCCCGTTTTTCTTTTTCTAGCGCCAGAACATCGAGGTTCACGGTTTTCAATGCAGGGTTGAGGAATTTGGCGGCTGCGGGAATGTTTGAGCTGCCGTGGAGCAGTATATTACAGCGAGAGAGCAACAGGCAGTCGATGAGCACTTCTCTCCCTAATTCTTTTTTGGAGAATTTGTCGCTATGCGCGAGAACGACTTTCTTCGTGTCATCTCTCAGGCGGGAAAAGGAGATGACTTTACCCGGATAGCGTTTTTGGAAGAATTCGTACGCTGGCATATCATCGGTGGCGAGAAAGACATAGTCAAAAGGGGTTGAATCGAGCACGGAGCAATAATCCTCGGGTGGAGCTTTGCGCAGAAGGTGAGAGACGATAGCAAAATTATCCGCGACGTCGTATCCGCGGAAGTGGACGCCGATGACGGTATGTCCTGAAAGGTGCTGTGCATAAAAAGCATCTGCGTCCTGCTGTATCTCTTTTTTCACCACGACTCTTTTTTGCAGTACCTCATGCAAGAGCGCAATCTTCTTTGGACTCTCCATGATCCGATGGTCCCGGAACGGCCGAATATTGAACGATGCCTTGTAATTGCGTTTAGACACATTCTGGACTGGCTCGAAATAATAATCCCACATGTTGTCTGTCTCTCGTTCGTTGTAATGCGTATGATTGAGTACCACGCTGATATCGCTTGTTCCATACAGAGCTATCGTATCGAGTATCTCGTTGAATAAGGAGAAGAATCCGCGGGCTTTACACGACATCGGATAGATATCGTCGCCCTTTTGGCCGGAATCAGTGATGACGAGGTGTTCTCTCTTGCGGTGGTTCGCTCTAAAGTAAAGCCAGCGTGTTGCGAGGGCTTTTCGAGTTTCCCGGACCATTCTCTTTACTCGTCTTAGTGCGGTAATGAGCATTTCGATGGGATTTATTGACGCCGGCGTACACGCACGCTGCACTTGATTGCGAATTTCAGGATACTCATCAGCTGCTGCCCGATTTTGACTCCTCTAAGGAGTTCAGAATCCCAGAATCGTCTCCAGACGCGCAGGCCACCGCTTGCATTAGCACTGCAGGATGCAAGCCAGCGCTCGGCAAGGACTTCGTCGAATATTTTCGTATCGAAGCGCTGTGCAGATGTATTCGCTTCCTTTAGGCGCATGAGCCAGGATTCCCGAGCATCCAGGAATTTATACAGGTCGTTCCCGTCATATCCATAGTTGGTTCGGTGCAGACGGTATTCCTCTCCTGTTGGGTTGATCCCCAGTTTCTGCAACTCGCTTCGGGTAATTCTCTCGATCGCAACCCGCCCTTTTTCAGTATTCGATCCAGAGACGCTTCTATGTTTGCGGTAGAGAGTGAGGACCTTAGGGAGATTCATGCATTTCTTTGTGGCAGCAATCCGGGTCCAGAGTTCGTAATCTTCTGCCGGCGCGAAGCCTTCGCGATACTTCTCATTCAGCAGAGCGGGTCGGCGGAGCATTACCGACGATTGGGTGAAGCAATTGTGGAAGAGGAGCATCACCGACATCTTCTCGGGTGGGGTGGCATTCTTCCAGACGATACCCGTTCGTTTGCCCTCCTCGTCGATGATGGCGGCGGCGCATCCGATAAGCCCTACCTCATGGTGTGCGTCGAGAAACGAGCTCTCCTGCTTGAGCCGATCAGGCAGTGCGATGTCATCGGCATCGAGCCATGCGAGGTACTCGCCTCGGGAGAGTTCGATTGCTTGATTGCGGACCGCGACAAGTCCCCGGTTTTTCTCATTGCGCACGAGTCTGATGCGTTTGTCCTTAAATGAGCTGACGATCGCTGCGCTTTGATCGGTCGATCCATCGTCTATCACTAACAGTTCAAAATCGGTGAACGTCTGGTTGAACACGCTGTGGATGGACTCGGCGATGAAACGTTCGCCATTATAAACCGGCATGAGCACGCTTATTTTCGGTTTTGCTAGAGTGTTATCCATGTATCCGGAATTAGATCTCGAGGCTCTCGCTCTTTGTCTTTGAACCAATTTTTGGGCGCAAGCACTAGCTTCTCTGGTTTTTGATTAATCCACGCCGCCCACCAACTGAAGGAGGAGTTCGCAATGATATGGTGTCTGCAGTGGCTCATCAGGAACAGTTCTTCGGTGTCGATCAGTGTGGGGTCGGAGACGAAGTAGGTCTTAAAAGGGGAGTCAAGATTCTTTTTTGCCCACGGGATATCGTCGGAGAAAACGAAGAGGGTTAGAGTGCCTATTCGTTCGGCAAGCATTTTGATCGCTTCCTTATAATAGGCGATTGGCAGGACGCCGAGTACCGATTGATGTTTTTCCCAGAGGTAATCGCCGCGCCGGATATGCAGGGAAACACTGCCCGCGGAACTTGCTATCACATCTGCCCACTCCTGCATTCTTTTGCTTGGCGGATTCTTAAGCTCCAATTCCGTGCGGATCTCTTGCCCAATATCCTCGAAGTACTTGCTACTCTGCCAATACCCGTCGTAGATGCAATTATCGGTAAGTGTGAGGATAGGATCGAAGCCGGGAAGACGTTCATGCACGTGCTTGGGTGTCCGAAGGCGTTTGCCGACACCTATTTCTATTTGCGTATCAGGCGAGAGTTTGAACTGATCGAGTTTAAGCGTTCGCTGTTTACTTGCGGCGAACCATGCGGGGTCGAAAGAAACCTTTGTTTTGAGTTTCGCGGCAAAAGCGCGTCCCGCGGCATATTGGAACAGTTGATTACCGAGACCTCCTTGTAGGGTGACGACGATCATGAATGTTTTGTCGATGCTCTTTCGGTGAGCACCTGTTGGTAGAGCGCTTTGTAGCTCTCGGCCATGCGCGTTTGACTGAAATCTTTGACCGCGCGGGCCCGAGCAGTTTCGCCCATTTTCTTGCGGCCGCTCGCTCCCATCCCGATGAGTCTTTCGATTGCGTTGATCAGTGAATCAGTATCGAGGGGGTCAGAAAGGAACCCTGTCTCGCCATCAGTGACGGCCTCTTTGATTCCTCCTACATTGAACGCAACGACAGGAAGTCCTGAACTCATCGCTTCAAGTACTGAAAGAGGGAATGTTTCCGCATGAGAAGGGAAAAGAAATATATCTGCGGCTGCATAGAGATCAGCGAGATCGCTTTGCTTTTCCATAAACGGTATTGACCGTACCTGCTCGCCCATGACTTCTTTAGTGTCTCCGATCAGGAGAAATAGCACATCTGTTCTCTTTGAAAAATGTTGTGTGATCGTGCGCAGCTCGTCTCCTCCTTTTTCTCTGCTCGCGCCGCTTGCGCTTGAGAATAGTATTACGCAGCTTTCAGGTGGTATATTCAGGCGTTCTCGCAGGGCCTTCTTATCTTTTGGCGAGAATAGCGAGACATCTATACCATTGGGTATCACACTGCGAGGCATATGCTGAAGAATGCTCTCCGAGACTTTTCGATCCAGCCAGTGGCACGGTGCTACGATATGGAGCGTGGAGCGCGCGTAGGTTTCTTTCTTGACCGAGGTGAGGTGCGCTTCGTTGGGCCAGCAGAGCGATTGATAGGCGTTGCGGCTTTCGCACGGGAAAAATCCATCGTTTCCTATCGCAAGTTTGGTGTGCGCGCAATGCGCCGTCAGCGCCCACATATCGTGGAGTGTCCAGATTACGGGTTTTTGGGCCGACATCTGCTCTAGGGTTTTGAGGCTGAAATAATTTCCATGGAGATTGTGGCAGTGGATGATATCCGCTTTTTGAAAAGCTTCGGTCTCGAGCAATTTCTCGGTGCCGAACCACTCTAAATCGTTGGCCAGATACGGGCGCAATTTATTCTCGAGGAAACTCCCCACATCTTTTCTGAGGATTCTCTGCAGTGATCGGCTCATGGTGCTCGGCCAGCGCATTACAAAGGTATGCGGATCGTTCGAGTATCGGTGCTTTACGAAGAAGTCGACGACGTTCCCCGCTCGCTCAAACTCTCCTTTGAGCGTCCAGGCGACTTTGGCTGCCCCTCCTCGAGTATCTATAGTATTGATCTCTAAAATGCGCATTGTAGATTATTGGGGTAGAGAAGAGGATAGAGCCGCTCCCTCGACGTTTTGAACCATGATTCTCGGCAGCGCGAAGAGGTCGGAGTGCGACTTTATCTTCCCCGGGCAGTTGGAAAACGCGAGCGTGAAGCCTGCGTTGCGGCATGCGATTTTCGTCTCTCTATTGAAGTCATGCGCGCTCCCATAGGGATACGCCACGGCGGCCACGGACTTTCCCGTTATTTTCTGAAGCGTATTTTTCGACTCCGATAGTTCTTCGAGTTGCTCTTTCGGTGTGAGTACGCCGAGGCTTGCGTGGTGCACGGTATGGGCGCCGATGACTGCAGAGGGTGATCGGGAGAGTGATACCAACTCCGCTTCGGTCATGGGTCGGTGCGATTCTCTGGTTTTGAGCTCTCTGCCAAAGCTTTGCGCGACATCGCGTATGATCGAATCGCGCTCATCAGGCCGAAGGGTTTTGAGAAGTCTAATCATATCGCGGTAGAAGTAATGCCGATCTTTATCTGAAACAATAGTCCGGTGCTCTATGCGTTTTCCTGCGACAGGAGACGAAACCGAAAGCGGGAGGAAGGGGACCCCGAGCACTTCTTTGCCCAAAACGATTTGTTCGAGTGCATCCCACCAGAATTCACGCCGCCCGCCGACATATCCGGTCGCAATGAAAAAGATAGCAGTGACGCCTGCATCCTCAAGGATCGGCAGCGCCTCTTTGACATTGTCTGCATATCCGTCGTCGAACGTTATGATGCAGCTTCGTTTGGGGAGAGCCCTCTTTGCGGTAATGATCTCGATGAATTCTTTCGGGTGGAGCATGCGATAGGTTCTCTTGAGGTGTGCAAGCTGGTCCCTGAAATTCTCAGGGGAGACGCAGAGTCGTTGTGGGTCGTAGGGAAGGGTGGCGATGCGATGATACAAAAGTGCCAGCGCCCCCTCTCCGGAGAGCGCGATTTTAGCCACCGCGGCCTCACGTAGAGTTCCGATCTTTCGTTTAATTCTTGCGGCGATATGCATAGATATTGACCTGAAGATCCGTAGGGCCTTTGGGGATATCGATGAATGGATGCTTTAGTACGGTCGTATTCTCTATGAAATATCTGAACCCGTTTTCCGAGAGCAGGCTTAACATACGGTCGAGTTTTTGTGGTTTTGATTTCTCGCAATGGAATTCGACGAAGATTCTCTCGACTCCGTTGAGCGCATCCCGGCAGTCTTCCAGGACTTCGAGTTCCGCCCCTTCGATGTCGATCTTGAGCATCGCGATGCGTTTTTCCGAGGCAAGGTAATCGCGCAGTCGCACTGACGGTACTCTGGTTTTCTCCTGCGTTCGATGGATCGAGCCCGCGTCGGCTCCTTCAGAGCCAAAATCAACCCCCTTGGAATCGACCCATACGGCTTTTTCCACGACGGATATATCCTCGACTTTGTTTTTTCTGAGGTTTTCTTTCAGGAATGAAGCGATTTTTGTATCTGCTTCGAACGCGATTATCTTTGCTTGCGGAAAGAGCTTTTTAAAATAGATGCTTACGACACCGACATTCGCGCCGCAATCGTAGATGATCGGATTTGATGGGGTATCAAATCTTAATTTCTCCAGCATCAATACCTCGTTGATCTGATGCGCAACTGAAATGCCGTCAGGGGCCGACAACTCGATGCCATCCCAGTGCAGTGTCGTTGGCGTGTAGCGCGGGAATCGAGCATATTTTTTTATCAGCGATTCTCCTTTCCGCTGTCGTTTGCGCTCGGACCATGCACGTTTTATGCGCTCTACTCGATGCGATAAGCTCATAGTGTTTTGTTTTTGATCACGGACTCGAGCGTTCTCCGTGGAAAGAGATCGAGCAGCCCGCCATTGGTGCAGTTGGTGATCGCAATGCCTCGAGAAACCGTGTAGCGTTTGAGTTTTCGGTATACATCCCAGAGCTTTACGTACGCCTCGCATTCTCGTCCAAAGTCCTCGCTCCATTCACTATACCCGGCTTGAGAGAGTGAGCTATCTTTCTCGCTGTAAAAGTGCCGGGTCTCACCGACATGAAGGATCCAGTCATGGTCGCACCCTAAGAGAAATAGAGCCGAAGCGTCGAGATAGAGGGCGAGGTAGCTGGCAGTTTGAGCGCTGGTCTGGATGATCGGAAGATCTCGGGAAAAATCGATCGTGTCGTTGAGTGGTTTGTGCCCGAGAGAGTAATAGTAGACATTTTGTTTTTTGAATACTGACGATTTATCTACGATATGCTTGTCGGTGATCGAAACGAGAACCTTCTGCCCTTCCGGGAAATGCTTTTCGGCGTCCTTGAAATAAGCAGTGTATTGTTCCTCGGTTACGGGCGGATGGGAGGCCACGAAGAGATGGAATTGTGGTCGTATGATCTTAAAATCGGGATGCAGGAAGAAATTGCTCACGCTGATGCAAAGCTCCCCCGAAAGAGGTTTGAGGTCCTGCGTCTTTATCGAGGGTCCGGTTGCGATGATGAAGCAGCGCCTTCCCGCGAAGGCATTCTTCAGTTCAGCATTCCTGCGAATGAGCTTCCGATTTTTGGCGCGGATGAGTTTGCTGTAGAGGGAAACCGATGCTCTGCCGATTACCGGCACGCGTTTGAGGTTTTCTTTTACCGTGTTCATCGTTTCAATATATACAGTCCAGTCGCACCGCTCCACGGCAGCGTGTTATCGAACGGCAAGACATGCGTTTCAATCCAGCGGATAAAGGCATCGATCTGTTTTCGTTTTTTGAGGAGCTTCATATCCCGGAAGACGTTGGGGAGGCGGCGCTTGAGGTCTTTGATGAGCTTGGGGCCGTGCGCCCAGTTGAAATCGAACGTCGACCAGGTCAGTTTCATGCCCAGTTTCTTTGCGAATGCGTTATATTCGACCGGTGTCAGGTAGTGTATGTCAGCGAGCGTTATCGGTGCATCGAAGAGCTGAAGCAGCGTTTGCAAGATATAGCCGCGGGGGTTTAGCCAATTGGGGGAGGTGAGCACAAGCATTCCTTTGGGAGTGAGCATCCTCTTGAGTTGCTTGAGCGTCGAGAGCGGATCGTCAATGTGCTCGAGGGTTCCCAAGGATACGATGATATCGTAGCGCCCATGATGGTCTGCTACATCCTCGCAGCGATATTCGAGATTCGCGTGGGAGTATTGCGCACGTGCGTGTGCGATGCCGTCTCTGCTGTAATCGATGCCGACAACTCTCTTCCCGCCGCGGCGGGCGACCTCGTATGCCATAAGACCCGTGCCGCAGCCAACGTCGAGCACCGTTTTTCCTTTCCAGTTGATCGCAGCGAGCGCGGCAGTCTCATCGGGAGGAAGTTTCGATCTTCCAAAGAGAAATTCAGTGTGGTGTTTTTTCTCACCCTTGCGGTACACCGTGTCGTAGAATCGTGCAAGTTGTTTGTTCTTTTGTTTGTTCGCGCGCACCATGTGATTATAAACCCAACCGCTTAAGTTGTTTAAGGGCGATCCAGAATCCTTCGCCGTGGTTTCGATGCCCCATCCATATCTCCGGCGTGTATGATACTTTAGTTTTTTTCACCTCTGGCAAGAGTTTCTTCCAGGGCACATCGCCATTCCCAATCTGCAATCCCTCGCCGTCAGTTCCACCTCCGTCGGAGAGATGGATGTGGCGCACAAAGGGACGGAGGATCTTGAAGAAGGCCACGGGATCTTTTTTTGCGAAATTGCAATACAGTTGGGCATGGCTCGAGTCATAGCAGAGGCCTAAGCCTGTCTTTTTAGCAAATTGAGCCATCTCATCGGCATCCATGAATGTATTAGAGAACCATTGTCCGCCCTTGTACCACGGGTACGGAGGGAGGTTCTCAAGCAGTATTTCTATGCCGTTCAAGTTAAGTTGCTTGAGCGAACGTGCGAGATTATCGTACATCGCTTTACGTTTGGTTAGCGTAGCAAAGTTTCCGTAGGTCATGCCGCCGACGTGCACGACTGTCTTCACGCGCCGAGGTGTCTTACCGAAATGTTTGCGCAGTTTCCGCACGAGATTAAGTCCGCGGTTGACGTCCTCTATTCCTTTTTTCCTCACGTTCTCATCGGGTGAACAAAGGTCGAGCAGTTCGGTCCCGTAAAGCTCCGGCAGATGCACGATAAGCTCGGCGTTGGGGAAGTCGGGGAGGATGAATGAGTGGTCGAGGTCCCGTGAGCTGAAATGTAACTCCACCACGGTTGGTTTTATGCCTGCGCTCATCATACCGATATCGTACGGGCGAGCGATGATACCCCAGCGGCTTTCAGGGAAGCCGCTTTTGCGCACGGGTTTTTTGCCAAGGTCCTCCTCCGTGAAATACTCGTCCTTCTGCAGATCCCTCCGGGCCTTTTTCCCCACTAGGGCGTAGAGTTCTTGTGGCGAAATGCCTTTTGCGGGACTTTTCGCCGCGACCATGGCACGAGTGATCACGTCGCCTTTGCGTATCGCTTTTGTGGCTACCAGGCCTTTCCCAAGATTTTTCCGATTGATGTATTCGCCTGCGGTCACAAATTTCTTTCCGCTGCCGAGTGCCTCTTCGATGCGGCGGATATCGCGGACCAGTTGTTTGAACTCTTCGGGCTCAAGGCTCGCGGCGTGGTCAGGGCCGGTCATGGTCCGATCGAGCGTCAAATGTCGTTCGATGATTCGAGCTCCTAGGGGTATCGTCGCGAGCGTCGGCGCTATACCGAGTTCATGCCCCGAATAACCAACCGTGCCCCCGCTCATTTCTTTGAGGCGTGCGATGAAATGAAGATTAAGGTCTTTGGTATGAGCAGGATAAGTGCTGTTGCAGTGCAGCAGCGCATATAGAGCGCCGCGATCATCGAGGAATCGTATGGTACGTTCGATCTCGCCGGCGCTTGCCATGCCCGTCGAGATGATCATCGGCCTCTTTTTCTTTGTGAGATGTTCGAGGAGTTCGAAATTAATAAGGTCTGCTGATGCCACTTTGTAAGCGGGCACGCCTAAAGCCTCCAGAAAGTCCGCGCTTTTCTTGTCCCAGGGCGTGCAGAGGAACATGATGTTCTTCTCGCGCGCGTAGCGAGCGAGTTCTTTGAAGTGCCGGCTCGGCAAGTCCGCGTCTTTGATGAGAGAGAGGAGATACTGCGTTCCGATATCTTCCCCGTGGATATTTTCCCGAGCAGACTTTACATACAGATCATCGAGGTGCCGTAGTTGGAATTTCACGGCATCGGCTCCCGATGCAGCCGCTGCGTCGATGAGCTTTTTGGCGAGGGTAAGGCTGCCGTTGTGGTTGATACCAGCTTCGGCAATGATGAATACGGGGTGTCCATCGCCGACTGGGCGGTTCCCGATGATCAGCGCACTATTTTTTTTTGTCCGTTTTTTCATATAGTTTTTCGCCAATATTCTAAGACTGTCTCAACCGTTTGCGGAAGCGTGAAGCGTGGTTTCCAGCCGTGCGACGAAAGCCATACGGGAGAGCCGGCTAGTACTTTGTTGGGCCTGCGCTTGTGCGCGAAGAGTTTCGTATTGACCTTCGTTTTGAAGGGAACCTTCGAGAGCTTGGAGAGTATCTGCACGATGTCTTCGACCGCATGGGTTTTGCCCGTGCACAGATTCACTATCTGTCCTCCCCGTGCGCGCCCGATGATCAAGTCATATGCCCGTAGCGCGTCACGTATATCAACGAAGTCTCGTTTCTGTTTGAGATCACCCAACGTAAGGATACCTTTCTTGCCACGCTTCTCCATTTGGGCTATTTGCCTGCAGAAAGCGGAGATGACGAACGATGAGGACTGTCCTGGGCCGGCCGTGTTGAAATGGCGGATATGGACGCATGGAACACCCAGTGAAGCGTAGAAGCGCGCGGTATCGAAGAGCCAATGCTTCACGAGCCCATAAAATGAATTGGGTTTCGTGTCGAAGGCGTTCTCTTTCCATTTTCTCGTATCACTGTCTCCATATTCAGCAGCAGAACCGAAGGTCAATATCTTCTTGACCCCTCGACCCTCTCCTCTCTGGCGTAGTCGGTAGAGAGCTTCGAGAATGGTCAGCGGGGATAAGACGTTTGACTCCACTGATTTGAGTAATTCTCTATCGTTGTCGGGAATGAAGGTAAGCCCTTGGGTGAGGATTATGTAGTTGGGCGCAACCGATCGCAGCAGCTGCTCCGCATCTTTCACGTCATGGGGTGTTTTGAGTTGGATTTTAGAGGGAAGATCCCAATTTTTCTTAGTGTGGAATGTCACATACACTAAGGCACCGTGCGCCATGAGATGCCGCGCATAGTGGCTTGCGATGAAACCGTTGCCGAATATCAGATATTTTTTTGTCGCTGTCGTTCTTTTCATGGGTAATCGAGAGAGCCGGTTATTGATGCCGGATCTTGCGATAGAGCCGATAGAGCGAACGTACCGGAGCATAGAGGATAGTGAACGAGCGCAATCGGGCGACTACCCGCGTAGTTAGTGGTTTGGTCTCATCGGGTTTTAGCGTCACGGTTGATGGTGCTGAAGCGGTTTCAGTGTGTGCGGTGCAGAAGTCAGCCATTACCGCGAACATGTTGTATTCATTGAGGATCAGCGAACGCGCTTTTAGGATCGCTGCCTGTCGTTTTTCATACACATTCTCTGCAATTGCTCGTTCGATTTTCTCTATGGCTCCTTGGGGGTCATGAATATCTATGGCGATGAAAGCGTCCGAATCGAAATATTTCTCTAGATTGGAGCATCCATAGTAGAAGGGGAATGCGAATCCAAGATACGCGTCGGGGAGTTTTTCGGTGATGTACTCGGAAGCGTGTGTGTGCTCGAGGGCCAGATGGTACTGGTAGGGTGCAATCCCATCCCATTTATCGCGAATATAGTTTGTGCCGGCTCCGAAGACATCCATCCGATCCCCAAAATGCGCCTTGAGCGCGTCAATGAATTCATGCCGAGTTTTTTGAGCCGGGATGCGTTCTTTATATGACGTGATGACCGAGAGCAGCTTCGTTTTCTGCGGAGGTTTCATCGCGGCAAGCGTCTCATACGGGGTGAAGTATTTCCGGTAATCCTTTGGATCTATCCCAGACCCCGATCCGATATGTCCGATCATCCAGGGGTATATTTGCCGGTAGGTCTGATGGGGGTGTTTGAGAAAGCGCTGCGATGAGATCACGTGCCCGAATTGCTTCAGATACCATTGTGGGTAGGTTTTCATAGTGTCGATCTCGCCGGTCATGAGCACCGTATGTTCTCGGGGTCCTACGGCACTCTCTTGATGGTGCAGATTATTCCATACGAACCACCAGTCGAATGTGTCGGTGTCATCATCAACGAAGAAATGGCAATTGCCCCAGATCCCACTACTGCCCGGGGTCTGCCGGATTATCGGAGTGGAAGGGTCTCGCGTAGTGAGTTTCACTTTAATCATGGTGGTTTTTTGAATCAATCGTCCATGGCGCTGGTATCAGAAAGTATCCTTTTGTCCCGCTTTTGGATTTGAGCTCGTTGTATTCCTTCGGTGTATGCACGGTTATGCTCTGTTGAATCTTTTTTCCGTCAAAAAAGCTTTTAACGCCGAAACAGAAGAGTTTTGCTTCCACCTCGTAATCGCCAGCCATTAAGAGTTTGGCTGGAACCGTTAAGATCGTTCGGTAGTTTCCGGGAGCGATCTCTTCGAGCGCCGGCGCGTAATCCTGCACGAAAGATCGGGAGATCAACGTGCCAGCGCGTGTCGAAAGAAAAATGCCGGCTCGAAATGATTTGAGTTTCTGTGCAATAGAAAAATCGAGGCGTATTTGAAACGGGCTCCCGCCGTCGATGCTCTGAGCTTCTTTTCCATGCTGTAGTATCGAGAAATCGCGCATGGTAACTTCTCCGTCGGTTTGAGGTAACGTGAGCCCTGCGTCATCCCGAAAACCTCCACTTAAGTATCGTTCGATGACTTCGTCGGTATCTCCATAGGCGACGACCTTACCCTGATCGAGAAGGAGGGTAGTCTTGCATAAACGACTGACGGCATCCATGTTGTGGCTGACGAAGATTATGGTGCGTCCCGCCTGCTTGGTCACCTCATCCATTTTACCCAGGCATTTCTTCTGGAATTCCGCGTCTCCAACCGCCAGCACTTCGTCGACGAGCAATATGTCCGGCTCAAGATGCGCTGCGACCGAAAAGGCGAGTCGCACATACATTCCGCTTGAGTAGCGTTTAACAGGAGTGTCGAGGAATTTCCCGATGCCGGAGAATTCCACGATTTGATCGAATTTCTTCGCGATCTCTTTTCGAGTCATGCCGAGGATCGCTCCGTTGAGGTAGATGTTTTCTCGTCCGGTTAATTCCGGATGGAATCCAGTGCCGACTTCAAGGAGCGATGCCACTTTCCCTCGCAATCGCGCTTCGCCCTCCGTAGGAGGAGTGATGCCCGTTAAGATCTTGAGAAGCGTGGATTTTCCGGCGCCGTTCTTGCCGATGATCCCGACGACTTCGCCTTTTCCCACGGATAAGTTGATATCCTTGAGGGCGAAAAAGGGTTCTTTGGTGTTTTTCCCGATGATCGATTTTGCTTTCGATCGAAGCATTGTGAGCGGGTGCGCCGCGACTTGGGTGATCACGTCACGCAGCGCTACATACCCCCCGCGTTCGCGGTTTATCTGATAGCGCTTGCTAAGGTTTTTTATTTCGATGATCGGTTCCATGGATGTTATACGATGTCAGCAAAATAGCGCTCCGTTTTCTTAAAGAAGATAACGCCCAGCAAAAAGAGCACCGTGCTCGTGATGAGCGAGGATATAAGCAGATTCCAGTCGATCGGAGAGACGTTCAACAGGGCGGCGCGGGCGGCGCCGATGACCCCCGTCATCGGGTTTAGGGAGAGCACCCAGGCGAATCGCCCTGCAATCGATGAGGGGTAGATCACCGGCGTAACGAACAACAGCAATTGAATGAAGAAGGGAAGGACATAGCGTACGTCGCGGTATCTGACGTTTATGGAAGCGAGAATGAGACCCGTACCAGACGCTGCGAGGAAGGTAATTAGTACCAGGAGCGGAACGATAGCGATCTTGAGGGGATTCGGAATGAAATGATAATAGATCATGAGCCCCGCGAGAATGAACGATGCGACCACGAAATCGACCAGCTTGGTGATCGAGTCGGCGATCGGGAGCAGCAAGCGCGGAAAATATACTTTGGTGACGATCGAAGCGTTAGCAACCAGCGTGTTGCTTGCGTCCCCGAGCACGCCTGAGAAATATTGCCAGAACAAAAGTCCCGTATAGACGAATACAGGGTAGGGGATGCCTTCGGAAGGTATCTTCGCGAGTTTGCCGAAGAACACCGAGAAGACCACCATGGTGAGAAATGGCTGGAAGAGCGCCCACAGTATGCCGATCACGGTTTGTTTGTAGCGCACTTTAAGGTCGCGCCAGGCGAAAAAGTAGAGCAGTTCGCGGTATTCCCAGAGCTCTCGCAAGTCCGCGAGACTCCAGGTTTTTTTGGGACGGATGATCTTTAGAGACGGTGTTGAAATCATGGGGCTAGAAGCGCTTCGTGCTCGACAGATCGCTTTTGACCATTCGTTTCACCAGCGTTCTGAAATCTATTCGAGGCTTCCATTTCAGTTCTCGCCGAGCTCTTTTAGGATTGCCTTGCAGCGACCAGACTTCGTTAGGCCTGAAGAATGCCGGATCTATCTCAACTAGTACGCGTCCCGTTTTCTTTTCGATGCCTTTTTCATGCAAGCCCCTTCCTGACCACGTGAGTTTTATCCCCGCTTCCCTAAAGGCATGTTCGCAGAATTCGCGGACTGTGCGTTGCGTGCCTGTCGCGATGACATAGTCGCTGGGTTTCTTGCGCTGGAGCATCAGATACATCGCCCGCACGTAATCTTGCGCATGGCCCCAGTCGCGTTTAGCGTCGAGGTTCCCCAATCGTACGGTCTTCCGGGTTCCTGCAAGGATCTCTTTGATGCCGAGCGTAATCTTTCGGGTTACGAAGTTCTCTCCACGCCGCTCGCTCTCATGATTAAAGAGAATGCCGTTGACGACGAACATCCCGTATGACTCGCGATAGATTTTTGCCAGATGAAATGCATAGAGCTTCGCGGCGCCATACGGGCTTTTCGGACTGAACGCAGTTCGTTCATCCTGGGGGAGCTCGTTCGGATGCCCTGCGTACATTTCCGAGGTGGAGGCTTGGTAAACCTTCGTCGGGAGTTTCAAGATCCTGACCGCTTCGAGCGTATTGAGTACGCCGATCGCATCGACTTGTCCAGTATAGACCGGTGTTTCGAAGGAGACTTTTACATGGCTTTGGGCGGCAAGGTTATAGAGCTCGTCAGGTCGTATGCTTGCGACGATTGACACGAGCGATGAGAGATCGGTGATATCACCGTAGTGCAGGCGGAGCTTTTTGGGGTGCACGAAATCATAGATGTGTTTGATACGATCGTGGTTGAACGTGGATGAGCGGCGGATAAGACCGTGGACGTCGTAACCCTTTGCAAGCAAGAGCTCCGCTAGATATGATCCGTCTTGCCCGGTGATGCCGGTAATGAGCGCGACTTTCTTTTTGCTTTTTGTAGCCATTTTTTGAGAGATTATTTGCTCAATGTTCTACCACTTGTTGATATTCCGGACGACCTTTCGTTTCAGCTTGAAATATTGTCGCGCTGCCTTCCGCTCAAGGTCGGGAGAGAGGAGCATGAGCAATTCATGTCCAAGGATCCGGTATTGTCCGCCGATCTTGTTCGCGCGTATCAACCCCTTTTTGAGCAGGCGCTTTATCGTGCTTTTACTTACTTTTAGAAGCTCCTGCGTCTCGGCAGTCGTATATACAACGCCCGCTTTTATCTCTTGGTTTTCCATAGGGTTAAGCTATCAGAAGTGTCAGGAGGTGTCAAATGGTGTCATATGTACTTTGCATTATATATAGCAATCAGTCAATGTCCCGTACCATTACTTACAGCGGGTTAAGTGTTAGGATAGTGCGCAGAGGTTTGTCCGCCGCGCGTGTGCGCGGAAGGGACTGCCGCTAGCTTTGAACCTTGAGAAAGGATAATCATGCATAATGAAAGAAGCATCAGACGGGTACTCATCACGGGTATCACCGGCTCGGGCGGCAGCTACCTTGCCGAGTATATCGTCAGAGAGCATCCCCACGTCGAAGTCCACGGACTCTCGCGTTGGCACAGCACCACTTCGGACGACAATCTGCAGAATATCCGTCGTTCTGTTACCCTGCACGAGTGTGACCTTCTGGACATGGGATCTGTCACGCTGGCGCTTATCGCGTCTAAGCCTGATGTAATATTCCATCTTGCGTCGCATGCGAATGTACGGTGTTCATTCGAGACCCCCATCGCGGTCTTGCACAACAATATCATGAGCACCACGAACCTCTTTGAGGGAATACGAATACTCCGTCTCAAACCCATTGTTCAGCTGTGTTCCTCGTCAGAGGTATACGGTTTGGTGAGGGAAGATGAGATACCGATTAACGAAGAAGCTGCGATACGGCCCGCAAGTCCGTATGCAGTTTCTAAAGTGACCCAGGACCTCTTGGGTCAGGTCTATTTTGAATCCTACGGCATTCCGGTCATTCGAACGCGGATGTTCACTTACATCAATCCGCGTCGGGCGGATCTGTTCTCATCTGCATTCGCGCGGCAAGTCGCGCGCATCGAGCATGGATTGCAGGATGAACTTGTTCACGGGAACCTTGATTCGATCAGGACCGTTGTTGATGTGCGCGACGCGATGCGTGCGTATTGGGAGGCTACACTTCACTGTAAACCCGGTGAAGCGTATAACATCGGCGGTACCAAGTCGGTTACCATCGGTGATTTTCTCAAGACGCTCATCTCGAAGGCGAAGGCTCCTATCCGCACTCGTCTCGATCGCAGGCTCTTGCGGCCTACGGACGTTACTCTCCAAGTTCCCGAAACGAAGAAATTCCTCGACGCCACCGGCTGGGAGCCGGTGTACACGTTCGACGAGAGTGTTTCATTCTTGCTCGATTATTGGCGCGTGCGCGCAGCACGCGAGGCTGCCACAAAAGCGGTCTCCGAACAAGAACTCGCTGCCGTTCAAGAATCTTAGAGTTCTTTGGTCTCCACAATGCAAAATCCCTCTGCTCGCGCGGAGGGATTTTTTTCTTGCTCTCGCAGAAGATTTTGTATATCATGGGCGTACCCTATGAAAATAAACCAATACCTCCAGTACGCGATCATCGCCGGCCTCTTCTTAACCCTTTTTGTCCCGTTCATTATCGCGACCCATTCGTTTTTCCCGTTCATCACCGGCAAGAACTTCGCGTTCAGGTTCCTCACGGAATTCGTCTTTGGTCTTTGGCTTATCTTGGCTCTCCGCGACCCTGCGTTTCGTCCGAAGTTTTCGTGGCTTGGTGCGGGAATCTTCGTGTTTTTGGTCATCATCGGCATCGCCGATCTTTTAAGTGCTAATCCGTTCAAGAGTTTTTGGTCCAACTTCGAGCGGATGGAGGGATATATAACGCTGCTGCATCTCTTCGCGTATTTCCTCGTTGCTTCTTCGGTGCTCAATACTGAAAAGAAGTGGACCTGGTTCTTCCAAACCTCTGTGGGCGCGAGCGTCATCATGGCCATCTATGGCATGTTGCAGCTTGCGGGGAAGATAGTCATCAATCAGGGAGGGGTACGGCTCGACGGAACGCTCGGCAATGCGACCTATCTCGCGGCGTTCATGCTCATCAACTTTTTCATCACCCTGTTTTTGCTGGTACGATCGCGGCGAGTGGTCGCATGGCGTTGGATCTACGGAGCCACGATGCTCCTGCAGCTTTTTATCCTCTACCACACCGCGACGCGTGGCGCTATCCTCGGTTGGCTCGGCGGTCTTTTCATCGTTGCGCTCCTGCTCTCACTGCTTTCTCATCATGCGGTGCACCGGCGCGTGGGTATCATCGTTATCACTGCGGTGCTTGCGGTGGTCGTTCTCGGCTCTCTACTTAAAGATACATCGTTCGTAACCAGCCGGCCTTCGTTGGTGAGGCTCACTTCTATCACCTTCGGTGAGGCGGGTTCGCGTTTCATGGTCTGGAAGATGGCATTACATGGATTTGCTGATAGTCCTAAAACAGTCCTTGTGGGTTGGGGACAGGAGAGTTTCAATTATGTTTTCAACAAGTATTACGACCCTAACATGTATGCGCAGGAGCAATGGTTCGACCGAACTCACAACGTCATCTTCGATTGGCTCATCGCGGGCGGGATCTTAGGGCTCTTGGCATATCTTTCGATTTTGGTTTTTGCCCTCTACTACACATGGAAGCAGGCCGAGCTCGATTTCTCGTTCAAGCATTGGTTTAGCCGTTGGCTCAAATTATCCAAAGGCCACGAGATACCGCACCTTCTTGAGAAATCAGTGCTGACGGGTCTTTTAGCCGCGTATCTTTTTCAGAATCTTTTCGTTTTCGATAACATCACGAGCTACATCCTGTTCTTCGCGGTACTCGCCTACCTGCACTCCATTTCGGGATGGTCTATTCGGAAGTTCGAGCGTGCTCCTGCTTCGCTTTCATTGCAGAATCGGATTATCACGCCGCTCATCATCGTGCTGGTTGTTTTTGTGGCATACGCATGCAATGTGCCGGCGCTCCGCGCTTCGACGACGCTCATCAATGCCCTACAATCGCAGCCCGAGGGCCCTTCGAAGAACTTGCAGTATTTCCAGAAAACACTGGGGTTGCATACATTCGGCGATCCCGAGATCCGCGAGCAGCTCACTCAAAGCGCACTACAGATCATCTATACCCAGTCGGTGGATCTTACGCTCAAACAGCAATATTATGATCTGGCTCGCTCGGAGCTTCTCAAGCAGATAGAAAAGACACCGGACGACGCGCGTTACCAGCTTTTCCTTGGCTCATTCCTCAATCGTTCTCACAATTACGATGAAGCGATCAAGTATCTGACCAGGGCACTCGAACTCTCTCCCACCAAGCAGACGATCATGTTCGAGCTCGGGTCTGCGTACCTCAACAAGGGAGATGCTGCGAGTGCGTTGAAGATCATGAAGCAGGCCTATGATCTGGCACCGGATTTCAATGAAGCGCGGATCATCTACGCCGTAGCTCTTATCTATGCAAAGGATTTTGATACGGCTCAGAAAGTCATGGAGCCGCTTGCAGGCACTACACAGGAATACGACAGTCGGCTCGTTTCCGCATACTCGGCAGCGGGGAAAACAAGCATTGCGATCCATCTGCTCGAGACGCAGGTTAATCACGATCCGCTCGATCCGCAGGCGCGCTTCGCACTCGCCGGAGCCTACCTCAACAGTGGAGCGCGACAGAAAGCTATCGCGATCCTTCAGACTGTCGTCAAAGATTTTCCCGGACAAAAAGATCAGGCCAACTATTACATTCAAGAGATCCAGGCGGGGAGAAATCCCTAAACCTCATTCAAATTTTCTCACCTACAGACGGGCATCCAATCACGAGATTGTTGACTTTTACAGTGGTTGTGTTACTATGTGCTTCGGTTAGTTTTGAACATTGTTAAACCAAAAACCTAGAAAGGAGGCCATAAATGGCCAAAAAGATACTTGTAGTAACGAAGGATATGGGTGGTTATCAAGTGCTTACCCAACCGGCAGCACTATTAAGTAAGGAGGGTTTTGTAGTGACTATCGTCGCCGAAGGATTATCGATCAGGAGGTGGCAAAAGGAAGCAGGTTTCGAAGTCTATGGCGGAGTGCCTGCTGAAGGTCAATTTGACCCGAAGACGCTCATGCGTAGAGATATCGACCCCGCTGACCTTATCGAGAAGATCAAGCCCGATGTTGTGATGGCGAGCCTTGGCTCACCGATCAATCTCGAGCGAGATATCTGCCTCATTGCCAACAGCCGCAGCATTCCCGTGGTTTTTGTCGAAGATATCTGGGGTTGTCACCAGCGTGCCAATGATGTTGTCCCCGATCTTGTTTGTACGCTCGACTGCGTGGGCGTGCAGATGATCGAACGATACTATCACGACAAACCAATCATCGTTGAGACTGGTTCACCCGCGTTCGATGTCTTTGCGACCGGGAGCGTGCCGAGTCACCCTCTCTTGCATACACTCACTGCAGGCTTTGCCCGGACAGTGTATATTCTCGGGCAAGACGAGAGCACAACTCCGTACCTCGAGGGTGTGATCAAGGCTGTGAACGAGGATCCCTTCAACACACTCCTTATCGTTGGGTTGCATCCTAAGTTTCTTGGCGACCCGGTTCTTTGTAAGATCTGGCTCGATTCCGTGAAAAAAGCGAAAGTCCCGATCCTTTGGGTTAACAGCATGGCGACGACGCACCAGTACATGTTGTATTCTGATGTTGTGGTCGCTTGCTATTCGACTGGTCTCGTAGAGGCGGCACTTCTCGGTTGCGTGTCAGTCAGTTGGACCTCGGAAGTGGGCAGAAACAAGATGACGGAATCTCTTGGAGGGCTGACTCGGTATCCGACTGTTGAATATGGAGCGACCTCTGAAGTTTCTTCACCGGAGGAATTCATCTCGAAAATCTACCCACTCATATCCGATGTTTCTGTTGCTGAGACGCAAATCGCGTCGGACATTCCGACTGCGATCGCTCTCCGTGATCGATTACATGTTGACGGCAAGAGCGCCGAACGGATCGCCCGATCCGTTCGAGACTTTATCTGACCCCTCGATCGTTTGTACTCAAAGCGGCATTTTGGTAGTTACCAAAATGCCGCTTTTTTATAAATTTGCATTTTTATGAGAAATATGGTAACCTCTGTGTTGTGAGTGCTAGCCGACGCTAGCCCTAACGAATGTCTGCGAAAAACCCCGCCTCGGCGGGGTCTTTCGTTTTTCATGGTTTTGCTATACTTAGCATCGGGTTGCGTCTCGCTATGGCCGGCGGTTGCACTCATATAAGACATTAGTTTTAGGAGCTGGCCCCGCCGGCCATAGCGGGCTGAAATCCATGACCATCGAAGAACATGTTCCGCTTTCGTCGTTGACGACCTTTAGAATCGGGGGGAAAGCCCGATTTTTTTGCCGTGCGGAATCTCTTGCCGATTTACACACTGCGGTTGCGTTCGCCAAAAAGGAACGCCTTCCTATCCTTGCACTGGGCGGCGGCTCGAACGTTCTCATCTCGGACGCGGGATTTCCGGGGCTTGTGATACAGATAAATCTACTCGGCATCGAGTTTTCTGAAAAAAAGGGAACGGTCGAGGTTAAGGTCGGCGCGGGGGAATCGTGGGATGATCTGGTACAGCTGTGCGTGGATAAGGGATTGTGGGGGCTTGAGAATCTTTCAGGCATTCCCGGAACGGTCGGCGGCGCTCCAGTGCAGAACATCGGGGCGTATGGCGTTGAGCTCAAAGAGTTGCTGGTCAGCGTCGAGGTATTCGATCCGAAAACCTCCGCGATCCGCACGGTATCCAAACGGGATTGTCGTCTCGGCTACCGCGACAGTATCTTCAAGAACGAAGCGAAGCACCTTATCATCGCCAAGGTCACGCTCTCGCTCTCAAGAGTAGCGCATCCTCGGCTTTCCTATAAAGATGTCGCAGCGCATTTCTCAAAAAACAACCGGCCGTCTCTTTCCGAGATACGCGCGGCGATCCTTGAGATCCGGAGCAGAAAATTCCCCGATCTAGAGACGACTGGTACTGCAGGATCCTTCTTCAAGAACCCAATCGTAAGCACTGCGGTATACAAAAAACTGAAGAAAGAACATCCTGAACTACCCGCTTTTGCGGAAGGGAAGGGGCACTACAAACTTTCACTCGCATGGATAATCGATCACGTCTGTAAATTGAAGAACCTCCGTGTGGGTGATGCCTCTGTCTCACCCAAGCAGGCACTCGTTATCTGCACTGCAGGCACCGCAACCGCTCAAGACGTTGAGACATTGGCAGAGAAGATCGCAACCGCAGTGCACCGATCGGTCGGCATCGTCATTGAGCCCGAGGTAAGGATGATCCGGTAACTTCGGTATCAGCGCTTTTTGTGCTAAAATGCCTGCACCATGGCTTTTTTGAGCCGAATTTTTGGTAGCGAAAATGACAAGATCGTGCAAAAAGCACAACCGCTGGTCGCGCGTATCAATGCACTGGAGCCTGAATTCCAATCCCTTTCCGATGAAGCGCTGAAGAAAAAAGCGCACGACTTCAGAAACCGGCTTTCTGCGGGTGAGGCGCTCGACGATATCCTACCCGAAGCGTTCGCGGCGGTGCGCGAGACAGCGAAGCGAACCCTCGGTCAGCGGCACTTCGATGTTCAGCTTATCGGCGGCATCGTACTGCACTGGGGAATGATCGCGGAGATGAAGACCGGCGAAGGCAAGACGCTGGTGGCGACCCTGCCGGCCTACCTCAATGCGCTCTCGGCGAAGGGAGTGCATGTAGTGACGGTCAACGATTATCTTTCACGCCGCGATGCCGTGTGGATGGGGCAGATTTACAACGCACTCGGGCTTTCGGTCGGAGTCATCAATCATGATTCATCCTATCGCTATGACCCCGAGCACAAAGAGCTCGATGAGACGCGCGATGCCGTCGGTTCATTCAAGGTTGTCTACGAATTCTTGCGGCCGTGCACCCGTCGCGAAGCGTATGAGGCGGATATCACCTATGGCACGAATAACGAATTTGGATTCGATTATCTACGCGATAACCTCGAATATGAAGAAAAAGCCTTGCGCCAACGCCCGTTCAATTTTGCTATTGTCGATGAGATAGATTCGATACTCATCGACGAGGCACGCACCCCGCTCATCATCTCTGCCATGACCTCCGAGTCGGAAGATCTCTACAAGACCTTTGCTTCTCTTGTCCGTGATTTCGAGGAGGGAAGAGAATACGAGCTCGATAAGAAACTTCACGCGGTGACGCTCACCGATGCCGGTATCGCAAAAGCCGAGCAGCGCCTTAACGTGGGGAATATCTATACCGACAAGGGTATCAAATACGTCCACCATCTCGAGACCGCGACAAAAGCGCGGGGGCTCTTTCATAAAGACAAAGAGTACGTGGTGAAAGATGGACAGATCGTCATTGTCGACGAGTTCACCGGACGCCTTCAGCCCGGGCGCCGCTGGTCGGAAGGTCTGCACCAGGCTATTGAAGCGAAAGAGGGCGTTGCTATCCAGAAAGAATCGCGGACGTTCGCTTCCATCACGTTCCAGAATTATTTTCGGTTATATAAAAAACTCTCGGGTATGACCGGCACGGCGCTCACGTCGAAAGAGGAATTCTTCAAAGTCTATGGGCTCGAGACGATAGCGATCCCGACGAACCGCGAGATGGTGCGCGGCGACCAAAACGACCTTATCTTCCAGAGTGAGAAAGGAAAATTCACCGCGGTGGCGCGCAAGATAAAGGAGCTCAATGCAAAAGGGCAGCCGGTGCTCGTTGGTACGGTCTCCATCGAGAAAAATGAAGTACTATCGGGATATCTTTCGCGCGAGGGGGTGAAGCACGAGGTGCTCAATGCGAAGAACCACGAGCGGGAGGGCGAGATAATCGCTCAAGCAGGGCGAAAGAGCGCGGTGACCATCGCAACGAATATGGCAGGGCGTGGCGTCGATATAAAGCTCGGCGGGATCCCTGCGTCAGACGAGCAATACAGAGCAGTGAAAGATCTTGGCGGTCTCTTTGTGCTCGGGACCGAGCGGCACGAAGCGCGAAGGATCGACAACCAGTTGCGCGGCCGTTCAGGTCGTCAGGGAGATCCGGGCGAGACACAGTTTTTCGTTTCTCTCGAAGATGAACTCATGCGCGTGTTTCCGCGCGACACGATGAAATCCATGATGGCGCGCCTGGGCGTTGCCGAAGATGAACCGATCGAGAATCGGATGATAACCCGCTCCATCGAGACGGCCCAGACGAAGATTGAGGGCTACAATTTCGATGCGCGCAAGCATGTGCTTGAGTATGACGACGTGATGAATCATCAACGAAAAACCATCTATGAGCGCCGTCGTGCGGTGCTCGTGGGCGAATCGCGCGCGATTGACGATTATCTCGCGAAGATCGCGGAGGGAAGCGAAGAGGCCCAGAAGATGATCGAAAGCAAAAAGAAGGAGTTAGGGGATACCGAGTTCTACACTGTAATGCGCCGCGTCATTCTGCAGGCGATTGATATGTTTTGGGTCGACCACCTTGAGATCATGGATTATATGCGGGGTTCGGTGAACCTACGTGCGTATGGCCAGCGAGACCCACTGGTGGAGTACAAGAAAGAAGGTTTGCGGTTGTTCAAGGAAATGGAAATGGCTATCGGCGCGCAGATCCTCAACGTGCTACCCAATCTGGCAGCGGGTGCTTTTGCACAACAGGATAAGGAAATGGAGCAGGTTCGAAAGAAAGCCGCTGAAATCACGCGCACCGGAAATGTCACGGTGTCTCACCGGAATAAAAATGAACTCGGCCGCAATGACCTTTGCCTTTGCGGAAGCGGGAAGAAATACAAAAAGTGTGGGATGCTCAATACGGAAGAGCACCAGAGATTGATGAGTCAGCAAAAATAGATCAAATGGATTATCCCATAGAACGAATAAAGACGCCGGACGGGATCTGGCTCCATGCGCTACATCTACGTGCTGACAAAAGTAAAACCGTTTTTCTCAATATTCACGGTACAGCGAGTAATTTCTATGAAGAATATTTTGTTGAAGTTTTGACGAAAAGGCTTTCAGAAAGTGGCATGTCGATGTTATCGACCAACAATCGGGGAGTTGGCGTTTATGATGCCTGGCAAGGAAATGGTGCTGCGGTTGAGAAATTCGAGGATTGCATTATAGATATTGATGCCTGGGTTGAATTCGCTCTCGAAGAGGGCTATAAGAAAATTATACTGTCAGGACATAGTTTGGGAACTGAAAAAGTCGTCTACTACATGCTTCACGGAAAGCATAGCGATAAGATTTCCGCAATTATTTTACTTGCACCGGCTACCTCCCCAGGATCTGAACCCTTTCTTGTAAAAGATTATGAGAAGAAGTTAGAACAGGCTCAGAAATTTGTTGTAGAAGGTAAAGGAGATTTTTTTCTAGATAGAAATGCATATGCAGATATAATGCCTAAGTCTGCCGATTCGTATGTTAATTTCTCAGATGCGAACCCTGCTTTTGATGACGCCCTACCATTTCATAAAAAGAAATTGCCTGGTTTCTCGAAGATAAAAATCCCAATACTTGCAGTTATTGGCGATGAAAATGAGTATACAGTCATCCCCATTAAAGATGCTCTTGAACTGATGAAGAGGGAAAATCAAAGAACTCAAACCTATCAGATTACCGATTGCGATCACGATTTTCAGGAAAAGGAAGATAAATTGTCAGATATACTTATCGAGTTTCTAAATAAAAATGATTTATTTTCCCATTAATATTGCATTTCAAAAGGTTTGAGGTAGGATTTTTCTATGAAAAAAGCAGCGTATAAAACCATAGAACAGTATATCAAAAGGCATCCAAGGAATGTGCAGAAGATGCTGCGCCTGATACGGCAGACGATTAAAAAAGCGGCACCGGAAGCGAAAGAGAAGATTAGCTATCAAATTCCGACGTTCACGCTACATGGAAACCTCGTGCATTTTGGTGCCTTTGCAGATCATGTAAGTTTTTTCCCTGCGGGATCGTCTGCTATCCGCGCCTTTCGTAAGGAGCTTTCAAAATACCTAACGTCAAAAGGAACCATCCGGATCCCGTTCGATAAACCATTGCCACTCAATCTTATCCGGAAGATAGTACGATTTCGCGTAAAACAGAATATTGGATGGAAAAAGAAATAATCGAAAACTCACTCTAGAGTGATATACTGATGGGCATTAAAAAATAATCGTTATACTATGAAAATACGAGGTGCTGATTTTGTGATGTACCATGTATCAGATCTTAAAAAAGCAATGGATTTTTATAAGAATATACTTGGCTTGAAGCCCTACGGGGAGCCGGGAGATACGTGGGCAGAATTTGAAGCGGGAAATGTCACTTTTGATATTGGAACCTTTGATAAAGATTCAATTGGTAAGTGTGCGAGCGTCGCGTTTTCAGTTGAGGACGTCCAGAAGACACTCGCGGAGCTGAAGAAGAAAGGGGTGAAGATTATTGATGAGCACTACGAGACACCCGTGTGTCACGGAGCGGCCATTGCCGATCCTGATGGGAACAAAATCTATCTGCATTCGCGCAAAGACGGAACGTTTGGAAACTAATGAGAAGGCTGGCGTTCTTATCGACGAAACCGAAAGAGGTGATCGATATCACCGATGAGATACAGCGCTATGCTGATGAGCAAAGCGTCGACGACGGTGTCATCTTGCTTTTTCTGACGCATACCTCTGCGGCGCTCACTACCGCAGACCTCGACCCGGGCGGCACAGACCAGGACTATCTCGATGCGTTCGAGAAAATTGTCCCCAAACTGCAGTTTCGACATCCGCATAATCCGGAACACATGCCGGACCATATTCTCTCGAGCGCTATCGGTACGTCGCTGACAGTGCCGGTAGAGAACGAGCGTCTGGTGCTCGGTCAATGGCAGAGAATAGTGCTGATTGAATTCGATGGTCCCCGTGAGCGTAGCGTTATTGCATCCCATATTCGAGAGCAGAAATAGAGAGCCTGCGCCATTCTCTATTGCATGGTATTATCTTTCGGATGAAGAAAGTTTTCACCCTTTGCCTTATTGTAAAAGATGGGCGAATCCTCCTTGGCATGAAAAAGCGCGGGTTTGGCATGGGGAAGTGGAATGGATTCGGCGGGAAAGTCCAGCCGGGCGAGACTATAGAAGAGGCTGCACGCCGAGAATTATTTGAGGAGGTAGGTCTTGAGGTTCCGGAGCTTGAGAAAATCGGCATCAATGAGTTCGAGTTTCCGAACAATCCAGTTGCACTTGAGGTCCATGTCTATAAGGCCATCGATTTTACGGGTGAGCCAACCGAGAGCGATGAGATGAGGCCAGAGTGGTTTGCCATTGCAGACATTCCCTATAAGAAGATGTGGTCGGATGATATTTACTGGTTCCCGCTGTTTTTAGAGGGAAAGAAGTTTAAAGGCAAGTACCTGTTCGACGACAAGGAAGAAGTTATAAAATACAGTCTGTTAGAGGCTGACGTTCTAACTTAGATATGAAGATTACTATCTGTGGAAGTATCGCCTTCTATCCTGAAATGGAGTCCTTGCGAGAGCAGCTTTTTAGACTTGATCACGATGTCCAAATACCAGAGTTGGCTCTTGAGGTGCCGATGGAGTATGGCGGCGGTAAGAAAATCTACTTCGAAAAATTTATCCAAGAGAATGGAGGCATCGATTCCTTTTCTCATGGTCACAAAATCTGGGACCTCAAGGAGGCTGGTATCAATGACCATTTCGAGAAGATCAAATGGGGTGATTCAATTCTCGTAGCAAATTATAAGAAACGTGGCATATCTGGTTATATCGGGGGCAACACGCTCATCGAGATTGGTCTTGCTTTTTTCCTCAAAAAGCCAATTTATATATTGAATGCAGTCTCGTCTGATCTTTCGTACAAACAGGAAATTCTGGGGATGAAACCTATTATGCTTAATAGAGATTTAGGGAAGATCCCATGAAAATTAACGTCGGGTCAAAGAATAAGGTCAAAGTTGAGGCGGTTGATGAAATTCTTGAAGACTACCCGCATCTAAAAGGTGCGAGTGTTAGTGGTGTTGATATCGCGTCCGGAGTCCCTGAACAGCCGAAGACGATAGAAGAAACTATCGGTGGGGCCACGAATCGTGCACGAAATGCGTATAAGGATTGCGATTATTCTATCGGCCTTGAGTCAGGCCTTATTAAAGTCCCGGGCAGTAAGACCGGGTATATGGATGTTTGCATCTGCGCTATCTATGATGGCAAGGAATTCCATTTCGGTATGTCTTCAGGCTGGGAGTTCCCAAATAAGAAAGTGATGAAACTTATTTTTGAGAAGGGAATGGATATGAATCAGGCGATGTTCGAGTCCGGTCTAACCTCAAAAAAGAATATCGGCTCCGAAGAGGGCGCTATCAGTTTCTTTACGAAAGGCCGTCTCGATCGTAAGGAATACACGAAACAGGCGCTGCGTACCGCACTTATTCATCTTGAAAAGTTCAATTGACACTATGGCATTTAAACCCAAAAAGGGACAGACGGATTTCTCAAACGCGAGATGGGCGCCGGTTATCAATTGCGTGCTCAAGTGCGGACCGAAGATCTTGATTGTGGCGCGCAGCGGCGAGGTCGGGTTCTATAAAGGGGTTTGGAATGGCATCTCGGGGTTTTTGGATGATAAGAAGAGTTTTGAAGAAAAGGTACGCGAGGAGATTAAAGATGAAGTTGGCATTTCAGATTCAGGCATTCGCACGATCCGCCGTGGGGAGATTTTTCATCAAGAAGACCCCAAGTACGAGAAAACGTGGATTGTGCATCCGGTCTTAGTGGAGGTTCACAAGGACAAAATCACTTTGGATGCGGAATCGATTAGCTATAAATGGATTGCGCCGCAAGAGGTAAGAAATTTCAGGTTGCTGCCGGGATTTGATAGAGTGCTTGAAAATCTTTCACTGATATGAGAGCGGTTGTTCTTGCAGCTGGAGAGGGGATACGCATGCGACCGCTCACCCTCGAGACTCCAAAGCCGATGCTTAAACTCTTGGGCAAACCCTTGCTTGAGCATCTTCTCGCCGTGCTTCCCGAAGAGATAGAAGAGATTATCATTGTGCACGGCTATCTGGGTAGAAAGATTCAGGAGTACTTTGGAGACAAGTATGGTCGTTTCGGTTTTGAGTATGTAGAACAGCGTGAGAATAAGGGAACGTTTGAGGCATTAACGCTCTGCGACTCACTCCTTAAGGGCGAACGATTTCTTTCTCTCTATGCCGATGATTTGCATGCACGCGAGGACTTAAAGCAGCTGCTTGAATATCCACTCTCCGTACTGGTTAAGGAAGTGGAGCACCCTGAACGTTTTGGTGTGGCAACGTTAGGAGAAGATGGAAGTATACAAGAGATAATCGAGAAGCCCCTGCGTCCGAGGTCCAACTTCGTGCTTACGGGGCCCGCAGTTCTCGATTATTCCATTTTCTCTTATCATCCGAAGGTGCATGAAAGTGGTGAGCGATATCTTGCGGATGCGATAGGTGAGCTTGCAAAGAAATCTCCGGTCAAGGCTGTTGAAGCGTCATTTTGGTTCCCTATAGGGTACCCTGAAGACTTGAAACATGCGGAGATACTGTTATCATCTCGTAATGTAAAGGATGCTTGATCGTATGTATATGCCACCTAAAAAAATACTGGAGCGCTACGCCGACGTATTGGTGAACTTCGCCCTTAATAGCGGGAAGGGAATCAAGAAAGGAGATGTCGTTCGTGTGACGGTCTATGAAGCGGCGAAGCCGCTCTATCGCGAGATTCGCCTTGCGATACTCAAGGCTGGTGGACACTGCATGGGTGATTTTCGTCCGGACTCGGGTGGCAATTTTCCGTTCGACCGTGATTTCTATGAGCACGCCAAGCCGCATCAGCTTGACTTCTTTCCGCGGAAGTTTGCGAAAGGAGTCGTAGAGCAGATCGATCATTCTATTTTCATCTTGAGCGAAGTGGATAAGCACGAGCTCCAAGGTATCGCGCCGGAGAAGATGATGCGGCAAGGTCTTGCCTGGAAGCCGTATATGGATTGGCGCCGAGACAAGGAGAATGCGGGAAAATTCACATGGACCCTCGCGCTCTATGGCACTGAAGCTGAAGCGAAAGAGGCGCGAATGTCATTGAAGTCATACTGGCAGCAGATCATCAATGCATGCTTTTTAGACAAGAAGAATCCGATCGCAGAGTGGAAAAAGTTGTACACGAAACTTGAGAAAACTCGAGCTAAGCTTAATGCGCTCCCGATAGAGAGACTTCATGTCAAAGGTCCCGACGCTGACCTATGGATTCATGTAGGTAAGAAAAGAAAATGGATGGGCGGCAGCGGGCGCAATATTCCTAGCTTTGAATTATTCACCTCTCCCGACTGGCGGGGTACTGAAGGGTGGATACGTTTCAATCAACCCTTGTATCGCTACGGAGTGCTCATTGAAGGAGTACAACTGTGGTTCAAAAACGGTCGGGTTGTACAATCATCGGCGCGCAAGAATGAGAAAGTATTGAAGCAGATGATCGCAACGAAAAATGCCGACAAAGTGGGAGAGTACTCGCTGACCGACCGACGGTTTTCGCGGATCACAAAATTTATGGCAGAGACGCTCTTTGATGAAAATATCGGCGGTCCCTATGGCAACACACACCTCGCACTCGGCCAGGCGTATCATGACTGTTTCATCGGTGATCCGGGAGAGATGTCCCCGGAAGATTGGGAGAATCTGGGTTACAACAATTCATCAGTTCATACCGATATCATCTCGACTGTGCCGCGTACGGTCACTGCGCACTTAAAGAACGGAAAAACGAAAGTGATCTACAAGAACGGACAATTCCAGATTTGATAAGGCATGTAATAAGGGAAGCCTTAGCTTCTTCATATTTTTAGGTGAAATGTTATAATCACGTCTCATGCCGATTTTGGAAATCAAAAATCTGGTCAAGGAATTCGGCGATGTTAAAGCCGTTAATGGCCTCTCCTTTGGGGTGGAAGCTGGCACCATTACGGGGCTACTTGGTCCCAATGGCGCAGGAAAGACCACAACGATACAGATGGTCCTTGACCTTATAACGCCCACATCAGGAGAGATCAACGTCTTTGGTATGCATCTGCAACGACATCGGGAGGAGACGCTCGGGCGGATGAACTTCTCGTCTCCCTATGTTGCGCTACCGGGCAACTTGAAAGTCCATGAGAACTTGACCGTGTTCGCAAAGCTCTATGGTGTTCGCGACGTCAAAGCAAAGATCGATGAGCTTGCGGATTTCTTTAAGATACGGAACTTGCTTGAACGAATGACCGCTTCGCTTTCAACCGGGCAGTTGACACGCCTCAACCTCACGAAGGCATTGCTCAACGACCCCAAACTTCTGCTTCTCGACGAGCCGACGTCGTCGCTTGATCCCGACATTGCCGACCGGACACGTCAGATGCTTCGCCGTATACAGAAAGAGCGCGGTGTTACGATACTCTATACGTCGCATAATATGCAGGAGGTCGAAGAGATCTGTGATACGGTTATTTTCATAGATCAAGGTACCTTAAAAGATAAGGGTACGCCCGCAGAACTGGTGAAGAAGTACGGCCACAAGGATCTCAACGATGTCTTTCTCGAGATAGCGCGAGCCAAGAATAATACGGAAGAGGAGTAATATAACTTCAATGAAAACATATCGTATCAATGCACTACTTATACGCCATCTCTATCTCTACAAGCGCAACATCGCGCGTATCATGGATATTGTTTTCTGGCCGGTTATGGAGCTTCTGCTATGGGGGTTTTTGAGCACATACATCGATAAGCTGCATATCGCCGGTTTCAACGCCGTTACCGTTCTTTTGGGTGCGGTCATCTTTTGGGATCTGCTTAGCCAGTCGCAGCGGGCCGTCTCGGTGACGTTTCTTGAAGAAGTGTGGGAGCGCAACTTCCTGAATATTTTCGTTACACCCTTGAAGCTCAGCGAATTTATCGCGTCAACCATCGTCCTCGCGTTCATTCGTATCATTTTAGTGGGCATCATTATGGCGCTTCTCGGTATCCTCTTCTATAAATTCAATCTTTTTTCGTTCGGATTCTACTTGATACCATTCATGCTCAATCTCTTGTTCTTCGGCGCGGCGATCGGGCTTTTCACGACGGCGCTCATTCTTCGCTATGGCACATCGGCGCAGGTGCTCGCATTCGGACTCATGTTCCTGGTTCAGCCGTTTTCTGCGGTGTTCTACCCGGTCTCGGTCCTTCCGCAAATTCTACAGTGGCTCGCGTACGCATTCCCCTCAACATATGTGTTTGAAGGCATGCGCGCCGTCATAGCGACGGGCGCGCTCCCCGCAAACTTGCTCATCGGTTCTATCGTATCCAACATCATTTATTTTGTGCTTTTCTCATGGTATTTTTACAACTCGTTCGCTGTCGTGAAAAACAAAGGAAAGCTGCTCAAGCTCGATTAACATGAGAAAGAAAAAGAAGGTCGTGGTGGCGGTCAGCGGCGGTTTTGATCCGGTGCATGTCGGACATGTGCGGATGTTCAGCAAGGCAAAGGGTCTTGGAGATGTCTTAGTCGTGATTCTTAATAACGACCACTGGCTTAGAAAAAAGAAGGGCTATGTTTTTATGCCCGAACAAGAGCGGAGAGAAGTCATCGAAGCGTTCCGATCCGTCGACAAAGTCATCCTCACCAAACATCCTAAAAACCCGACGGATATGAGCGTATGCGCTGAATTGTGGCGACTCAAACCTGACATATTTGCCAATGGAGGAGATCGTAAACCCGACGGTGATCCGGTGCCGGAGGTCGCAGTTGCGAAAGAACTTGGTATTAAAATGATTTACAACATAGGAACAGGAGGGAAAGTACAATCAAGCTCGTGGCTTGCTCAAGAGCTCATTGGCAAGCGGCATAAGATTAAAAAGAAAAAGTAGTATATCATGAGTAGATATGTCTGTTGAGCGAAAAAATATAATCGAGCGGACGATCTATTTTTTTGATAAATTGGAAGACCATGTCCGCGCGCGGTTGAGCCGCCGGCCGATACTCTACAGTCTTATCGGCGGTGTAGCCGTAGTGCTTTTCTGGCGAGGGATATGGATGCTCGCCGATGAGGTTGGACTTTCCTCAATCGCCTCTGTTGTGCTCTCGGTGACGATTATGCTCATGACCGGGCTCTTCGTCTCATTTTTTGTTGGCGATCAGATCGTACTCTCGGGTCTCAAACGCGATAAAAAACTCATCGAGAAGACCGAAGAGGAGCTTAAAACCGAAAGTTCCACGCTCTCTGAGGTAAAGGAAGAATTGAAAAAGATTGAGCGGGAGATAGAGCATATCGAGACCGAAGTAGGGAATTCACCTACGCACTAAGAGGCTCACTCTCTTAATATGAATAAAAGAGTTACTATCGTTACCCATAGCGGAAGTTTCCACCCCGACGATGTATTCGCAGTGGCATCCCTACAGCTCTTGTGTGACCGGCGAGGTATTGCCACGACAGTCGTGAGGTCTCGTGACCAGAAGGTTATTGAAGCGGCAGACTACGTTGTAGATGTGGGGGGGATTTACGACGAGGCTCGGGAACGTTTTGATCATCATCAATCAGGAGGAGCGGGCAGGCATTCAAATGGAGTACCCCACGCTTCATTCGGGCTTGTATGGAAAAAACATGGATCCGAGATTACGGGATCGGAAGTTATCGCCGGATATATAGAAAAGAACCTCGTTTCGCCAATAGACTATGGCGATAACCTTGGTTTACCACTCTCGGAGATTTCTCCGGGAGTTTATCCTTACACGATTGATCGCATGATAGCGGTGTTTAACCATACCTATGGAGAAACCGATCGCTCCGCGGATGAGGTGTTCATGCGACTTGTCGAGTTCGCGCAAGAGATTGTAAAGCGTGAGATCGCGAAAACGCGAAGTTTTGAAGATGCTCGGGCAGTCGTCGAGCGCATCTATACCGAAACTTCCGATAAGCGGATCGTCGTGCTTGATGGTGAATATCTCTGGTACCCCATACTCTCCAAGTTCTCGGAACCTTTGTTTGTGATCTTCCCCGATGTTGGTACGGGCAACTGGGGAGTATCAGCTGTCAGAAAAGGAGAGTATGATTTTAAGAACCGCAAGGATTTCCCGCTGGCATGGGGCGGGAAACGCAACGATGAACTCGCGAAGATATCGGGTGTTTCAGATGCACTGTTTTGCCACAACCGGCTTTTCTTCGCAGTCGCGAGATCCAAAGATGGTGCAGTGGCGCTGGCTCGTAAGGCGCTTGAAGACTGATAATCGCAATGGTATAGTTGCTCCGGAAGGAGGACGGAGAGATGAGAAATCTTAAGAAGAAAACCATAAAGATCCAGTTACCGGTAATTGGAGGACCTAAAAGACCTCTTTCAGTAGACCCCGCTTGGGCTTTCCCAAGCAGTTTCTTGGGAAAGGATCGAGAAATCTCAAAAACTCCCGGTTACCTTTCTGACTCGATCGGGAAACCATGCGACTAGCGGTTACCATGTTTCAAGCAGCAGTCCACTCATCGACTGCTGCTTTTTCTTGCGACTATCAGATAAAAGCTATAAGCTACAGGTTACTTGTATGGCTTTTGTCGATGAACTCGAAATCAATATTTCCGCTGGAAAAGGTGGTGATGGTGTTGTACGTTGGCGGCACGAGAAAAATCGCGAGTATGGAGGTCCTGCTGGCGGCGATGGGGGGAAGGGCGGGAGTGTATACGCGAAAGGAGTGCGTGACATTGGCGCGCTCTTCCGTTATCGCGCCACAAAAGATTTCCGTGCGCACGATGGAGGATCCGGTAAAAGCAATGAAATGCGCGGAGCTGATGGGGAAGACCTCGTCATAGATTTTCCTGTCGGCTCTATCATTATCAATCGGAAAACGCAGGAGCGCTTCGAACTTCTACATGACGGTGAACAAACACTTCTCTTGGCTGGCGGAGCAGGCGGACTAGGGAATGCACATTTTAAGGGTTCATACCATCAACGACCCAAGGAATCGACTCCGGGGAAAGTAGGGGAGGATGCACATTTTCATGTAGAATTGCAACTTATTGCGGATGTCGGATTTGTCGGACTTCCGAATGCCGGAAAGTCGAGCCTACTGAACGCACTTACCCGAGCCAATGCTAAAATCGGTTCGTATGCGTTCACCACGCTTGAGCCGAATCTTGGCGTGATGGACGGGTATGTCTTGGCAGACATCCCCGGCCTTATTGAGGGAGCAGCGCAAGGGAAGGGGTTGGGACATAAATTCTTGCGACATATCAAAAGGACTAAAGTACTCCTACATTTGATATCGCTGGAGAACCCCGATGTTGTCGGTGTATACGAAACTATCCGAACCGAGTTGGAGGGGTATGATCAGGCATTGACAGATAAAAAGGAGATTATTGTGCTGACAAAAACCGATACAGCAGATTCCGCGACTATTACAGCGGCCCGCCAAGCGCTTTCTTCGTATTCCCCGGATATAATCGAGGTCAGCATTCTTAATGACGCTTCGATTCAACGATTGCGCGGTGAAATAGCGCGACGTTTAATGTAGAATACTAAGCCTGTGATATGCGCACGTACTACCCTACGATAGGGCTTGAGATCCACGCTGAGCTCAAAACGGCGACAAAGATGTTTTGCAATTCGGCCAATGACCCTGAAGAGCGCCGTCCGAACGTCAATGTCTGCCCCATTTGCATGGGGCATCCGGGAACACTTCCGACAGTCAATCGTGAGGCTGTTTTGCATGTGCTTAGAGTTGGCGTAGCGCTTGGCGGAGAGATCGCTCGATACTCTGAATTCGATCGCAAGAACTATTTCTATCCGGATATTCCAAAAGGATACCAGATCAGTCAGTACGAATTTCCTCTAGTGAAAGGAGGGAGTCTTCGTTCTGTGGCGCTCACCAGAGTACATCTCGAAGAAGATACTGCCCGATCGTCCCATTGGGATGAGGGAGGAAAATCTTTCAGTCTTGTTGATTTCAATAGGGCAGGAGTTCCGCTTATGGAACTTGTCACGGAGCCGGTTATCGAGAGTGCAGAACAAGCGGTTTTGTTCGCGCGAGAGCTACAACTTTTGTTGCGCTATCTCGGGGCAGGGGATGCAAACATGGAAAAAGGTGAGATGCGCGTTGAGGCAAATATATCGATCAGCGCCGAGAAGGGAAGATTCGGAAAGAAGGTAGAAGTTAAAAATCTCAACTCATTCCGTGCCGTGGAGCATGCTATAACATACGAGTTCAAGCGACAGCAGGAGATCCTTGAGATGGGGGAAGAGGTGATTCAGGAAACCCGCGGTTGGAGCGAAGAGCGGTCAGAGACCTATCCACAACGACGGAAAGAGGAATCGCACGATTACCGCTATTTCCCCGATCCCGATATACCCAAACTATTACTTTCGGAAATTCCCGAATTCTCGATGAAAGCGCTCAAAGGATCGCTTCCAGAGCTTCCGTGGAAAAAGCGCGAAAGACTTTTGCGTTTCGGTTTGAAAACCGACGAAGCTGAGTTGTACGTGGGGAACGTGACGCTTGGAAAATTCTTCGAAGTGGTCGGTGCCTGCTTACAGAAACCCGAACTCATTAGACTCGCCTCCAATTACATCGCTTCAGACCTTCTTGGTCTCATTAAGGCACGGAATACTGAAAATGCTGAAATCTCGATCCACCTCAAGCCGGAGGATTTCTCGGAACTTATGATCATGGTTTTTGGTGAAGAGGTCTCTTCGCGCGCGGCGAAAGATATATTAAAGGTCATGTATGATCGAGAAGGGGATCCTAGAACGATTGCGAAGGAAGAGCATTTGTTCCAACAAAGTGATCCGGCTTTGCTTACCGCCGCTGTTGAAAGGGTTTTATTGGCCAATGCAAAGGTTGTGACAGACTTCCGTGCAGGTAAGCAAGGCGCCCTCCAGTATCTTATTGGGCAATGTATGAAGGAAACAAAAGGTAGCGCGAACCCCGGGGTTCTTAAGGATTTGATTTTGAAGTTGCTTGGATGAAATCCCTTCTGTAGGGCCATAGTTGAGTAAAGTAATAAATATGGTGTGTAACAGCACCATATTTATTATTTATATCTATCTCGGATATCCGAGATATGGCTTTAATTATTAATTTTAGGATTTTATACGAGATAAAATATTGATTGGGAAACAATATCAATTCTTGTTTAAATTTCTCTTATTTCCTACCCTCTATACTCAAAAAATCCAAATTATCGTCCTACGACCCTCAAAACCGCCTTATTTCATTCGTCCCTTTCGTTTTTCTTTAAAGGGCTCGAAATTGGCCCTGGAAAAGAATCTTTTTAGGCATGATTTTCATGCTTCGGGTCGAAGTATTCAGGTTTTGTTTCTATGAAGTTGACCTATTGGCTAGTGTCGATTGATTTCCGAGCTATTTAGGCGCTCAAGGTAGGTTGAATTGAAGATCAGTTACAAGATGTTTCACGGTGATATTTTTCTAATTCTTTTGGGTCAAAAAATCTTCCACTCGGGCATCCGAGATGGCCTTATTTATCCACAGTTTCACATTAATTTTAAAGTCTAATTTCTTAGGAAAATTTGTTAAGATTATTAGCATAATGAAAGGTGGTAACGGAGAGATTTTTTTGGAGGGGAAAAAGTTCATTTCATCTCGCTTGGCATCACAATTGTCCGGCTATAGTTCGGATTACGTTGGGCAGTTGTGCAGAATGCACAAACTTGAATCGAGCCGAGTTGGCCGATCTTGGTATGTCTCGGAAGAATCTTTGTTCGACCACCTCAAGCTCAATTCCCCTTCAGAGTATGCAAAGCGCATGGCATCTCGGGCAGCAAAGGAGGGAAAGGTCTTTATCGCTCCCGAGTTGCCCAGTAAGAAGCCTTTTCACACCCCTTCGCCTAAAAACCCTGTAAAGACGGAGATCCGTTATTTCCCGGACGAAAGCAACTTTATACCCGAGATACCGAAACAGACGATCAATGAAAAAGCGAAAGAATTTGCGACCCCCCACTTAAAGAAGATCTCGCCTTACATTTCCAAGTTTACGGTCCCGGTGATTGCTAACCCGACCGTATCCAGCAAGGTGGGGGCACTAGTCCTTTCGCTGATATTGAGCATTAGTATTTTGGCATTCACTAGATCGGTTCAGGTAAGTCAAGTTGTTCGTTTAGCAATCCGAGAGGCAAAGTCTGCCTATGGGGTCTCGGCCTATCTCACTCCCGGCACTTTGGCGGAGGCGACCCTGGGATATGTGCGGCAATCTTCGATTCTGGTAAGGGATTCTTTCGTCGGCCTCACCCAAACGTCGGTCGAGGAGGTAGGAGTCTTGCCCACAACAGTCAACTCCATTGCGCAGACGCTTTCTGACCCGTCAGCGTTTTTCAAGATAATTGCGAAGCAGAACATCGAGCTTGATACTAAAGCCGCGGTCGCTTCGTCTGGCTCGAAGTCTTCAGGCTTCTCGTTGCCGTGGCTGGCACGTACGGTAAATCGGAGCATCGATAATTTCTTTGCTGGTTTATTCGTACCGCTACAAACTTTTGTCTACGCGCCCTATTCCAAGGTTTCAGTGCAGAAAACTCCTGTACCTAGTTCCTCTCAAACCCAAGCCGTTACGGTCAATAACATCTATCCGAAAACGGAGCGTGTGACCGAGCAGATCTCGATTTCTGGCATAACCCGGGATGAATTCGAGCAGCGATTGGGGGCGTTGAGCGACAAATTCAATTCCGACCTCGTGGTGCTTTCGAATAAGTCATTTGGGAGCACCGTATACGTGCCGACGCCCAGTCTCTCTCAGGAGATCGCTCATTCGCAACGTCTTGATCAGCTTTCTGGAACTAGCATTCTCAATCCGTCCATAACGGGGGGAACCATTTCCAATGCGACGATCTCCGGGGGTTCTTTTTCCGGGGTCAATGGTTCTTTCAGTAGCCTATCGACCACCAATGCCTCCGCAACGTCGTCTTTCGCGGGAGGTATTTCAGTGTTAAGCGGCGGCATCACACTCTCAACCGCTAATTGTTCTGCGTTCGGCAATAATGGAAAACTCACCACGGACGCGAACGGTAATGTCATTTGCGCTGATGACACTTCGACGGGTGGTATTTCTGGAGGCAGCACCAACGCGCTTACCTACTGGAGTTCTGCTTCGGGGATCTCTGCGACTTCAGCCCCGACGGTCAGTTATCTTGTTGCAACAACGACGGCAACCTCCACCTTTGTCGGAGGTATCTCTGCTGCTCGCATCAACGCTTCATCGGCTTCTTCCACGATCAATGGTTTGGTACTCTCCGGCGGAGGTTTGCAGTTGCAAACCATCGTCGGTTGTTCCGGTGATCTCGAAACGGATGCCAATGGTACCGTAGTCTGCGGCACGGATCAGACTGGCGCCGGAGGAAGTAGTGCTCCGAGCAAATGGTCTACCTCAACCGCAGACTCGCTCGCCATCTACGCCAACGCGGCCA
>CAZTXT010000001.1:0-674686 GCA_964617735.1 uncultured Candidatus Saccharibacteria bacterium | reverse complement strand
TTGCCCGTCTCACCGTCTCCGCCACCTCCAGCCTCACCAACCTCACTCTGCTGCAAGTCACTGCCAACAACGGACAGACCAATGGTCTCGGTACCACTACCCCCCTGCTCATCACCTCCCTGGGTCTCACCGGCTTCGGCACCACCACCCCCTGGGGTCTCGTCTCCATCCAAGCCACCTCTTCCTCCGCTTCTACCACCTTGCCCCTCTTCGTCGTCGCCACCTCCTCCCAGCAGCTCAATGGCCAGACCTTCCTCAATGCGTCAGGGACGGCGTTTGTGATCAGCTCAAGCGGTCAAGTGGGTGTGGGAACGACTACCCCGGGGTCTGACTTTGCGGTGCAAGGTCTGACCGTCACGGGCTATCTCAACACGTATAATGCGGCGGCGACGTCAACGGTCCTCGGAGGCTTGACCGCGGGCGGCAGCAACGGTCTTTCGGTCTATGGAAATGGGAATCTCATGCTCGATGGTGGCACGTTCTTTGTTGATGTTAATAAAAATCTTGTCGGCATCAGCACTTCATCTCCGCTTGCCGTTTTCTCTCTCTCCGCCACCTCCTCGCTCTCGAACCTCCCGCTTTTGCAGGTTGCAGCCAACGACGGCAGAACCAATGGTCTCGGCACCACCACTGCTTTCCGAATCAACCCCGATTCACGCGCGGGCTTTGGCACCACCACCCCCTGGGGTCTCGTCTCCATCCAAGCCACCTCTTCCTCCGCTTCTACCACCCTCCCGCTCTTCGTCGTCGCCACCACCTCCCAGCAGCTCAATGGCCAGACCTTCCTCAATGCGTCAGGGACGGCGTTTGTGATCAGCTCAAGCGGTCAAGTGGGTGTAGGCACCACCACGCCTTCGAATCCGTTTAGCCTCTCGGTCCAAGGCGCCCTATATACAACGGCCACCTCTACTATGAGCGGTCTCACGCTCAACACGGGTGGTCTCACGATCTCAACCCTCGGTTCGTCCGCTTGCTCCGGCCTTACGAACGGCGGCAAGCTTACCACGGACTCGGCAGGGAATGTCATCTGTTCAGCCGATGTCTCGGGTGGAGGTGGCGGTGCCGTCTCGAAATGGGCGACATCTACGGCTAACTCCCTCGCTATCTATGCTGCGGGAGCGACCAATGTCGGTGTGGGTACCACGACGCCCTGGGCGATCCTCTCTGTTGTCGGTACTTCCACCGCAACTCTCTCCAACCTCCCCCTCTTCACGATCTCCACTTCGACGGCAAGTGCTACCACTACCGCGATCATCGTTGATGCCAACGGCAGGTTCGGTGTGGGGACGACCTCTCCGTACGCCTCACTCTCCGTTGCGGGGCTTGTCGCCGCCGGTTATTACAACGCCGATTACACCACTGCCACCTCCACGTTCGCCGGTGGGCTCAATGTCGATTCCGGCGCTTTGACAGTCGACTATTATTCAGGTATCAGCTCGGTATCCGCCGCAGATCTTGGTTCCATTACCTTCGATACCGATGCAGGAAATGTCTCGTGGATCGACCTCCCCGTGGATTCGAGCCCCGTCAATGGGACCGTCGAAGCGTACAGCGCACAGCTCAACGGCAACCCCGTGCTCACGATCTACGGCACTGCGGCGGGTAATGCGACCCAACCTCTCAACAACAATCTTGCCGTTGGTATCGGCACAACAACTCCGGTCCATATGCTCGATATACTTGCCGGTTCGACGACATCCTTTACCACGGGCAAGACAGCAAATTACTACGGTATCAACATAAACAATCAAGCGACTTCTTCTACCGCCTCCATAAACAAAGCAGGCCTTGCTGTCAGTTCGACCGGCTCATGGACGGGCACGAGCGCTTCCAACATCGGCGTCTATGTCTATGGCACAACGGGCGGCACGAATAACTACGATGCGATCTTCAACGGTGGTGGCCAAGTCGGTGTAGCGACCACCTCACCGTGGGGAATGCTCTCGGTTTCTGCCACTTCCAGCCTCTCGAATCTTCCGGTATTTGCCGTGAGCGCCAACGATGGAAGAACGAACGGCTTGGGAACGACGACTGCCTTCAAGATATCCGCCGATTCACGCGCGGGCTTCGGCACCACCACCCCCTGGGGCCTCGTCTCCATCCAAGCCACCTCTTCCTCCGCTTCTACCACCCTCCCGCTCTTCGTCGTCGCCACCACCTCCCAGCAGCTCAATGGCCAGACCTTCCTCAATGCATCAGGGACGGCGTTTGTAGTCTTGCCCACCGGATTTACAGGCGTCGGAGGCACCACTACCAATTCGAATGCGAACCTGGGTGTTGAGGGACGGGTATTCATGAAAGGGCTGACCGCTGCGTCCTCCAACCAATCAGCCTATATCTGTATCAGTTCGACGAACGAAATAGTAACCGACTCTACCACCTGTCTTGCGTCTTCGTTGCGGTTCAAGCATGACATCACGACCATCGATAGTTCTGCATTAAGCGAAGTGCTCGCGCTTCGACCAGTCAGCTTCTTCTACAACGATACGGGAAACCCGTCATTTGACGAGGATGTCAATCACCTCTCCCCGCAAATCGGCTTCATCGCGGAAGAGGCGCAGACGGTTGATCCGCGTCTCGTCGATCTGGACAGCGAAGGCATACCGCGCTCGTTCCGTTACGAGAATTTCACCGCGCTTCTGACGAAGTCAATCCAAGACATCGCGAAACGTGTCGATATCCTCAATGCCACTTCTTCCACGCCGACCTTGCAATCTATCTTCAATGGAAGCAGCACCCCGCCGGTATTCGTCGATGGAGTGGGTAATGTTGGCATCGGCACGACAACTGCCTCTACGACACCCTTTGAATATAAGCTGACGGTAGACGGGGATGTCGCGGCCGAATCCTTTGTGAATATCTCCACCGCAAGCGCCAAGACTGATATCTCATACCTCCCCGCGACGACTACTGATGATATTCTGGACCGGATCATGGGCATACGGATCGCCGAATATCGATACCGCGATGAGAGCGTCAACAATCCTCTGCGCCTCGGTCTTATCGCCGAGGAGGCGCCGAAAGATATACTTTCGGTCTCTGGCAAGGGTGTTGATCTCTATAAACTCTCAACTTTCATTCTCGCAGGTGTACAGTCGCAAGAGCGTCGCATCGACGATCTCGAGACGCGGGTCGCGGCACTCGAAGCGATCAATCACAACGGTGGCTTCTCGATGCCCTCCGGCGGCAATGGTCTCTCGGCGCAGGGCGTGGTCGATTATCTCTCGTCCCTGGGCACGAAGATCTCGCAGGGCATCGCGGACTTTGCGTCGGTTATCACCTCCAATCTCACCATCGGTTCAGCCGAGAAACCATCGGGCATCACCATGTTCGATGATCAAACCCATGCCCCCTACTGCCTCAAGGTCTCTGGCGGAGTTGCCACCACGACTCCCGGTGAGTGCCCGCAGATCCTGTATGAAGCTCCGGCTTCCGGTACTCCGTCCGGTCAAACTGCTTCCACGACTCCCCCGACGGCTAGCTCAACACCGGTTCTCTCTATCAATGGTGCGAACCCGGCGCAGATCGATAAAGGAAACGCGTACTCGGATCTTGGTGCGGTCATCACCGGCCCGCAGGAAGATCTTAACTTAGGCATTCATGCCCTCGTTGACGGATTGGATGTGGGAGATCAAGGCAACATTCAGATCGATACGTCATCTTCGACGACCCATACCATAGAATATTTTGTGGTTGACCCGAATGGCAATCGCGGCTCTGCGACACGAACGGTCACGGTGGTCGATTCTTCCGGCAATGCAACGCCGCCCGCTGCGACCAGTACTCCGCCTGTAGTGGAGGAGGGCACGGCAACCTCTACGGACGCGACGACGACTGCGATGAATATTTAAATATTCTAGATAGTACCCATGACGTCTACGTCTAAAATAAAGTTTTTTGTATCAGCGTTTCTTTTGATGCTCTTTTTGTTTATACCCAAAGAAAGTCTTGCTCTAAATATACTTCTGAACGGTACGCTGAATAGCAACGGCAACAATTGGACTGCGGTCAATGGTGACGGATTCGGGGCCGAAGGAGGCACCGCCGATGCATTATGTGCTACCAATTCTACTACAACTAATGCGACCAATAACACGACCTGGGCGACTGATGCATTCAGCGTTAAATTATGGCGTTTTACGTTTACTGCTACGGCCAACCCGCCTCCCAGCCCCAGAGGATATTTTTATCAAGATTTTACGGTGCCCGGAACTGGTAACCAGCTTGTACGAGCGTCTTCAACTATAAGTGCGATCAGTAACACAGTGAGTGGCACTGCTAACACCAGCTGGGTTCGTATGGATGTTGCAACCGTCGGTCATCCGTATGTCTGGAACGGAATCCTCGGTTGCAAGACGTTTAACACGAGCCCCACTGCGACAACGACTATCGGTTTAGATAGAACAGTCACGTTAACCGGTGGCAGCACCTATCGCTTTATCATCACCGCCAAACAGTTACAAGCCGCTACCAACCCAACGGATGACTCTATAAACGTAGATGAAATCGGACTTTCCATGCCAACGGTTGGACTCTCTGTTGCTGTAGTTGCTGGAACAGCCAATACTTCGCTTTCTTGGACTGCATCAACAGGTTCTGCGGATGCTGCCGCACTCAACAATTATCAGGTCTATCGGGGTACGTCATCGGGGGGTGAAACTTCACTGGCGAGCGCTGGCACCGCGACTTCGTATACTGATACCTCTGCTACGGGCAACACCACCTACTACTATTGGGTGACCAATATTGATACTAACGGTTTTGAATCGGCCTCGTCCACAGAGGTCAGCGTTTTAACCATCCCTGACGCACCAGGAACTCCCACCTTCTCTAATACGAACGGTACTTCTACCATCGTTTCTTGGAGTGCACCAGGAACTGGTGCCACTTCCTATGTCCTGGAGCGATGCAGAGGGGCCAGTTGCACCAACTTTATCCAAATTGCCTCCGGAATAACCACGACTTCTTTCGTAGATACTGGTTTGACCGGCAATACCACCTATCAGTACCGTGTTCACGGTACCAACGCATCGGGTACCGGTGTCGCCTCGACCCCAGGGTCGGTTACCACGACTAAAAGCGGCACCTCGCGCATTGCAGTCCCGACGAACTATCTGCGTATAAACACCGGTCTCAAGCTCTACTATACCTTCGATGGCAAAGATACTACCCAAAGTATCACCGACTCGAGTTATAACGGAAATACGGCGTATTGGTTCGGAGGTGCTACCACGACGGTGATCGGTAAGATAGGTCAAGCGCTTTCTTTCAATGGCACTACGAATTATGTCACTACTGCTGCACCTGATTTCTCGGGTACACCGACCATAACGATCAGTTTTTGGGTGAACCGTCGCTACGGAACCGGCGGTTGTTGTGTGATGTTTGAAGACTCCACTAATTTTAGCAGTTTCGTCGATACGTTCACTTTTTTTCCTGATGACACGACAGATTGCACCACTCCCGGTTTCGCGATGCTTCTCGGAATCTCCGGCAACGTCGGTCTCAACACTTCTTGTTATGCTCAACCGTCGTCTAACCTGTGGCACCATCTGGTGATCATCTTCGATAAAACCCAGACTACCTCGATCAATGTGATTAAACTCTATGTAGATGGTGTATTTCAGAGCGCGAACAATCAGAATAATACGGCCATCAACAGCAATAATTTCGGAAATCGTGCTCTGTACTTAATGTCTCGGGCCGGCACGTCGAACTTCTCGAACGGTAGCCTAGACGATTTCCGGATATACACCCGTGGTCTTACCGCCAATGAGATCCTTCAGCTCTATCGCGCCGGCTCTGCGAAACTCGGCGTCTCTCCCGCCTCGCATATAAGCGCACTCGACTCTTCCATCCGTGCTTACTACACGTTCGATGGAAGGGATATGACGAAAAAAATCATCGACCGATCTCCCTCCAATAACAACGCTTTCTTTCTACCCGGTTCTTCGGGAAATGTTGCGACCACCACGACGGCGGGAAAACTCGGCCAAGCCCTCACCTTTGACGGGGTAGATGACCTCGCGACCACCACGAGCGATTTCCTGGGCACCAACGCCGTGAGCATTACTGCGTGGATGAAGATGAGTACCCTCGGCGGAGGAGCCGCCGGACGTATCCTGGGCAATAACCAAACGATCTTTAGATTGAGCGCCCCCAATACGCTCACCTTCTCGAGTGATGGGGGAGCAACCATCGCCAACTCCGCTTCGGCCGCATTCGCCACCAGCACCTGGGTCTTCGTGGCTGTCACCCGCACGAGTTCCGGTACGGCGAACCTCTACGTCAACGGCGCCCTCTCGGGTACCGCCAATCAATCGAGCGGTACCCCAGCCAACGGGGGATATGTGGTCATGGGCGCATCACCGACCGGCGGCAACCCCTTCAACGGTTCCCTTGATGATGTGCGGGTGTATAATCGGGCGTTGGCGGCGGGGGATATAACCCAACTGTATCGCGCCGGCGTTGCACGCATTAAGAAACCCTAGATATTGCGGCTAATCGAAACATGTACAAAAAGATCGTTATCACCCTGATCATCCTTATACTCGTTGCCGGCGGCATCTACTACTTCCGCGGCCCGCTTTTTCATTCCTCAACGGGAGCGGAAACCGCGCCGACCAGCACCGCTTCTGTGGCGGAGCAGAGTGTCAGTCTTTCACCCGCAGAGATAGCACAGTACCGATATACCGAGGCGTATCACAACGACGACTACCATTTCTCATTCAAATATCCAAGCGGTTTTACGGTAACGCCATTCTCTGAAGATGGTCATGACGTTATTTTAGTCCAGAAGAATCCTACTACGATAGGTATCCAGATCGTGATCAGTCCGTTTGAAGGGGGCGATGTCGATGTTACCGTAGGGATGATCCATACCGATCTTCCTGACTTAAAGATTGACGAACCGCAGGAGCTTCTGGTTGGCACCAACAAAAAAGGTCTTGCCTTCGTCAGCGATAATAAGGATTTCGGGGGAAAGTCACGCGAGGTCTGGTTCGTGTTTGGCGGCCACCTCTTCCAGATAAGCACCTATCTGGAATATGACGCTTTACTCAAGGGTCTATTCGGGACATGGAATTTCGACCAATGAAAGGATTTCTCGCAAAAAATATCTGGTTTTCAGGGCCGGCCGTCCTTGCGCTCGCTCTGGTGGCCTTGGGAGGGTGCCATGCTCTCGCTGCTCGTGTAGCGTATTTCGGTTTGCCTACCAATTATCTTTCCTCTAATGCCGGGCTTCTCGCGCAGTATACGTTCGATGGCAAGGAGATGTATCAGAATGTAAGCGACCGGTCAGGGTCGGGAAACACAGCGTATCTTCTGCCGGGATCTTCCGGAGTGCTCGCAACTTCGACTATCGGTGGAAAACTCGGCCAAGCCCTCACCTTTGACGGGGTAGATGACCTCGCGACCACCACGAGCGATTTCCTGGGCACCAACGCCGTGAGCATTACTGCGTGGATGAAGATGAGTACCCTCGGCGGAGGAGCCGCCGGACGTATCCTGGGCAATAACCAAACGATCTTTAGATTGAGCGCCCCCAATACGCTCACCTTCTCGAGTGATGGGGGAGCAACCATCGCCAACTCCGCTTCGGCCGCATTCGCCACCAGCACCTGGGTCTTCGTGGCTGTCACCCGCACGAGTTCCGGTACGGCGAACCTCTACGTCAACGGCGCCCTCTCGGGTACCGCCAATCAATCGAGCGGTACCCCAGCCAACGGGGGATATGTGGTCATGGGCGCATCACCGACCGGCGGCAACCCCTTCAACGGTTCCCTTGATGATGTGCGGGTGTATAATCGCGTCCTTACTGCGGCAGAGATCGCTGTACTCGGGCAAGCCGGGACGATTCTTAATGCAAGCCTCGCATCGAGCATCAAAAGCGGCCTCGTTGGCTACTGGACCTTCGATGGAAAGAATATGTATAACAACGTCGCGGATTCATCAGGTAACAACAATACCGGTTATTGGCTTGTAGGCGCAACGAGTACCGTAACGGGGAAGCTCGGCCAAGCGCTCAGTTTCAACGGCTCAAGCAACTATATTTCCGTTAATGCCAATTCGACGCTTAATAGCTGGTCGAATGCGATAACCGTGAGTGCATGGGTCTACCCGATACGTCTCACCAGCAACTTCCATGCAGTTGCCGCACAGCGAACTGGATGCGGCGGATCGGGTAACTGGCAGATGTATGCGCGCACGAATGGCGCTCCCTATTTAGGAGGAGTTTACTTCAATATCTGGGATACCGGTTCAGTCGCGCGAGAGTGTTATACCTCGACCGCGCTTGCATTAAAGACCTGGTCTCTTTTGAGTGCAACCTACGACGGTTCGAACATCAATCTCTACATCAATGGGACACAAGTCAAACAGTGTCCGTTTACCCAGACGATGCGGGCGGCCTCCCTTCCGACCATCATCGGACAAGAAACATGCAACGACTACTTCCACGGTTATATCGACGATGTACGTATCTATAACGTCGCAATGGCCTCGACCACCATTCAGTATCTCTATCAGCTCGGCACGGGACGTCTCCGGGCGACCGCTCCCTAACCTCATTATTATAGAGTGCAGCAGCCAGAGAACAGTGTAATGCACAGGATGACAACGGAATTTCATGTATACTTAGAGCTATGAAGAAAGCCCACGTAGCGATAAACGGGTTTGGTAGGATCGGGCGCGCTTTCTTAAAGGCCGCGCGCGGGCACAATGAGCTTGTCGTGGTCGCTATCAACGACCTCGGCGATATCAACGATTTCGCGTATCTCCTCAAATACGACAGCGTGTATGGTACGGCCGATTTTGATGTGCGGGTCGAAGGAGGGAATCTTGTTGTCGACGGAAAGAAAATACAGTATCTCAGCGAGAAGGACCCCGCGAATCTTCCGTGGAAAGATATGCAGATAGACGTGGTTGTCGAATCTTCGGGTCTGTTCACCTCGTACGAAAAAGCCAAGGTACACCTTGATGCCGGTGCCAAGCGTGTCGTCATCAGCGCGCCGGCCAAAGATGAGCCGCCGGAAGGGATTGCTGGTGCGACAGTTTTGCTTGGCGTAAATGAAGATATGTTGCCGACGTGCCAGATTACCTCCAACGCCTCTTGCACGACCAATGCGGCGAGTCCGTTGATCGCGATCCTTCATGAGAAGATCGGAATGGAGAAAGCGGTGCTCAACACGGTGCATGGGTATACGGCGAGCCAATCGCTGGTTGATGGCGTCAGTAAAAAAGATTTTCGTGAAGGTCGCGCCGCTGCCCACAACATCGTTCCATCCTCGACCGGCGCTGCGATCGCGGTGACCAAAGCATTTTCCGCGCTCTCGGGAATCTTTGACGGGATATCTATCCGGGTTCCGGTCTTGGTCGGGTCTATCGTTGATGTAACCTTCATCGCTAAACGTGATACGAGTGCCGAGGAAGTGAATTCAATACTCACTGGCGCGGCGAAAGAAGAGCGGTGGAAAGATATCTTTGCGGTTACGACCGAGCCTTTGGTCTCATCCGACATCATCGGCATGCGCCATGCCTCGCTCGCCGATCTCTCGTTCACTCGCGTGGTTGGCGGCAACCTCGTCAAAGTGCTTGCCTGGTATGACAACGAGATGGGGTATACCTACACCTTAGTAGAGCATGTCGTAAAGCTCGCCGCCAACTTATAATACCCGGATGAAGATCTTTCTAGCATCAGACCATGCGGGGTACGATCTCAAAAGCGAACTCATCGGCTTTCTGACCGAACAAGGGCATGATGTGCATGATTGCGGACCTTTCGAGTTCAACAAAGAAGACGATTATCCTGACTATATTGCGGAAGTTGCAACTAATGTTTCCCAAGATCCCGATCGTACCTGGGGGATTGTGATCGGCGGTTCCGGACAGGGAGAGGCAATCATGGCGAATCGATTCCCGAATGTCCGTGCGGTAGTCTACAGCGGCGACTCTCCGCGGGTGGACGGAGAAAAGGGACCGGATAAGATCACGGCTACGCGCGAGCATAATAATGCCAACGTGCTCTCGCTCGGCGCTTGGTTTTTGACGCCGACGGAAGCGAAGGATGCAGTAGCGCGCTGGCTCTCTACACCTTTTGCTGGCGAAGATCGCCATGTTCGTCGCCTGCGCAAAATAGAGCTTCTCTCGCCACACGGTGGCGCTGATTCCGTAAGCGCGGGACTCTGATGATCGAGATACTCCCTGCGATCCTGCCGGAGAATTTCGATGAGTTGACGGGAAAACTCGGGGGTGTCTCGAGGGCTGCACGCATGGTCCATATCGATGTCTGCGACGGAGAATTCGTACCGAGCGTTTCTTGGCCCTACAATCCGGCGGATGCGATGCGATTTTCGGCTATCGCGCGTGAGGAGAAAGGCCTGCCCTATTGGGAGGACTTGGATTTCGAGGTTCACCTCATGATCGAGCAACCAGAGAACCAGCTGGATAAGTGGGTGCACGTAGGAGTGTCGCGCATCGTTGTGCACGCCGAGGCAGCCAAGGACTTCGGAGCCTTAGTGGACCGTTACGGCACGCTTGTCGAGTTGGGGCTTGCGCTTAAATTCGAGACCACGTTCGAAACTCTCCCCGATACTGCTTCGCAGGCTGCCTTTTTACAATTGATGTCCATTGCGCGGATTGGCTATCAGGGCTCGAAGTTTGAAGCCTCTATCGTGAAGAAAATAAGCGCGGCCCGCGCGCAGTTCCCGGGCGTGCCCATCGCCGTAGATGGAGGAGTGAATCTTGAGAATGCCGCATCCCTGATACAAGCGGGAGCGACCCGACTGGTCGTGGGATCCGCGATCTTTAGGTCAGACGACCCTGCCGGCGCATACAGAAAATTCGCGGCCTTAGCCAAGGGTGTGTAAGAAACCGATTTTCACCGCTTTCTTTTGAGCCTATAATGATAGGGTGCGCTGCGTTCATCGTTTCTGATGCAAAAGTTCTAGCCATTCACTCTCTATGCTCTCTGATAGCAAAATCTTCGCTCTTGAGAAAAAAGCCAACGAGCTTCGGATGATGGTCATCGAGGCCCTTGTGGAAGCGGGATCAGGACATACCGCGGGACCTTTGGGTATGGCGGATATCTTTGCATACCTCTACTTTCATGCTCTTCGGCATGACCCTAAAAACCCGACGTGGGAGGAACGCGATCGGCTTGTACTCTCCAACGGGCATATTTGCCCCATCCTCTATGCGGCGATGGCCAGCGCGGGCTACGCGAGCGTTTCCGAATTCAAAAAGACGCTGCGCAAATTCGGAACGAAGTTTCAAGGCCATCCGCACCGCGACTTCTTTCCAGCACTTGAGACGAGTTCTGGGCCGCTTGGCTGTGGCCTCTCGCAAGCGGCCGGTATGGCTTTAGCACAGCGCATGGATCGCGGGAAATCCTCCGGCAGCTACATTTTTTGTCTGATGTCGGACGGAGAGCATGATGAGGGAAACACGTGGGAAGCTGTGATGCTTGCCGGAAAAGAGCGGTTGGGGAATCTTATCGCTATCGTTGACCGCAATAACATCCAGATTGATGGATTTACGGAAGACATCATGCCCTTGGAGCCCATTGCCGATAAATGGCATGCGTTCAACTGGCATGTCATCGAGATCAACGGACACAATTTTAACCAGATCGACGGCGCGATCGGGGAAGCGAAGGCCGAGTTCAACCGGCCATCAGTCATCATCGCGCATACGATACCGGGCCGCGGCGTTCCCGAATTCGAGCGCAAGTATGAATGGCACGGCAAGCCCCCGAACCGCGAGGAGGGCGAGCGTGCGCTGAAAGCTCTGCGTACGTTGGGAGGGAGAATTAGAAGTGAACATGAGTAGGTATTATGGAAAACTCAAAAGAAATAACCAACAAAGTGAAGTCTGTATTGCGGGTAGTTGTTTTTTTAGTTTTTGCCATCGGCCTTTCCAAACTAAGATGCATTAAATAATGTTGGTTTTATCTCACAACCTTAATCCTAAACTCTTCGACGCAGATGTCGAGATGCAGCCGATACGAAAAGGTTTCGGCCAAGGGCTTTTAACTGCAGGAGAAGCTGATGAGCGGGTGGTGGGACTGTGCGCCGATCTCACCGAGTCAACGCAGATGCATTTGTTCAAAGAGAAATTTCCGAATCGGTTTATTGAGGTGGGTGTTGCCGAGCAGAATTTAGTGACGGTGGCGAGCGGAATGGCAGCAATGGGAAAGATACCATTTGTGACGTCTTACGCGATGTTCTCTCCGGGCAGAAACTGGGAGCAGATTCGGACGACGATTGCGTATAACAACGTACCGGTCAAAATCGCAGGAAGCCACGGTGGCGTTTCCGTCGGTCCCGATGGAGGAACGCATCAAGCACTTGAAGACATTGCGCTGATGCGGGTGATGCCGCGGATGATCGTACTATCGCCCTGCGACGCGTTTGAGGCGCACAAGGCGACAATAGCGGCCGCGAAAACCGGGATGCCCGTCTATATCCGCCTTGCGCGCGAGAAAACGCCGGTCATCACGACTGCCGAGACGCCCTTTGAGATAGGAAAGGCGAGTTTGCTTTTTTCTCCGGCAAGCGGCGCGCCAGCAGTCGGTATCATCGCGACGGGGTCGCTCACGCATGAAGCGCTCAAGGCTGCTCGTCAGCTTGAAGAGATCGAGCGTATACCGGTCTCGGTCCTAAATCTCTCGACCATAAAACCACTCGATGAGGCCGCGGTCATCGAGCTTGCACTGCAGGCCGGAGCGATCGTTACCGTCGAAGAGCATCAGCGGATGGGTGGCATGGGTTCTGCGGTAGCCGAGTGCCTGTCGCAGAAAAAACCGGTGCCGATCGAATTCGTTGCGGTTAACGACGAGTTCGGCCAGTCGGGTTCTCCCGCAGAGCTCGTTGCACATTATGGGTTGGATGCCGCGCACATCGTCAGTGCAGCGCGTAAAGCCATTGCACGAAAATAATATGGCGATAAGACCGTATTGCGATTTTTGCAAAAAAGAGCTTAAAAAACCCGGTGGGCTTCTTTTGAGTCCGCCTAGGGGAGATGAGGTGAAGAAATTCCACGTCTGCGTACATTGCTACAATGAGATACTGAAGATTACCCGGCTCAATATCCAGGAGATAGAGGACGTGCTCTCCCTTGGTCCCGCGTGGCTCAATTACACCAAGAAGATAAAAAGAAAGAAAGGGAACTAAAGTTTCTTTTCTTTGAACTCCGGTGGAGCTTCAGCGAGCGCTTTTTCTACTTCTGAACGTGTCAATAATCCGCGCTGTGCCCCGAGCTGTTGAACTACCGATTGTGCGTTGATATGCCCCCATTTGAGAGCCTCTATGGGTGTTTGCCCGGCTATCATCCCTGAAACGAACGATGACGCAGTCGCATCTCCCGCACCAGTGCGCTGGTAGGGAGGTTTTTTGTCTGGGTAGATCGGCAGGAACCATTGGTCGGTGCCGTCGTGCAGGTACGCGCCTTTGGGACCGTCCGTAACGAGCGCCATTTTCGGTCCGAGTGTACGGAGCGCATTTAGCAAGTCGGTCGGAGTGGCATCTTCTGCCCCCGTGATTTTACGAGCTTCTTCAACGTTGACGGCGATGACCTCGGCCCGTGCATAGAGCCTCCCCATTCTTTCTTTGCCTGCGTTAATCTGGAATGTTCCGGGCTGGAAGGCCAGTTTGACGGAGGAATTTTTCTCGAGATACTCTGCAATCTCGTCGTGATACTTCTCGGAGTTCGCGCCGATAGAGCTTAGGTAGATCCAGCGTGGCGCTGCGACGGCAGGGAAGTGGTAAGGATATGGTGTGTGTTTGACGAGGATCGTGCGCTCGTCCTCGTACCAGAGCACATAGTGATGGTTCGTCGGCAGGCCTTGGTGGATCGAGACGAATTTCGTATTCACTCCTTCTTTTTTGAGCTGCATGAGGCATTCTTCTCCACCGCGGTCTTTTCCGATGTCGCTCACCAGTCCTGATACAAGACCGAGGCGCGCGGCGGAGACAGCGGCATTGGGCGAATTTCCGACTGCAGAGATATCCTCAGCAAATTCATAGGGTATTTTGTCACCGAATGAAATGGAGAGCCGGCAATGCTCATGGTTGAGATCGCAGTGCACCTGTGCCTCTTTGAGACGTATGAAAGTGTCGATGGTAATATCCCCGACTGCCAGAAAATCGAGCATTGCCATATGGAAAGTATAGCATGCTTCGCTTTCTCTCAATGGGGATTGTGAGCGTTGTCTGCGTGATACAATGAGACAATGAAGTTTTTGCGCGAACGTATCCATGATGCAATCAAGCATGGGAAAGCCATCGGCCATTTCAACGCTGGAAGCGCCGATATGGTCTGGCCCATTTTCCGCGCCGCGCAAAAGCTTAATGTTCCCGTCATCGTCGGATTTTCTGAGGGCGAACGCGATTTTATCGGCGTGCAGCAGGCGGCGCGGCTCATTCAGGGCATTCGAGAGCAGTTCGAATTCCCGATATTTTCGAATGCTGACCATACCTACAGCCTCGAGCGGGTGAAGGAAGCGGTTGATGCCGGATTCGACGCGGTCATTTTTGACGGTACGGAGCTTTCTTTTGATGAGAATGCCAAGACCGCTCGTGAATGCGTCGAATACGCGACGCGTCATCGTCCGGGCATGCTGGTCGAGGGAGAACTCGGCTTTATCGGCAAATCATCTTCGGTTCGCGCCGAGCTGCCACCCGGCGTCAAGATAGCGGAAGAGTATCTGACGAAACCCGAGGACGCGGCGCGTTTTGTGCGCGCGACCGGAATAGATCTGCTCGCTCCCGCCGTAGGGAATATCCACGGCATGCTCAAGAGTGGTCATGACCCCAATCTCAATATCGCGCGCGTCAAGGCGCTTCATAAGGCACTCGAGGTGCCGATGGTGCTCCACGGAGCATCAGGCAATTCGAATGAGGATATCGCGGCCGCCATCGCCGAAGGGGTCGGTATCGTCCATGTGAGCACCGAGTTGCGCGTTGCCTTTCGAAACGGCCTTCAGCTCGCTCTGCAGAACGATCCCGACGAAGTTGCCCCGTATAAATACCTCAAGGCCGCAACGGCAGCCGTCGAGAAAGTCGTGGATGAGAAACTTCGATTGTTCAATAAAATAAAATAGACTATGTCGAGCATTTATTTGACCAGAGCCATACCAGAACCGTGTCTGTCGCTGTTGAGGGAGAGAGGACACGTGGTCACGGTCAATTCTAAAGATCGAGCGCTCACGCATGTCGAGCTCATCAAGGAGCTCAAGGCTGCTTCTTATGACGGTGTTATCTGCCTTTTGAACGATACCATAGATGCCTTGGTTTTCGACGCCGCCAAGAGCGTTAAGATATACGCTAATTACGCCGTCGGCTTCAACAATATAGACACTACTGAAGCAAAACGCCGCGGCATAACCATCACCAATACTCCTTCTGACGCCGTCAACGAGAGCGTTGCGGAACATACGATGGCGCTTATCATGGCGCTGACCCATCGGGTCATGGAGGGAGACGAATTCGTCCGGCAAGGGAAATACAAGGGCTGGGATCCCAACCTCATGATCGGAGAGGATATTAAAGGGAAAACATTGGGGGTCATCGGTGCCGGTCATATCGGCGCGTATGTCATGCAAAAGGCGGTGCAGGGTTTTGGTATGAAGGTCATCTATTTCGATATGATGCGCAACGAGCGCGTCGAGCGCGATTATGGAGCGATTTTTGTGCCGTCAACTGAAGATGTTCTCAAGGCCGCAGATATCGTGACCTTGCACGTACTGTTGACCGAACAAACACGCCATCTTATCGACGCCCGACGGCTTTCGATGATGAAGCCAAGCGCGTATCTCATCAATACCTCCCGCGGTCCAGTCGTCGACGAGCATGCGCTCGCCGACGCCCTCTCAAGAAATGAAATCCGCGGCGCCGCGATGGATGTGTACGAATTCGAGCCGAAGGTATCGAAACGCTTCACGAAGCTCATGAATGTGGTCATGACGCCGCATATCGCTTCGGCGACAGCGGAAGCACGGGCGGATATGAGCCGCATCGTTGCCGCCAATCTTATCAGTTTTTTCGACGGTAGCACTCCGGCCAATAGTGTACAATGAGCGGTATGATCGTTACGCGGCGCATACGAGGTTTTACGCTCATCGAGATTCTGGTGGTTCTCGCTATTATCGCGATACTGGTCGCCTTGATATTGGCTAATTTCAATACCTCTCGGCGCAAGGCGCGCGATGCACAACGCCAATCGGATCTCACCCAGATACAGCTTTCGATTGAACAATACTACGATGACTACTCTTTGTATCCCACTTGCGTGGCTACGGGCGGTGATCCTTCGAATACCGGTTTCTTATCGGGTTGCCCTTCGGCTACCTACAACCTCTGCATCGGCACCACCGTTAACCACTATGGCTTGCTGAGTGCGCTCAATACAATTCCAGCCTATATCTCCTCCATCCCCAACGATCCGCTCAATGCTCACTCGGCTACTGGTTATGAATACGTCTACGCACGGGGACTGCGCAAGGTTTCGGATACTACCTACATGTGCACAGGGCTTACATCTGATTTTGTGCTTGCGACACGACTGGAAAACCCGGGCATTAGCCAGACACTCTGTTTTGATAAGACAGGCAGCAGCGGCACATGCTCCCCAAATCCGTGGGGGAGTACTTCGAACTTGAATTTCTTAGTTGGAAACTAGCTCTCGATGAATGTGCATAACTTTACGCCCGATAGCCTCTGATTGCGGTACTATAAGGGTATAATATAAGAGTTTACAATTATGCCTGACGTACAATTCAATGATGAAACGAGCCAGGATCTCTATCAATTCCGCTCGCGCACTATTTTAGGCGAAGCGAGGACTCCCGGCATGGTCCGGTGGCTCATGCGGCACGGGTTGGTGAAGACCGAGAAAGGGGCCGGGGTCATTCTCATCATCATCGCGATCATCGCTTTCGCCGCGTCCGCCTATTTCTTCTCTACTATTCTATGAAGTCTTGGAAAAGCGCGAAAGGTTTCACCCTCATCGAGCTTTTGGTGGTGATATCGATCATCAGCCTGCTCGCGAGCATTGTCCTCGCCTCGATTAACGGTACTCGCCAAAAGGCTTCATTGGCAGCCGCAAAGGAGTTTTCTGCTTCCGCCTATCATCTCTTCGGCTCCGATGCGTATGCCCTTTGGGATTTTGACGAAGGCAGCGGGTCATCAGCCACCGATTCATCAGGCAATAATTTTGGCTTTACCTTCAATTCAGCACCCACCTGGATTACCGGCGCTTTAGGGAGAGGTTATGCAGTGACCCTAAGTAATCATTACGGGACGACTGCCACTAATCCAAATGTAAGCATCCCTGCAAGCAATGGAGGGGCGAATATTTCGATAGGCGCATGGATAAAGACATCATCTACAGCAACGCAATTCATTGCATCGGTGGACGGGACAGTGGGCTTAAGTCCTGGTTACAATTTCTCTCTTTGTTTGAGCAATGGCGTCGTTGATTTCTACATGAATTGGGGAGTTTCTGGTTGTAATGTTGGTGCCGGCTCATTAAAGAACGTTTCGGATGGTATCTGGCACTATGTGCTGGTATCAGTGGATATGAATAAAGTTGTGTCAATTTACGTTGATAGCAAGCTAGATCGGTCGGTTCCCTTTAGCCACCCCACCGGATCTTTTGGCAACGGCATGAGCAGTATCTTTTTTGTTGTTGGCGAGAATCCCTACCCACCCAATGGTTTTACGGTGGTCGGATCGCTCGACGAGGTGCATGTCTATGGTCATTCCGTAACCCTGGGCGAAGCGCAGGAGCTCTACGCCGAGGGTTTACCGCGGCATCAGGTGGCGGATGCCACCTCGATCTAGGGCTGTTTTTGCTTTTTTCTTGAAGTTGTATATACTAGGCAGCTATGTTATTGCTGGCTATAGAGAAACGTGATGGGAAGCAAAATGCCGTAGAAGTCAGACGCAAAGGTCTGGTTCCGGCTGTTTTTTATGGTCGCAAGGAGCGATCAACGCCGATCTCGGTCCGCCGAGGCGACTTCATCAAGGTATGGAAGTCTGCCGGAGAGAGCTCGATCATCACGCTCAAAGATGGCGATGATGAGAAACAGGTTTTAATACAGGACGTCTCGCGTGATCCGGTGACGGGCGTGCCGATCCATGCCGATTTTTATGTCGTTGAGAAAGACAAGAAGCTCAAAGTGAAGGTTCCGATAGAGTTCGTCGGGATGGCGCCAGCGGTCAAAGACCTTGGCGGCATTCTGGTGAAGGTTCTGCACGAAGTAGAGATAGAATCCCTTCCGAAAGATCTTCCAAGCCGCATCACCGTTGATATTGGAGCACTCGTTGATCTCAAGAGCCAGATTTTGGCGAAGGATATCGTACTGCCCACGGGTGTGGCGCTCATCGCCCACGCCGATGAGGTCGTTGCCGCTATTACTGAAGCGAAAGTCGAGGAGGAGAAGCCGCCCGAGGCCATCGATCTCTCTGCTATCGAAGTCGAGAAGAAAGGTAAGGAAGCGAAGGAAGGCGAGGAAGCCGTGGCAGAGGGAGCTGAAGCACCTAAAGCAGCCGAGAAATAATGAAAAAGGCACAAAAACCCCGCAAATGCGGGGTTTTTGTGCGACTGGCTTCGGTTGGGTACAATAGACGCATGCGCCTTCTAAACCCTCGCGTACCGCGCACCATCAGGTCTGCTTACAGAGCCTCTTTAGCCTTGATCGTGCTGGTTGTGGCGCTCTCGGCTCATCTCGCAAATGCCCAGGATGTCAATTCCCGGCGTGCCCAACTCGAACAGGACCTTGCAACTCTTGAGCAAGAGATCGCCGACCAGCAAAAGATCCTCGAATCGAAGCAGCAGGAACGGGTATCGCTTGAACGCGACCTTGCGATACTCAATGCGAGCATCGAGAAGTCAAAACTCTCCATCAAAGCCCGTGATATCGAGATCGCACAACTCAAAGACGACATTGCCGGCAAAACGACCATCATCGCAGGACTCTCCGGCAGGCTTGATCGGGAGCGGGAGTCGCTTGCCCAGATATTACGGCAGACCAACCAGCTTGATTCGTATACCCTCGCCGAGATACTTTTGAGCGGCAAGGATATATCCTCATTTTTCGAAGATCTTGACTCATTTGATGCAGTGAAAGCCTCTCTGCAGGGCTCATACACCTCGCTCGTCGACCATCGGACCCAGACTGAAACGCAAAAGGCATCGCTGGAGGATAAAACGGCCGAAGAGGTATCCCTACGGCAGATACAGGTCCTTGAGCAGAAGCGCATTGAGCAGCAGGAGCAAGAGAAAAAAGCCATTCTCGCGGTCTCCAAAGGAGTCGAGGCTATTTATCAACGCATCATCGCTGATAAGCAAAAAAGCGCGGCGTCCATCCGTGCGGAGCTCTTCACTCTGCGTGGTTCCGCGGCCATTCCATTCGAGAAAGCGTACCAATACGCGCAAACCGCATCGGCTAAAACTGGTGTACGGGCCGCCCTTATTCTCGGTATCATCGCCGAGGAATCCAACTTGGGAGAAAATGTCGGAACGGGCAATTGGCAGATCGATATGGCGAATCCGCGCGATACGGTTCCGTTCCTCGACATCTGCAAGCGTTTGGGGCTTGATCCCGACAAGATGCCGGTTTCAAAAAAGCCGTGGTATGGCTATGGCGGTGCGATGGGGCCCGCGCAGTTCATTCCTTCAACGTGGATTCTCTACGAGGATCGAATCGCCTCGGCAACAGGACATACTCCGCCCAATCCTTGGGATCCGCAGGATGCGATCATGGCATCGGCTATCCTCTTGGCCGATAATGGTGCGAGCACGCACACCCCGCAGGCCGAGCGTCTCGCGGCCCTTCGCTATCTCGCTGGCTGGAAGAATGCCACTAAAAGCGCTTATGCGTTTTACGGGGATGATGTCATGAGTTTGGCGACGAAGTATCAAGGGCTCATTGATGTGTTGAATGCCAACTAAAAAAGCGCCCGGAATGGAAGTCCAGGCGCTCATAGTCGGACCCGCTTCGGAGCGGGTTTGTTCCCGCGGCACATGCGCTACTGCCAGGGCGTAAGCTTTCCGCTCTGATTTAGCAAGGCCATGGGCTTTACGGTTATTTGTGCCATCAATACCGGTTGCTGGTGGAACAAAAGACTGGCGCCAGCTTTGAGACACCACCTGGTCTACACATCCTACCAGGAAGCACAACTACTAAACTCATTATAGGTTTCGCACCATCTTACCGAAACTTGCATCAACTTACTTTTTAGGGTAAGGTGTTTATCTATACGAACATGCAAACCGACATACATCCAAAATATTTCGAGCACGCTAAAGTCACCTGCTCCTGCGGGAACAGTTTTACTGTTGGTTCTACAAAGGAGAGCATGCATGTTGAAATCTGCTCCAATTGCCATCCGTTCTATACCGGAAATGACAAAGTTTTGGATACCGCTGGCCGCGTCGAGCGCTTCAAGGCTCGCCTTGCCAAAAAGTCATCTCCGAAGACAAAGGCATCTAAGTAACGAACTAAAAACGGCTCCGACCCGGATCGGAGCCGTTTTTCCATATCTATGAACGATTTCGATCTCACGCCATTCAAAGAGAACCGTAAAACTTCATTTCTCGCTTCCGAGTATGAGCGGCTGCTTTCGGAGTACCGTGAATTAGAAAAGATGTCCACCGATCCCGGTCTTGCCGAGATGGCGAAAGGGGAACAAGCGACACTTTCAGCCCAGCTTGCCGAACTTGCGAATCAGATGAAGAAGATAGCGGAAGCGGAAAAAGAAGAGGAGGAATTTCCGAGCGATATCGTATTGGAGGTTCGCGCCGGAGCCGGCGGTGAAGAGGCCGCACTTTTTGCGGCGCAACTTGCCGAGCTGTATAAACGCTACAGCCAGACCCAGGGGTGGGATTTTCGAGTCGTTGACGAGTCGAAGTCGGATCTGGGCGGCTATAAAGAAGGTGTCTTTGAGATTCACGGTAAGGACGCGTATCGCAAACTCCAGTTCGAGACTGGAGTGCACCGCATCCAGCGGGTGCCGCCAACAGAGAAGTCGGGCCGCATCCACACCTCGACCGCTTCGGTTGCCATATTGCCCTTGCGTCAGTCTAGTAAAGTCGAGATAAGCCCCGCTGACCTTGAAATAGAATTCTCCCGCGCCGGGGGAAAGGGAGGCCAGAACGTCAATAAGGTGGAAACCGCCGTACGGTTGACCCATAAGCCGACTGGGCTCACCGTGCGTTCCACGGCAGAGCGAAGCCAGGTGGCAAACCGCGAGCATGCACTCAGCATTCTTAAAGCGAAATTGCAGGTACTGCGGGATGAAGAAGAGGCTAAAAAATATTCCGCGAACCGCAAAGCGCAAGTGGGAACGGGAGATAGAAGCGAGAAGATCCGCACGTATAACTGGCTGCAAGACCGGATAACTGATCACCGCATCAAGGAATCGTGGCACAATATGGAGCATGTTTTTGAAGGGAATCTCGAACCAATCGTCGAAGCTCTCTCCGCTGCAGCGCTCAAAATGAACTGACGATCGGAGTCGCCGTATAGTTGCGGTCAGTATATTTTTCTGCTAAGCTATCTCCTCTATGGAAATGGTCAAAGAAACTAAAAATGACCCCTTGATAGATGCGCTTTTTAGCGCGGGCGCTCATTACGGCTACGCGCGTTCTCGCCGTCATCCATCCGTTAAACCTTTTATTTTCGGTGCCAAGAATTCCATTGACATCTTCGATTTGGAGAAAACGAAGGAGCTTTTAGAACGCGCAAAAGAATTTGCACGCACACTCGGCAAAGAAGGTAAGCAGGTGGTTTTTGTCTCAAGCAAACATGAAGCGACGGAGATGATCAAGCAAGCGGGGCAGGAGCTTGGTATGCCGTATGTCGCCGGACGCTGGATCGGAGGCACGCTCACCAACTTCAACGTCATCCGTGGTCGCATCGATAAGCTGATCGATTTGCGCGAAAAGCGCGAAAAAGGCGAGCTCTCGAAATATACTAAACGGGAGCGCTTGATGATAGATCGCGAGATTGAACGACTCGAATCTCTTTTTTCCGGACTTATCAGTCTCAAAAGCATTCCGGCGGCGCTCATTGTCGTCGATCCGGGACGCGAGCATATCGCGGTGGCGGAAGCGCACAAAACCGCGGTGAAAGTCCTTGCGCTCGCCGGTTCTGACTGCGATCTTTCATTGATTGATATCCCGGTGGCGGGCAATGACAGTGCCCGAGCGAGTATCGCGTTTTTCATAAACTCTATAGTTTCGGCCATAAAAGAGGGACGCACGGGATCGGCTTAACCAAGGGATTGCCGATCTGTTATACTATTTCCTATGGCCAACAAAGAAGTCTCCACGGAGGTAATCAAAGCATTGCGCGATAAGACGGGCGTTTCGGTTATGCAATGCAAAAAGGCCCTCGAGGAAGCAGGCGGAGATGTCGAAAAGGCGATCGTGCTTTTACGCAAGAAAGGCGCAGCTACTGCCGCCAAGAAAGCCGACCGAGAGCTTAAAGCCGGAACCGTCGCTTCCTACACGCACTCCAACGGCGCTATCGGCGCGATGGTATTGCTTTCCTGCGAGACCGATTTCGTTTCAAGCAATCAGGAATTCCAGTCACTCGCCCGCGATCTCGCGATGCAGGTAGCCGCTACTGCTCCCGAATATGTCAGTTTCGATCAGGTCCCGGAGGATGCCAAGCAAACCGCGCGGGAGGTTTTTGCCAAAGAAGTCGCGGGAAAACCCAAAGCCATGCAAGAGAAGATCATGGAAGGGAAGCTCGGCTCGTATTTCAATGAGAAGGCTTTGCTTGAGCAGTCGTTCATAAAGAATCCGGAGATCACCGTCCGCGATCTTATCCAGAGCGCAATACAGAAGTTTGGTGAGAAGATCGAATTGATAAAATTTGTGCGCTTAGCCCTCTAGATTATGCCATCCTCAAGTCTACTCTTCTTTATTTCCCTCGCGCTTCTTTCCGCCATGATGGCTGGTAAGTGGGTGAGCCTTAATCTCGGAAGACAGGGATTGATCTCGAAGTTCCTGGGTCGGTTTGATCTGCCCTTGAGCACTATGATCAGGAGATTATCGGTACTACTGCGTGTGGTGCTGATGCAGATGTGGCATTACAGCTCGGTTTTTGTGCATCATGTGCACCATATCTTCGCCGCCTATGTGCACTTCCTTATCCAAACCGTTGAGCGCCGCGTCAGGCACTGGAGAGAATTCGCGCGTGAACAGAAGATCGAGCGCAAATCTGCGTCGCTCTTCATACAGGATGTCGTGGATTATAAAAACGCTCTGAAGCGAACCACGGGACCGCACAAGATTTGAAATACAGCGCTCTTGAATATATACTAGTTTCTGAAGGCCGTACGAGGCCTTTTTTAGCGCCGCCCTAGCTCAACGGTAGAGCAACGCTTTTGTAAAGCGAAGGTTCTCGGTTCAAATCCGAGGGGCGGCTCACGAACGAAGTGAGTGAGATGCCGTGAGGATTTGAACCAGGGACGGGTCGGGGAATAAGTTATACACGTCTTTACCGTATGCACCCCTAGCGTGGGCTATAATGTAGTTATTCGTTATGGCCCTTTCGGATGAAATAAAATCTCTGATCAAAGGAGACGTCGACGATTCGAGCTCTGCCCTTGAGAAATACAGCCGGGACGCGAGCCTTTTTTGCGTCCGTCCTGCAGTCGTCGTATTCCCAAAGGATGTCGAAGATATCAAGAAGCTTGTCAGATTCGTTGGCGAAGAGCGTTCAAAAGGCCGCGCTGTCTCGCTCACGGCGCGCTCGGCGGGAACCGATATGACCGGCGGGCCCTTGACCGAATCAATCGTCATGGATATGACGAAGTATTTCAACCGGCTCATTGAGATCGGTGCCGATTACGCGGTGGTAGAGCCGGGTATGTACTATCGCGATTTTGAGAAACAGACTCTTGCGAAGGGTCTCCTTATGCCCAGCTACCCGGCCTCGCGGGAGCTCTGCACGATCGGCGGCATGGTGGCGAACAACGCGGGGGGCGAGAAGACCTTGCAATACGGTAAAACCGAACGATATGTCGAATCGCTGAGGGTAGTGCTCGCCGATGGCAATGAGTATGTCTTTTCGCTTCAAACACCCCATGAGCTGATACAGAAAGAAGTGGGAGGGACGTTCGAATCGGAGATCTATAAGCGCATGTACGCGCTCATCGCCGAGAATCTGAAGCTGCTTTTGGATGCGAAGCCCGCGGTAACGAAGAATTCATCGGGTTACTACCTCTGGAATGTTCTCAATCCTAAAACGCGTACGTTCGATCTCACCAAACTTCTCGTCGGCTCACAGGGGACCTTGGGTATCATCACCCAAATCAAGCTGAAACTCATTCGACCTAAGCCGGTATCCCGTCTGATGGTCATTTTCATCAAAAATCTCGATTCGCTGACCGAGCTGACGGAGAGAATCTTGCCCTTTAAGCCCGAGAGCCTCGAATCTTATGACGACAGCACGTTCAAGCTTGCATTCAAATTCTTCCCCGAGATCCTACATCAGATAAAAGGAAATTTTCTGCGCCTGGTATTGAGTTCCATTCCCGAGGCGTGGTTTATCGTTACCGGTGGTATCCCGAAACTGGTCCTGCTCGCTGAATTCAGCGGTGATACGGTCGGGGAGGTCGAGAAAATAATGCATACTGCGGCGGATGAGCTTAGGAGAATAGCTGGCGTTAAAGTGCGCGTAACGAAATCGGAAGAAGAGTCGCAAGAGTTCTGGATCATCCGCCATGAGAGCTTCAACCTTTTACGCAAGCACGTCCGAGGCTTGCGCACCGCACCGTTCATCGATGATTTCTCCGTGCAAGCGCATCTTTTGCCAAAGTTTCTACCCGAGCTCTACAAGATCTTGGGGGAGTATAAAATGATTTATACGGTCGCAGGCCATGTCGGCGACGGAAATTTCCACATCATTCCTCTGATGGATCCGACCGATCCGAAGATGAAAGACACCATCGTCTCCCTCTCGAAGAAAGTGTACGATCTTGTGATCCGCTACAAAGGTTCTATCACCAGCGAACATAACGACGGCCTCATCCGTACGCCATTCTTGCCACAGGCGTATGGAAATGCGGTGTACAAGCTATTCGAGCAGACTAAAAAGATATTCGACCCCCTCGGCATCTTCAATCCCGGGAAAAAAGTCGGTGGTACGCTCGACTACGCCCTTGCACATTTGGATACGAGGAAGGCCTAAGGATACCTGAAGCAGTTTTCGCAGAATTGATAAAAAATGAAAATTGGTATCTATAAGCATTCGAAAACCGGCAAACTCTACCGCGTACATTTCATTGTCACGCACTCGGAAACGCTTGAAGACATGGTTGTGTATGGATCGCTTCCAGATGAATCAGAGCAAAAGTATTGGGTGCGGCCGCTTTCTATGTTCAACGAAGAGGTGGAGGTTGATGGTGTACACGTACCGAGATTCACGTACCTTCGTGCCTGAAGTCCTCCTTCCTGTATTTAACGTAGCTTTTGCGTATAATACCTGACTATGAGAAATGAGATAGCCATTACCGATCCCAAGGAAAAAGAGCTGGAAGCAGAGCTCTTCAAGCGAACTGATTTTAAGAGTTTGCGTATGCAACGCCTGCTCCAGTTGCCTGATCTTACCCGCAAACCGAATTCTCCGGTAAAGATTCTTTTCGATCAGATAATCGACCTCCCGCGATTTAAGGACTTCGATCTCGTTGACTTTCCTAAAATCGTCACCGTAAAGGATAATTTCGATCTACTAAACACCCCTCGAGAGCATCCGAGCAGGAGAGAGACCGATACTTATTACCTAGACGAAAACCATTTGCTTCGGACTCAAATGACTGCGATGTGGTCCTTTTATCTCAAAGACAAAGAAGTTCTACGAAGGCTCGATGAGGTGGGGGAGGTGAAAGCACTATCTCGGGGTATCGTTTTTCGGAAAGACGAGATAGACCGGCATCATTTCCCGGCTTTTCACCAGATAGATGGACTCCTGATATGCAAAAAATCGAAGAAGGTTATCACGCAAAACGACCTGAAAGAAGTGCAGATTGATCTTGCGAAAGGAATTTTCGGTGCGAATATAGAATATAAGTTTCTCGACGACGATTTCCCCTATACTATCGAGAGCCTTGAGATGGATATTAAGTTCAATGGCAACTGGCTTGAAGTCAATGGCGCGGGCCTCGTCAATCCTATCGTGATGAAGAATTTCGGGATCGACCCTGCGGTCTACAACGGCTGGGCATTCGGATTTGGAGAGCGTCTCGCGATGATAAAAATGAGTATCCCCGATATCCGAATCCTCTGGTCAGAAGACCCACGGATAACGAGCCAGTTTACCGACATCAACAGCACGTTCAGAGAGGTGAGCAAATATCCTCCGATAGTCAGGGACATTTCATTTCTCGTTGCTGCAGAGACCAGCCTGAATAACTATTTTGAGATCGTGAGAGAGTACGCGGGCAATTTGATCGAAGAGGTCAAGCTGCTCGATACATATGAAGATGATAAAAAGTTCGGGAAGGGAAAGAAAAGCTATACATTCCGTATCGTCTACCGTTCTCCGGAAAGGACGCTTACGAATCAAGAGATTAATGTGATCCAGCAAAAAATTCAGGAGAGGACAGAGGCCGAGCTCAAGGCGGCGATCAGATAGCTGAAAAAGAAACCCGATCCACTAGGGATCGGGTTGTTCAGAGCCGCATTGCTCTTACGCGATCATTCTCTTTCCCAGGAGAAAGAAAAGGATGCAGGTCGTGGAAGCGACGATACTGCCCACGAGGGGATATTCCCACCCCGGGGCTTTCACCGAAGTGAACAAGGTGCCGACGATGAGCAGGAAGCTTGCGGCCAGGAGACGCGGTTTGGTGTTCGATGCGGTTGCATTGCAACCGATGATGTACCCCGTGAATGCGGCGATGAGCACGTGACCTTCCCAGCCCAAGAAAATACAGGCGAGGAGTGTGAGTGCGGCGGCGACAGCGAGAAATCGCTGAAATTTCTGTCGTTCGGTCGGATGAGTGTATGGTATAAACACTTTGGCTCGGGTTTTCATGCGAAGTTCCTTTCCAAGCAGATGTTATCACAGCAGCTGTTGAGTATCAAACAAAAGGCGCCTGATCCATCGGCCGACGGATCAGGCGCTTGTCGAACTTAATTACTTTCTATTCCTCGCACAGAAGATGATCCCCAGACATGCGCCAGCGATACAGGACCCGTATGCACTGGCCAAGGCACCAATGAATCTCAATGGCGCCGAGACTTCGTCTTCGAGAATGTGGAACCATCCCAAGGGATGACTCGATGTTATGAGAACGCCTGCAGTCATCAGGCTCACCAACAGTAGAGTGGTATATTTGAGCCATGGCTGCCAGTCGCTGATCTTTTCCTTGACGACTATTCCCAGAAAGAAACTTGCCATCATAGTCCCAGGCATCCCGAATGCGAACGAAGCGAAGAGCATGATGATGGCAGAGAGTAGAACAAATGTCGCTCTTTTCTCCGTCTCCGAGAATACCCCCGTCCCAATGTTTTTACCGATATTATTAGAAGAACGTTTAGTTTTCATCTGGAATATTTATACCATATATCTATAGTGTAAGTCAAATCTTAGGACTGATTTTTACACCACATTTTTCCACATTCCACCTTTATTTTTAGGCTTATTTTTGGTAAAATAGGCTTACCTAAGTGCAGGTATTTTTAATTTTGGGAACCTAAACAATGGCTAAGAATAAGGACGAAAAAAAGAACGGTTCCGGCCATCACTATACGGCTGAATCCATCACGGTTCTTGAAGGTCTTGAGCCGGTGCGCAAGCGCCCCGGCATGTATATCGGCACGACCGGGCCGGACGGCTTGCATCACCTTATTACGGAGATTTTCGACAATTCCCGCGACGAAGCAATGGGCGGCTATGCCGACGATATCGAGATAGTGCTTCTGCCGGGCAATCGCGTTCGCGTCACTGATAACGGGCGCGGCATTCCCGTGGACACGCACAAGCAGACCAAAGTATCGGCGCTTGAAACCATCATGACGACTTTGCATGCCGGCGGTAAATTCGGCGGCGAGGGGTATAAAGTCTCGGGAGGTCTTCATGGCGTGGGTGCATCGGTAGTGAATGCGCTTTCCATTTTCTGCGAAGTAGTCGTACATCGTGACGGTGGTGTTTACTATCAGGAGTACAAACAAGGGAAAGCGAAAGCTAAAGTAAAAAAAATCGGGAGTTCAGATTTCCACGGAACGATTACTACCTTTGAGCCCGACTCGGCGATTTTTCCAGAGATCAAGTTCGATTACAATCGCATCGTGAGCCATATGCGTCAGCAGGCATACCTTGTCCGCGGGCTGCGGATTACCGTAATGGACGCGAGAAGCTTTGAGGGAAAACTCGACCTCGCAGATGTCTATTACGTTCGCGAAATGGGTTTGGATATCCCATCACAGACGTTCTATTTCGAGGGCGGCCTTGCATCGCTCGTTTCATACTACAACCGCTCCTACAAGACCCTCCACAAGAACGTTTTTTACGTTGAGAAAAAATCCGACAGTGTTGAATCAGTGGAAGTCGCGCTGCAATATGTAGACGACATCTCCTCGCGCATCTTGCCGTTCGCGAACAACATCTACAATGGTGAGGGCGGCACGCATGTGACTGGCTTTAAGACGGCACTTACTCGTACGCTCAACACCTATGCGAAGAACAGCAATCTCGCGAAGGGCGAGGATACATTCACCGGCGACGATGTGTTGGAAGGTTTGACTGTTGCGATCTCGGTAAAGCTGCGGGAGATTCAGTTTGAAGGGCAGACGAAGGCGAAACTTGGATCTGTTGAAGCGCAAGCGGCGGTAAACTCGGTTTTTGCCGAGGCATTCGCGGCGTTCCTCGAAGAGAAGCCTGACGATGCCCGCGCGATCATCAACAAGGTCGTACTGGCGATGAAAGCGCGCAAAGCGGCTAAGGCCGCAAAAGATTCGGTCCTCCGCAAAGGCGCTCTTGAAGGCATGACGCTTCCCGGGAAGCTCGCTGACTGCCAGTCGAATGATCCGACTGAATCCGAACTCTTCATTGTCGAGGGAGATAGCGCCGGCGGTACCGCGAAAATGGGGCGTGATCGGCGTATTCAGGCCATTTTACCTTTGCGCGGCAAGATCCTTAATATCGAGCGAGCGAGACTCGATAAGATGCTTTCATCCGAGCAGATCAAGAATCTCGTCGTCGCTATTGGCACCGCGATCGGGGACACGTTCGATCTCTCCAAACTTCGTTATCACAAGATCGTTATCGCGACCGATGCCGACGTAGACGGCGCGCATATCCGCACGCTTATTTTGACACTCCTCTATCGCTATTTCCGACCACTTCTTGATGGTGGCTTTGTCTACATTGCCCAGCCGCCGCTGTATAAAGTGAAGAAGGGCAAGGAGATCAGTTATTTCTATACCGAGAACGAGCGGCAGAAGGCACTCGGCAAGATCTCCGATACGGATTTGGTTTCCGAAGACGAACCTGCTGCGGAAGTTCCTGAAGGAGAAGCAAAAGACGAACAGGAGGCGAAAGCTGAAAAAGGAAAATCCGTGAAAGATAAGTTGCATATTCAACGCTACAAGGGCTTGGGCGAGATGAATTCTGATGAGTTGTGGGAGACGACGATGGATCCGGCGAGGCGTGTTCTCAAACAAGTCACGATAGAAGATGCGCAGGAAGCAGATAAAGTCTTTGATATGCTCATGGGCACGGATGTACCGGCACGCAAGTCATTCATACAGTCGAACGCCAAGATGGCGAATTTGGATATATAAAAACGACCCTACATTTAGTGGGGCCGTTTTTTTGACTTTGCATTACGCGCGATGAATATCTGCTTCGGCGCGGATGTGGTAGCTCCAATGTATTCCCGCGGCGCAGTTTTTGCTGATGGGTACCATAAGATTCCCTTCAGGAATCGCCTCGGCGATGGCGTGATTGAGGACAGGAGTCAGATGGCTGAGCAGAGTTTTCGGATTTACGACGGGTTTGCCGTTGTTTTGCAACGGCATTTGTATGATAAGAGTTGCAAACATACGTACTCCTTACGTTATGCTACCATGCCGCATAAAGACGGCAAACAAAAATCGGGCCCAGTCGTGTTTTCGTTCGCGTACCGGCTAGTTGGGAGAGATATGGATGGTCGTGGTTACGACATTGTTCGTCTCACTGACCTCGTTCACAGCATTTGCCGGGTCTACAGTGAGTGCAAAACGCCCGTCACCATTCTGATCGAATGAATCGAAGCCCAGCGTATACTCGATGTGCTCTCCGGGAGAGAGCGTCTGCTGATTTTCGGAAACGAAGGTATGCGCAGGAGCCGTGGGAAGCATCGCGTTGAAATTCCAGGTTCCGGAGTTGGCGGTGCCGACATTTTCTACTTGAAATCTCACCGCGATCCTGTCGGTCGCGTGGAGCGTGGTAGTAGCGGTGAACTGATTCGTTATGGTATCAAGCACGCCGACATCGAGGATCTTGGGTGCGAGATCAGTTTTTCCGTACGCGCGCACTTCGGTTGTTGTTCCTACATAATAGACGTGCTCGGTGGATACTCCGGCGGTCGGTTGAGTGTTTGGAGTCGAGACCCTCTCGCCGCTGTTATCGGGCGGCGCAGCCTCTCCCGTATCCTCCCCGCCGTTTTCGATCGAGACGGTTGCAGAACCCGATACGGAGGGCTTTTCGCCCTGCAAGGGCGTGAAGGAGATCGAAAAGGGAACGGCTACGGTTGATGACGCTTTCGAAAAGGGAGCGAGTGTTACGAGTTCTGCCGTTTCCGAAAGTGTGTAGGGTATATCGCACAGGAGGGTTTCCTCCGTGCCTGAAGCCAATTTCATTTTGACCGAGATGCCGTCCAGACAGGGGAAGGAGAGCGCGTATGAGCCTTCGGTTTTTCCTCCGCGGTGCGACCACGTGAGCATAATTTTATCTCCCGACTTTATGCGTTCTTGATCGGAGTATACCAAGAGACGTTCGCTGGGCTTAAGAGTGTCGGTGAAATTCACGATCGCGGCGGTGATATTCTCGACGGTGTTGGGAAGATATGGTCCGATTTGTACCACGGTCCATACGCCGGCCAGAAAAAGAATGATAATGATCGCGATCCCGGCGGCTTGCCTCCAGGTGAAGGTCTTCTTCGGAGCGATTGGTGTTGTGGAGGAATGCTTTTCTTGAGTCTCCATGTCAAGCGCACACTATACCGAGAGTTTATCGAAGTCAAGAAAAATCTATTGACGATATGAAAGATTTTAGGTAGATTTTGTGCCGACATTTTATGAGCGCGAAGCGATTTCTCATACTCTGGATTTCAGTCTTTCTCGCCAGTTATGGCGTTCTTTCGTTTACCGGTTTGATTCCCGATGAACTCAAGGAATTCAATGCAAGCAGCATTGCCTCTCTGCAGTGGCGTGCGCCGGCAGCTTCGGTGGATGGGACTCTCCCGGGACAAGGGCTTTCCTCAACGACTCCCGCAGAAAATATACCGTCAGTCAAGGAAACCATTCTTCCTGACCGCATCATCATTGAAAAGATCGCGGTCGATGCGCCGGTGATGAATCCAGAAAGCCGCGATATCGCGGTGCTTGACCAAGCACTCCTCTCGGGCGTCGTTCGCTATCCCGGGTCGGGCGGACTCGATGATGCAAGCAATATGTTTTTGTTCGGCCACAGCACTAATTGGGCCGTCGTGCATAATCAATCCTATAAATCCTTTAACCGCCTCGGCGAACTGCAGATCGGCGATGTCATAACAGTGCTTTCGGGAAGTCAAGAATATCGCTACCGCGTCTTCTCGGTGGCGCTGGTCGACAAGGATAAAGCGCTCGTCGAGTTGGGGAGCGGTGAGAAATTGATAACGCTCTCCACCTGCGATACGTTCGGACAGCGTAGCGACCGCTTCGTCGTGCAAGCCCGTTTTTTGGAAGCCGTATCGCATTAAAAATAGGGCTTGCCATCGCTCCACAAATGAGTAAGGTTAGGAAACGAGAATATTTATGAAGGAACGCTACAAAAAGATCAATAGATTCCTGCGGTTTTTGCTCCTCGGATGCGTTACGGGAGCTCTCATCGTAGCGGTCATGAGTGCCCAGGCTCGGGTTCTCGGATCCAATCCTTCATTACCAATCAAACTCAACTTGAGCCACGTTGGCTGTATTTCGGCTGGCCAAGTCGAAGTCCATTTCGTCGCCGTGCACGTTCCCGCCGGTGTTTCGGATTATGGGCAAGTCATGTATGAGATCAACGGCATATCCCGCGTTGCTCATTTCATCAAAGCGGTCGGGAAGGTCGCCCATTATGTCGATGTGATGAATGCCTCGCAGACGGGCACGTACGCGGTCTCGAGCGGCTTTGTGATGATCGACGGGGTGAGAATTGACCTCCATAATCCGCAGACGGTCACTGCGAAATGCATTCCTCCGCCTGCCGTCTGCAAACTGGTGCTCTCAAAGATCGTGGATCGACAGAGTGCCGCTATCGGAGATACGCTGACGTACACCCTTACCGTGGAGAATGTAGGCACGGCCGATTGCACGGGGAGTGGCGTGCGCATCACCGATGTTGTACCCGCCGAGCTGACATTTTTAAGTGAGACGCATACCGGCACTATCGCGGTGGGCTACGGTGCTACCCCACTCTACACGCCTTCTTCCCGAACGCTTACGTGGAATGCATTTACTCTCGCTCCGGGAGCAAGCGGTTCGATCACATGGAAGGGGACTATTCAGGCGCCGAGCGCCTGCGGATGGTTCGAAGTGGACAATCACGCTTCCGTAACATCGTTCGAATATGACAATTTCAATACCTACGTAGACAGCAATACCGTCATGACGGGCGTCGAACATGAATGCGCACCATCCGTTTCGGTATCCTGTTCCGCCTCGCCCTCAAGTGCTTCCGTCAATTCTCCTATAACCTTTACCGCTGTGGCTTCAGGAGGATTGGGAGGTTTTTCATATCACTGGAGTGGTGACGATGGTTTGACGGGAGATGCCACTTCGACCGCGCACTCCTTTTCGACTGCGGGAGAAAAGCAGGCGAACGTTACAGTAACCTCGGGTGCCGATAGCGCCTCGACTTCGTGTACGGCGACCGTCACCGAAATCTCAACGCCGCCGCTTACCGGAAGTTGCCATGCGAATCCGGTTCTGGGTTTTGTCGGAGACACGATCTCGTGGATTGCGCAGGCTAGCGGGGGAGCGGGAGATTTCAATTTCAACTGGTCTGGCGATGACGGGCTTTCGGGTACCTCGACCCTTGTCATGAAAAGCTACGCTTCCAGTGGCGTAAAGACCTCGACCGTCGCGATCGCTTCAGGTACCGAGACCATCACGCGTTCATGCCAGGTCTCCATCCTCTCTACTCCTCCCGCATCCGCTCGCCTTACCGTCATTAAACATGTTCGTAATGACAGCGGCGGCAGTCGATCAGCTTCTGATTTCAGCATCTCGCTCTCGCGCGATGGTCATGACGTATCGGGCAGTCCATTCTTCGGCTCGGAGACCGGCGTCGTCTTTACACTCCCAACAGGAACGTATACGGTAGAGGAAACCGATCCGAGCGTATCAGGATATGTTTTTGAAGGTATTGTCGGCGATTGTTCCACGGGTGGAGTTGTCTCTCTCGCGGATGGAGATGCGAAAACCTGTACGCTCACCAATGATGACATCGCTACCACTACGCCTTCTCACCTTGCGGCTTCCTGCCACGTATCGCCCGATCCTGCGTCAGTCGGAGCGCCCACGACATTTACGGCGATCGCAAGCGGTGGCGTCGGTCCCTTTGCCTACGTATGGTCCGGCGATGACGGGCTTTCGGGCGCTTCTACTTCAACGACTATCACGTATGCATCCGAAGGAACTAAACATGCGCAAATCGTCATTACCGCGGGTTCTGAAACTGCCACGACAACCTGTTCTGTCGCCGTCAGTTCATCCGGTGGTGGCGGAAGCGACGGCAATGGAGGAGGGGGAGGAGGAGGTAGCACTGGTGGTGGCGGAAGCGGGGGTGAAAATACCGGTGGCGGCGGCAGTGGTGGTACGGGCGGGGATACCGGCAGTGCTAGTACTGCTGGCGGCGGTACTACCGGTGGAGGTGGAGGTAGCACGGGTGGGGGCAATGGTCCTATCACCCCTATTGTAGTGGGTGGCGGCAGTGGTCCGGTCGGTTCGATCACGGGTGGCGGTGGCAATGGCCCGATAAATCCGACTGTTTCCGGCGGAGCTGGAACCCCAACGGTGGTGTTGCTCAAAAAAGCGCCGGAAGGTCGCGTGTTGGGCGCTGTCTATCTTTCGGAAGTTCCGTACACGGGTTTTGGCGACTGGTATAAAGTAGCGCTTTTCGTCCTTATCCTCGTAATCTGGAGCTTCTCTGTTGTCTATTTCTTTAAGTCGAAATTGTGGAGGAAGGGCGGCGCTACATTGAGTGTCGGACTTTCCCCGAAGCAGCCCCTTGCCGAAGCGATTCCCTATCAAGAGCCTGTCATGGAGATCTCCGGTGAAGATATTGCCGATCCAGAACTCTCCTTTGCTCCTGCAGGCGCTGAAGCATATGCTCCGGTGCCGCTCGAGGAAGCGAATCCAGATAAGAATGAAGTATCTTCAGTCGGTTTTGTGGACATCATCGCTGCCGAGGCTCAACGCAATCGCGTCGTTATCTCGGAAGAAGGGATGAAATTGATAGCGCAGATGAGCGGAAGCGACGCGACACAGGTCCTCTCGCTTACCGAAAAGACGATTCGCAATGCCGAGACGCGCTACGACCGAGAAGACGGATGGCTTTTGCTCAACAAAGAAAAAGTACTCGCAGCGCTCAATGCTAAAGAGCCGGAACGAGCGCCTGAACTCTCTCATCACGAACCACGTCCGGTTTCAGAGCCGAAGGCGGCGGCGCCACATCCCCAGCCTCCCGTTCAAGGACCACTGTCTCGGTCTGGCGTCGACAGCGCGTTATTCGTCAACTGGCTCGCGACCGGAGATAAATACAATCTGACACGCCACCTAAAGACCCTGCGCGAGCAGGGAGGGAATCCGGAGGCATTTCTGAGAAGGGTAGTGCTTGATCTCGATGTCGTGTACCGTTCGCGTCTTGAGGATATCGACGAGCCGATCGACGAACGCCTCGCGCATTCCATTTCCGGTCTCTCCAACGAGCAATTGGAGAACCTTATCTCGGTTGTTCTCTCGACCGTTGATCAGAGTTACCACTCCGCTTCGGTGGGCGTGAAGGTTGCCCTCATGCGAGCTTCCGAAGTCAAACGGCAACGATCATAGCAGTCTTTAGCAGCGCTACCAGGCTACGAGGTCTACAATCTCCTTATTTGTAGGCCTATCTTGATCACTAGGTCACACGGTGCAGTGTATTGACATATCACCTATTGTATGCTACCATCTTGAAAGAGTAGAAACCTAAAAAGATCGGAGGTGAAATCAGTTGAAAACATATCAAGATATACTCGTCGCCGAACTGGATAAGATTCGAGACCGGTTAGGCGAGCGCAGAATGTTAGAGATATACGCCGAGGCAAAGTTAGCTGGTCAAGAAGCGATGAGTCGAGAGATTTTCCTTCAATTGATCTCCAGACACTTTGGGTTCTTGGAGCGGATGAGACTTCTCATTCGCTATCCAAGATTCCTTGTTCCTTACATCATTAGAATAAGAAAAAGTCGGTCCCATACTGAATGATAATGAATACGACCCGAGAGTTCGTGGGACGTGACCTGGAGGAGGCATACGCCAGAATCATCGGTGGAGTTGTCAGCGGCGGTTTGCGGGATGGTGGCAAGGACATTGTTCCAAACGATAGGTCCATGCCGGCATTCCAAGTTAAATCGTCCTGGCACTTCGCAAAGAAGTTTCTAGCAACTTCTCTTTCGTTCCGCCGGTTCATCCCAATTTGTGTCGGCGAACCCGGAAGTCGGGAAGAGATGGTCATCGCGCTTCGCGAGAGCGGAGCATGGGTTGGCCGTGATATTCCCCAACGAGAGGAAGTCATGCAGAAACTGGTTATGGCAAAAGCTGCAATTCAGGTTTAGCCTGCCAAAGGATGGTGCCCCTTTGTATCAGAAGCATCAATTGTTGTCACCTTTCTAAAAGCGTGAGTGTTGTGTGCAGCACAGGAAGCGGAGGAACCTAATTCCTCCACTTTATCGGGTTCATAACCAGTCGGTTGTGAGTCCGTAGAGTCAAGGTTCTTTTCAGTAAGGCTTTATGCAGGTGTGCCGAAACCATACACCAGTGAGGAAATATATGAGAAAGTTCGGACTAACCATGCTGGGAATTCTTTTTGTTGCCCTTTACATCGTCGCTATTGCCATCTCACTATCGAAAAAGGATGTCGCGTTGGTTGCCTTCAGCTTCGGAACCACGGGGTTGGTCCTCGGTACGTGGGTTGGCATCTGGGGAGAACGTAAGGTTCAGAGAAAATTTCAGACGCGGAAGTGGTGAAGTCATCTTGACCCACTACTGAGCCTAGCCGCACACTCTATGGTGTGCGGCTTTTTTATAGCTCCCACGTCGCTCGGGTCAGTCTATTGACACGTTATTATCTGTTGTGCTATTATACTTTTGGTTTTGAAAACTCATAGAAAGGACTTATGACGATATCCGCAGAACTGATGTCTCAAGGGCATGAATTAAGTACTGCGCTTGAGAGTGCGCGGAACGATGTCATAACATCTTCCGCTCTAAAGCCAGTTGTTACGCTCGCCTCTCTTGAAGCGGCCTGCAGTACCGAAGACCTAAAGCGCATTTTCGAGGAGGCCGTGGTGTATTGTATCCGCTATGCCGTCTCGGTTGTGTGGTTTATGAAGGCTATGAACGGTCCCCGCGAAGAATTTGCTGAGGTAGATGCGTCGCGTAAGCGCGTGCACGATGCGACCGTAGATGCGATAAACGTGCTTGTGCGCGCGCTTAAACGGGCTGATCAGGATGTTTCCTGGATTAGCGAAATCGCTGGCAATCGCTCGGCATATGGTAAACTAGCACTCCTTCTCGCTTTTGAGCAGTTGGAGCAGAGAAAGGACTGAACATGGAAGATGATAGAGAAAAGAAAAGGAAACTGCTGCTTCAGTATGCCGCCCTCGCCGGCGAGCGAGAGCTCAAGCGTGTAGAGATGGAGGGTATTGAGCGTGAGCTCGGACTTTCTCCCGAACAGGCTCTTAAAGAAGCACAGGACTTGCTTCTTTCGGGTTATAATCACTAGGGAATGTAATGGTTCCTTACGCCTCGCAACTTCGGTTGCGGGGCGATTTTTTTATTCTTCCTGCGGGAACGGCACGGTTTCCATGATGGGTGCTTTGAGGATGAGGTCGAGGACTTTTTGCTCATCGTCGAGTATCGTGTAGAGCGAGAGCGCGCTTTCCTCGATCATATTATGCCGTTTGAAGAGGTGTTCGCGAATGAACTGATCCAAGGGCTTCCAGAAATTGCTCCCCACCAGAATCATCGGCACGTGCGGCATCCGCTCGGTTTGGATGAGCGTTGCGATCTCGAAGAATTCATTGAGCGTGCCGAATCCTCCGGGGAAGAATACGAATGCTTCGGCCCCAAACGTGAGTGCCATCTTTCTTGAAAAGAAATAGTAGAACTCATGCGAATCGTTTAGATAGGGGTTCTGTTTTTGCTCGTGCGGGAGTCGGATGTTAAGTCCTACCGATTGCCCTCCCGCATCTTGTGCCCCACGATTCGCCGCTTCCATGATGCCGGGACCGCCGCCGGTGACGATCGCATACCCGTTTTTCGATATCATCTCGGCGAGTTTCCGGGCTTTGAAGCAATATGGGTCGCTTTCGTTGAGCATCGAAGAGCCGAAGATCGTGACTGATTTCGCATATTTCCCAATGAATTCGAGCCCCTCGCTGAATTCTTTGTCGATCAGAGCCAGCCGTTTCTTCAGGTCGGCGGCAACGTCTTCTGGCGACGATGCCTGATCCGCAGGCACGATCGCTTTGAGCTCATGGTTTTTGCGCATGGGGTTATTGTACGGTTCGTTCCTATCGCTGTCCACTTTCCCTTCTCCGCTCTCCGAGGTACACTGGAAGCGAGTCACCATACTCGTTACTAAACAACATCAATTACCTAATGATGAGCAAGAAAACGAAAGGGATCTTAGCAGCAGTCGTGGGCATTGCCGTTGTCGCGCTGTTTTTCTGGTTCGGCTTTCAGAGCCCCAGCTCTCCTGCGGCAGTTTCCTCTTCAAATGATACTATGAACACTACACCCAATCCCGATCTCGGGAGCGTCGTGCTCCCCGATGACGCCTTCACCGATCTTTCCGGTGTGAAGGTTGCTGATGTCGTCGTCGGTACTGGTAAAGAGATAACCGAAGGGGACATGGTTTCTATGCATTATGTCGGCAAACTCGCGGACGGTACCGTATTCGACAGTTCCCTTGGGCGCGGACAGCCCCTAACATTCCCCTACGGGGCACATCAGCTGATCGCGGGAATGGAAATAGGCATCTCCGGTATGCGGATCGGCGGCCTCCGGAGGATCCTCATTCCGGCTGCTCTGGCGTATGGAGCTACGGGTATAAAAGACCAGAATGGGAATTATGTGATCCCTCCGAATTCGGCATTGCAGTTCGACGTTCAGATCGTCGGCATCGGCGCGCCCGGGCAGTAGGGCTTCGGGATGTTCTCCTTTGGTATTGAGCAGAAACTCCGTGGCACGCTCTGCCGTGCTGGCGTGATACGCACTTCGCACGGAGAGATCAAGACGCCAGCGTTCGTTCCCGTTGGCACACTCGCGACGGTCAAATCCCTCACGCCGGCGCAGATCAAAGAAGCCGGCGCGCAGGCCGTTCTTGCGAATACCTATCACCTCTACCTCCAGCCGGGCCCTGAAGCCCTGATCGCTGCTGGAGGGCTCTCGAAATTCATGGGCTGGGACGGGCCGACTATGACGGACTCCGGTGGTTTTCAAGTATTTTCGCTTGGATCGGCGTTCGGAAAGGGAATATCCAAATTCTCTTCGCCGGGGGCCGTTCGTGACAAGCAGCAGAAGCAGGACAAGGCCGATGACAACCTTGGGGCGGCGCCGTTGGCACGGGTGGATGAGGATGGTGTGACGTTCCGCTCGCATCGCGACGGCAGTGAGCATCGTTTTACTCCCGAGCGCTCAATCGCGATAGAGCATGGGATCGGCGCGGATATTATTTTCGCGTTCGATGAGTGTCCGGCGTCCGATGCCGATCATGCGTATCAGCGGCAGGCGATGGAGCGCACGCATCGGTGGGCGGCACGCTCTCTTGCCGAGCACCAAAAGCTCGGCGGGCCTCAAGCGCTCTATGGAATAGTACAGGGAGGTCGCTTCGAGGATTTGCGACGTGAGAGCGCACGCACTATCGCCACGATGCCCTTCGATGGTTTCGGTATCGGTGGGTCCTTCGACAAAAAGGATGTCGGGAGCGCTGTCCGTTGGGTCAATGAGATCCTTCCCGAAGAAAAACCCCGGCACCTGTTGGGTATCGGTGAGCCCGAAGACCTCTTTCTTGCCATCGAGAATGGCTGCGACACGTTTGACTGCGTTGCGCCAACACGTCTGGGAAGGACCGGACTTTTATATACAGAGCGGGGGAAGCTTAATATAAAGAACAGCGCATGCGCTTCAGAGTATTTCGCTATCCAAGCGGATTGCGCATGTTATACATGCGCAACGTTCACCCGCGCCTATCTGCATCATCTTTTCGATGCAAAGGAAATGCTTGCCGCAACGCTTGCGACCATACACAACCTACACTTTTTAGTCAGCCTCATGGAGAGGATTCGCGAGTCTATAATAGGCCAGGAATTCACTTCATTTAAAGAGCGCTTCACTGCCGGCTACGCCGAAGGATAAGCACTTTGACTGATTGACGTCTTCTCACCTTGAGCGCTACAGTAGTATTGGAAACCTTGGTAAGAGAGGAGGCACCTATGTCAGCACGTTATATCTCTACCCGTATGCTCGGGCGCTACAAAGAAAAGGAGGAGCCCGATCCGATTTTCTTGGCTCCTTTCGTTTCATTCCCCGCGTTCGAGATGGCGGGATGTATTGGCTGGCGGTACGATCTACTCAAGAAGCGCTGGCAGCCGTACTTTTTCTCCGCGAAATGCGGATGGGTCTCGTTCAGTTTCATGAGCGAGCCCGACTGATCGATACATCCACCCTCACGTGAGGGTGGCTTTCATTTGAACAACGGGCGGTGAGAGTATATAGTAGGTCGCGTCATGTCTAAACGCCTTTTTAAGTTGCGATCTTCTTTTTCCGCAGCTGGCGATCAGCCGAAAGCCATTGCGGCGCTCTCGGCCGGCCTTGCCCGGGGTGACCGTTATCAGACGCTTTTGGGTGTCACCGGATCCGGGAAGACCTTTACCGTAGCGAATGTCATCGCCGGCCAGGATAAGCCGGTTCTTGTCATCGCACACAACAAAACGCTTGCGGCGCAGCTAGTGCAGGAATATCGCGAATTTTTTCCCGATAACGCAGTGCACTATTTCGTTTCCTACTACGACTACTATCAACCCGAGGCGTACATGCCGATCACCGATACCTATATTGAAAAAGAGGCGATGATCAACGATGAGATAGATCGCCTGCGTCACGCGACGACTCAATCGCTGCTGACGCGTCGGGACACGATCGTGGTCGCATCCGTCTCGTGCATTTATGGCTTGGGAAACCCCGAGGAATATGAGAAGGAGCACGTGCGTCTGGAGCGAGGGATGTCGCTCTCGCGTACCGAGCTTGCGCGAAAACTCATTGATGTGCACTACGAACGGACGACGGCGGATCTTGAACCCGGGCTTTTCAGGGCGGTAGGGAATACGCTTGAGATCATGCCGGTCAACGAGCGCGTGCTCTATCGGCTCGAATTTGAGGGAAACTCCATCTCTGCTATAGATCGATACGATCCGGTAAACCGCGCCCATATCGCGTCTGACGAGCGCGTGTTTCTCTTTCCTGCAAAGCATTTCGTGACGGCTGACGATGCTCAAGCGAGGGCCCTAAAGACCATCAAAAAAGAGCTTGAGGGTCAGCTCAAGAAGTTCGAGAAAGAAGGAAAGCTCTTGGAGGCGGAGCGTCTCAAGCGCCGCACCAATTATGATCTCGCGATGATACGCGAGATCGGTTACTGCAACGGCATCGAGAATTATTCGAGACATTTCTCGGGCAAACAGGCGGGGGATCCACCCGATTCGCTGCTCTCGTATTTCCCCAAAGGTCCCGACGGGAAGCCCGACTTTTTAACGGTCATCGACGAGTCGCACGTTACCGTCTCGCAGATCGGCGGCATGCTTGCCGGCGACGCTTCGCGCAAAAAAACACTCATTGAACACGGATTCCGCCTGCCTTCCGCGGCGGATAACCGTCCGCTTTCATTCGATGAGTTTACCGAGCGCATCGGGCAGGTGATGTTCACATCCGCGACTCCGGGCTCATACGAGCATGAGGTCAGTTCGGGGATTGTTGAACAAGTCATTCGGCCGACGGGGCTTATCGATCCGAGTGTGACGATACAGCCGGTTTCGCCGAAGGGGACATATGGCGGACAGGTGAAGGATATTATGGCCGAGACAAAGCGCGCTATCGAGAAAGGGGAGCGAGTCATCATCACGACCCTCACCAAAAAGATGTCGGAGGATCTGAGCGCGTATCTCAAAGAGGCTCTCTATAAAGCCGAGTATCTGCACAGCGACGTTAAAACGATCGAGCGCATACGGATACTCACGGACTTTCGGAAAGGCGTATTCGATTGTCTCGTCGGTGTCAATCTCTTGCGCGAAGGGCTCGATCTTCCTGAAGTCGCGCTTATCGGGATTTTGGATGCCGATAAAGAGGGTTTTTTGCGCTCGGAGACTTCATTGATACAGATCATGGGGCGCGCGGCGCGCAACGTAAACGGTCGGGTCATCATCTACGCCGATCAGGTCACGGGTTCTATCGACCGTGCGATCAAGGAAACAGAACGGCGCCGCGCGCTTCAGCTTGAGTTCAACGAGACTCATGGCATCACACCCAAGAGCATCGCAAAAACGATCAAGGATATCACCGAGACCCTCGCTTCCGAGCATGACCGCGCGGTAGGAGTGCTCCTCGCGGTGGACCAGAAGTTCTTCGAGAAGGATCCGATGGCGCTCATCAAACAGAAAGAGAAACAGATGAACGCCGCGGTGAAGATCCTCGATTTCGAGACGGCGGCTATCCTGCGCGACGAGATCGTTCTCCTCAAGAAGAAGTTCGAGGAGCGTTAGAACGTCTGGCCAAGGACTTTTCTCGGGCGCGTATATACACAGGCCGTTGTTCCACTCTGCGTTATACTGTACGCATGGGACGTGTATTAGGAACGATCGGCAAAGCGCTACGGTCGGATGTGAAGGTTCCGATCAGCCGTCTGAGGGAGGAAAAAGCGAAGCTGGATATCGTCACCGAGAGTATGCGCGAAGGAGCGATCCTTTTGGATGAGAGATCACAGGTCCTTTTCATCAATCCTTCCGCGCGCGCTATACTGGGAATAGACCGTGATCAGAAAGATGCTACGGTCATTTTGGACGCATTCCGCAAGAAATTCTCGGGGATCGACATCGACCGCTCGGTTAGAAGTGCACAGCCGGGCAAGCCCTTTCATTTAAACGAAGTGGAGGTCGAGGCCGAGATCTATCAGATATTTTTCAGCCGTCTTTCCGATGCCGACCAGGAGCGCTTCAAGGCGCATGCGCTCATTTGGATCGAGGATATAACCGAAGCGAAGATGCTGGAGCGGCGCAAGAGCGAATTCGTCTCAGTTGTGGCGCATCAGTTGCGCACGCCGCTTTCGGGTTTGAAGTGGACCCTCCACATGCTCATTAAGGGCGACATGGGGCCTTTGTCAGAGGAACAAAAGACGTTTTTGATGAAGAGCTATGAAAACAACGAGCGCATGATCGCTTTGGTCAATGACATGCTCGCGGCCGATCGGGTCGAGTCCGGGCGCCTCAAGTACAACCTGATCCGCATCAATCTCTTCGACCTCTTCGAGAACGTTCTTTTCGAGGTTTTTCCCAATGCGCAAAAGCGAGGCGTGAAAATAAATTTCGTCAGACCAAAAAATGGGCAGTTCACGGTGCTCGTTGATCCTTCGAAAATACGCGCCGTCATCCAGAATTTGCTGGAGAATGCGATCAAATATACAATGGAAAAAGGTACCGTGACGGTAGAGCTTACGGAGGAAGGGTCTGACATAAAAATCATCATCCGCGACACGGGTATTGGCATTCCGCCCTCGCAACAATCTCAAATCTTCAGTCGCTTTTTCCGTGCGAGCAATGCCACCGTGGTTGAGCCTAATGGAACGGGGTTGGGCTTGTATATGGTCAAAAAGATCGTCGAGCAGCACGGCGGCAAAGTATGGTTTGAGAGTGTCGAGGGACAAGGTTCGTCGTTCTTCGTGACGTTGCCGGCAGTTCGGTCGAGCGATGAGTATAAACAAATTTAAATGAACAGGCGCAAGATCCTCATTATCGAAGACGACGTGTTCCTCGGCGACGTATTGCTCAAAAAGCTTACGGCGGAAGGGTACGATACGCTTCTCTCCCGCGATGGGGCAGCGGGTCTTACCCAGATTCGCGAATTCAAGCCAGATCTGATCCTTCTCGATATAATCCTGCCGACCAAAAGCGGATATGAGATTCTCGCCGAGAAAAATCAGGATGCAAGCATCAAGGATATTCCGGTTATCGTCATCTCGAATTCGGGTCAGCCAGTCGAGATCAGTCGCGCTCTCTCGCTGGGCATCAGGGATTATCTGGTGAAAGCGCAGTTTGACCCCGATGAAGTGCTCAATAAGGTTCGCAACGAGCTCGATCGCACGACTCCCAATGCCCAAGAGCAACGCGGATCCGTCAGCCTCTCGGGCAAGAAGGTGCTTTGGGTGGAAGATGATAAATTCTTGAGCGATATCATTTCTCGAAAGCTTCAGAGCGAGGGTTGCATCCTGGTCCACTCTATGAGCGGAGAAGAAGCGCTTTCGATCGTGGAAAAAGAGATGCCCGATGTCATCGTCCTCGATGTCCTACTCTCCGGCATCGACGGCTTCGAAATACTCTCCCGCTTGAAGAAAAATGATACGGTCAAGCACATTCCTGTGATATTACTCTCGAATCTCGGCCAGAAATCAGATATCGATCGGGGGAAGGAGCTGGGTGCCGAGAAATTCCTTATCAAAGCGGCCATGAATCTCGACGAAATCATCAACGAGATCAAAGGTTCTGTGCATTCGCGCGCCTCCTAAGATATCATCGCCGAGTGTTGATAACAACGACTTCAGGTTTTGCTATACTATGCGCATAAAAACTAACATCGGTTAGGAAATATGTCCCTAACCCCCATGCCTATGGTTCGGTTCAGTATCCTCCGTTTTGTCTCCGGTATGCTCTCGCTCTCCGTGCTGCTTGCACCAGTCACGCCCGCGGTCGCCCTCGGTGAATTGCCAACCGACACGACGCCGCCGACGGTCTCTTTAGTAGCTGCGGTTGCGCTATCGTATGATGAAGTGAGCATTAGCTGGACTACGAGCGAACTGGCTACTTCCCAGGTGACTTATGATCAGGCGCATCACGGTTATAATACCCAGCTTTTCCTCAATCCTACTGCACTGCTCTCCCATACCGCAGTCATTGTCGGACTCTCTGCTGACACCACCTATCATTTCTGCATCATCGCGACTGACCTTGTAGGCAACACGAGCAATTCTTGCGGTTATTCGATAAAAACACAACCGGCCCCCGCTCTGGCCGATACTGCGCCGCCGGTCATTTCCGGCGTGGCCAACCTCTCGCTGGGCATTGATGATGCTACGATCGCGTGGACTACGAATGAGCTTTCCCTCTCGAGCCTCGAGTATGGCACTACGACGCATTATGGTTGGCATGCAAATCTCAGCGCGACGGCACTCCTCGCACATACCGCACTGTTAACAGGCCTTTCTCCGAATACTACGTATTATTACTGCATTCATGCGACTGATCTTTCGGATAACCAAACTGATTCCTGCGGACACAGTGTCACAACGGCAACACCCCTCGATACCCGTGCGCCGGTTATAGCGGACGTTGCCGCGCTTTCACTTGAGCCGCACGATGCCACGATCGCATGGACCACGGATGAACTCGCGGTTTCAACCCTAGAGTATGGTACGACGTTAGATTACGGCTCATCAGCTCCGCTCTCTGCAAGCGCTCTTTTGGCTCATACCACCATCCTCACGGGACTCCAGGCAAATACAACATACCACTACTGTATTCATGCGACTGATACAGCGGGTAATGTATCAGGTTCCTGTGGACATTCTTTCACGACCGCAGCCGCTGTCGTGATGCTCGATACCAACCCGCCGACGATCTCTTTGATCTCGGTCGCTCCTATTACGACAGTCTCGGCAACCGTAGGATGGACGACTGATGAAATCGCTGGCGGTTACGTGGAATATGGGACGACGATCGGCTATGGTTCGGAGACGGTTTTTGATACCAACCTTGCGCTTACGCACGAGGCAACCCTGACTGATCTTTCACCCAATACGCAGTATCATTACCGCATCCACTCCCGCGATGAGGCGGGAAATACTGTTGTTTCTCCTGATGAGACGTTCATGACCGAAGCGTTGCCGATTTCTGTTGCTCCTTCCGATACGATACCTCCGTCAATAGGAGTTAGCACAATTAGCTCGATCGGCTCAAGTATTGCGACTATCAATTGGACGACGAGCGAACTTGCAGTTTCTACACTTGAATATGGCAGCACCCAAAGTTACGGCTCATCGGTTACGCTCTCCACAAGCGCGCTGCTGGTGCACGATGCTACTCTTACGGGTCTCTCTCCCAATACAACCTATTATTACTGCATTCACGCGACCGATCTTGCCGGCAATCTTGCGAGCTCTTGTGGCCATTCATTCACCTCCAGCGCTCCGCCGGTGGTTCAAGATACTACTGCTCCGGTATCCTCTCTCATTACCGTTTCGTCGATAACAGACACATCGGCTTCTATTCATTGGGCCAACAATGAACAGGCGGATTCTCGGGTTCAATACGGCACTACGCAAAATTATGGTGAGGAAACCTCGATAGAGCCCGAGTCAGGGTTCGCCGGCTCGGCGTCACTTACCGACCTTTCACCCTCAACGACCTATCACTTCCGAGTGCAGAGTTTTGATTCCTCCGGCAATATCGGCACATCTTTGGATTATACATTTACGACCGCGGCCTCGGCTGGTACTTCGGGCACGTCGGAAAGTGCGGCGCCTTTGATCTCGGAAGTCGGTGCGGATACGATCGGGGAGATGAGTGCGACGATCAACTGGACAACGGACGTTTTGGCCGATTCACTCGTCGAGTATGGAGATAGCGAGAATCTTGGGTCAAGCCTCTCTTCGGCCGACCTCACCACAAGGCACTCGATCACGATTTCAGGTCTCTCGGCCGATACGAATTATTATTTCCGTGTCATCTCAAAACCTGCGGGCGGTTTTACCTACCAAGCAACTTCGCCGCTGCATGATTTGACCACGCTTGTCGTACCGATCATCGTCGATCCGCCCGCGAATATCACTGCAGTATCCCCGTCGGTTTCCGGTACGACCGCATCCATTTCGTTTTCCACCGATGAGGAAACATTAGGGGAAGTCGAATATGGCCTCGATGCTTCCTATGGATCCTCGCTAGCTTCAAATGTCAGGGGGAACTCGGGTACGATCTCTCTAACCAATCTTGTACCAGGCACTTACCACTTCCGCGTTAAAGTTTTAGATACAGCCGAGAATATCGCGCATTCAGAGGACCATACTTTCACGATCGGATCGTCTTCATCATCTCTAGCGCCAACGCAACAGATCGGTGTCAGCACTTCAGTAGGGGGATCGGGGGGCGTTAATCTAGAGAGTGTCCATCAGGGATCTTCGAGTTCGGGAACCGAAGTTTCTTCCTCGGCGGGGCAGACACGTGAAGAAAGCGCCCCGCAGGGACAAGTTGGTGGCGGAAACGGCCCCGTCGTCGTTGCAGTGCCTGCGCCCGACCTCGTTACTGCCGAGGGTGCCGAATCGCAGATCATTTTCAGCTGGAGAAATCCCGAGACTCCCAGTTTCGCTGGTACCGTGTTGGTAAAGAAGGCGGAAGGCTATCCTACCGCGCCCGCTGACGGTGACATGCTCTACCGCGGATCGCACGAAACATTCGCCGACACGTCGCTCCACAATGGCACTACCTATTATTATGCGCTGTTCTCATACACTGCTGACGGCGGGTATTCCAATGCTACCCATGTCTCGATCGCTCCCAAAGCGGGAGTTACGCAGATAACCTTAAATCGTAATGCGGTGGAGGAGCAGGCACTGGCACAGTATCACTTCACCCGTGATCTTAGGGTGGGTGACCAAGGCCTCGAGGTTGTGCACCTCCAACAAATCCTCAACTTTGTTTTGCTGCATGAAAGCAGGCTCACCACCGGCTATTTCGGGCCCCTCACCAAAGATTCACTCAATAAATTTCAAGTACAAAATAATCTACCGCAGACCGGAGTGGTGGACGCCGCTACCCGTGCCGTTCTCAATTCCATCTCGGACGGATGGGTCGTTCTCGGAGCCCCTCGCGAAGTCGCGTTGCTTGACCGTGACCTTAAACGGGGCGATTCGGGGGAAGAGGTGGGCGACCTTCAGGAGTTTCTTGCATTCGAGGGCAGCTATCCTGAAGCGGTCATCTCAAATTATTTCGGTTCACTCACGCAAAATGCGGTCAGAACTTTCCAGGATAGATTCGGCGTAACCCCGATCTCCGGATATGTCGGCTATAAGACGCGGCACACGATGCGGACGGTCCTCGGGCTCTAGCTCTATCGGCGATCGACAGGGAATCCGGTTGCATTAGATTTTTTCTCTCCATTTTGCTATCCTACGTGACATAACTACCCCTACCGGGCACCGGCGGGGCGTTTGAGCGTATATGTCAGAGAAATCAGAGAAAAAAGACGAAAAAATCATCGTAAAGGGCGCCCGTACGCACAACCTCAAGAATGTCACGGTAGAGATGCCGCGGAACTCGATGGTCGTGTTCACTGGTCTCTCAGGCTCGGGCAAATCGTCGCTTGCCTTCGACACCATCTTTGCGGAAGGCCAGCGGCGCTATGTCGAATCGCTGTCCGCGTACGCCCGTCAATTCCTTCGCCAGATGCAGAAGCCCGATGTCGACGAGATCGTCGGTCTCTCTCCCGCGATCTCTATCGACCAAAAGTCGCGCTCGAACAACCCACGCTCGACGGTCGCGACGGTTACCGAGATCTACGACTACCTACGGGTTCTCTTTGCCCGTGTCGGCGTTCCGCACTGTCTCATCTGCAATCGTCCCATAGTCCGGCTCTCCCACGAGGAGATCATGAGTACGATCTTAGAGAGCGTGGCGCATGAGGATAGCTCGGGGAAGAAACGTGTGATGGGTGTTGCGGTCAACGACGCGAAGGTAAAGATCTTCTCTCCGATCGTGGTCGGCCGTAAAGGGGAATACTATCAACTGCTCTATGATCTCTTGGGCAAAGGATACAGTCAGGTGAAAGTCGACGGGCAGCTCAAGAAGCTGCGCGAGCAGATCATTCTTTCGAAGAACAAGAAGCACGATATCGATGTGTTGGTAGACGAATTTTTTGCAAGTGAACTCCCGAATGCCTCTGCGGGCATCCATGAGCGTTTAAGCGAATCCATCGAGCGGGCGCTCCATGAATCGGACGGTTTGGTCAAGATCGAGACGGTGGCCGGCGAGCGTGTCATCTCATCGAAATTCATGTGTCCCTACGACGGTTTTTCGTATCCCGAGGTCGAGCCGCGGCTCTTTTCCTTTAACTCTCCCTACGGCGCTTGTCCTGAATGCAACGGTCTCGGTACGCGGCATTTTTTCGGCGATGAAGTGTGTCCCCGGTGCAAGGGCGCGCGCCTGCGCGAAGAGGCTCTGCATGTTCTGGTCGGCGGCGTTAACATCGTCGAACTCACCTCCCGTTCCATTGCATCGGGATTCGATTTTTTCAAGAATCTCAAACTCTCTCCGGCGGAGCGCGCTATCTCTAAGGTGGTGGCCAAAGAGATCACCGCACGCCTTACCTTCATGCTCAACGTCGGCATCGGGTATCTCACCCTCGATCGCAGAGCCCATACACTCTCGGGCGGCGAAGCCCAGCGTATCCGGCTCGCATCCCAGCTCGGCTCCGGTCTGGTCGGGGCGCTCTATGTGCTCGACGAGCCGACCATCGGCTTGCATGCGCGCGATAATGATAAGTTGATCAAGACCCTGCTCGAGCTGCGCGATGCCGGCAATACGATACTAGTGGTCGAACACGATGAAGACACCATTTTCTCATCCGATTACATCATTGATATCGGGCCCGGGGCTGGCGTACATGGGGGAAAGATCGTAGTTTCGGGCTACCTCGATCATCTGCTCACCGCAAAAAAGGTCCCGCCGTCCTTAACGCTCGAATATCTGCGCGAGGAGCGCACGATCCCGATTCCTGAAAAACGGCGCACCGCGGAGAAAGGCTCTCTCAAGGTTCGCGGAGGCTCTGTATTCAATATAAAAAATCTCAACGTTGATGTTCCGCTCGGCAAACTCGTCACCGTAACCGGAGTTTCTGGTTCCGGCAAATCGTCGTTCGTCTATGAGATTCTGCATAAGAATCTGCTGGCACGGCTTGAGCGTCGGTATCGGAGCGCGCAAACCTTCAATTGCGCGAGTTTTACGGGCACGGAGTACCTTGGGCGCGTCATTCTCATTGACCAGTCTCCGATCGGCCGCACGCCGCGCTCAAACCCGGCGACCTACACCGGCGCATTCACCTTCATCCGCGAGCTCTTCGCGGCATCACCCGAAGCGCGCGTGAGAGGTTGGGGGCCGAGCCGCTTCTCATTCAACGTCAAAGGCGGCCGGTGCGAGGCATGCCAAGGGAATGGAGAGATCGCAGTCGAGATGCATTTCCTTCCGACCGTCTACGTTACCTGCGAAGTGTGCAGCGGCAAGCGTTTTATGAAAGAGACGCTGGAAGTGAAATACAAAAAGAAAAGCATCTATCAGGTACTCGAAATGACGATAGAGGAAGGACTCAAATTCTTTGAGGATATTCCCGCTATCTATGATCGTCTACATACGCTCAATGAAGTAGGCTTGGGATATCTTAAGCTCGGGCAATCGGCAACGACGCTCTCGGGCGGCGAAGCCCAGCGGGTCAAGATCTCCTCCGAGCTCTACCGTCCGCATTTGCAGAAGACTATCTATCTTCTCGACGAGCCGACCATCGGTTTGCATTACGAAGACGTCCGCAAGCTCATCGAAATCCTCCAGAAGCTGGTGGATCGGGGCAATACGGTGCTCGTTATCGAGCACAATCTCGATGTCATTAAATCCGCCGACTATATCATCGACATCGGACCCGACGGCGGGGATGCGGGAGGGAAGGTCGTCGCGAAGGGGACGCCAGAAGAAGTCGCGAATACGGAGCGATCGCATACCGGTGAGTATTTGCGCCGGGTTCTCAAGAAAAAATGAAAGGCCGCTCCGAGTGTACGGAGCGGCCGCCTTCGCCGCTTTTAGCGCACAAACTGCGCTGAGCCGGCAGTCATCTTTCGTCTCCAGAAACCATGCATCCGGAGCTTTAGCCGCCGCGCTTCCTCCTCTGCCTTCCGTAGTCGCTCAGTGAGGGACGGATTCAGACCGCCGGGCATCAATTTCCGTAACGTTTTCATACGATGTGCATCCTTTCTCAAAGTAGTATAGTCTAGGAAAATCCATAACGCCATGAAGATTGTAGATATCAAAAGATTTGCTCTACCCGATGTTCCCGGCGTATATTTCTTCCTCGGTGCTCGAAAAAAGATCCTCTATATCGGGCGTGCAACATCGCTTCGCGACCGGGTAAGGAGCTATTTTGCGAAGGACCTTATGGATACCCGCGGCCCTAAATTGGTGAAAATGCTCACCGAGGCGCGCTCGCTCGATTTCCGCGAGACTGATTCGGTACTTGAAGCGATGCTCCTTGAGGGCGATCTCATCCGCAAATTCAAACCGGAATACAACACGGATGATAAAGATGATAAAAGCTACAACTGCGTGGTCATTACCGACGAAGAATTCCCGCGCGTTCTTTTGGTGCGCAAAAAAGAGATCGAGGCAGGTTTGCCCGACGACCTTTCTTCGAAATTCATCGCGGGGCCGTTTCCGGAAGGAGGAAAGTTTCAGACTGCGTTAAAAATAATTCGTCGCATATTTCCGTATCGTGACAGCAAATGTACCCCGAATCAGGGCCGGCCATGCTTCAACCGCCAGATAGGCCTCTGCCCGGGCGTGTGCACGGGAGAGATAAGTAAGCAGGGCTACGCGCAAACTATCAAACATATCCAACGTCTTTTTGAAGGCAAGAAATCGTTCATCATTCGTGACCTCAAACGCGATATGCAGAGGTACGCAAAGACGCAGGAATTCGAGAAAGCAGAGCAGGCAAAGCGGACTATCTTCTCGCTCGAACATATTCAGGACGTTGCGCTTATCGCAGAACATCCGACGGGTTCAGAGATCGTGCAGAGGATCGAGGCATTCGATGTCGCACACACCGCCGGCAAGGAGACCGTCGCGGTTATGACGGTCGTCAGCGGCTCTAAGCCCGATAAAAGCGCGTACCGGATGTTTCGCATCAAGGAAGACTCCGCTGGCGATGACCTCAAGGCGCTCGCAGAAGTTTTACGGCGCCGATTCAACCATCGAGAGTGGGGAATGCCGGACGTCATCGCCGTAGATGGGGGAGTGACACAGCTTAACCTTGCACAGCAGATCCTTGCGCAAGCGGGTATTACCGCGCGTCTCGTCTCTGTCGTCAAAGACGAACATCACCGCCCGTCGCGTATCTTAGGCGACCGTGATGCCGCCGCCCGCTTGCGCACCCCGATACTGTTGGCGAACCGCGAGGCGCATCGTTTTGCTATCTCGTTCCACCGCAGAAGGCGCGATAAACTTACTAAATAAAGCTAAACGTATAAAATGCCGAGTCGTACGACCGACTCGGCGGTTTTTAATTTCATGAGTGCTTGTTGACAGATTAGGATATCACCGTAGTATCTCTTGCAGAATGAACGCTATACTTCCAGACGAACAGCATGCGGTTGAAGAACTGCTCTCGCTCATTGATAAGGCAACCTTCGGTACGTACGAAATCCTCGAATTCAGAGGGCTCACATTCTCTTTTTTCTACATACGGCCTGACCCCGCAATCGCGTGGTACAAGCCGCTTGAGCGCGCGCGGGACTACGAAGTGTATGTGGTCGAGGGACTCCCCCGAGAGTGGGAACGGCGGTGCATTTTCCACGAGATGTGGGAGGCTTCACTTATTTCTAAAGGTTGGTACCCTGAAGAAGCCCACCCGGTCACTCTTGGTGTAGAGGAAGAGATCTTCGGACCGCGAGGTGCGATTCCTGCGTAAGTCATAGGTTGCGGAACACAACCCGCCGAGTCTTTCGACTCGGCGGGTTTATTTTGTTTAGATACTTGACATATGGAGCACTTGTGTTATTATATTTGTTAGATTGGGAAAACAAGAGAAACACAACAGCATCTACTTATGACGATTGAAAAGCAAGTATGTCCTGAGGGTACCTTCTATTCACGAGATGGTAAAGACGAAGCAGCACAATCAGATGACTCGGTCGGCGTCGCAGTATTTTTGTTAAAACCTTGTCGTGCATTTGTGGTCTCGATTGACGACATGTCTGCGTTTGCAGGTATTCGATTTAAGAGAAATACCGTTTGGTGTGATGTGAAGCGAAGAGTCGAGCATTTGAGACTCCGCACAGTAACTGACGAGTACGGAGACATAGTGTGCTGTGATGTATTTACCAGCCCGATAGTTTGTGGGGATGGCGAGCTCCTATCGATGCTCGTATGTGAAGCGGATGATCCAGTCGTAAAGAAGCTTCCGCCACACTAAATCGCTCCTTCAAAAAACCGACGCATACGCGTCGGTTTTTTCTTAACGAGACTTTTGTTCCAAGTTCCATCCCGAAATCAACAGTGATGCGGTAGGTTGGTTTCTTGATCAGAGAATCCTCAACCTTGATAATTTTCCCGACGCGGATATCCAGAGTTTCAAAGTTTTTGCATTCGGTACCCACTTTTTTAATTGGAAGGGTTTGTTTTTGTGGTGGGAAACATGGGAATAATAGGAGAGATAAATTGAGGACACGAGAAGTATTTGAAATAGTCAGGTTTTGTAGAAAATCCTTCAATTAAGTCTTTTTTCAAGATTAGGATTCTTACCGGTACTAATGCGCCTTGATTATTTTTATTAGTGATGCCTACAATTATGTAGTCGTTGTTCTCGTATATTTTACATAAGGGTGTGGTCTCAACGGATGGTAAACCTTTGCCATTCTCTCCCATATAAATGTTAAAATTACTTAAATACGTTATTGAATCGGGTTGGCCTATAATATTTGTTGATATAGGTTGTGCTCCTCCTAAATATCCAGGGAGGTAAGGGAAGATTTGGGTGTTAAACACTACCAAGTTTAGAAATAAAAGTCCGGCAATAATCTGAGGAGGATTTGGCCATTTTAGTCGAATATTCGTTCTTCGTTGAACGGATAATATTAAAAATAATTCAAGTAAGTAAAACTCAAATATTCCCTTTGAATAACTTAACGGATTGAAGAATTTAGCTGAGAAGTTGCTGGTTAGATAAAAAACAAGAAATAGAACCAAACAACTAATTAACAAGATGTAGTAAATAGTTCTGCTGATTTTATTTTTGAGACTCAGTAAAAATATTTTTTCTATTATTGATCTAAAGACATATAGAGGTATCCATACAATTACCAAGAAAAGTATGCCAGCCGATATATATCTTGTCTGCAGGAGATTTGACTCAAAGAAACCAAAGTTGGCAAGATAGAAATTCCAAGAAATAAAGCCAAAAAGATAAAAGCCTGAGATCAATATAAGTAATAGGTCAGAAAATTTTCTTCCTATATCAAAGAAGCCGGAGTACTCTTGTTTACCCGAATTACCAGATTTTTCTGCATCCATTAAATTAACCCCTGGCTCTTATCTCGTTTAAGAATCTTTCTTCGATTTCCTTTACGGAGAGTTGGCCAAACTGCTTCTCGCGAGACTCAAGCGTTGCGGCGTTGGCGGCGACATCTTTGTCTCCAATGACGAGCCAATAGGGGACTTTTTGGAGTTTGACGGTGCGGACGCGTTTGCCGAGAGACTCTGATGGGTCGGAGAGTTCAGCGCGGATGCCTGCTTGCCCAAACGTGTCAAGCGCTTTTTGGGCGGCTTCCTGATGCTTTTCGCTCACCGGTAAAACGACTGCCTGCACAGGGCTAAGCCAGAGTGGAAACGCACCACCGGTGTGCTCGATGAGTGTCGCCATAAACCGCTCGATTGAGCCCATGATAGCGGCATGTATCATCACGATTCGCTCCTTTTCTCCTTTTTCATTCGTGCAGGTGAGGTCAAAGCGCTCCGGCATATTCATATCAAGCTGTATCGTCGCCACCTGCCACTCGCGGCCAAGAGAATCTTTGGACATGAAATCTATTTTCGGCCCATAGAATGCCGCTTCGCCGATACCCCATTCAAAGTCTTTGTGTCCGAGCTCATAGAGCGTGTGCTCGAGGGCGTCTACCGCTTTCTGCCAGACTTCTTTCGTGCCGAGATACTTTTCCGGATGCTTGGCATCCCAAATGGAGAGACGGATGCGGGTAGTGAGGCCGAATGCGCCGTAGAAGGTCTTGATTATCTCGTAAATCTTTTTCACCTCCTCGCTGATCTGGCTCACGCGGCAAAATACATGCGCATCGTCTTGTGTGAATCCACGGGTGCGCGAGAGGCCGGAGAGCTCGCCTGACTGCTCGTCGCGGTAGACTTTCGTCGTAGAAGCGTAGCGCTGGGGAAGCTCGCGGTAGCTCCATGCTTTGCGCGCGTAAATCTGCGTGTGGTGCGGGCAGTTCATCGGCTTCATCACGAACTCGTGCCCTTCGCGGGTTTTGATCCGGAAGAGCTCGTCTTTGAATTTCTGCCAGTGGCCGCTGGTCTCATAGAGTTCTTTTTTGGTGATGTGCGGGATGTCCACCTGCACATAGCCGGCTTTCTGGCGAAGCTCCCAGACGAAGCTGTCTAAAAGGTTTCTCATGAGCGTGCCTTTCGGAGTCCAGAGGGGGAGGCCGGAGCCGACGAGCTCGGAGAAGGTGAAGAGGTCGAGTTCTGGCCCGAGTTTTTTGTGATCGCGCTTCTTCGCTTCTTCTACTTGCTTTTCGTACGCTTCCAATTCTTCTTTCGTGTTGAATGCAAGACCGTAGATGCGCGTGAGCATCTTGTTCTTCTCGTCACCGCGCCAGTATGCGCCTGCAACACGGTCGAGCTTCCAGCTTCCCGCCGGTATATCTTTTGCAGGATTCTCTGTGTGTCCGCCGCGGCAGAGATCTCTGAATTCGCCGGAGGTATAGAAGGTGATTTTCTGGCCGTCTTTGACGATGTCATCAATGAGCTCCAGTTTGTAAGGATTTTTCTTGAAATGAGCGCGGGCTTCTTTTTCCGAGGCTTCTTTGCCGTCAAATTTTTTCCAGGATTTCACCAGTTCGCGCATTTTCTGCTCTATCTTGCCGAGATCTTTTTCAGTGATCGTCAGGTCGTCGAAGTCGTAGTAAAAGCCTGTATCTATGGCCGGGCCGATGGTCGGGAGGGCTTTCGGATGTAGTTCCAAAACCGCCGCCGCGAGAAGGTGGGCGAGCGAATGGCGTTTGTGCTCAAGTTCGGTATTCATGAGCCAAATAGTAGCAATTTCATGAGTTTTGGGCAAAAAAAGCGCCCGACCGTAGACGTACGGTCGGGCGCGGTAGGGAAGCAAATTTCACAAGCGCTTCTTGCGTGACTGCATGAGAAGCTTTGCGAGTTTTTCTCCCGTAGGATCATGTCTGCGGAATCCTTCTGCGGCACGATTCCAGTCATTGGGTGAGACGCGTACGTCGTCTGGTTCGCTGGGCCTTTTGAGACCTTGCTTGCGGTCGCGTATGCGCTGCTCTTGAGCGTCTCTTTTAGAAAAGAGCGCGGTTCTCATAATTTTGTTCATAAAATCCTTTCTTCTGTTAACAGCTTCCCACGCTATGCTTTTTTCTGCAAACCGAGGCTATTTCTCTTTGGTTGACTCGAGCGCGCGGAGACTTTCTACAATAATGCTCTGTTCGCCATTGCGCTCCGACACACGCCCCTTGATGGCGATGCATGCCTCGGGCCCGAGGAGCGACTTCTGTTGCTTGAATATGCGCGGGAAGATGACGGCCTCGATGGAGCCGGAGAGATCGGCGAGGCGGACGAAGGCCATCTGCTCGTTATTTTTGGTGATGATGGATTTCATTTCCTCGAGGATGCCGCCGAGGACGACCTGCATGCCCTCGCGATATTCTTCTTTGACGCGGCGAACGTTCACCTCGCGTTTCTCGAGCAATGTCCTGAATTTATCGAGCGGATGTCCGGAGATATAGAGACCCAAGAGCTCTTTTTCCCATGCGAGCTTCTCCGGCGCACTCGCTTGCGGCGCACTCGCTAAGCGCAAGTTTCCGACGTTTGGGGTATCTCCGAAAAGCGAAGTCTGGTCTTTGTCGCTGTCCGCGTGTTCCTTGTGGTATTCAAGCAAGTTCTCGATGTTCGAAAGCATCGCGCCGCGCTCGCCGAAGCTATCGAGCGCGCCGCATTTGATGAGGGATTCGAGGGATTTCTTGTTGAGGTTCCGGTCGTGGATGCGCTCCAGAAAATCGCCCAGCGATTTGAATTTCCCCGATTTTTTTCGCTCGGTGATGATCGAAGCCGCGATCCCTTCGCCGAAGTTTTTTATGGTGGTTAGCCCGAAGCGGATTTTATCTGCTTCATTGGGATTTTTGACGACGGTGAATCCTTCAAAACTTTCGTTGACGTCCGGTGGCAAGACGGGAATGCCCATGCGTTTGCACTCGGCGATGGTCTCGCCGATTCGCTCGACATCGCCTGAGTCCGCCGTGAGGACCGCCGATAGATAGATAGCAGGGAAGTTCGCTTTAAGGTAGGCGGTTTGGTAGGCGACTTTGCCGTAGCTTGCCGCATGCGCTTTATTGAATCCATACGCGGCAAACGGCTCGATGAGCTTCCAGAGATCCTGCGCTTTCTCCGGTGTCATGCCGTTTTTGACGAAGCCGGCGATGAGCTTCTCTTTCTGCGCTTCCATTTCCGCTGGGATTTTCTTGCCCATCGCTTTGCGCAACGCATCGGCCTCGAGCCATGAATACCCGCCGAGCTTCACAGCGACCAGGAGCACGTCGTCTTGGTAGGTGATGACGCCGTATGACTGATCGAGGATATCCTTGAGCCGTGGGTCGAGGTACGAGACCAGCCGCGGATTGTGTTTGCGCTCGATATAGCGAGGAATAGATTCCATGGGGCCTGGGCGGTAGAGCGCGACCATCGCGTTGATGTCGTGGATAGTCGAGGGGCGCAAATCTTTGAGGTAGTGGGTCATGCCGGTCCCGCCGAGCTGAAAGACTCCCGTCGTCTCGCCACGGCCGAGCATATCAAAGGTCTTTTTGTCGTCGAGCGGAATGGTCTCGAGGTCGATTTTTTTACCTTCGATCTTCTCGACGCGCTCTGCCGCGTCAGCGAGGATCGCGAGATTTTTTATGCCGAGAAAATCGAATTTGAGGAGGCCGACGCCGCCGTACTCGTCCGTGATCGAATACATGTCGTACTGCGTGATGATCTTACCTTCGCCTTTGGGGTCGTACTGCAGGGGGGTATAGTCGGTCAGCGGTGTCGGAGCGATGACGACGCCGGCGGCATGGACGCCGATATGCCGTACGCAGCCCTCGATCTTTTTCGCCATATTGATGATGTCGCGGACGTCTTTTTCTTTCTTGTATGCTTCTTTGAGTTCAGGGACCATCTCGAGCGCTCGGTCTATGTACATCGGAAAGCCCTGCGAGCCGAAGGGGATCAACTTCGAGATCCGGTCGCCGACCGCGTATTCATAACCAAGGGCGCGCGCGACGTCGCGCACGGCACCGCGCGCCATCATCGTGCCGAACGTGCCGACTTGGGCGACGCGGTCGGCTCCGTATTTTTGTTTTGCATAGGCGATGAGCTCGTCGCGGCGATCGTCGGCGATGTCCATATCGATGTCCGGCGCCTTCGGACGCTCGGGGTTGAGGAATCGTTCAAAGGGTAGTTTGTAGGCGATCGGGTCGGTCGTCGTGATATAAGTCAGGTACGAGACTAAAGACCCGCCGGCAGAGCCGCGCGTTGTCGTGACGATCTGGTGATCGCGAGCGTATTTCAAGAGGTCAGCGACGACGAGGAAATACGGCGCGTACCCTTTGTTTTTAATGATCGAGAGCTCGTAGTCTATGCGCTTTTCTATTTCGGGAGTTTTCTCCATGCCACGTATCGAGAGCCCTTCATACGCTTTCTTCCGAAGCTCCTCGTCGTGACCGACTCCTTTCGCGGTTTGATAATCGGGGAATATCCATTTACCAAGCGCAAGTTCTAGGCTCGAGCGCTCGGCGATCTTCGCTGCATTGGCAAGCGCTTCAGGGATATCTTTGAACCGCTCGTTTAGGTGCTCGGCGCTCAAAAGCGATAGATCCAAGCCATTTTCCGGCGTCGAGATCTCTCCGTAATCGGGGTTATTTTGGACCGATTGGATCGTATCGTGCGCCTGTTTGTCGTCCGGAGAAAGGTAATAGACGTCATGTCCAGCGACGATCTCTATCTTTTGCTCGCGAGCAAACGTGACGAGGTCGGGAATATCGAATCCTTCAACTTCAGGATGTCGGGTTATCTCGATGAAAAATCTGTTCGTGCCAAAACGCTTCAAAAACCATGCTGCGCGCTCGGCGGCTTTTTCCCGATCTTTATTTTTGATGGCCTGCGCGATATCGCCGCCGTACGCGGGACTTATGGCAATGAGTCCTTCGCTGTATTTTTCCAAGAGCTCCTGGTCTATGCGCGGCCGGTAGTAGAACCCTTCCATGTTAGCAACGGTGACGAGCTTGAGGAGATTTTTGTATCCCGTGATGTTCTCCGCAAGGAGGATAAGACGCCCACGCCGATTGTCTATGCCGGCCTGTTTGTCGCTTATCGTACGTGCTGCGGTATACGCTTCAACGCCGATGATGGGCTTTATACCCTGCCCAGTGCACTCTTTATAGAATTCGATGGCGCCGTAGAGGTTGCCGAGGTCAGTGAGCCCGAGCGCTCCGATGCCACCTTTTTTCGCGACAGCCACCAGCTCGGGGATCTTGGGCAGCGCCGAAAGGAGGCTATAATGCGAATGCGTGTGAAGATGCACGATCTTCGATTGTTGCATGGCCTCATTATAGCTCAACTTCTTTTTTTCGAGTTATAATGTAGAGCATGGAGGTGAATTTTGAAGATCAGAGTACGAAACAGGAGGGACTGACCCGCATGGTCGAGTATTATCAAGGAGAACGCATCTCCGGGCTAACCGGATGGATCGTGCGAACCGGTCTGGTTCACTCGCGCCGCGCCGCGGAGATCGTGATCTTAGTCGTCGTTGTGCTGGTACTTTCCATCGCGGCCTATGTCTGGCTTGCACCATCGGGTTCATCGAATGCATTGCCTCCGGGCACTCATCTGGTGGAACCTGGGAGAGGACCGGCGCGGATAGAGCCGATCTGATCATGAGGAGGTTTCGTCAGTTCGAGAATCGTGGATTTACGCTGATCGAATTGCTCGGCGTTCTTTCCATCGTCGTTCTCATTATGTCCATCAGCATCTCGACCGTGCAGAGCATTCGGGCGAGAGGGAGGGATAATCAGCGGAAAAAGGAGATCACCAGCTTGAAGGTGTACCTCGAATTGTACAAGGACCAAAACGGCAAATATCCGACAACGGGCGGGAGCAGCAACTGGTATTCATCCGATCCGAATGACAAGGACACCAGGGTTGACGTCGATCACACCGATAATTGGATACCGAATCTGGTTCCTGGGTACGTTCCCGTGCTTCCTAAGGATCCTCTTGGCGGTCGCGGGGTCGGCACTGATTGCACCGGAGCTTGGAAAAGAGCCTATTTGTATGTTTCTGATGGCGACGATTATATACTCATGGCCCACTGCGGGGTGGAGCGGACGATATCGTCGAGTGATCTTTTATATAACAGCGCGTATCCGACATCATTCGTGTCATGCACGCCGGCCGCATGCAATAACTGGTCCTTTTAATATGTCGCTATGGACCATCGGCATCGATGAAGTGGGACGCGGACCGATCGCGGGACCCGTGACTATCTGCGCGCTTGCGATCCCCGCCAGAAACCAGCGGTCCTTGCGCGGTTTCCTCAAGTTCACGCGCGCCGGCGATCTTAAAGATTCAAAAAGGATGTCGCAAGCCGAGCGCGAGGCCTGCGCCGCGAGCATAAAGCAAGCGGCGAAGGCGCGCGCGTCCATCTTTTTTTCCGTATCGCATGTTACGCCAAAAGTGCTCGATCGACTGGGGATCGTGGGAGCGGTGCGGCTCGCGGTGCGGCGTAGCCTCGCAAAGTTGTCCATTGAACCTTCGAATGCCCACGTTCTCCTTGACGGCAGCCTCCTTGCTCCGGAAGCCTTCAGGCATCAGAGAACCATCGTGCGCGGCGATCAGCGCGTGCCCATCATCGCACTTGCGTCGGTCATCGCGAAGGTCGCCCGCGACAAGCGGATGCGCAATCTTTCGAAGCGCTACCCGGGCTATTCGTTCGACAAGCATGTGGGGTATGGCACGTCCGAACATTACCGGGCCATCCGCCGCTTAGGGGTCTGCGACATTCACCGCAGAAGCTTTCTCAGGAAATTCTCGGGATAAGGAGATATTGCAAAGCCCTCCCTTTTCTGCTATAGTGCTGGCTATGGTAGTACGAATGCGAGCAACACGAGGGCATACCGGCAATCGCCGGAGCCATCACGCGCTGTCAGGACCGCGTCTTTCAAAATGCGTGTCATGCGGTGCGCTCCATGTTCGTCATCATGTCTGCCAGACGTGCGGCAAGTATCAAGGGCGGGTCGTCATAGACCTTGCCGGAGAGGCACAAAAGAAAGCGGCGAAGCAGAAGGCGAAAGAGAACGCGGTAAAATAATTCGCCCAACTAAATTTATTACTGAAGGGGTAGGGCAAGGTTTGAGCGTTGCTAGAGTCGGTGATAAATTTTGGCGGGTAAATCATGGCTAATCGGCACCTTTCGAGATCAATAGTACTGCAGACATTGTTCGAGTGGGACGTCAGAAAGCTCAAAGACAAAGAGCTGGGTGATGTCGTTGCGCGCAATTTGCAGGAATTCGCGCCGGGACTCGGCGATACTGATTTCGTGAACAGCTTACTCAAGATCGTTCTGGGAAAACACGCCGACCTCGACAAGATAATCGAAAAAGCAGCGCCCGACTGGCCGCTCGATAAAATCTCCACCGTAGATCGCAATGTGCTCCGGGTAGGGCTCGCCGAGCTTCTCTTCTCGGATCGCAAGGAAGTGCCGGCGAAAGTCGCCATCAACGAGGCGATTGAGCTAGCGAAGACGTTTGGGGGCGAGAATAGCGGCAAATTCGTCAATGGCGTTTTGGGTTCCGTCTATAAAGAGCTGGGCGAACCGGGCAAGGATGAGGAGTCGAAGCGCAAGAAAGATGCCGTGACGCTGCAGCGTCTTGGCGGTGCGGTAGTCTACGCTAAGCACGGTGCGGAGATCTACGTCGCGCTCGTGCACGATGTCTTTGGGCACTGGACGCTCTCGAAAGGAGGAGTCAAGGAAGAGGAAGATATCGAAACGGGGACGCTGCGTGAAGTCACGCAGGAGCTGGGGCTCAAGCATCTTAAGATCACGGAGAAGCTCGGCGAAAACCAGTATCTTGCGAGCCATCCGGAGAAGGGCAAGCTCCTGAAGCACGTGATCTATTTTCTCGTAGAATCAAAGTTTGAGGATATAAAGCTGGAAGAGAAAGGAGGGCTCGATGACGCGCGCTGGTTCAAGCTTGGTGATATCGTGGATTTGAACTTCTATGACGACATGTTGCCAATCGTCACCAAAGCGGTTACTATCCTTTTGGCCCAACAGAAAGCCGCGCACGCGCCAAAGACAAAGACCAAAAAGTAAGGCTCGTGGCTCATTATCAGCGAATTAGGAACTAGGAAGTACGAATTAGGTATGCCTAATTCATAATTCTTAATTCATAATTCAATTAGAGGATTATGAAAAACTTCAAAGAGTTCGAGAAGCGCGTCGGTGTTTCATTTACAAATACGGAATTGCTCCGGCAAGCGTTCACGCACCGCTCGTATCTCAATGAGCACAAATCTTCGGGCATCGGGCACAACGAGCGCCTGGAATTCCTCGGTGATGCGGTGCTTGAACTGATCGTGACCGAGTATCTTTTCGAAAAGTACCCCGATTATAACGAGGGTGAGATGACGTCGCTGCGCGCCGCGCTGGTCAATGCCAACACGCTCTCCGAAGTCGCGACCTCTCTTAACATGAGTGAATATCTTTTACTCTCGCATGGCGAGGCGAAGGACACCGGTCGCGCTCGCGCGTATATTTTGGCGAACACGTTCGAGGCGGTAGTAGGAGCGATCTTTGTGGATGCTGGGTACTCGGCGGCGCAGAAATTCGTCGCGGAGAATACATTCCATCTTCTCGATGGGATCGTGAAGTCTGGCTTGTGGATCGACTCCAAGAGTTTATTCCAAGAAAAGGCGCAAGGCGCAGCAGGTGTCACTCCGGCGTACAAAACGATACGGGAGGAAGGCCCTGATCACAATAAATCTTTTACCGTCGGCGTTTATTTGGGCTCTCAGAAGATCGCGGAAGGTTCTGGCCGCTCCAAGCAGGATGCTGAACAGGCTGCCGCCCGCGCGGGGCTCATAGCTAAAGGTTGGGAATAGAAAAACGCGAACCAACCTCGTTGACTTAAGCGGAAGATATCGGTATCCTGCGCGCAGAGGTGCTCTATGTATGATAATACTTACACTCAATCGGTCTCTCGGCTCATCGGTATCTGCGCGGCGACGCTCCTCATTTGTCTTACGGTCGTAGCCGCACTCTCTGTGTTCTCTCTACTCTCTGATTGTCCCAGTTATAGGGGCATCATTCCGGCAGTGACCCATTTTAGGAATCTCACCCGTGCCGAGAAGATAACGTTGTACGAAGCCCTGCTACCGTTCATCCTTGCGGTGACGTTTATCGTTTGTTTCGTCGCAGGGATGGTACTGCTAAGAAGGGAAGACTGAAGTTTCTTAACTCAAGCCGTTTCGACATACGTCGAAACGGCCTTTTCTTTTGATTTTGCGAGGCGTCTTGCATTCTTGCCTGTTCTGTATTCTGGTGTCTTCAGAAGTGTGAAAGCAGCATGAAGACAGAGTTCTATATACAGAAGCCCCTCTCGTGCCTGCGGACCAGTTTTGGTCTCCGGACACGAGAGGGGCGAAGAGGCGGAAAGCTTTCGCTACCGCCTCTGGTCAAGGCGGTCCATCCCTCTCAATCGAAAACGGACATGAAAGTGTTACGAGCGATTGGTTTAGGAATAGCGATCCTTGTTCTACAAGGCTTCGCATCAGAGGTATGGCACAGCTTTGAACAGACGATCATCGCGCTGTTCAATACTATGCAGCTTTCCCTCGCTGCCGCCGCATCAGTGATCGGGAGCGTTATGCCTCCTCCTCACTGATCCCTCTCGAAGAGCCGCACCCATTAGGGAGCGGCTTTTTTATTTGTATAAAACAGGTTAAAATTTGTTTATGTATCTGAAGAGTCTTGAGCTCTCCGGCTTTAAGTCATTTGCCAAAAAGACGGCGCTTGGGTTCAACACACCGATAACCGCCATTGTGGGGCCAAACGGTTCAGGCAAATCCAATGTTGCCGAGGCGTTTCGGTTCGTCCTTGGCGAGCAGTCTATCAAATCCCTGCGCGGCAAACGCGGCGAGGACCTCATTTTCAACGGCTCGAAGACCATGCCGCGGCAGAATCGTGCTTCAGCCAAGATCACGCTGGATAACTCCAAGCGGCTTTTGAATATCGATTTCGATGAGGTAGCCGTCGAACGGGTGGTACATCGCGACAACAACAACGATTATCTGATCAATGGCAGTCAAGTTCGGCTTAAGGATGTCATCGAATTGCTCGCCGGGGCGCATATGGGGCCGACGGGGCATCATATCATCTCGCAAGGGGAAGCGGATAGGATCTTGAATGCGAACCTCAAAGAGCGGCGGCTGATGATAGAGGATGCACTCGGACTCAAGATCTACCAGTTCAAGCGGGCGGAGAGCGAGCGTAAATTGGAGCGTACTCAAGAGAATATAGAGCAGGTGGAGAGCTTGCGCCGCGAGCTTGCGCCGCATCTGCGTTTCTTGAAAAAACAGGTGGAGAAGGTGGAGAAAGCAAAGGAGCTTCGCGAAGAGCTCGCGGCGCTCTATAAAGAATATCTGTCTCGTGAAGGCGCATATCTCGATCGCGAGCGTACCAGTCTCGAGCACGATGAAAAAGGACCTAAACAAGAGCTGCATGACCTTGAGAGAAGTCTGGAGAAAGCGAAGCACACGCTTGAGAAGTCACGGAAACATGATGACAAGAGTTCGCACGTTCTTTCGTCTGAAAGGACGCTGCGTGATATTCGTTTACAAAAAGATGAATTGGTGCGCGATTCCGGACGTCTTGAGGGTGAGCTCTCTGCGGAAGAGCGGCGTCTTAGCAAGCTCAACGATGTTGCTCGGGTCGATCAGACGCGGACGGTGCCGTTCGTAGAGGTGAGAAGGATGGCAACGGACATCGAGGTGAAGCTTGGCGGCGTCAGTTTTGACGATGTGTCGCTGATGCGCCGTATCGTCTCGGAGATCAAAGCGACGATCGCATCGTTTCTCAAACGATTTGAAAATGCGGCAAGCTCTGCGGAAATAGAGGAGTCAGAAGGGGAAATAGCGCGCATCAAAAAGGAGCGTTCAGAGCTTGGCGCTCGGCTCAAGGCGCTTGATGGCAAGGAAGCCGAGGCGCAGAAGGCGCTTGAAGCCCTGCGTTTTGATATTGAAAAGGAAAAGGACGAGAGTCGTGATGCCGAACGCGAGATGTTTAGGATCATGGCAGAGCAGAATGAGCTCCGTGCCGCTCTGAGCGTCTTGAAGGGCAAGGAAGACCGATTGAAGCTCGAAAGCGAGGAATTTGAACGCGAACGCAGAGAAGCGGCGGCGCTCGTGGGGCCCGAGATCGTCAGGGAAGCGGAAGACATGCATGCCTTTGAAGATGCATCAGCCGAGGCGAGAGCCGCCCAACATGAGCGCCGCAGGCATTTAGAGAAGTTAAAGATCCGTCTTGAGGAGCTTGGCGGCGGGGAGAGCCAGGAAGTTTTGAAGGAATATCAGACATCGGCTGAACGCGATTCTTTTTTAGAGAAGGAGATCGGCGATCTAAAGCAGTCCGCAGTCTCGCTCCAGACTCTTATCGAAGATTTGACTGATAAGTTGGACGTCGAATTCAAAAATGGCGTGCGGCGAATCAATGCGCAATTCGAGGAATTCTTCAAACTGATGTTCGGCGGCGGTCATGCATCGCTTTCGGTCGTCAGACCGGAGAAGCGAAAGAAGGCGGAGATGAATGAGCTGGAATTACTTGAAGCCGGAGAGGGGCCAGTCGAGGAAGAGGAAGCAGAAGAGGGGATAGACATTAGTGTGAATCTCCCGCATAAAAAGATAAAAGGACTCGAGATGCTCTCGGGCGGGGAGCGAGCGCTGACGTCCATCGCGCTTTTGTTCGCTATCTCTCAAGTGAATCCGCCCCCGTTCATCGTGCTTGATGAAACCGACGCGGCACTCGATGAGGCCAATTCAAGGAAGTACGGCGATATGATCGAGAATCTCTCAAAATACTCCCAGCTGGTCGTCATCACGCACAACCGCGAGACGATGTCCCGCGCGGGTGTGCTCTATGGTGTTACAATGGGCCAGGAAGCCGCGTCCAAACTTCTCTCTATTCAATTTGAAGAAGCGGTTGCTGTTGCAAAATAAAAACCGATTGAAATTCACTCAATCGGTTCTGTGGTGTTTATGAGCGTAAGCTTATCCCGAGCTCATGCTCAAGTAACCTGACTAGCGTGGTCCCTAAAGGTGCCGCGGCTTTTTGCGCCAGAGATATGGCCGGTAAAAACCGGTCGGGAAGCAGGATCGGGGTAAAGGCCAGAGGCATTTCGCTGTCCTCACCCTTCCGTTCGAGAGAGAGTCTCATCTTAAAGTCGGAGAATTCTTCAGGCGTCATCCGCTCTGCGGCCGCTAGCGCGTCGTCAGCGAACGGGCTTAGTTCTCTTAACCCTTCGACAAGCTCCTCGCGCGTTGTGACAGAATCAAGAAACCGGACATATTGAGACATATCGTCGAGACTGTCTATCTCGCCCGCTTGAAAATATTTCATGGACAAACCACCTACCAAACATTCCATGAGCTTACGTTTTAGCTCTCGTTTAGACTGCTTCATACATTCAATGTTCTTTCCTTTCTGCTCCAAACCTATCCTCTGACTGTAGGATTGTCAATTCAGAAAAATAAAAAAGGCAGGGATCAGACCCTGCCTTTGCTCAACAATTCCCAGCTGGGAAGACGAACTCATCCTGCAATCGTTCTCCATACTTTCTGATTATCTCTTGGGTCGTTTTGAACCCATAATCCAACATCCGGAGCTTACCTGAAAAATCCTTCGTGAAATTTTGGGAATTCATGAAGTGATGTCCGTCGTTACGGATTCCTTCTCCAGATTTGGATATATCCCAAAAGTAGTTGGCGATCAGAGAACCAATCCCATTGAGAGGTTTCCCATATCGCTGAATGTTCATAAAGCCGAAAAACGAGAATAAGGTCGGCTGCAGAAAGCGGTGTTTCGTTTGCCTGTAGAACCGGCGCTCGCTCCAATTTTCCATTAGTCCGCGCAGAAGACATCCGATAGGAGTGATGAGGGTTCTATTTTGTAGTGTGACCTTTCTCCAGATTTTGTAGGATTTTACATAGTTTGGTAGACCCCTCAAAGCCCAATATAGTCTGATGCGAGGTAATTTGAGCACGATGCCATATTCTGGCAGTGCAATGATTAACCGCCACTGGCCTTTTGCAATGTGCATATAAATCCTTTCTCTCCTCGAATTTATGCTCTAATAGTTCTCTTGTCAAACAAGAGAACTTCTGTTAGCATAGCCCGCATGCTTAAAATCAGATTACAGCGGGTGGGAAGAAAGAACATTCCGGTGTTCCGTATCGTGCTGACCGAATCGCGCAACTCAACCAAAAGCGGCAAATACAAAGAAGTCCTCGGATCCTATGATCCGGTCAACGATGTAAAGACTATCAAGGAAGACCGTATAAAATACTGGATGTCCGTGGGCGCCAAGCCGACCGATACCTTACATAATTTCCTTGTGGAGAAGAAGATTGTCTCTGGCAAGAAGGTGAACGCCCTTCCCAAAAAGCGCCCGATAAAGAAAGAAGCGGAAAAGAAAGAAGAAGCTGTGCCTGCTACAGCAGCCCCGGCCACTGCAGCCGACTCCGCAGAAACAAAAGCTGAAACACCTCAAGAAGCCCCAGCCGCAGAAGCGAAATAGAGATTCGAGCCACAATCCCTGTCTCTACGAGACGGGGATTGCGTTTTTTATATTGCCGAGTACTATTTTCGAGGAAACGTACCGGATCAAACATAACCGCCTCGGTGCGGTTATAAAAAGAAAGGAATACGAATGAATGGGACCATGGAAGCGTGGATCTACGAAAAGTGCTCTCTAGGATCGAATGACCACACTCATGTCGAGCAGAAAACGGAGGGCGCGCAAATTGCTATCGGCTTTGACGATCCTCCCTTTATGTTCATAGAAGGACACAACGGAGTTCCGCGACTGCTGACGGGTGATGAGGCGCGGAATTACCAGCGGCGGGTTGTCGTGGAGATACCCGCTGCAACCGGAAAGGCTCTGATCGATCTTGGGGTTGCGTCGATTAAAGCCGAAGGGGCGCTTGAGGATGTTCTCGTCCAAATCGAAAGAATGCGGGCGGAAGCCCTGTGATTGAGTGCAAACCCAGCGACGTACACATACAGTCGCTGGTTGTTTTTTTATAGAAACATGCTATATTGCCTTTCAGCAGTAAACCCAAAAGCACTTTGGGTGCTCGGGTAAAACAGGATCGGTCGAGCTGCAGTATTTCATTACGAGTGAATCGAAGAAATCCATGAACGAACAGGATGTCCAGTTTCTGGAATTCGTCGTCAAGTCTCTCGTCGACAATCCGAACGATGTAAAGATCGAGCGGACGGTAGACGAGATGGGTGTGCTTTTGAAGCTCTCCATCAATCCGGCTGATATGGGAAAGGTGATCGGCCGCATGGGGAACACCGCGAAGGCAATCCGCACGCTCTTGCGTGTCGTGGGCATGAAGAACAACGCCCGCGTCAACCTAAAGATCAACGAGCCGGAAGGCTCCGCGATGCCGCGCGAGCGAGCGACGAAGACCGTAGACGAAGCGATGGCAGATTTGAAGCTCTAATTTCTCTGCGCGAAAGCGCACACAAAAACCGCCGGCCTAGAACCACGCGGTTTGGCCAAGGCGGTTTTTGTGTGCTCGTGAAAAGGCTTTTCAAATCCTTAAGAGCACAGTAAGCTACCCGTATGCTTACATTCCATGTCATCACGCTCTTCCCCGGCGCATTCAAGTCCTATTTGGGCGAATCCATCATCGCGCGCGCGATACGCGAGAAAAAGATCGCGGTGAAGTTTTATAATCCTCGCGACTATACGAAAGACAAGTGGGCACGGGTGGACCGGAGGCCGTATGGCGGCGGTCCCGGGATGGTCTTGGAAGCTCCGTCGCTGGTGAAAGCGATCGAAGCGGCGATACGGAAATCAAAAACAAAGAAGCCGAAGATCATCATTTTCTCCGCGGGCGGGAAAGAGTTCACTAATGCATCGGCGAAGAAGTTCTCATCAGGCAAAGATATCATTCTGGTCTGTGGCAGATATGAGGGCGTGGATGCCCGCGTCAAAAAGATATTCAAAGCGGAAGAGCTTTCCGTCGGGCCGTATGTGCTGACCGGTGGGGAATTGCCGGCGATGGTCTTTGTCGACGCGCTGTCACGACAGATTGAGGGTGTGCTCGGTAACTTCGATTCAGTGGAAGAGCGACGCATCTCGTCACACGAAGTCTATACGCGTCCTGAAGTATTCGTCTATAAAAAGAAACAGTATCGCGTCCCGAAAATCCTCCTCACCGGCCATCATGCGCGCATCAGTCAATGGAGGGCTCACCATAAGGGTAAATAGGCAGATTCATCCTGATTTCAGCAGACGCTTGACAGAACTAAAGCTTTGGTATAGGCTTCTCCTGCGCGAGCAAGATTGAGTTTTTGGGGAAAGTCGCTTTAAGCTTAAGGCTTTAAATCCGCTTCTTGCTTACCCAATAACAAACCCAAATATAGAGAGTCCGTCAGCTGACGGATTCGTTTTCGTTTGTGTAAAGAATCGGAGTGGGAAAGGCGGGGATATTTTAATAAGGTTAAATCCATACGCGTATGTCGTCATCCACTGCGACTAAAGTCGCTTGGCCCAAAAAATACTTCGGACACTTCAAGGAGTCGCTTTCGCCTCTGCCTGATCTGGTCGAGGCGCAGGTTGCGTCGTTCAAATGGCTCTTGGATAAGGGTCTTGTCGAGGTGTTCAAAGAATTTTCTCCGATCAAGGACTATTCGGAGAAGAAATTCGAGCTGGAGATCAGCGGTTTTACCGTTGCCGAGGCGAAATACGACGAATACTACGCCAAGGACAACAAACTCTCCTATGAGGCACCACTGAAAATGACGGTGCGCCTGAAAAATAAAACGCTCGGAACGGTCAAAGAGCAGGAGATATTCATGGCCGATTTCCCGCTGATGACCTCGCACGGAACCTTCATCATCTCGGGCATCGAGCGCGTCATCGTTCCTCAGCTGGCGCGAAGTTTCGGGGTGTTTTTCACGAGCTCGGAGATAAAAGATAAGATATATTTTGGTGCGAAGATCATCCCTTCGCGAGGAGTTTGGATAGAGATCGAAACCGAGGCAGACGGCGCCATCTACGTTCGCATCGACCGCAAGCGGAAATTCCCCATCTCGTCGCTTTTGCGGGTGGTTTCGGGTAAGTCTGACAAGGAGATCCTGCATGCCTTCGAGAAATATCCATTCGCGAAACAGTACCTCGAGACTGCTTTTGCCAAAGATCATGCGAAAACGAACGACGAATCGTACATCGAGATACACAAACGCCTGCGCGATGGAGAGATCGGTTCGGTAGAGAACGCGAAGGAGTTCATCAATAGTATTTTCAATCCCGCCCGTTACGATCTTTCTAAGGTGGGGCGGTTCAAGCTCAATAAACGCTTCAGTCTGCCGCTCGAAGAAAAGGACCTTGCAAAACGCATCATTTCGTTCGACGATCTGGTGCTCATCATTGCGCACGTCGCAGGCCTCAACAACACGCCGGGCGCAACGGACGACGACATCGACCATTTGGGAAGCCGCCGCGTGCGGTTCGTGGGTGAGCTCCTCCAACAGAAGATCCGCGTTGGTATGTCACAGATCAAGCGCAATATACAGGACCGTATGTCTACGATCGATTCGGATGTTACGATGCCAGTGCAATTCATTTCGCCCAAGCCTCTGCAGGCCCGCATTAAGGAATTCTTCACGACCAACCAGCTCTCCCAGTTCATGGCGCAGGAGAATATTTTGGCGGAACTTGAGCATCTGCGTACCCTCTCGGCTCTTGGTCCCGGAGGCCTCACGCGCGAGCGCGCCGGCTTTGAAGTGCGCGACGTGCATCCGTCCCACTACGGACGCCTCTGCCCTATTCATACTCCCGAAGGTCCCAACATCGGACTCATTTTGCGCCTCGCGACCTACGCGAAGATAAACGAATTCGGCATGATCGAGACGCCGTATGCCAAAGTGAAAAACGGAAAAGTCACCGGTGAGATCGAGTATCTCAACGCTCTCGAGGAGGAAAATTTCCATATCGCTCACGCAGCGACGCAGTATGACGGCGAGGGCAACATTTCGGAGGAGACCGTCGAGGTGCGCACGTCGGGAAAGCCGGGCGTGGTACGCAAGGATGAAGTCCAGTACATCGATGTCGCTACCAACCAAGCATTCTCGATCGCGACTTCGATGATCCCATTCCTCAATCATGATGACGCGAACCGTGCACTCATGGGTTCAAATATGCAGAAGCAGGCGACGCCCTGCCTCATTCCCGAGGCTCCCTTGGTTGCGACTGGCATCGAACGGAAGGCCGCCGCGGACACCGGCCGGGTCGTCATCGCACAGGAAGACGGCACGGTGAGCTTCGTGGATGCCCGCAGAATAATGATCAAAGGCAGAAGCAAGGAGCATACCTATGCGCTCGTCAATTTCTCCCGAACCAACGGTTTTACGATGTTCCATCAGCGTCCATCGGTCAATGTCGGCGACAAAGTCAAGAAAGGTGATGTACTTGCCGATACTTCTTCGTCTGATCGCGGAGAGATGGCCTTGGGACAGAACGTCCTCATCGCCTTCATGTCCTGGTCCGGAGCCAACTATGAGGACGCGATCATCCTCTCTGAACGTCTGGTGCGCGAGAGTCGGTTCGCATCCATCCACATCGAAGAGTTCGTGGTCAATGTCCGCGACACCAAGCTCGGTCCCGAGATCACGACTCATGATATTCCCAACGTCGGTGAAGTTAAATTGCGCAACCTCGATGAAGACGGAGTCGTTCGCATCGGTGCGGAAGTGCGCCCCGGAGACATATTGGTCGGCAAGATAACTCCGAAAGGAGAAACGCAGCTGACTCCCGAAGAGCGGCTTTTGCGCAGCCTTTTCGGCGAGAAAGCGCGCGATGTGAAGGATACGAGCAAGCGCATGGAGAACGGAAAGCGCGGGCGCATCATCGGTGTGAAGGTATTTTCGCGCGAACAGGGCGACAAACTTGAGTCCGGCATCATTAAGCGCATCCATATCGAAGTCGCCGAGATCCGCAATGTCTCAGTTGGAGACAAGCTGGCCGGCCGACACGGAAATAAAGGCGTCATCAGCAAGATACTGCCGGAAGAGGATATGCCGTTTATGCCCGATGGCCGTCCCATCGATGTCATTTTGACCCCTCTCGGCGTTCCTTCTCGTATGAACCTAGGCCAGATCCTCGAATTGCATCTCGGGCTTGCCGCACATGCGCACGGTTATCAGGCGATCGTGCCCCCGTTCGCCGGCGCGACTGACGCCGAGATCAAATCGGAGCTGAAATCGGCGGGATTTTCAGAAAGCGGGAAGATCCGCTTGCAGGATGGGCGAACGGGGGAGCCGTTCGAGCAGGAAGTCGCAGTGGGCTACATGTATATCATGAAATTGCATCACATGGTGGAAGACAAGATCCACATGCGCTCTATCGGACCGTACTCGCTCATCACCCAACAGCCTCTGGGAGGCAAAGCGCAGGGCGGAGGCCAGCGATTCGGAGAGATGGAAGTCTGGGCGCTTCTGGGGCATGGCGTCGCCTATACGCTTCGGGAAATGCTTACCGTAAAATCGGATGACATCGTCGGCCGCGCGGCTGCATTCGATTCGATCGTGCGCGGGGTCGACATCAGTCAATCTCATATACCGGCGTCCTTCAACGTTCTTCTCAATAACCTGCGGGGTCTCGCACTCGACATCGGGCTTGAGAAAACCACCGGAGGGGAAGTCAAGGAAAGCAGACCCCGGCGCGAAAGCGAAGGTCGCCCACGACGCCGCAGCAGGGAATAAGAAGCAATCAACACTAATATGATAAAAAACAACAAACAGCATGTCGTCACTGATTTTGACACCATCACCCTGCGGGTCGCTTCCCCTGATCGCATCAAAGAGTGGTCTTATGGGGAGGTGACGAAGCCCGAGACGATCAACTATCGTACCCAGCGCTCTGAAAAGAGTGGGCTCTTCGACGAGAAGATATTCGGTCCCGACAAGGACTATGAATGTTACTGCGGCAAGTATCGCGGCATCCGCTACAAAGGCATCGTCTGCGAGAAATGCGGCGTCGAGATTACCCGATCCATCGTTCGACGCGAACGCATGGGACATATCGAACTCTCCAGTCCCGTCAGCCACATCTGGTTTTTGCGCTCCACTCCGTCACGTATCGGACTCATTTTGGGAATGTCGATCGACGACCTTGAGAAAGTTATTTATTTCGCCGGCTACATCGTAACGTCGGTCAGCGAAGAGACCCGCAGTGAGATCCTGCGCGATCTGGATTCGGAATTCAAGTCGAAAGTCAAAGCTGTCCATGACGAAAAGACCAAAGAAGCCCTGAAGGAGATGTTCCAGAATACCAAACGCGAGATCGAGGGTATCAAACCGGGTGCCGTGCTTGACGAGGTCGCGTATCACAATTTCTCCATGAAATACGGCCCGTTGTTCGAAGCGGGGATCGGCGCGGAGGCGATATACAATATTTGCAAAGACCTCGACCTGCATGCACTGATACAGAAGCTTGAGGCTGCCTATGAAGATGTTTCAAGCATTGAACGTGAACGGATCAACAAGCGGTTGAGCGTCCTACGCTCGATGGTCTCAGCAGGCGTGCGTCCCGAGTGGATGTTCTTGACGCGTGTACCGGTCATTCCGCCGGCACTTCGTCCCATGGTTCCGCTCGACGGCGGTCGCTATGCCACCTCTGATATCAATGACCTCTATCGTCGGGTCATCAATCGCAACAATCGTCTGCGCAAGCTCAAGGAGATCAACGCGCCCGAAGTGATCCTGCGCAATGAAAAGCGCATTTTGCAAGAAGCCGTGGACGCGATGCTCGACAACTCCCTGCGTCACGGATCGAGTATCATGTCGACTTTAAGCCAGGCTCAACGCCGGCCGCTCAAATCGCTTGCTGACAACCTTAAAGGCAAGCGAGGCCTCTTCCGTCAGAACCTGCTCGGAAAACGAGTCGATTATTCGGGACGCTCGGTCATCGTCGTGGGGCCTGAATTGAAAATACACCAGTGCGGTCTGCCCAAGCATATGGCGCTCGAGCTGTTCCGCCCCTTCGTTATCGCTAAGATCCTTGAGCGCGAATTCGCCTATAACATCCGCGGTGCCAATCGTCTTATTGACGACGATGTTCCGGAGGTTTGGGCTATCCTCGAAGAGGTCATCGCTGATAAATACGTGCTGCTCAATCGCGCGCCGACTCTTCATCGCCTGGGTATCCAAGCATTCAAGCCCGTGCTCATCGAAGGTAGCGCTATTCAGGTCCATCCGCTGGTTTGCACCGCTTTCAATGCCGACTTCGACGGTGACCAGATGGCGGTGCATTTGCCTCTCTCGCAGGAAGCCCAGGCTGAAGCGGTCAACATTATGGCCGCCGACAAGAACATACTCAAGCCGGGAAGCGGCGATCCGACGGTGAGCGCCAAGATGCTCGACATCGTGCTCGGCTCATTCTGGATGACCAAGTCGGTACCTTCGGCAAACTCCGATACGCCAAAATATTTCGATTCTCCCAACAGCGCTGTCCGCGCATTCGATTTCAAGACGATCAGCTTCCGCGAGCCGATCAAAGTGCTCGCGCCGGATTCTTTGCGCTATAAAGAGTTCGCCAGTGGTCTCTTCGAGACCACGGTTGGCCGTATCATCTTCAACGAGGTGCTGCCCGACGACTATCCGTTCCTCAACCGCGAGATTGACCGCAAGGACATGTCCAAAATTGTCGATTCACTCATCGACCGATACGGCATAGAGAATGTACCGGCTATTCTTGACCGGATAAAGCAGCTCGGATTCATGTATGCCACTCGCTCGGGTATTACGTGGGGTATCGACGATATCCAGGTTCCCCCCGGTAAAAAGGATGTCTTGGCGAAGGCCATGGCGAAATCTTTGGAGGTTCAGTCCCAGTATGATGCCGGTCTCCTCTCTTCCGACGAGCGATTCCGCAAGAACATCGAGATATGGCATGGAGCGAAGAATGAAGTCGAACGCCTTATTCCGGAATCGATGGATAAGAATGGCTCTGTGTACGATATGTGGAAATCAGGCGCCCGAGGTTCGCTCTCGCAGGTCACACAGATGGCCGGTATGAAAGGCCTTATCCAGAATACCGCTGGCGAGACGATCGAATTCCCGATCCTCTCCTGCAGTAAGGAGGGTCTCACCCCGATCGAGTACTTCATCACGACGCACGGATCGCGTAAGGGACTTACGGACACGGCCCTCAACACGGCAAAAGCGGGATATTTGACCCGCAAGCTCTTCGTGGTCGCTCAGAATGTAGTAGTTACGGAAGAGGATTGCGGTACGAAAGATTCAGTCACATTGAGCACTACCGGTAGCACCGCCGGGGTGCAGATCTCTCTTGCAAAACATGCCCGCGGACGCGTGCTTGCTGAAGATGTCGAGAAAGACAGCAAGGTTCTTTATAAACGGGGCACCCTTCTTTCGAAGGAGATGGCGCGTAAGATCGAAGAGAGCGATATCCCGTCGGTTAAAGTCCGCTCTCCGCTCACCTGCAAGACGGTCAACGGTATTTGCTCGATGTGCTATGGGTTGGACCTCGGAAAGAACAAGATTGTCGATCTCGGCGAAGCGGTTGGTACAGTCGCGGCGCAAGCGATCGGAGAACCGGGAACCCAGCTCACGATGCGCACCTTCCATGCCGGAGGTACTGCCTCGGTCGGCGGGGACATCACCCAGGGTCTTCCGCGTGTAGAGGAGATATTCGAAAAGCGCTCTCCCAAAAATCCCGCGGTAGTCTCGGGCGTAGACGGAGTGGTGTCGGAAATACGGGAGGAAGGCAAGGAAAAAGTCATCGTGGTCATCCCGAGCGTTGAACATCGCTCTAAGACCAAAAAGAAATCCAGCGAGGCGATCGAGTACTCGGTCCACTACAAGCGTCAACCATTGGTGAAAGTCGGTGACGCCATCAAACGCGGCGATATCATCACCGACGGTTCGGTTGACATTGATGAACTTTTCGAGTATGGCGGTCTTGAAAAAGCGCAGAACTATATAATCTCCGAAGTGACCAAACCGTACGAACTGCAAGGGGAAACCGTATCCCGAAAGCATATCGAGGTTATCGTCCGACAGATGTTCTCCCGCAAGCGTGTTAAAGATGCTGGGGACACCCTGTTATCGGTAGGAGATATGGTGACTGATGCGGAAGTCCAGGCCGAAAATAAGGTGGCAAAAGAGAATGGCGGGGAAGAGGCCAAGACCGAGCAAATGGTCATGGGCATAACCGAAGCGTCGCTCACGCGCCGTAGCTTCCTTGCGGCCGCTTCTTTCCAGCACACTGCGAGGATATTGATCTCCAGCGCGGTCCGCGGAGCGATCGATCGTCTGCAAGGTCTTATGGAAAATGTCATCATCGGGCGCCTCATCCCTGCGGGAACCGGTTTCGCCGGAAGTCCGAAGCGCGCGCTCATCGATGTGATTCAGGCGCAAAAGGCTGCGCAAGAACAACAAATGATGGAACTTGAGATGCAGCGTGAACAGGAAATGCAGAAAGAGGAGGTATAACTGCTCGCGCGTTTTTCGGGGAGGTCTGGGGAGTTGCGTGCGTGGAGTTCCGAAGAGTTTAAGTTAACGGACTTATGTCTTCGCCCATCGAACAAATAAAAGAGAGGTTGAGCATTGCCGAGGTCGTCGGGTCCTATGTGAAGCTGGAGAAAGCGGGCTCGAACCTCAAGGCAAAGTGTCCGTTCCACAACGAGCGGACAGCGTCTTTCTTCGTATCGCCGGCGCGCGGGAGCTATTATTGCTTCGGCTGCGGTGCAAAAGGCGATATCCTCTCGTTCGTTCAGGCTTTTGAAGGCCTGGATTTTATGGGTGCTTTAAAGACACTCGCGGCGCGTGCCGGGGTGGAAATAGTGCGCGAAGATCCTCGGCAGCGAAGCGAGCGCGAACGCATCTTCGCGCTTCTCGAAGCAGTTACGCAGTTCTTTCAAGAAGAGCTCTCGCGCTCGCCAGACGCGCTCGCCTATCTGCATCGGCGCGCTCTTGCCGATGAGACTATCAAAAGCTGGCGTTTGGGCTTCGCCAAAGATGCGTGGCACTCTTGTCTGGAATTCTGCCGCGCGGCAGGCTTTACCGATGCAGAGATCGAGAAATCTGGTATATCGAAAACCGAGAAAGGGAAGACGTACGACCGATTTCGTTCGCGCATCATGTTCCCCCTATTCGACAGTTCAGGCCGAGTAATCGCTTTTTCCGGAAGGATCTTGGGTAAAGAAAGCGAACAGATACCGAAGTACCTCAATAGTCCTGAATCGAGCGTCTTTTCCAAATCCCGTGTGCTTTATGGATTCGACCGGGCGAAGAACGAGATACGCCGGAAGGATTTTACGATGCTCGTCGAGGGTCAGATGGACCTTTTGATGTGCCATCAGGCGGGTTTTAAGAATACCGTCGCGTCCTCCGGTACTGCCTTCACCCAAGAGCAGATAGGCCTTCTCTCGAGGCTCTCTAAGCGGCTCATGCTTGTCTACGATGCTGATAAGGCGGGTATCCAGGCATCCCTTCGCAGCGCCAACCTTGCGCTCTCGCAGGGAATGGAGGTCAAGGTCGCCGCATTGCCTGCAGGCGTTGATCCGGCAGAGCTTATCCTCAAGGATCTCGCTCGTTTCAAAGAGAGCCTGCGCACCGGTACGCAGATCATTGATTTCTATCTTGAGGTATTATTGAAGGAGGGACTCACCGACCATACGCTCTCTCGTGCTATAAAAGAGCGCCTCCTTCCCTTGGTTGCGGCGCTCGATTCAAGCATTGAGCGGGATCATTTCATTGCGCGCATCGCAAATCGCACGGGAGTCAGGGAGGCCGCCATCCGGGAAGACCTCTCGAAGTATACGGTCGAAAAGCCCGTCGATCGCGGTTCTCCGGTCCAATCGTCATTTACGCCGCGGCGAAACCTGACCGAGCGGCTCCTGATCGGGCTTGTGTTCTGGCAGGATAAAGCGGACAAACCGCTCATCGATACCCAGCAGTTGCGAGAGAATATCGAGCGGATCCGCGGGCCGGCATCGGCCCACCAGCTGTTTGCCGAAGGGACATCCATTTCCGAAGAGCTTATCTATCAGGCGGAGAGTTACTACGAAGGCAATCAGCATGTCGAGGCGGCAGTCGCGGAGCTTTTGGATACGTTTGAGGAGGATAGTTTGACCGAGGAGCTTGGGCAGGCGATGAGCGCACTCGCGCAGGCCGAGGCGCAGAAGAACGAGGAGAAGAAAAGGAAATTGTTAAGCCAGTGCCAGGAATTGACGAAGCGGCTCAACGATTTAAAACACAAGCGATACTCTTTTGATACGTAAACCCCTATGAAAAAAAATAAGAAAACTGCGAAGAAACAAGTGCATCGGGCGCGTCCCCAGCGGCGCCTGAAGGAGCGCAGAAAGGAGAATTCAGCGCATAAAAAGGTGCCGGTGGATAAGATCTCCAAACGGGCGAAAGCGCAGGAGGACAAAGTGACACGACTTCTTGCCCGCGGAAAAGAGCGTGGTTTCATCACCTATGATGAGATCTTGAAGGAATTCCCGACCATCGAAGATGATATCGTCTTCCTTGAAGACCTCTATGTGAAGTTGAGCGAAGCCGGCATCGACGTGCTTGAGAGCGGGGGTATGCTTGACCTGCACACCGAAGAGAGCAGTGGGAAGAAACTCGGATACGGGCGGACCGACAGCGGCTATGATTCGATACAGATGTATCTCAAAGAGATCGGCCAGTATCCCCTCATTGGTGCATCCGATGAGAAGGAACTCGCCAAACGCATCGAGAAAGGGGACATGGAAGCGAAGAATCTCTTGGCTCGGGCTAACCTTCGTTTGGTCGTCTCGATCGCCAAACGCTACGTCGGCCGCTCTCCTGACCTTACCCTCCTCGATCTTATACAAGAAGGGAATCTCGGACTTTTCAAGGCGGTAGATAAGTTCGATTGGACGAAAGGCTACAAATTCTCGACTTATGCGACGTGGTGGATCAGGCAGGCTATCACCCGTGCGCTTGCTGACCAGTCGCGCACGATCCGCGTCCCCGTACATATGGTCGAGACCATCGCAAAATACAAGCAGGTGGTGCGACGTCTCTCGCAGGACCTTAGTAGGGATCCTTTGCCCGAAGAAATCGCTATCGAGATGGGGCTTGATGTAGAAAAGGTCTATCAGATCGAAAAGATCGACCAGGATACGGTTTCGCTCGAGAGTCCGGTGGGGGATGAGGGCGATGATGGCAAGTCAACGCTCGGCGATTTCGTATCCGATGACAAGATACTTTCCCCGGACCAGGAATCCTCACGCCGTATTTTGGCGGACCAGGTCAAAGAGATTTTGGGCGATCTCTCAGAAAAAGAGCGGCGTATCCTTGAGATGCGCCACGGGCTTATGGATGGGGTGACGCATACCCTTGAGGAAGTTGGGCAGAAATTCGGCGTTACGCGCGAACGAATCCGTCAGATAGAGGCAAAAGCGCACGAAAAGATTCGTCAGCACGAGAAGGCCTCTAAACTCAAGAGCTATTAGGAAAATCCAGAGAAGATAAACCGCGGCATCTTCAACGAAGATGCGGCGGTTGCGTTGTCTTATACGCTGGACGGCAGTCCTTTTTGCTGAGCCTCGAGGCTTCTGATGAGCCGCTGTGCACTTTTTAAAGCGGCGCGCCGTATGGTCTCGCCTTTTTCCAGTCGGCGCCCCGTGATGGGGAACACGCGTGGCGAAGCGGCCGGGGCAGCAATCTCGAGAGGTCTTCCTGTTCTCACATCGACGAGATGCTTGAATCGGTGGATTTTAGTTTTCATCTGGGGTTAGCCTAGCATAGCCGTACATCAAAGTGAATCAGCTTGAGGTATACTGTACGCGTGAAAAACGCTGAATTTGAGGCGCAGTATAAGCGCCTCAACGCTAAACAAAAGGAGGCGGTGGATACCATTGAGGGGCCGGTGATGGTCATCGCGGGGCCAGGTACCGGCAAGACGACGGTGCTGACGCTGCGCATTGCGAACATCATAAAGAATGACACTCAACCCGATGCTATCTTGGCGCTGACCTTCACCGAATCGGGAGTTTCTGCCATGCGCGACAAACTTTCGACCGTTATCGGCCCTTCCGCGTATCGCGTGCACATCCATACGTTCCATAGTTTCGCGAATGACATCATTAAGACGTATCCGGATCGATTTCCGCGCCTTATCGGCTCGGAGCACATGGAGGAACTCGAGCAGATACGTCTGATGCAAGAAGTGCTAGACACTGCCGACATTGCCAAGCTTCGGCCAAAGAACGACCCGACCTACTATGTTTCTCCGTGTCTCTCCGCCATCAAAGATTTGAAGCGAGAGAATATTTCTCCCGAAGCATTCGGGAAACTCGTGAAGAAACAGGAAACAGAGCTTGCGGGTGTCCCCGATATGCGATATAAAAGCGGCCGCTATACGGGTGAGGTAAAAGGGAAGTACCGATTGAGAGCCGAGAAGTTGAAGAAGAATCGTGAGCTGGTCGGGGTCTACCGCCTTTACGAAGAGAAATTGGGTAAAGCACGACTATATGATTACGAGGACATGATCATGGAATGTGTCCGTGTTCTTGAATCCGATGCGAATCTACTCTTGAAATTGCAGGAAGACTTTCAATATATTCTCGCAGACGAACATCAGGATGCGAACAATGCGCAAAACCGGCTCTTAGAATTGCTAAGTTCCTTCCATAAAGACCCGAACCTTTTTATCGTCGGCGATGAGAAGCAAGCGATTTTCCGCTTCCAGGGGGCATCGTTAGAGAACTTCCTGTATTTTCGGAGATTGTTCCCTTCGGCGCGTCTCGTCACCCTTGAGGAGAATTATCGTTCCAACCAGACCATCCTTGATGCTGCTCATAGTTTGATAGTACACAACCCCATCTCGGATGAGTCTTTGCGTGTCTCACTGATATCACGCGCTGTACACAAACCAGAAAAGATATCTGTTGCAACTCTAGCCGATCGCAGCGCCGAACGAGCGTTCGTAGCCGAAGAGATCTCAAAGCGTCTCAAGGCAGGAGAGAGTCTCTCCGAGATCGCGGTGTTGGTGCGGGAGAATAAGGATGCGGAACCAATGGAGCGCGTATTGCGCGATCACGGCATCGGGGTCGCGCGGTTCGCCGATGCGGATGCGCTCTCGCACGTCCGTATTGACGCATTCCTGAAGTTGCTAGAGGCCTCCGTAGAACCATCTGACGAGCGCCTTGCACCCATATTGTTCCTCGATTTTTTGGGATTGGATCCCCATGACGTGTATATGTTGTTGGAAGCTCGGCATCATAAACGTGCATCGTTGGTGCGTCTCCTGCGCGAGAGCAAACCCTTCAAGAAATTCACTACTGATCTCTCCCGATGGGCAAAGATCGCCAGAAATGAGTCTCTCGTAGAAGGATTCGGACGCATTGCACGAGAGAGCGGATATAGCGGCCATCTTATCGCTCAACCGGGTGGGCATGAACTTCTACCCCTCTACGGTGCACTGCTCCGAAGTGTGGAGCGCTACGCCGAGCGCGAAAAGAGAGCTACCGTTGCTAATTTTGTGACCTATCTTGCCCGTGCGCGTGAGCATGATATCTCAATAAACGCGGAAGTCTCCGCTCCAGAAGGAGTATCGGTAATGACGGCCCATCGCTCTAAGGGCCTTGAATTCAACTCTGTTTTTATCCTGCATGCCGAAGATGGCGTCTGGGGAGGGCGGCGCTCACGCTCCCTCTTTGATCTGACGATCCTTGGCGGCGAGGAAGATCATGAGACCGAGGACGAGCGACGATTATTTTACGTTGCGATCACCCGCGCGCGGAAGGAGGCTGTCATTTCCTATTTTCAGAGGGATGATGATGGGCGAGAGCGCGTGCCGTCACGGTTCATCGCAGAGATCGCCGAGGCGCACCGTCTGCATCTCACCCCGTCAATACCAACATCTGTTCATAAACAAACATCACTATCATCACCCTTGCTCTCCGACTCTGCCTATTTGCGCGCGCTCTTTTTCAAGCGTGGCCTCTCCGTTACCCACCTCAACAACTTTCTTGAATGCCCCTGGCGTTATTTTTTCGTTGATCTCATCCGAGTACCGGAGTCGCAATCGCCCGCGCTTCTCTATGGCTCTGCAATTCATGCAGCACTAAAGTCATATTTTGATGCCTATGCGCGCGAGGAAGACATCACCATCGCGCAGACCCTGCATCTGTTCGAGCAGTATATTCGCCGCACCCATCTCTCGCAGCGCGACTTTGAAAGTCACGCTGCCGAAGGGAAAAGAGAGCTCAAGCGGTACCTGGGACAAGGTAACTTCCCCCGCGCGATTTACAACGAGTTCCGCATCGGTGGGATCCCGCTTGCGCTCGGAAAGAAGAAACACGTGACGCTTAATGGTTCGCTGGATAAGGTGGAATTGCTCTCTGGTAATGAAATCAATGTCGTCGATTATAAAACAGGACGCCCGAAATCTCGCGCGCAGATCGAGGGAACAACGAATTCGAGCAACGGGGACTATAAGCGCCAGCTCATATTTTACAAACTGCTCGTGGACGTAGAAGGGAAGTGGCGTATGAAAACGGGCACGCTGGATTTCATCAAACCCGACGAGCGAGGCAGGTACCGACGCGAAGTATTTACAATCGAGGATACGGAGGTGAAAGCTCTGCGCGCGCTGACTGCGGACGTTGCGCGACAGATCGCTGATTTCTCATTTGCTGACCAGGGATGTGGTAAGCGGGATTGCGAATGGTGCACGCTTAAAGAGGCTTCCGGCTCGCTCTTGGCTTAGAGTGAACCGTGCGGTTTTGGCGAACGGGATTTATTTTGAGAGGAGGGCGTCAATGACTTTCTGCACCATCGTATAGGGAAGCGCACCCGACATCGAGAGATGTTGCTTATCGTTCGAGAAGACAAAGGTGTCAGGGGAGAGCCGATACGTTGTGATCATCTGGTTTATAGAATTCACAGCGCTATCACTGATCGGTCTGTTGAGGACGAAGACGGAGAATGGGGTACCTTGTCCACCTGCGGCGACTGCCTCATCATAATCAGCCTGTACTTTCTCCGTATATTTTCCGCTCGAGAGGCATGCGTTGAATTTAGTCACGTCCAGACCTGCCCGGCGGGCGATCCGGGGAAGCTCGGCGGGGTCGAGCGTATCATTAGAAGTCGTCGTTTTGAAGACATCGTTGACGAATGCCCAGTAAGCCTCTCTTCCTCCCAGCTCATCGGCGCATTCTGCAGCTTCGGCTTCTTTGGGCGCGCGGCTATGCAATTGGGCCAGTGGGAAATTCCGGTACACCCATAGTACGCTGCCATTCTTGCCATACGTGTCTGCGACTTTTCCCAGAGTTGTATGGAAGTCTTTACAGAAGGGGCATTCGAGATCGGTGAATACCACGAGTGCCAGCGGCGCAGCCGGATTACCGAGCATATGATCTTCACTTTTGATGGGACGGATCGATATCTCCGCCTGTCCTGTTTGCGTCGTCGGAGCAGCGGTTCCCGCTTGTATCGCACTGGCCGGTGCCGCAGGCCCGCGCGAGAGATAGAGCGCGGCTGCGATCAAGCCTCCAGCGACAACGATCGCGATGGATACGGATAAATTATTCTTCGGCTTCTGGTACAAGTCTTCCATGGGATTGGGTTTATGTTAATGATCCAGCGATTATAGCAACTTTTTCCCTTTTGGCAAACGATCACCACGTATATTATAGTAATAACGTATACAACCTTTATGATGCTGTTCTTGATAAGTACTGCAGCGTTTCTTTGCACGCTCTTCGGCGGTCTCTTTGCGCTGCACCTTAAAGACCGTTTGCATCTGGTGCTCGGCTTTAGCGCCGGCGCGGTCATCGGGGTTGCCTTCTTCGACCTCATGCCCGAGGCGTTCGAGATAACGGTAAACCACTATGAAGTCTCTTTTGTCGCGACAGTCATCGCCGTCGGGTTTCTCACCTATCTTATCCTCGATCGTTTGATCCTCCTACATGGCCATGATGATATGCCGGAAGGGGATAAACGACGGGCGATTTTCGGGGCCGGGAGCCTTTCGGTCCATAGCTTTCTCGATGGAGTGGGTATCGGTCTTGCCTTCAAAGTGTCTCCCGCGCTCGGCGTTATCGTTGCAGCGGCGGTATTAGTCCATGACTTCTCTGATGGCATCAATACGGTCAACCTTGTCCTCAAAAACGGGGCAAGCAGAACGATGGCGATGAGCTGGCTTTTAACAGACGCCCTGGCCCCCATCGTTGGCGTTGCCTCGACGCTCTTCTTCAGCGTCGAGAAAAGCAAGCTCGGTCTCCTTTTAGCCCTTTTCTCGGGCTTCTTTCTCTACATCGGTGCGAGCGATCTTTTGCCCGAGAGTCAGCATACGCATCCGCGCCGTTGGACGACCTACATGACCATACTCGGCATGGGGTTGATGTATCTTGTCATCCGGCTCGCAGGATCTTAGCCGTCGTGTTAGTCTTTTTCATAGAAGAAAGGACTCTATGAAAAAGATACGACTGTCAAGAGAAGTTCAGGCGGTCAACAGAGCGCTTCATCGGATCGTCTATGCTCGATACAGGCTGCGTGTAGAACAGAGCCTCAGAGTTAAAGCCGAGATCCAAGACCGCGTGCGCGCTCGCTCACTCGCGGGTGCCCATGGCGTCGTCTTTGACTAGCAAGTAATAAACGACAATATGTCTAGAAGGGGAGGGTGTGTGTCATCGCGCTCTCCTCTTTTTTCTCCCATTTCGATGTATCGAGTGGAATATCGCGAAGCATCTTGCCGTCGCGGTATTTTAGTTTACCGTTCTCCATCGCGTAGTCATAGATGTCTTTTGTGATACGGACGTCCTCGATGCAGTAGTCTATGACTTTCTGATATTCTCCGTTTTTCCACCAAAGCCCTGCGGCAAGGCCATCCGCGGTTTTGCGTCTTCCCAAGGTGGCTTCAGCGAGTGTGTCGAGTTTTAGGCGATGCCCAAGGACTTTCTTCACTTCTTTTAAAAGGTCTAAACTCTTTATCTTTGTGAGATCTCCGGTGTAATACTTATCAAGAAGCGGGATATCGAAGTGATCGGAGTTGAAGCCGATGAGCAGATCGGTTTTCTCGAGTATAGGCCAGAGATTCTTGAGTTCGTCTTCTTTGAAGCTTAGATATTTGTTTGTCTCGGAATCATGGATGCAGACGCACGCTATCGAGAGCGACGCCGGGTCCGTCGAACCGGTTTCGTGGAAGAAGTTCTGTGTTTCGATATCGAAAACTACCTTACGCACGAGAGTCTTTGATGATCCGTGCGATCTCTTCGGTGCTTCCAGTCCTTTCCTCACGGGTTTTGAGATTTTTGCATTTGTAGAGCCCACTTGAGACTTCTGCCTCACCGACGAAGATGACGAATGGTATCGCATTACGGTCTGCCAGCTTGACCCGGTCACCGACCTTTTTATCCGAGAGATCGACGGCGATGTTAAGTCCGAGTTTTCGGAGCACGTCTGCGACCGAGAGCGCAGCGCTCTGGTCAACCGGAGAGACGGGTATGAGATACGCGTCCGTGGTGGGTCGGTATGCAGGCAAGAGAGCGTGAAGTTCCAGGAAATCACGCAGCGTGACGTCTCCCATGCCGAAGCCTACCGCGGGTATCGGCTTTTCGCCGAAGAGCTCGAGTAAATCATCGTATCGCCCGCCGCCAAAGAGGGATCGTCCGTTCTCTGCATTGGTATCGAAAACCTCAAACACGACGCCGGTATAGTAATCAAAACCGCGGGTGAGGGTTGGCCAAAAGACGACGTTGTGTATTCCTTGCGCATTGAGCTTTGCGATGATGTCCGCTACCATCTCATCCGCAGAGAGATTTAAGGCGAACGATTCGTTCGAGAGTTTTTTCCAGCTCGTTTCGAATTCTTTTGCCGGAATCTTATCCTTCCTATCGATGAGCCGGATCGCATCTTCGTAGAGATCTTTGTTGATGAGCCGTCCTTGTAGGTACTCTTGGAGCAATTTCCGACTATTGATGCGTATTTGGAAATCATCCACCCCGGCGCCGAACTTCCGCATGATCGCATACGCCAGTGCAATGATCTCTACTTCCGCTTCGCTGCTCGAGACCCCAAAGATATCGGCATTGAGCTGCCAATGTTCGCGCAGGCGGCCGCGCTGAGGACGCTCGTAGCGAAATACGTTGGGAACGGAGTACCAGCGCAAGGGAAAAGCGAGCTCTCGGTGCTTGCCGGCGATCATGCGTGCGAGCGTCGGCGTCATTTCCGGACGCAAGGTGACTTCGCGCTTGCCGCGGTCAGTGAAGGTGTAGGTCTGCTCATTGACGATCTCTTGGTTGGTCTTTGACCGGTACAATTCTGCGGGTTCGAGTATGGAAGCGCCGTACTCGACATAGCCGAATCGCTCCACTGTTTTTCGCATGACCGTGAAGATATAGTTCTCGATGAACATATCATGGGGATAGAAATCGCGGACGCCTTTGTAGCTCTCCGTTGAGATTTTGCTCTTCCTCGACATAGCCAAGATTGTAGCGCAATGACGGTTTTTTGTCTCTTACAGATCTGTTGCGATCAGTGAAGCAGGGAAAGGGGTTTTTGAACATCAATGATGAGGCTATTGCAAATTCATGAGTTTAATGTATAATGGCAGCATCGTAGTGGTTCTCGAATATCGGCCCTGAATTGGCGCGAATTTGGGAAGGTCGCGCTATGAAAGTTAACTGACAGACAATTCATGGCTAAAAAGTTGTATGTAGGGAATTTGTCGTGGAAGACCGATGATAACGGTCTGCGCGATGCTTTTTCCCAAGCTGGATCGGTTTCAGAAGCCATGGTGATGACGGATCGCATGACGGGAAAGTCACGCGGTTTCGGTTTCGTCACTATGGAGGATGCCGATGCCCAGAAAGCTATTGAAATGTGGGACGGAAAGGATCTTGACGGCCGCGCTCTTCGGGTCAATGAGGCCCGACCGCGCACCGAGCAGGCGCCTCGCAGAAGCTTCTAAGCCTCTGCTGGTCACATTAGCAAGAAACGCCCAAGTTGGGCGTTTTTTGCTTTCGTCATCGGCCGCACTTGACTGGGGGAAGACTTTAAGTATTATAAGCGCAGTAATTACGCGTTTGTGTGACGCGTTTTAAAGTGTAGTACCTCTTATGAATCCAAACTTAAACGGGCATACCCGCGAGCACCTTAGTCGAAATCGGGTGCGGGGATTGGTAAAGTCCATTGTGGTAGAGCTTGGTCCACACCGCTCTATTGCTGATCTCAGTGACGAGACGGCCATCGGGTCTGACCTGATCAGGCCTATTCTGGACAGGCTGGGGTATTTCCTCGACTGCAACATCCCCCTTAGGTCGAAGCCGCGAGGGGGTTGGAAGATATCGACGGTCGTGGGTTATGTCTACCATCAACAAGACTCTTTCCCCAAAGTTCAAACCGCGCAGTAACTATGAGGCCAAACTCAAAGACTGCGCGGCCTTTTTTATGTAATGTTTCGCCGCGACGAGATGTTATACTGGGTATATGGTCGAATTTACTAGCGCTTCGCCCCGCCTTGGCCTTCCGGTTCAAGGCGGGCGGTACGGTACATGACCAATCTCCTCAATGAGAGCGCAGTAGTAGAAGCCAAAGCTCGTCTTAGGGACGAGGAGCTTCTGCAGATATCTATAGAGTCCGATCCGGAGCGGTTCGCGGAACTGGTTGCGCGGTATCGTGCAGCCTTCTTGAGGAAAGCCGGCTCGATCCTGAAAACTTCCGCGGATGCGGAGGATGCGGTGCAGGAAGCGTTCGTGAAAATATACATCAACGGCAAGCGGTTTAGAAAAGTGCCGGGTGCGTCTTTTCAGTCATGGGCGTACCGTATTCTCATCAATACGTGTCTGACGGTTTATCGCAAAAAGGCGCGCGAGCGGATCTATGTGTCCGAAGCCTTCGATGAGACGCTTCTTGAAACGGCACACCTCGATGGTATGGAACACCGACTTTCGAGGGATACCTTCCTTTCCGTTCTCTCACGCATGCCGGAGCAGCTCTCATCAGTGTTGCGCCAGCTGGTGTTATTGGGGAAGAGTCTCAAAGATGTTGCGGAGCGCGAGCGAGTATCGGTGGGTGCGATACGGACGCGGCTTCACCGCGCACGCAAAGTATTCACCCAAGTTTATATAACGGTACAATAATATGTACGAATCGCGATTACTAGAAGCGATCATGCAGCGGGTACGGCTGATCTTTTTCATGCGCTCGATGTCGCGGCCGTTTCTCGTGGAGGCCGCAGTGGTGGGAGGAGCATTCGTCCTCTTGAGCATGTTGGTTTCTTTCGGCAACATCTATACCAATGCCGAAGGGATGCTCGCCACAGGATCCTTTCTGCAATATCTACTCTCGGCGGTATTGCACACAGAATGGAGGGTACAGGTGCTCCTAGGGGCGTCTACCCTTGCGTCGCTGTATTTTTTCTATGAAGCGGTGCGGAAAGTTCGGCTTGCCCGCCGTTCATTCGGTTTCTCCAAGTAAATAATACGTTGAGAAAATCCATCCCATGCAGACGGAGTGGATTTTCTCAATCAGCCCTATAAACGGGTCTTTTCTATTCCTTAACCCATAGATTGCTCCACCATTCGAAGGTAAGAAAAAGAAACACCGCCATCGGTATATAGAGAGGGGCAAGCACGAGAAAAAGGATCTTCTTCGGGTTCATGGTGCTACCTTTTAACACATCCCAAAGATTTTTTCAAGGGTTTTCCCTGTTACCGCGACAGTGAGCCCGTCAGTCCCTCAAGCACCCGCTGTACTGCCGCTACGAGTGCGGCGAGGAAGCTCAATGGTGAATGGTTTCGGGCGGGGCTTGCATTGACCGTAATCTGTACCGACTGGCTTGCCGTTCCCCCATCTCCCGTGCAGGTGAGCGTGAAGGTGATGCTGGGGCCGGTTTGGGCAGTTGCGGTGTAGGTAAAAGATCCCGAGAGTCCTGGAGTACTCCAGCCGGGCAGGTCGCCGCGGTCGGTGGTGCCCTGGCAGGAAAGAGCGTGTGTCGTAGTCCAGTCAAGCGTCGTGGACTTGCCGATGTCGATGGTTTTGAGCGACGCTAAGAGGGTGATCGAAGGGAGGGCGGGGAGGATCTCCACCGGGCTAGTCTGGGTGTAGAGGAGCGGGGCGGAGCTGGTAACGCGGATGCGATAGATGGTGTCGTTTGCAGTATCAACCGCGTCAGAGATGGTCCAGGTGTACGAGCCGCTGTTGGGGAGGTTCGAGGCGATGGGAAGCACCAGGTGCAGGTCTTTGTAATCGAAGAGGTAGAGGGCGATGGGGGAGGCGAGGTTCGTGCTTCTCCAGTTGATATCCATCGGATTGCCGACGTGGTAGCTACCCTGGTCGGTACTCACTGCAGTGAGCGAGACGACCGGTAGGGCAAAGCTCTGGGTAGTAGTACCACCCACTCCGGTGCAGGTGAGCGTGTAGGTGCGGGTGGTCGGAGTGTTGATTTGTGCAGTGGAGGTGGCGCCGGAGGGAGGAAGCGCGCCGCTCCAGGCTCCCGCTGCCGCGCAGCCCGTCGCATTAGTGCTGCTCCATGAGATTGTCGCAGTTCCACCCAAAAGGACCGGGATGGGGGTAGCCGAGAGAGTGATCGTCGGCGGTGGTACTACGGTAATGGTGATGCTTCTGTTGTTGCTGCCGCCGATACCGGTGCAGGTGAGCGAGATGGAGAGGGTAGTCGTCGGCGTCAGCACAGCAGTACCCGACAGGGCGATCGCGCTGCTGGAGCCATTGACCGTCGCCTGACAGGTAGTGGCGTCTGTCGTGCTCCACGAAACCGTAACGGATTGTCCTACAGCAATGGCGAGTTGAGAAGCCGAGAGCGTGATGGTGGGGGGACCGACTACGGTGAGGGTAAGGGCGTTGCTCGCCACTCCTCCGTTGGTCGCGGTGAGCTGATAGATTCCGCTTACAAGAGTGGCGGGTAGGGTGATATCGAAATACTTGCCGCCTGCGTGGCTTTCGCCGGTTAGTGTGAGTGCCGGAATGCCTGCTCGGGAGAGGGTGACGTACGTTCCCGACTTCAGGTTTCGACCCTCTAGTTCCACTGCATTTCCTGCCGCGCTGGTAGAAGGAGTCAGAGCGTTGAGTACGGGCGGCGGGGTTCCTCCCAGAATCGTGAACGGTAGAGAATTTGACCAGTCGGAATTGAATGCGCCGAGCTTGAGCTTATACTGCCCGGCTACGGGCACGGCAGAGAATCCGTCGGGGGTAGTCGTTGCGCCATCAGGTGTCGTGGTCGGGATTTTAAAGGTGAGGTGTGTGCCATCCGGCGATGGGATGCCGAGTACTTCATAAGAGAGTTCGGGAGCAGTGACCGATATATCCTTGATCCCGCAGCCGTTGTGATTATTGTCTGTTGCATTCGTGACCCACCGGAAACGGAAGGCGAAGCTCGAAGTTATGAGCGCAGAGGGGATAGGCAGATTATGCACCGAGGGCGCAGAGCCGTCAGTGAACGTGTTCCACCGCGCGGTTTGACCCCAGTGCAGACCGTCGCCGCTCCACTCGAGCGCGAGGTAGTCGGAATTTCCGGTTGCAGGGTCGGAAGTTTCAGTGGAACAGCTTGAGGTGAAGTGTAGGGTAGCTTGCCGCGCCGCATTGTGAGCGAGCAGGTTAAGCGTCGGTGCCGTGGCGGTTGCAGTATCATTTGCCGGGTATGAGTCCGCGGCACCGTTTCCGAACAGATATCCAAAGGCCAAGCCCCAATGACCGGTCAGGTTCCAGTTCGGGTCAGCAATGCTTATCCCTTGGGTCTGCCCGCTGTCGATGTTCGTGAAATGGGCGGCATTGTCAGTTGGGGTGAAGTTAGAGCCAGTCACCGTAAGCGATTGGCCGGGAGCTGCAGACGAAGAGGAAGGAGTGGTGAATGCAGGAGTTGACAGGTTTGGGGGAGGAACGCCATCGCTATCCACATCCATTGCCGCGCATCCTTTGATGTTTCCTATGGGCGATTTAGCCACCGCTGGCCAGTACTTCTCCGCATTAGCTTTGGTGTGTGGCTCTCCAAACATCGCTGCCATAATGTAGCCGCAATCAATGATATTGAATTTTCTTCCTGCGGGACTCGTAGAACGCATAATGCTGTCAATGGAGGGTCTAAAGTAATACTGCGGATCGGGTTTAGGGGCCGGTAGATTACTGATGTATGCACACCCTGTATTTTGAAGTGAACCGTACACTTTGTTGTTTGAAGAATTTCTGTATTTAGTTCGGGGGAATGAGGTACAGTTTTCCGCAAAAATCGATGTCCCGAAGAAACTTCCGGGTAAAACACCATATACTGATTTCTCGTATTCATCGTTGAGAGAAGCGAATTGATGTCCAAACTCGTGCAACGTCGTTAGAGTAAGGTCTGTGAGAGAATCATCAATATATGCAACCGTGCGAGAGTACCCTGGGTATAATTGGGGTCTAGTGCGTTGGTCGACATAGAAGATATAAAAGGAATCTCCTGTGCCGCCGTGCAGCCCGCTGCAGCTTGAAGTGAGCCGCACCACAGTGTCAAAAATGGGTTGAAAGAAGCTCGTAGTAGTCCCATTTAAGAAAACGGTTTCAAGGGGCACGTTCGAGTCATCTATTTTATCGAGGTCAACATAGAAAGAAAAATTGTCTTTATACGTCTTGAATGGGTCAACGGAATAGAAACCGTCCTGGATTGCCTTATTAACATTGGTGATAAAATAATTGATATTTGAATCGCTCTTGCCGCGCACGAACACCACTTTGTTTTTTGTTTTGTCGTTGATTTCGGCGGGATAGGGAGCTCGAAAGCTCACTCCGTCATCAATGAGGCAATTCGTATATGGAACGTCAAAAACGTGGGAGCCGATGCCGGGAGTATCCACCCTGACTCCCACGGTATTCTCCTGGGAAATCTTATCAAGCCACTGATCTTCTTCTAGGGTCGAGGTACCCACGAGGCTTGCGAGAGAATGGTTTATATCTTGTACCGAAGTGATCCAGCCCTTATTTGTCTGCCGCTCTCCCGCAGGAATGTCTCCGTCGGCGCTATAATTTGAGTAGCCGATGGTCGAATACCCTTCTTGCAAGACACACGCTATACTCCCTAAGATATGGCAGTAACAGTAATATCTGCTGGGGTCGCAGGTGTTGTTGTAGGGTTGATTAGGTCCAAACCCGCCGACCGGCACGCTTGCCAGAGGCTCGTATGATTGCGTGCCGGAGGTATTGGCTTCAGTCCAGCGTATATCGGTTCCCCCGATGCTGATCGTTGAAGTGCTTGGAGAGCTCTCGCAGTCATCGTAATAGACCCACATCGAACCATTCGCCGGCGGGGGGAGGATCGTCGGCGTCTGCAGGTTATTGGTATAGGTGAAGGGACTGTAGTATTTTCCGATCGGTTCGAACCAGCCGATTTTGGGTAGGTACGCCGGGCCATTTGGGTCTGGGTAGGGAATAAACTCGGTAGTATGGCCGCATGCGGCTTGTGCGGGAGCGGAAGGTAGAAGGAAGAAGAGCGCTGACAGGCTCAAGAGCGAGAGAATGCCTAAAAAAACTAACACTGAAGCGCGGCGTATATGCATGGGTAGTGTTACTGCATCTTCATTATCGCATTTTTTTAGCTGAGGTACGTTTGGTTGTGGATAATGGGAGATACAAAAACGAGAGGATCACTCCTCTCGTTGTCTGAATTGTTTGTACTCCAGTCTCAAAAATCCCTTCGCATAACCCGTACTATATGCGCCGGGGCGTTGGTGCCCAGCTGCAGCAGCTTTTCGGTCTGTCCGATCTTCTGGTCAAACACCACGCACCCGACATGTCCAACCCTGAATGCTTGCAGGCCCATGCGTACGCTCGAGCCGAAACGCGCAGCGGTGCAGTTTGATAGCGTGACCACTTGCCATGGATTGACTACGATCGGTAGCTTATAGCGTGTACCCTCGTAGTAGGGAACCACCCAAGGGTCGCCGTTTCGGTACACATGAAGATGATATCGGGTCGAGTTTTGTATCGTTACTGAATCTCGAGGGAGTTTTCCCAATTCTAGGGGAGGGATTGTGCTACAGCTGCATACTACTAATGCGCTCAACAAAACAGCTAACAAAGAACAGATTTTCATACTTGATCCTTTCGTTGATGGTGGATCTTTTCCAAGAAAGATAGTACCACACCAGCTACACTTCTGTCAATTTCTGCCAGTAAAAAACGCCCATCGATGGCGTTGCGTTGAGAAGATAGAACTTAAAACGTAACGGCTTTAGCGGCGTCGATGAGGCCGTGTGTAGTCCAGGAAGTCGGGAGCGTATCGGCAGTGTTCTCTATTCGGTCTCGGACGGTCTGGTTGTCGGTTCCGGACGCAGTATTCCATACCAGCGCCGCAAGGCCGGCGACGAAGGGCGAAGCCATCGAAGTGCCACTTAGATATGCATAACGGTCCGTGCGGCCTATATGCGGATAGGTGGAGAGGATATTGACTCCAGGAGCCGCGACATCTACCCAGTCGCCGAAGTTAGAGAAGCTGGCGCGACTGTCATTTTCGTCGGTGGCGCCTACGGCGATGACGTGGGCGTAGTATGCGGGGTAGCTCGGCGTGCTATTGTTGTTATTGCCAGCTGCAGCGACGATCACGACGCCTTTTGACCATGCGTAGTCGATAGCATCTTGTAGGGTCTGCGAAGCACTGCTCCCGCCCAGGCTCATGTTGATGACTTTTGCGCCGTTATCGGCGGCGAAAATTATTCCGTTGGCGATCCATGAGTAGTAGCCGCTCCCGTTGTCGGAGAGGACTTTGACGTTCATCAGTGAGGATGAGTAGCCGATGCTCGCGACGCCGCGCGCATTGTTCGTCGTCGCTGCAGCGATGCCGGCGACATGGGTGCCGTGCCCGTTGCGGTCCGTAGCCGATTTGCTGGCAGTGAAATTGGTGTTCGAGACGACCTTGCTTTTGAGATCACCGTGGTCATAATCGATGCCCGTATCGAGGATAGCGATCTTAACTGTCGACGTGCCGGTAGCGACATCCCATGCATTGGTTGCATGGATATTTACCAGACCCCATTCATTGGGGAGATACGGGTCGTTCGGCACGAAGAGGGCCTGGGCCAAGGCGTCCGGTTCGGCATATTCGACGAGCGCATACTTTTTGAGTTTGCCGATTATTTCGCGCTCGAGGTTTGCGGGAACGCTTACGATACGCACGCCCAGCTTGGGAATTATTTCTTCTAGATCAGAGCCGAACTTCTTGTCGAATTTCGCGATCTGTTCTTCAGAGCTCTCTGCTTTATATTTGACCAGAATGCGCTCATCTCCGTCGCTTGCACGCGCATTAAACTGCGCTAAAGAGAGTGCGCAGGCGATGATGAACAGACCGAGACCGATATATGCTAACGTTGTTTTGATTTTTGCCATCAGACGTGCAGCATCTTCCAATTCAGTGACTGCTCAATACTAACATAACAATGCAAAGAACGCGAGTAGGGTGGGGGATATAAAAGCCGCATTCGCGCTATAGTTTATCAGGGATCCTAAGCCGATATCCCGAACCCCAGATAGTTTCGATCAAGGGTTGCTCTTTTTCATCATTGAGTTTGTGTCGGAGGTTCTTTATATGCACATCCACGACGTTGCTGAACGGGTTGAAGCTGCTTCCCCAGACGTAATCAAGAATCTGCTTGCGTTCGATGATCTTGTTGGCATTCTGCATCAAGAAGCCCAAGATCTTGGCCTCCCGTGCCGTCAGAGCGATCTCTTTTCCGGCATAATAGACTTTCTTTTGGGCGGGAATCAGTTGGATTGGTCCTCTCTCGATGTTTTCATCAGCATCGTTAGAATTGTCCTCTGATCCAGGGTTTGATCCAAGGTTTGGTGGGGATTGAGCATTCATAACATATATCGTTTCTTTAGCTGCTTCAGATTCATGCAGCATAATTAAAATGTACCGGCTGGGTGATGATGGTTCGATGAAATGAACGGATTACAATGCGTTTTCGGTCAGCTTTTCTTGGTATCGAGATTCTGCTACTATTGATGCCGATATTCCGGGATAGCTTAAGAACCTTGCTCTTGAGAAATAAATAGGTATATCAATTGAGCTCCGGGATAGCTCAGCGGTAGAGCAGTCGCCTGTAAGGAATTGCAGCTTTCCACTGAAAGGTGGATTGAAAAACTCCGGGATAACGGTGGAACCCAAAATCCAATTGTAAAGCAATGTAGGATCGGGCAATACCGTGGGAACCCTGATTTTCGAATCGGGGGCGCCGTAGAGACTAGATACCGGGGCGCCTAAAGCTTATTTGCTAAGGCGGTGATATAGTCCACGCCATTGGTAACAATGGATAACGTGTAAGCGATTGGTCGCAGGTTCGAATCCTGCTCCCGGAGTTCAGAGGATATACCATAGTAACAACGAGTTCTGCTGACCAGGAGCAGGATAATCGAACCATAGAACTATCTCATGAAGGGATCCAACATATCCTCGATGTCGAGGAGGATCTCTTCAAGAGACGTAAGCTGATCGGAAATCAGTCGTAACCGTTGACTGATTCGCTCGGCCAGCACGTGCTTTGGTTCGGGGTACAAGGGAGTAGCATGTCCGCGGCCGGAGGACGAGTCCGACAGGAAAGCGCTGCGGCTCATAAGTCACTTTCCTAATTGGTTAGTGTAGTCGGAGCGCAAAAGCGCAAAAGACGGGACAATTTGCCGGGTGAGGCAAAGGCTTGCCAGCTGTCCCTTGGTGCTCTCTATTAGCTATATGTTAAACTTGAGGTGTGTCCGCTTCGGAGCAACCACTCCCCATAAAACTTCCAGCAAAGCCTAAAGTAGGCCTGTATGTTGATGACGCTAATTTGTACAAGCGGGGTAAGGCGACGGGATGGATGACCGATTACAAAAAGCTCTACAAATGGGTCGCTCAGCTAAATACCATTGTCCATGCACGAATATACAAGGGTAGACCCCGATATGAACCTGCCAAAACCATCAGTGAAGCTCTGGAAAAGTACTTTAAAAGAATAGGATATACAGTTACCGCTAAAGATTTAAAGAGGCTCCGGGACCCCTCATCGCCGTTAGGGTTCCGAAATAAGTGCAACTTTGATGTTGAGATGCATGACGAGATAATGGCTGATCTTGAAGATATCGATATCGTTTATCTTGTGAGTGGCGACAGCGATTTCATTCGAACTAAAGACAACGTACTAAAGAGGCAGAAGCATATAAAGTTTCTGGCTTACGAGAACAATTGTGCCTGGGAAATCCGGACAGCTTCATGGTTTGTCAGTCTGGATTCGATTAGGTCCGAAATCGAGCGCTCTCCACAAAGGGTCGATCCAAAAACGGAAAAACCGGGCGCAAAGCCCGGCGAGGTAACGTAAGTAAATTCTAGCCGAATTGCCTCCATAAAGCAAGGCCCTGTGGATTACTAGGGCTAGATATAGGCAACATTATGTCATTAAGGTGATGATGGCAGGATGAAAACTCTCCAGCGCGTTGGAAAGTAAGCACTCTTTTGGAGACTATGTTTTTGAAGCAGTTCGAGAGGTATTGGTCACATGAGCGGGCATCTATTGCTCGAGAAATCTTAATTTCCATTCTGATATCGAGCGTTATTAGCACCGCGTTCTCGTTTTATGCGGGCAAGCTCATTGATCAACGTGTTGCTCAACGTCAGTTTATTTATGACTACGATCGCACGTTTTTCGATAATCCTAAGTATCGGGAGGTAAGTAAGGCAATCGAGGAACAGTATCTATACGACAGGGGCACGTTACTAATTGCCAATGGAGGAAGGTTCGACGATTATGTAATCGATGACTACCTCAACCTCCTCTCTGATATTTGGACAATGAGCAGGGCTGGCATGGTTTCGTATGGGCTTTTTGATGCTCAATTTGCGTATTATCTTTGTATCACGTATCAAAATAAAGAAATTCAGGGGTATCGAGCTCGACTCAGGTCGCTAGGATTTTCTGACGACAATTCGTACAATTTTCTGGATGAGATATCCCCGACGCTTGGAGGTGAACAGCAAAACTGTAAGACATTATAGCTGGGCGAGCCAATTCATTCTTCACCCAGCCACTTACTGCAAGCTCTTCCTCGCCTTGACGGGCCGATACTTGCCTAACATAGAAAAAAGGGGTGCCCGTGGGCACCCCTTGTCGCGCGACTGACCCAAAAACTTCGACCCGCACTTATGACCTCATTGTGTGCGACGGTGACCCACCGCAGAGCCGTTCGAATTCCTTAACAGCTTCGTCACCTATCTCCTGTTCGGATGGCGGCTCAACGTAAACCTCGGCGCAAAGCCGTTGGAAGGTTTCTTGGTAAGACCTGAAGAACTCGGGGTGGCGCCGCATACCGTTTCGCAGCAGATCCTTGATGAATCGGCAACAGGCCTGTTGCTGCTGATGGTGAAGTTCGCAAATCTTACTTACATGCGAAAAACTCACATGACTCTCCAACTGACGGCGGGCTTCTTCCCTGCAGACAGAGGAGACGAGCTCACCAAATTGACGCCGTTCGTCCAGCGACAAACGAGGGAGCGTGAGTAAGAAGAGGCGCTTCCACGCAACTTCTCCCTGACTGTCATTTGAGTTCGGGGTCAGTAGCGCTAATGATTGGGAACTAAGCATAGTTGAATTCCTTTCGTTGGCTGATTGGCAGTGCAGAACTCCGCGTACACCATGCACGTGGCGTTCTGTCTGCCAACCGAGGTTTCTCTACTTAGTACAATGCCCTCCATCTTTATTGATTATATCACGCCTATAATCTATGTCAAGAGTATTACAGCCTGACTAAAAAGTGGAGATATGCTTGGGCTGATAGTCTGGGCAGAACACTAACTATCCGGTCTGCGGACGTCTTTGGCTGACTAATGGCTCAACAGTTACGCAAGGTCAGCACCTTGGTTACTGTGGGAATTACTACAATAGTCCTGAGGGTGTAAACTATCATCTACACTTTACGGTGAAAAAGGGAAATCAACGAGTCGATCCGTATGGGTGGCTGGGCCCGCAGGGAGCGGACCCATCACCCGTGGACGGCCAAGATAACCAGCCACTCTGGCGTAGCGTCCGATAGCAATTAGAGATCATCGCAAGAACTTGAAAGTGGAAAGAATCGCCTTGAATAGCTGCGGGTCCAACTCGGGAAACGGGAAAATCGAGTAGAGCCTACCGGCGAGAATCGTAGAGTACTCGGTTGATCCTCGAGCAGGATACGCGAGAAACCGGCTATGGTCGATGGTCACCCAACTGCCGCTTCTAGCTCCGGCGGTAGTTCTAGCGTAGGCTTTAAGTATACTCTCGTTAGTGACTCCTGGACCCCCGGGAACGTTGTGAAGGGAATGGACATATTCTTCGCTCTCATCTGCAATGTTAACGCCTACAGTCGGAAATTCAGATATGGGAGGAGGTTGATCGAGTACCCAAACGTAGAAGCCAGTACATGTTGTCGTGGCGATAAGACTAAAGTCTCCGGTTGACTGTGCTCCTTCTCCGTATACGAACCAATCTTTCGGGTAACGGAACTCGTAGCCTGCCTTCTCGTTACGACAGGTCTGCCAGTCAGCAGTATCGATTTTGGCCGCGGTCGTGTCCTTGAGTGGTTCTGGAATTGGAGGTGCAAAAAATATGGTGAGGCGAATGACTAAGAAAATGCAAACCGCGAGAGCAATTCCAAACAGAATGAGCTTCTGGTATTTTCGCCACATTGTTTGATAGTAAGCAATTGAGAAGTTTTTGCAACCGCGTTTACACTCTTCGGCTTCATGCTGTGGGTTTGAGCCAAAGCTTGCCAAAAGGCGTTTATCGGCCAGTAACACCCTGGTCTGGGGTTAGCAATGTCGGAAATAAAAAAGCTCCCGGCATGCAATTGCCGGGAGCTTGGGTTGGTTGCTTATGAGCTCAACCAATCTAGGCACGACTTGCCGCTCCTCATTTCTGATCTGGCTGTGGCGTACAGATTCAGTCTGAAGAACTGCGCGTGGAGACTGTAATTGCGTTTTTTATGAAAACGCCGGTGATACTCCTGCAGGATTTTGTGAGCCCTCCGGGCTCCCATGAGTTGGGCCTTTGGGGAAGGACGAACCCGGAATACTTCATTTATAGTACGAACTTCCATTCGTTCAGAGGGCGGGCCCGATTCATTGAACTGAACCAGACCCATCAGTTGGAATTTCATGCGGATGTTCTCCTTTTGAACTGGTGGGGTGAATTCCCCGAGCCGCGCTGGACATTAGCATGCCTAATGCATATGGTCAAGGTCTCGCATTTTTAACCGCAGAAAGTTTTCTTCTACCTCCGACGACAAGGTTACCCTCCTTCTTCTCAGGTTGAGCCGGGAGTATGCTCAGTTACGACGCAAAAAGAAATACTCGGTGTCGGGGCGGGGAAGGCTTTTAAAGAAGTTGTAGATTTCTGTTGCTGCGATCTGCATTTCCGGTATGGAAAGTTCGAAGTAAGGTGTATCCGGGGAGCTCAGTTGATATAGTTAATGTAACTGAATTTGATTCATACAAGAGTTGGCCGGTATAACACGAGGTGTTATACTTATTCATGATGAGAGTGTGCAAAATCCACGGTCTCACTCCACATTTCAGACGCACGGATGGTGGAATTCGATGCAATAAATGCGCATCAATTTGGGTTATTGAGAATCGCAGGAGAAAAAAGGAGAAGTTGGTAAGTCTATTCGGGGGTAAGTGTTCGCGTTGCGGATATAGTAAGTATGCCGGAGCGCTTGATTTCCATCACACCAAACGGAGTTCAAAGACCTTTTCTCTTAGCGTTAAGGGCTTGAGCTATTCATGGAAAAGTCTAGAAGATGAGGCGAGAAAATGTATTCTTTTATGTAAGAATTGTCACGCTGAAGTTGAGTCTGGACTAGCTTAAATATCTCGCAAACTCTGGACACTTGAAATAAAACTGGCTCCTTACTTTCAGCAAAACGTAGTTGTTCTTCATGATCAACTCAGCTATTCTAAGTAAGATCGAGTTATATAAAATAATCAATATCATGAGCATGAATTCAGTAGTTCACTTTGAAATGCCCTACGAGGACAAAAATCGGATGGTAAGTTTTTATCAAAATGTTTTTGGCTGGGAAACCAAACAATTGGGACCGGAAATGGGCAATTACGTTTTGGCGACCACAACCGAGACCGATGAGCAAAGGATGATAAAGAACCCCGGCGCGATCAATGGCGGTTTTTACGAGAAATCAAAACCGGATCAGGCGACGCGGCTCACTATCGCCGTTGGTGACATTCAAAAAGCCATGAAAAAGATAGCAGTAGCGGGTGGTACGGTGATCGGCGGCATGCAAAAGCCGGGAGAACCGGACGAGATCCCTGGCATAGGCTTGTACGCGACTTTTATCGACACTGAAGGCAATGTAGCGAGCATCCTTCAGCCCAAAGCGATGTAATCCACCATAATCTAATCCTATGCAAAAAGTAACTCCATTTCTTTGGTTCAATACGGAGGCGGAAGCGGCGGCGAAGTTCTACACCTCTATTTTTAAGAATTCCAAGATACTCTCCGTCATGCCCGGACCGGACGGCAATGCGATGGGCGTTTCGTTCGAATTGGAAGGGCAGGAATTCAAGGCCATCAATGGCGGTCCTCAATTCAAGTTCACCGAAGCCATATCACTCTTTGTGGATTGCAAGGACCAAAAAGAAGTAGATTATTTCTGGGAAAAGCTCTCTGTGGGAGGGAAGACGCAGCAGTGCGGATGGCTGAAGGATAAATATGGCCTCTCGTGGCAGATAATTCCCGCCGCCCTCGGCGATATGCTCGGCGATGACGATCGAGAAAAAGCGAATCGCGCCATGCAGGCGATGCTTGCTATGGAGAAGATCGATATCGCAGGGCTCAAAAAGGCGTTCGACGGGAAATAACCCTGCTACATAATTAGCTTTCGGAGATTTCCTCTTGAGCTTGCTTTGAGACCGTGAAGGTGAATGTCGAGCCGGCACCCGGCGTGCTTTTGACGTTGAGCGTCCCGGCATGTCGTTCGATGATCTCGCGCGAAAGGAATAGTCCAATGCCCAAGCCGGGAGTCGTCTCCTCGTTGACCCGATAATACCGCTCGAAGATGCGACCCATATCTTCTTTCCGTATGCCCACGCCGCTATCTTTCACGCTCACCCGCTGTGAATCTTTAAGATCCTCCACAGCAATCTGGATCTCATCCGGCGGGGAAGAATATTTCGCGGCATTCGAGAGCAGATTGATAAGCACCTGATAGATACGGTTCTTATCGCCGAATACCAGGGTCTGCGGGTTCCCCTTGGCGGAGACGTTGTACACCCGCTTGGTTATCGAGTGAATATGGAAGACTGCTTCATCGACGAGTTTTTTGAGATTAAACCAATCCATGCGGAATGCGAGCTTACCCGTTTGTATCCGCGAGAGGCTCAACAGGTCTTCGATGAGCATGGCCTGCCGGTCGATCTGGTTTTGTATCTTTGCGAATATATCTGCGGCCTCGGTCGCATTGGGCCAGTGCCGTGAGATTTGCAAGAGAAGGTTGGTGTAGAGTTTGATGCTTGAAAGCGGGTCGCGTAGCTCGTGACTGGCGATCGAGACGAACATATCCCGCCGTTGCTCGAATTCTTTTTGTTCCGTTATGTCGCGGAATACAGAGAGTTGGTACCCGTCGGGGAGAAGACGGGTACGGCGTTCGATATAGATATACTTGCCATCCCCGCGCATGAGCTTGCGTACCGTGACCATGCTCTTTTTCGTTTTGAGGATTTCGGCGTATTTTTTGACTTTGGAACGGTCGTTGGGGTGCACCAGGTCGACGAGGTTTATACGCGCGAGTTTATCGTGCGACACTTTCAATATCTGTTCAGCCGCAGCATTGGCATAGAGCACTTTAGTCGCGCTGTTAGTGACGACGATCCCGTCGAGCACTTCGTCAAGGAGTTCTTTGTAATCAGACTCGGACATCGAGTTTACATAGACCTGGGGCACTGTGCCCGGGCAGCTGAATGGAAGACACAAAACAAAACCCACGCCCCGATTTTAGGCTTGCTGGGATTGTCTTTTTCTTCTGTATCTTTATGAGCACTTAAAATGATAGAGCTTTCTCCATGAAAAAGTCATGAAGATGCGTGTATATCGCTTGCATTATACACCCGATTGCTATAATGGACTTAGAAAGGTGGTGAAATCACTTGAAAGATATACACAAACGTTCGATCTTGCGGAAAACGCCGTTATTGCACCTCAAAGGGCCACGACTGGCGATTCGCCCCCCTGAAGGGAATGAGATCGAACGTATTGGCGCGTGGTTCGACGATACAGAAACACGCCAAAATATGAACGTCGAAGACCCCATCGTTCCGACGATCGAGCTTCGGACGTTACAAAGGCGTTTTTCTACGCTGCCGCAACCTGATCGAGAATGGCTCAATGTCATGGGAGGGTCAAGATCTGTGCTGATGGATCCTCTAGTAAAGGATACCCAGGATCAGCTGGGTCCTCCCAAGGATATAGTATTCTCGATTGTGCGGAGAGACGGGGTTTTGGTGGGAGTCATCGTTCTGCGGGTGAGTTTTTCTCATCTGACAGGGACGATCCGTACCATCATCGCTCCCGGCTTTCGCGGTCGGGGCTATGGACGAGAGGCGAAACAGCTCATACTGCGGTTCGGGTTCGAGACGCTCGCCCTGGATAAGATCTCCTCCTTCATGGTTGAGACTAATACAGCGAATTATAGCTGTAATCTTGCGTGCGGGTTCCGCGTAGAAACGGTCCTTCCGAATCATGCCCTCATCGAAGGTAAGCGCCACGGTCTTATCTGTATGGCGGTGATGAAAGAGGATTGGCCACGCCTGCGCGGTCAATTCGTCCGAGAATCGAGAATGCGCTTTCGGCATAAGATGCCTAACCACGTGCACGGAGGAAAATAGATCCACATTCTTCCGTCCAGTAAAAAATCAAAAAGCCTGCGGTGCTCTACCGCAGGCTTTTTTGCGTCCTTTCCCGCGAGACGATATACTTTCTTGAGAACTTCAACAGAAAGGAAAGTCGTGAACATCGTGATCAAAATCGCCGTTTTTTTTGGGCTCGGGTGCATCTCGATCCTTATTGTTTGCCTCGGTATCAGCGGCAACAAAAATGCACGGGCGAGAACGCCCGGTTCAGTCAGGCGCCATAAGCGCTATGCGCGGGCTCTGCTCATTATCACCGCAGGTCTTATCGGGCTCATCGAGATCGCGGTCCGGATGTCTGGTGGCATTGCGCGGTTCGATCCACTCTTCGTGACGCATCTGGTCTTTGCTTTGGGATTCTTTTCCGGTATCCTCGTTCTCTATTTTTGGCTTACCGGAGAGAAAAATGCCCGTTTCCATGCTCCGATCGCATACACATCGACCGCGCTTTTCATCGGGATGGCCAGCACGGGGACAGCTCTTCTTCTCCGGCACTAGGGAATAAGCTTCTCTGAAGCGCTCGCTGCACAGCAACGAGCGCTTTATCATTGTGTCACATCGAGCGCGAGCGCTATGAAGGTTATAAGGAGGGTAAAGAGCGAAAAGAAAAACATCTTCCGAGCCCAGAGCTTTTCATCTGCTGCACGGAAACCCCACAGGGAGAGAGAAAGCCATGCGATATTGAGCGCCAGGACAACCGAAAAGTAGATGCGGCCGCTTGATCCCAAAAGGGTGAGGGAAAGCGAGACGATCGCGAAGGCGATTATGTAGAGCACGATCAAGATCTTCGTGCTCCGAATGCCTCTTTGTATGGGGAGTATCGGGATTCCTGCCATGGCATATTCTTCCTTACGGAAGATGGCGATCGCGTAGAAATGCGGCATCTGCCAGAGAATGAGCATCAGAAATAGAATCATCGCCGCAAGCTCGAGATGAGCGGTTACGGCAGTGTAGCCGACCACGGGCGGGACTGCACCCGCGATGCTTCCGATCAGGGGCCCGTACATGGAGCGGCGCTTGCCGATGGTGTAGAGAACAAGATAGACAAAGACGCCAACCAGGGTGATGCCAAGCGAGAGGGGATTAGTATATTTCCCGAGCATGAAGAGGCCGCCGATTCCAAGGAGGAGAGCGAAGATAACCGCATTTTGTTTTGAAATCTTTCCCGTAACTAGGCCGCGACTTTTCGTCCGCTCCATTCGTGCGTCGATGGCTCTGTCTATGATGTTGTTGAACACGCACCCCGATGCCATCACGAGAGCGATACCCGATAGTGTTGCGATAAGTAGTGCTAGATTTACATTCCATTTGGATGCCAGCAAAAACCCCGTCGCCGTGGTAATGAGGTTGCCGTAGATGATGCCGGGTTTCGTCAGCGCGTAATAGTTTTTAAACACGTTGGTACTCAAATTATATAGGAAATAGGCCGTTTTAGAGATGTTGACAATACATCGTATGTTGTGTTAATGTGCTATTGGATTTGGAGAAGCTAGTTTCTGCTAGCGGATCCATGATAAAGAACACCAAAAATACTGTTTATGTCTACCTCATTAGCTGATGCATTGAACAAAGTCGGGTTAATCACGGACGAAGAAAAGAGCCAGGTGTTAGCAGATCAAGCGCGAATGTTAAAGGAGCGCGAAGATGTTGCAAGACAACTTGCTCGGAAGGGCAACAAATCAGAACGGATGTTTCTGATTCAAGGACACACATCCATCAGTGAGTTCAAAGACTTGGCACGGAAAGTTCTGTGCGAGTCTCCGGATCTCATCGAGGATATAATCAAATTGGCTCATCACTTCAAGAAAAGGGAGGGTGGAGCCAAACTCATTTGGTTATGCTATCAGGTTCGTGGCCTCTTGCCCCGTGTGGCAGCTGAGAAGAGAGAACGCTTTTTGCGCCGAGCATTTCGAAGCGCCGGAAGCGTTGTCGAGATTCCTGACTAAAAGACTTAAACAACTTTAGGAGAAAGGACACTCTATGCATGTTTAACTGCTCGTACCTCTGGTGCGAGCTTTTTTATTTCTGCATTCCTTCCTGGTGCATCACGTACGAATCAACCTCCGTTGGTGTCATGTTGTAGTTGAGATGCGCCATGATCCACAGCGACCCGACCACGACGATACCAATGACGGAGAGGGTGGAGATGAGCGCGGCGAGGTTCCATCGAGGTCCGGTCTCGTGTCCGATATGTAGGAAACAGATCAGCTGCACCAAAAGCTGGATTATCGCCAGGCCAAGGATCGCTGATAGTAATACGCCGCCCTCGAACCGATGACCAGCGACCAGAAAATACGCGACCAGTGTCAGCACAAGGGAAGCGATGAACCCTATGATATAGGATAGCGTGAGTTTCTGGTTTTCTTTCGGTGTCTCCATGTTCTTGATCGGTACTAAACGAAGGCTGAAAGGTAAACGATGGTAAATATGAATATCCATACGACATCGAGAAAATGCCAGAACATGCTCATGCGTGCGAGCCGATTCACCATCGCTTCGGTGAGACCTTGTCGTGATGCTTGGACAAGCAGTATTGTGATGAACAAGAGGCCGAAGGTGATGTGCAAGCCGTGCGTTCCCACGAGCGTGAAGAATGAGGACAGAAAAGCGCTGTGCTGCGGTCCGTTTCCGTCGCTTACGAGGTGCGAGAATTCTTTCAGTTCCAGGACGAGGAAGGTGATTCCCAAAATGAACGTAGTGCCAAGCCACGTGACCACCCCGCTCATCCGATGCTCACGCGCAGCAAGCATAGAGAGGCCGCAGGTGAAGCTCGACGTCAGGAGTATGAGCGTTTCGGTGAGCGCAAATGGAAGATTGAAGAGATCACGACCTCCCGGACCGCCGAAGGTATTCGTGCGCAGAACCGCGTACGCCGCGAACAGCACGCCGAACATTAAGAGGTCGGTCATCAGATAGACCCAGAAACCGAAGATATTTTTTTCGCCCTGGTCGTACTTATCCATGAACAGTTCTTTGGGCTTCTATTTTCGCGATCTCGCTCGCGGGGATAGTGTATTCGGTTTCCTCGTCGAACATGCGGATCACGGCGCAGGCGATCGCCCCGATGATACCTGCGATCATAAGCCAAATGATATGCCAGACGGCCGCGAAGCCGAAGAGAAATACGAATCCTGCGATATAAATGCCGATCGGAGTGTTTTTGGGCATCAGGATGTCCTTAAAATCAGCGCCCGAGAGTCGCGGTTTCTTGCCTTTTTTCATTTCCCAAAATGCATCGCGGCTCTCCACGCGTGGTATCAATGCAAAATTGTAAGCTGGTGCGGGGGATGCGGTTGACCATTCAAGCGTCCGCCCATTCCATGGATCGCCCGTCGTATCGGTATTCAGTTTCCGCTGTTTGATGCTCACGATGATTTGGACCAACTGGAAGATAACCCCAACGGTGATGATCAGAGAGCCGAGGAGTGCGATCATAAAAAGGGGTTGCCAGCCTGTCGAGGCATCGTAGTGGTCGAGGCGGCGGGTCGCGCCCATCAGCCCCAAAATATAGAGGGGGACGAATGATACGAAGAAGCCGACGAGCCAACACCAAAAGGCATATTTACCGAGGCGTTCATTGAGCCGAAACCCCATGACTTTGGGGAACCAATAGGTAAAGCCGGCGAATATTCCGAAGAGCGCGCCTCCGATGATCATCGTGTGGAAGTGGGCGACGAGGAATAAACTGTTATGCAGTTGGAAATCGGCCGGAGGGATTGCCATGAGGACTCCCGCCATGCCGCCGAACGTGAAGGTGCCGACGAAACCGAGGAACCAGTACATCGGGGTCGAAAAGACGATCTTGCCTCTGTACATCGTACAGATCCAGTTGAAGACCTGGAGGCCGGTAGGTACTGAAATGAACATGGTCATGATGCCGAAGAACGCGTTGACGTCAGCGCCAGCTCCCATCGTAAAGAAGTGGTGCAGCCAGACCAGGAGAGAGAGAAGCGTGATGCCGATCGCGGCGGCGACCATCGAGGTGTAGCCGAAGAGGCGTTTCTGCGAGAACGTAGAGACTACCTCGCTGAAAACTCCGAACGCAGGAAGGATGAGAATATAGACTTCCGGATGTCCCCATGACCAGATGAGATTGATGTACATCATGGGGTTCCCGCCAAAGCTTGAGGTGAAGAAATGCAAGCCAAAGAACCGATCGAGGAAGAGGAGCGCGATCGTGGCGGCGAGAATAGGGAAGACCGAGACGATAAGGACCATGCTGCACAGCGATGTCCATGTGAAGAGAGGCATTTTCATCAGCGTCATGCCGGGCGCCCGCATTTTAATGATAGTAACCAAAAAATTGATGCCGCCTAACAATGTTCCGAGTCCGGAGACCTGCAGGCTCCATATCCAATAATCCACCCCGACCCCCGGGCTGTATTGGATGCCCGAGAGCGGAGCAACCGCGAGCCACCCCGTTGCGGCAAATTCGCCTCCCGCGACGAAGAACATATTGATGAGGAGCGCGCCAGCGACGTAGAGCCAGAAGCTCAAAGAATTAAGGAAGGGGAATGCGAGGTCGCGAGCACCGATCTGAAGCGGCAGTATCAGGTTCATCAATCCGAAGAGGAATCCCATCGTAACGAAGAAGACCATGATATTGCCGTGCGCGGTGAATATCTGCTGAAAATGGTCTGCCGAGAGGTAGCCGTGCGATGAGCCGGAGGCGAGAGATTGTTGGAGCCAGATCATCACGGCATCGAGTGCGCCGCGCACGAACATCGCCGAGGCGACCACCATGTACATGATACCGATCCTCTTAGGGTCGGTTGAGGTCAACCATTCGCTCCAAAGCCATTTCCACCGCTTGTAATAGGTCAAAAGGAAGGCGATGCAGAGACCGGTGGCGGCCATCGCGATGGTTCCGCCGATCGTGAACCATTCGTGGGGAAGCGCCGCGGGAGTGAGTTTTCCAAAGAGAATGTTCATGTGTGTGCACGCATCATATTCAATAATGGCTATCCGCTGTTGGTTCTGTGCTTCCGGTCATCTCCGGCATCGGCATCATATAGCTCATCATTATCATAGTATACAGGTCGTCTTGGACGGAAGAATAATACTGTATCGGCGCATTCTCGCTCGGTTTCGCCACGGTTGCGTATTCATCTGCGTTGAGCACTCGTCCCGATGCGCGTGCAGTCAAGACCCAAACATTGAAATCATCGCGCGACAGCGCCTTTACCGGAAACGTCATACTTGAAAATCCAGCGCCACTGATCTCGGCATTGGAGCCTTTGAATGTTCCCGGTGCATTGGCTAAGAGATGAAGCTGCGTTGTCATACCTGCCATCGCATACATCTGGCCGCCCAACGCTGGTATCCAGAAAGAACTCATGGGCGCATCAGCCGTAAGCTCAAAATTAAGCGGCGTGCCGACGGGAAGCTCAAGAGTGTTTACCGTCGCGATATTGAGGTCAGGGTAAATAAAAAGCCATTTCCAACGAAGGGCAACGACTTGTATGGTCAGTGGCTTTTCATCGGAAGCGATGGGTTTGTATGGGTCGAGGGCGTGAGTGCCACGCCAGGTGATCAGAGCGAGGATGGAAATGACCGCAGCTGGCACGACCCACCAGATAAGCTGGATGCGCGGATTCCCCGACCAATCCGGCGCATATATCTCTTTCGTATTGCCCGCACGGTATCTCCACGCGAAATAGAAGGTCATCACCAGAGCGGGTATGACGATGGTAAGCATCAAGAGCACCGCCGTTGCGATAAGATTGCGCTCTTCAAGACTGATGGTTCCCTGCGGATTGAGCACTACCAAGCGTCCGCCTCCGATGAACACCGCGTATGTGATCATCAGTATGACACCTAGCGCTATAAATAGGAACAAACTCTTTCGGTTCACCGTTTTGGCGTTAGCGTATTCATCCGTTAGTATAGCAAGCCGGTTATTTTTGGCACAGTCCGATCGGTCCGGTATACTTGAGGGAGATATGAGTATACCCTCATTCGAGCCGTTATCGGCTTTTGTTCTCCAGGAATTCTGGAAATTCATGCCCCCGAAAAGGCATACAGACACATCGAGGATCACGTTCCTTATAAAGCATTACACTGAGCTTGACCTCATTGACGCGAGACTTGACCGAATAAAGAAACAGCGCGTGTTCGATTCGAAACTCAAGTTCGGATCCCTCTCTCCGTACGAGGTTTACCTGCACAATTTCAAGCGGAAACGGCAACGCCGTCCTCCGAACCTCTTTAGCAATCATAGTGTCGCGTTTCCTTCCATGCAAAGCGCGTTCTGGGAATGAATCGGTGCCGGGTCAGTTTGAGCACATGGAGCTCGGCGATAATCCAAGCAGAGAACGGGCCGTCCCGACGTACGTCGGGACGGCCCTTATGCTATTATGTAGTTCATGAACGCGAAATCGCATCAATCCCTGTCGGTACGGACCACGCTTGAGTTGCTGTTCTTTCTCGCAGTTCTGGCAGGTTTTGGGTATGGATACTATCGCTATAGTACGCTCTCTGCAAAATTCGAGAGCGCTAAGCTCCAGTTTGCTTCGACTACTGACTCGCAAAATCATGCGCTGCAGCTCATCGCCGCACAGCTTTCGAGTACGACACAAGACAATGTCACCCTCGCGGAGGCTTTGAACGAAGCGAGGGGGAAGAATGACTATTACGACAACCAGCTCAAAAGTGTCACGACGATACTGGGAACGTATGAGAAATTAAGCAAGATCGACCGCGAGCTTCTGCAGAAGTATTCAAAAGTATATTTCTTGAACGAAAATTACGTCCCCTCGTCGCTCACTGATATCCATACTTCCGAATTCGCATTCGACAAGACAAAGCCCCTCTCCATTCACACGCTCGTCTGGCCGCATCTACAGGCCCTATTGCAGGCCGCCGCTTCTTCGAGCGTGCCGATACGGATCCTCTCTGCCTACCGCTCTTTTGGTACGCAAGCGACGCTCAAATACAGCTATAAGGTAGTTTTTGGTTCAGGCGCGAATCAGTTCTCCGCCGACCAAGGATATTCCGAGCATCAGCTCGGTACCGCCGTCGATTTCACGACGCCCGCAATCGGATCGACACTCGATCCCTTCAAGAATTCCTCCGCCTACCAGTGGCTTCTCGATAATGCGTATCGGTACGGATTCATCCTCTCGTATCCGGAGCATAATATGTATTATCAGTTCGAGCCATGGCATTGGCGATTCGTCGGTGTCGCGCTCGCGACCGCGCTTCACGATGATGATCGCAATTTTTACGATGTGGATCAGCGTGAACTGGATCTCTATCTCGTTTCTATATTCGATTGATCGATACGATCCCAAGTACCACAGAAAATCTCGTCGTTATTGATCTTCGTGTTTCTTTCGCGTTTCCTCTTGTCGTTTATGCTCAAGTTCCTGCTCGATACGGTGGATCTCATCGTGTCGGTGCTCCCGTGCATGCAAGAGGGGATCGAGCTCTCTGCGCAGTGTCGCCACATGCCCCTCTTCGTGCTTAAGCTCTTGTTCGAGATTCTGTTTTTTCCTATTCAAATCTTCCTCGGCTCGCTCCAGTTCACGCTTCTTGTGCTCGATGGTTTGCGTTTCCCGTTCGAGTTCTCGCTTGAGGAATTCAAGTTGCTGTGCGTCGCTCATGGTTGGATAATTTTAGAGTATAGAGGAATGATAGCATGTACCGATGATCCTGAATACTCTACGGAAATCGTGTTCGCGCGTGGTATGCTAAGGCCTATCGTAATCAAGTTGCATCCATTAAGTCTTCATAACCATAATCGCCTATGAGCGCAGAACGAACTGTCCAGACCATCGTTACCCTGGGGACTTATCCGCCGTACGAGGACGGGATTTCGACGTTCACTGCCGACCTTGTTAAAGCCCAGCGGATGCTTTTTGAGCCGGGCATCCGTTTTCAGGTCGCGGCCGTTGATATCACGGGGATCGAACGCTCACGGTATCCCAAGGAAGTGCGCTGGATGGTCCGGCGCGATCGCAAAGCTGACTATCTCTCCCTTGCCGAGAATCTCAACAAACGGAGTGATATCTCGTGCATTATCATCCAGCATGAGTACGGGATCTTCGGCGGAGTCTGTGGAGATTATCTGCTCGAGTTCCTCGATCGCATCAAAAAGCCCGTCATGCTGGTCTTGCACTCCGCGCTCTCCCGCCCCTCTCCCGAGATGATGGCAGTTACGAAGCGGCTTATCCCGAAAGCGCGCTCCATCGTCGTGATGTCCCGTCATTCCCGCGATACGCTGACGCGTCTTTATAAGGTTCCGGACAAGCAGATCGTCGCGATACCGCATGGGGTTCACCCCAGTGCTTTTCATTTTCCCGAGGATGCCAAAGCGCGCGCTGGACTCTCCAAGAAAAAGGTGCTGGCAACGTTCGGATTTTTGAGCCCCGGTAAGGGTATCGAGTATGTCATCGAATCGCTTCCGGCCATAGTCAAAGAACATCCGGATACAGAGTATTGGCTCATCGGTCGGACCCATCCCTTGGTGCAGGCACAGCATGGCGAACAGTATCGCAAGAGTCTGATCCGTCTGGTCAAGCGTCTCAAGCTCGAGAAGCATGTGAAGTTCTACAGCCGCTATCAAAGCCTCCCCGAGCTTCTAAAATTCCTTGCGATGACGGATATCTACGTCGCTACATCGCTTGATCCGGATCAGACGGTGAGCGGCACCTTTTCTTACGCTCTCGGGAGCGGCCGCTGCATCGTCTCAACGAAGTTCGCGCAAGCGAAAGAACTTATCGTACGGAAGAATATGGGTATACTGGTAGATTTTAGGAAGCCAGATGAATTCAGTCGAGCGATACTTACGCTTCTTGACAATCCCCGCGCTCGCAAACGCATGCAGTTGCGGGCATATGAGATGACGAGAGGGATGCTCTGGCCCAATTGCGCGCTCTCCTACCAGGAAGAGTGCATGCGGATTGCACCATCCTTAGAGGATAGGGTGCGGCTCTTGCCGTCTTTTTCATTGGATCACCTGGAGAAGATGACGGATCGATTCGGCATGATACAGTTCGCTCGCGGTAGCGAGCCAGAGCCCTCTTCAGGCTACACGCTCGATGATAACGCCCGTGCGATGCTCGTTTGTACAGAGCGATATCGTTCAACTGGCGACCGGAGTTTGCTGGCATTGGCGCGGAAATATCTCAACGTGGTCGCCTTTTGCCAAACAGGGCGAGGATCATTCCACAATTACATCGGCGAGAAGCGCGCTATCGTCGATCCTCCTGAAGGTCCTCATGTTGATCTCGACGATGCCAATGGCCGCGCGCTCTGGGCGCTGGGAGCGCTTATCGGACAGGCCTCGCTGCCTTTGCCGCTGCGCGATGAAGCGCGTCTTCTCTGGAAGCGTTTTTTGACCAGCGGTAGGGTTCTCAAACATGCGCGACCCAAGGCGTTTTTGCTCTTAGGTTTGACTCGGGTCGCGGCTCCTGCGCGCAAGCAGGTCCGCAAAAACGCCGATGACCTGACACGGCGGATACGCGAGCAAGCCGATTTTCTAGTAGCCCGCTTCCAGGAACATTCGCTCGATCGGTGGCAATGGTTCGAACCGCACCTCACCTATGCCAACGGCGCACTTCCCGCGGCGCTCCTTGAGGCATTTCGCGCTACGAACGTTTCGGAGTATCGGGAGATCGGGTTGCGGACGCTTGATTTCCTGCTTCAGAACAATTTCCGCGGCGGTATCTATGTGCCGGTGGGGCAGAGAGGTTGGCATATACGCGACAAAGAGCGCTCGGATTTCGATCAGCAGCCTGAAGAGCCGCTCGCAATGATCCAGGCGCTTGCATCGGCGTATCGGGTTACGCTCGACGATCGTTTCAGAGAGAAAGCGTGGCGGGTGTTCTATTGGTTTTTGGGAAATAATCTTTTGGGTCTGCCAATCGTCGAGCCAGCGACCGGCGCTTGCCACGACGGACTCATGGAAGATGGCGTGAACGACAATCAAGGAGCGGAGTCGACGCTCTCGTATCTCATTGCTCGAGAGCTCATCGAGGAGTTGCTCTCCGCAAAGAAAATAAAAGAGGAGTTTCCATCGCGTATCTTCGTGACAGCGCCATGACTCACCATATCATACACAGTAAGAATCTGTTCTCAGGGATAAAAACGGCGCGGTACAATGTCGCGGCGTGGCAGGATGCATCGAGCGGTGGACTTTTCATGCTGATGCGCGAAGTCGAACAGGCGGCGCGCAATATAAAGACCCCGGACTTCGGGCGTCTCGTGCTCTCGGAGTTCGATGAAGCGGGGAAGGTAGTGCGCGAGCACGTTGTCTGGGAGCCTGCAGGAGATAGTCTTTGGCTTGAGGATCCGCGTGCTCTTGCTCTTGATGATGGTTCGGTCATTATCGGTCTTACCGCGCTTTTGCGCGATAAACGCGGCTATCAGCCCTATCCAGCCCTGACGCGTTTGAGCAGCCGCGCCTGGCGTGAGGATGTCCTTCCGGCCATTACCGTCGTCGAACGGTTCGGTCCGGGTAAGAACATCACTCCTATCGATTCGCACACGTTTTTCTGTAGACCCGAGCAGAAAGGGTATTCGCATACGCTCCTGACATTCTCGTTCTATAATCTGGTTCCTCGAAAAATACAAGATCTTTCATTCCCGACCGACCTTCCTTGGGCGCATTGGCGCATTGGAACCGCGCTTCCCCCGATATGGTTGGATGATAATCGGGCGCTGATGATCTTTCACGGCATCGCGCGGCAGAGTGGTCGCTATATCTATAGCCTGGGGAAAGCGCGCCTTGAACGGGTCAAGGGCGTTTTTACGCTTAAGGTCTCGCCGGAGCCGATTCTTACTCCGGATGATTTTGTCGACAAACGCGGGCGCTCGCTCGCGCCGCAATTGCATCCACGCCTTAGACGTGTTGTGTATGCATGCGGCGGAGTGGTCAAACAGGGGCAGACCGACACGCTCTCGCTATATGTAAACGTCGGAGATACCTCGACTTTTGAAGTCAACCTCTCTCTTCCTGAACTTACGCGCGATCTCTTCTGACTTTATCTCACCTTAGCGCTCGTCGGATTTTCCTTCGCTCGATCCTTCTCTAAACAACAGTAACGCGACGGCAGTGATGACTACGGTCAATAAGAGCGCATAAATGAATTTTGCAAGTAGCGAACTTTTGCTGACCGGAAAGGAAAGAGGGAATCGATCAACGCTTTTATCGCGTCATTCCATGCAAGACCGGCGACGAGCCCGAGCCCGGCGAGAATATATCCCGCAACACGCTTCTTGAACTCGCCCCGTAAGAGGGTCTTTTTATCACTCCCCTGATCCATGCTGCCATTTTAGCATACAAAAACATCGCCGCGGTTAGCGGCGATGCCTTTGCCGAGCTCCATATTCCCGAAATGATAGTAGCGACATGCTCGGCAGTGATACTAGGAGTATTATCTACGAGATGCTCGTACAGGTCAGTCAAAACGTTCATCATCGCATGATTCTTTAAGTCCCTGGAGATTGCGACTCTTTTTAGATCATAGAGGTGTGTTGCTATGAGTTATTTTTCACATTGGATGGGATTCATTTAAAAACTTCATAAACTCCCGTCGTGTTCTCTATATCGACAGTGCAGAGAGATCTCGACGAAGGTGACCACACGATAGCAGAGGGACCGTGAAGAATATATTAATGGATCGGTTAAAGAAGAATGAAGATTGTGGGGTGTCAGTAGTGGGTGAAATCGACTTCGATCTCGTTGAGCTGTTTGCGTTCGCCCGCCCCCTCTTTCTCCTGCGCGTACTTGATTTTAGGGAAGAGCACGGTTGCCGTGGTGCCTTGTCCCATGGCACTCTGCATGACGATCTTGCCATGATGTAGTTTGACGAGCTCATTGACGATAGCGAGGCCTAGGCCGCTGCCGCCGCGCTGGCGGTTGCGCGAGAGATCAGCGCGGTAGAAAGGCTCGAATATCCTGAACAGGTCTTTCCGAGCGATACCGACCCCCGAGTCTTTGATGGTCAGTTCGATGGTGTTATAGCGCGCTTCAATGGTGACGCTGACATGACCTCTCTCCGGCGTGAAGTTGATCGCGTTTTTGAGGAGGTTCGAGATGATCTGATCGAGTGCCGCCGGATTCCCGACGATCATTGCGTTCTTGCACTTGCGAATGGTCAGCTCAAGGTGCTTTCGATCGGCGAGGCCGGAGAGTTTTTTCACTACCTCGGAGGCGATAAGGCAGAGATCGATCGTGACGAACTCCATCCGTTCGGGTTGGGTGAATGCGCTTAGGGTGAGGAGGTTATTGATGATGTGAGAGATGCGATCGAGCTCTTCGATATTGCTTTTGGTCATGAGCCTAAATCGCTTGTCTACGCTCATATCCATAAGCGCCACCTCCGTATTCGTTTTGATGATAGAAAGCGGCGTACGCAGCTCGTGCGCTACATTCCCGATGAATTGTTTTTGTGATGTAAGTGCGTTGCGGGCAGGGAACAGCGTGACCCGAGCGATGATGTAGCCGAAGGCGATGGTCAAGAGCGTGCTGATGATCACGATAAGCAGGAGATTATGTATCTTAAGGTCCTGGAGTTGCTGCAGGATCATGGTGCCGCTTACCAGAGGGTCCGCGTTCGTCCGCAAGCTCTCTCGTATCCCCGCGACGATCGTGTTGGAGATATCATAATAGAGATAGGAGAAGATGACTCCTACAATAGCAATGAGCAAAAGGGAAAAGGCGATCTGAAGCGCAATGATGTTACATTCTGTTCTGAAGAAAAGATCGGTGCGGTATCTATTGACGGAGGCGGTAACCAATGCCACGAACCGTTTCCAGTATGCCCGGATTGTCTTTATCGTTGAGTTTTCTCCGGAGGTTTTTGACATGCACGTCTATCACATTGCTAAATGACATATAATTGAAGTCCCACAGATGGGTGAGCAGATCTTCGCGATTGATGACTTCGTTGGGTCTGCGCATGAAGTACTCCAGTAACCCGAACTCTTTGAGCGTCAGTGATATCTCGGAGCCGTTCCGGCGCACTTTCCGTTCAACCGGATTGAGCTCGATATCCTTTACCTTAAGAAGTTCAGGTATCGTCTCGTGCGGTCGCCGCAAGAGGGCATGTAAGCGCGCCCGCAGTTCTTCGAACGAGAACGGTTTCACCAGATAATCATCCGCACCCGAGAGTAAGAGTTCCACTTTCGTCTCGGTCTCATTGCGCGCGGTTAGGACGAGTATCGGTATCGTGATCTCCCACTCACGTACTTGCTTACAGATCGAAAGACCGTCGAGGGAGGGTAGCATCAGATCGAGAATGATAAGATCGTAATCTTTCCGGTACAGGGAAATGCGCGTCAGTGCTTTTTTCCCGTCGTTGATCGTATCTACCGCGTATCCTTCATGCTTGAGCCCCCGGGCGATCGCATCCGCAAGTTTCTCTTCGTCTTCGACAACAAGTATTCTCATAATGAGCATTTAATAATTGCTAAAGCAATCCTATGGTGCTCTACACAGTAGTCTACGCCGCGCTCGATGAATGCTTCATGAAGCGTTTTTGCCCCCTGCAATCCTATGCTAAAATGGGTCTCTTTATACGGTAACATTTTTTACCATGGATACACAAAATGGGGTATGCAGATGTCCGCATCATAAGGTCGTCCCCGGGCTTATAACGCTTTTAGGGCTTGCTTTCTTACTCGAAGCCGTCGGCGTTCTTTCTACACAAACCGTTTCGATCGCATGGCCGACCATTATTATCCTCATCGGCCTCAATAAAGCGTTTGCCTACAAGTGCACCTGTTGCGGTAGAGATCGTTAACGATGATCAATCTCGGCGAAGAAAATTACCTGGGTCCCCGTTCATTCCTCCTGCTGCTTTTACAGCGGGTTTCTGGGCCGGGCATCCTCTTCCTAGGAGCTTTGGTGTTGTGGGGATTGAGCGGCTCGATCACTGCTCAATTTGGAAGGATCGCTCTTTCTGCTGCGGTCAATCCCTCGACCCTCGCAGGGTGGATCAGCGGTTCTTTATGGGCACTCCTTCTCATTTCGGTGCTGCTTATCGCGCTCCAAATCGGGATCAGCTGGCTTATCTATCACCATTACCGCTTCATGCTTGAGCTGTATGATATAAAGATCCGAAAGGGGATCTTCAACATCAAAGAAATCTCGATCCCGTACCGCCAGATCCAGGACGTCAACGTTGATCGCAGTCTCTTTTATCGGCTCTTGGGTGTCAGTAAAGTGATCATCACGACTGCAGGCCAAGAAGCACCAGGGGAGAGGGATGAAAGCGATGGCGTGCTCGATCCCATAGATCGTGATGTGGCGGAGAATATTCGGCAAGAGCTCGAACGGCGGATCGGAGTTCAGCTGGTAGAACATCCCCAGGCGGAAATGTAAATTACCCACTAAGCATGATGCATGAGCATGAAGAGATGGTATAGGGGAGTGCTCGTTATACTCGTTTTAGGATCGATAATTCTCATTTATTTCAGAAATTTTAGAACCGTGAGCACTGATTCGAACAACATTCTCCCCACTACGATGCGCATGAGCAGTACGGACTTTGCGGACGGCGGCGCGATTCCGTCACGCTATAGTTGCGATGGGGACGACACCTCTCCTCCGCTTTCTATCACGGGTGTTCCGAACGAGGCGCTTACACTCGTGCTTATTATGGATGATCCGGACGCTTCGAGTGGCAGATGGGATCATTGGTTGCTTTTCAATATCAACGCCCATGACGATTCTCTCGCTTCATTGCCCGCTGGCGCGGCGATTCCGGGGACGAGCGGCCTCAATTCGTGGTCGAGGGAGGGTTATGGAGGGCCTTGCCCGTCGAGCGGAAGCCACCGCTACATCTTCACGCTCTATGCGCTGGATGTTGCTCTCGATCTGCACAGCGGTGCTTCGAGAAGGCAGATCGAAGCGGCGATGCAAGGACATGTGATCGCCCAGGCATCTCTCATGGGTCGCTATGCGCGAGGATCGCGATAGAAAGCTGTTGAAGGTGAAGGTCACGGCGGGCGCGAAGAAAGAATCCTTCGCAGAGTGCGCACCTGATGCGTTCGAGATCTCTGTTCGCGAACCCGCTCGACATGCTGCGGCTAACCGGCGGGTACTCGCGTTGCTGCATCGATATTTTGGGGGCCGCGTGGGAATTAGCATCGTCAAGGGGCATCGCTCATCCGCTAAAATAGTATCGGTGATGATGCGCCGCTAAGTCCTTTCTGTTATACTTTTTTTATGAGAACAAGGATAAAAACGACGAATATCACCCTTACTCCCGATATAGCGGAGTACCTAGAGAAGCGGTTGGCGGCGTTTGAAAAGTTAACCGCGCACCATTCAGAAGACGCGTTCCTTGATGTTGAGATCGGCAGAACTACCAAACATCATCACTCCGGCGATATCTATCGCGCCGAGATCAATATCCATATCGGCCAGAAGAATTTTCGTGCAGTGCAGGAGACCGGGGACCTTCATTCCTCCATCGATGCGGCCAAAGATCAAATGATGGATGAATTGCGGTCTGAAAAAGGGAAGCGCATGTCGCTGATCCGTCATGGAGGTCAGAAGGTCAAGGCTTTCATCAAGGGTATCCCGTGGTGGAAACGACAGTCATGAATTATCTCAACCATCGTTTCTCGAATACCACCTCTCTTTTGATACTCCTCCTTCTTACCCTGGGAACTGCCTGGATGTTCCATTTTGCCGCAGAGGTCAATCAAACTGCTGAAGGCTGGTATGCGTTTGAAGAGAGCACCCAGTCGTCCAATTCAGTGCCGGCTCAAATGCATAAGAAACTGCCGGTAGTTCAAGGCAAATAGCCGCGTTCGAAATCTTCGAAAGACATCTCCTTTTTATTTTCGGGGATTACGCGCTCGATAGTAAGCATTCCGTCGTGGAAGCGCGCGTGCGCGATCTTTACGCGCACGCGCTTCGTGCCGCGAACTGCAATGAAATACGTTCCCGGCCAAGTTCCGAAAGCGCGTATTTTCCTCCAATTAAGCTCGGGACTGTCATGAAGATTTATCTCGCCATCCTCTCTTGAGAGCAATGAAGTATGGCTAGCTTTAGTTTCGTCTTGAGGGATAGGGTGCACGGTTCCCGCCCGATACGCGTTGATGGTATCGATCAGCGCATTCGCACCGAGGGTATTGAGCTCATTGAGCAGATGATCGGTAGTCGCGTCCTCGGGAAGGGTATAGTGGATTTGGGCGAGCACATCGCCTGCGTCAACGCGCTCATTCATGACGATGATGCTCACCCCCGTTTCTTTTTGGCCGCTTAGGATCGCAGCAGGGGCAGGGGAAGGCCCGCGGTGCTCTGGAAGCAGAGAGTGATGGACATTGAGTGGCGCAAAAACAGGAACTCTTAGCAAAGACCGAGGAAGGATGAGTCCATAGTCGGCGACGACGAGAAAATCGGGTCTATATTTTTTAATCTGCTCGATCGTATCGGAGGAGAGTTTATCTACTTCGATGACATCGATGCCCTGCGTCTGTGCGAACTGCTTTACGGGGCTTTCGACCTTCTCTTTGCGCGAATTCAGACGGTCGGGGATAGTAACCACCAACGCCAATCCAAATGCTTCGTGGAGAGCACGTTCGACGATGACCGAGTATTTCGAGTTCCCAAAAAAGACAATGCGCGGTTTTTGCATATTACGATTCTTCAGGAAGGACTTCGCGGATATCCTTCGCTTTATCGATGAAAAGCATGCCGTCGAGATGATCCATTTCGTGCTGGAAGATCTGTGCAAGAATGCCGCTGCCGCCCCTCTCGAATATCTTTCCCCGCTCGTCGTATGCCCGGACGGATGCTTTGACAGACCTCTGAACGTGCCCATAGAGCCATCGGACCGAGAGACATCCTTCCTCAACCCATTCTTTCTTTCGGGAAAGTTTCATCAGGCGCGGATTGATGAAGACGAGATCATGCGCGGGTGATTCGTTCAATTCCTCCGACTTCTCTCCCTGAAGTTGGAACGCCCGTTTAGAGACGATGAATATCCGGAGGTTCTCTCCGATCTGCGGCGCCGCGATAGCGACGCCGTCAGCCTGCGATTCAAGCGCCTGCTGCATGGCTTTGATGATCCGTACGATGCGGGCCGAGGACAGGGACTCTTTCGGCACCTCAACCGCTTTTTCTCGTAAGACAGGATCTTCTTTTTGTACGATGGTTGTCATGAGATGAAGTTTTCGGGGTCGACGATGACCATATCGGAAGGCGGGAGTGTATGCAGTATAGCTAACACTCGCGGGTTCGGCCAAGCGCTCCGCGGGATCTTTGCGACTCCGGAGATCACTGGCTTTCCTTTTCCTTTTGCGATGAGCAGGGGAAATGTATCGAAAATGAAAGGTCGGAATTGTCTCGCCAGCTCTCTGAATCTTTCCGTCGCATGCGGTTCTGCAGGCGCCGAGATCGATATTATGACGGAGAATGGGGGATAGGAGAGTATTTTTCGGATCTCATATTCGCGGTGATAGAAATCGCTGAGATCTCCTTCAAGCGCGGCAGTGATCAATGGTAGCTCGCCATGACGGGTTTGCACGAGAAAATTCTTTTCGGCAAGACCGCGTAATCTCAACAGAAGATAGAATATCCGCTCGTGTATTCGAAAGTCGGGGATAGAGAAGAATTCATCGAGGGATGCCACTGCAACAGCGCCCACGGGCTTTTGCAGATATCCGAGCGCGAGTTCGGTGCCGATCAGGACGCTTCGGGGAGAATCATAGAATTTCTCAACGAGCTTCAGCACCTCGGTACGGTTTTTGGCCGACTCTTTGTCGAGCCTTATGAGCGTGAGATCGGGGAAGGCTTTAGCCACTTGGGCTTCGACCAATTCGCTTCCAATGCCAAGCGTCGTGAGTTTCCAGCTCGCACAGTTTTTGCATCGCAATGTCGGTTCTTTTTTCAATCCGCAGCGTCGGCAAATGTAGAAGCGTTTTTGGTTCTTGCTGCTGTGAAGGGTGAGCGTTGTCCCGCATCGCTCGCAGAGCACCAACTCCCCGCAGTCCCCGCATATCGTTGCCGGAGAGAGGCCTTTGCGACCCGCGAAAATGAACGTCCGATCGCCGCTCTCACGAGTTCGTTTGATCAGGGCTTTGAGCTCCGGACTTAGGGCTTCGGAGACTCCGCGGAGGTCCGGTTTGTACGCTTTCATGTCGACCAGTTCTCCGCTTGCTTTCGACGGTATTCTCCACGGTAGAGGTATGAGCTCGGCGTATAGTCCCTCCGAAACCGCATTCAGCGTCTCGAGCGAGAGTACGGCATCTCCCATGATGAGGCGTAATCCGGCTTTTTGCGCGAATGCGCGCGCCAGAAAACGAAAGTCGATCTGCGGCTTCACCATTTGTTTGTATGCCGAAGAATTCTCGCGCTCGATGATGATGACCTCGATCCCTTTCGGAGCGAGCGCCATAAAGCCGGGTGTTGCGATGATGAGAAGCGGGTGTTGCTCGTTGTTGAGCGCAGCAAGCGACGTATTGATTTCTTTTACCGATCGCATGCTGTGCAGAATATGGACGTAGGGTTCGATCCCTTTTGATAGAATGCTCGATATCGTGTCAGCATCTTGTATCGTTGGTACCAGTATCAGTACCGATCGTACGTGACTAAATGTCTCACGCACGCAGGACCGATAATGCGCATAGCGGTCTGCGTCATTCGCCTGGAGCACCGCGACATTCGGAGCGATGTTGTTCTCTTCGATCGGGGCCTTTTGAAATCCCAGGCGATGTATCAGGCGATCAGGCGTCGCGGCAGAGAGTACTGCTCCGGTCGAAGTCGCGTAATATTCTGCAGTCATTCGCGCAGCCGCGACGAATGACATAGAGAAGGGAGGGGGAGTGGCGACCTTTGAGATCTTTTTGAGACCGAATGCCGAAGATTTTATCGCCGCTTTTTCTTTCGATGCTTCTTCGAGGCCCTCCACAAGCCCATAGACGGTCTTTTTCCGTACTGGCACGGCGACCACGTCGCCGACCGAGACATCCTTAGCGGTAAAGTAGGTCAGCGGGCCTTTCTGATGATTCCGGTCTATCGTTGTGACGGTAACGATTTTCATGGAGGCTACAAAGAGGCTCGAGGGTATCGACAGCGGACCAGAGCGCCGGTTAGGTATTAAAATTATTCCGCAAGAGCAAGAGAGTAAAGATGTCCGTCGTCGAGCACGATGAGCGTTCCCGTTGGTGTTAGCGCGAAGACAGGTCTTACGCCCTGGTAGAGCAGTTGAAAGTTTTGTATGGGCCGGAGGTCGAGTTCGAGCGCGAATATCTTTTCTCCCGAAGCGACGATGGCCACATCCGGCCGATCTCTCCAGAATGCCACCGCTTGTACCGGCTCGTTCGCGTTGAAGAAGGTTATGCCGCTCTGACAAGTTCCCGCGTCGCCTTCCGGACAGAGAAAAGAGGCGATAGGACCTGACCCGATCCATTTAGCCTTGAGCGCCGAGCCCTCTTTCCAGATGGTCACCGTACCTTCCGACGATCCCAAGAGGTGCGGTTCGCTCGGGATAGTTTGTTTTTTGATCAATGCGATGAGCGCATAGTATTCGGGATCCCGACTATCAATCCCTTCAAAATCTGGCTGCTTGGGGAAAAGAAAGGGATGTATCGAGGCAGTTTTTCCCGCCTCGACGCTGATCTGTTTGAGGTATGGCCAGTATCCGTCACGCGATACCAAGACATCGCGGATGCCTGCGGCAGCGCTTATGGTCGCATTGTCCCTTTTATTGAAGGAGATGCTTTGGGGCACGTTATCCACGAATACTTTCTCATTCGCATCGAGTCCTTCGATTGTTATCTTTCCGTGAGGACTAAGCGGAGTTTTTATGACTCCGGCGATGATCAAAATCGCGACCACTATCGCGGCGAAGGTCAGTATCCAGATCACAGTGTTCTTTCTTGTTTGCATAGACTACAGGTTCCTTAGTATCTTTATTTTTGCGCCCAATGCGTTGAGCCGCTTTACCAAGTCTTCGTATCCCCGATTTATCGAATAGATGTTACGCAGTATGGAAGTCCCTTTTGCCGCGAGCATGCCGATCAAAATGATTGCTGCAGGCCGTAGCGCCGGCGGACAAATGACTTCGGCAGCAGCAAGAGCCGTGGGCCCGTTTATATACGCCCGGTGCGGATCGGCCACTATCACCTCTGCGCCGAGCTTATCGAGCTCTTTGTAGTGTATCGCACGTCCCTCGTAAACCCAATCATGGATGAATGTCTGTCCCTTCGCCTGCGTCGCGATGACCGCAAAGAAAGGAAGGTTGTCTATGTTGAGCCCGGGATAGGGTCGTGCGTCTATCTTCTCCTCGAGGGCGTTGAGGTTTGACGGTAAGGTTTCTAGGTCGACCAAATTCGTTCGGCCATTGAGAGCTTTATAGCGTTTGCTCTGTTTATATCTAAAACCCATCTTTTTGAGCTTGAGCAATTCGAGCTCCAAAAAGTCGATGGGGCAGCGCTTGATCGTGATATTCGAGCGCGTGACGATAGCGGCTGCGAGCATGAACATGGATTCGATGGGGTCTTCGGCGAGGCTGTAGCGCACTGGCGTGTCGATGACCGGTATGCCATTTACGGTGAGGGTCGTGGTGCCGATGCCCTCGATCGTGACGCCGAGCTTCTCGAGAAAGTAGCAGAGTTCCTGGATTTGATAATTCGCCGAGGCGTACTTGATTACGGTTTTTCCCGGAAGCTTTGCCGTGGCCATAAGGATGTTCTCGGTCACGGTGTCGCCTGATTCGTAGAGGATTATCTCGCGATCTTTCGGAGGGCCGATGATCACGTCATGGCTTCCGCGCCGGGTGGTTATTTTGACGCCCAAGCGCTCAAGCGCGTAGAGGTGTGGACGGATAGAGCGGCTGCCGAGCTTGCAGCCGCCGGGTTGCGGCAGCGAGAATTTCGGCAACAGATGCATCAGGGGTCCGGTGAGCATGATGACACTGCGGGTTTTTTGTGCGGCGGTCCGATCCATTGATTCTGGAGCAATCTTCTCCGGCGGCTTGATGATGAGATTGTCGTTGTCCCAGCGGACCTGTACCCCGATGCTTACGAGCACTTCCACCATCCGATGGACCTCTTCGATCCTGGGGACATGCTCGAGGATCGTTTCCGAGCGGTTCAGCAGGGAAGCGCACAGCAGTCCCATCGCCGCGTTCTTGGAAGTTTTGGTGACGACTGTTCCCGAGAGTTCATGGCCTCCCTCGATCTGGATGTTCATGGCGCCGTCGTTCACTTGAATGACGTCTTTTTCGAGAATGTCCGAGATGCGGCTTAAGATTCCGGCGCTCACGTTCTGCTCCCCGCTCTCGATGCGTGCGACGGCGCTCTGCGTCGTGCCGAGTTTTTTCGCGAATGTCGATTGGGTGATCGCACGTTCCTCCCGCAGGCTCTTGATGAGCTGACCGAGGACCGAGAGCTTCTTTTTTTCTGTCACAGTCATGGTATCAGCCAGTATAGCATATGTGCTATGTATATGGAAGTGACGTGCTAAGGTGATTTTGGGCGTTTCTGACTGGACGCTCTGGGCTTTCCGCTGTACCCTATACGCTACCTCTATGGCTCTATTTTCTACAAAGTTGGGCATTGACCTCGGAACCGCGAACACCCTGGTTTTCGCGCCGGGAAGGGGTATCGTACTCAACGAACCATCCGTAGTGGCGGTTTCTGAAGTTGATCGCAAAATTCTTGCGGTCGGCATTGAGGCGAAGAAGATGGTGGGGAAGACCCCCGATTCCATTGTTGCCTATCGGCCGATGAAAGACGGTGTCATCGCCGACTATCGGGTGACCGAGGCGATGTTACGTTATTTCATCGGCAAGGCGCTCGGCCGCTGGAACATCTGGAAGCCTGACGTGATGGTGTCGGTGCCCGCCTCGGTGACTTCCACTGAACGGCGCGCCGTTATCGAGGCTGCCATCAGAGCTGGCGCGAAAAACGCGTTCGTGGTGAAAGAGCCGATCTTGGCCGCTATCGGCGCGGGCATCCCTATCCATGAACCGGTTGGGCATATGGTGGTGGACATCGGCGGAGGGACCACGGATGTCGCGGTCATCTCTCTCGGTGGCATTGTCGCCTGCAACTCGGTCAAGTGCGCTGGCAACCGGATGGATTCGGCGATCGCCGATTATCTCAAGAAAACATACAACCTCTCCATCGGGGATCGCATGGCGGAAGAGATAAAGCTAACGATAGGCTCGGCGATACCGCTGGAAGAAGAGATCGCGATGATGGTGAAGGGCAGGGATTTCGTCACGGGTCTTCCGCGGAGCGCCGAGTTCCGGACCAACGAGGTGGTCAAGGCCATCAGCCGCGAATTGCGTGAGATGATCAAGGCCATCAAGGATGTTTTGCAGGAAACTCCTCCCGAGCTTGCGGCGGATATCATTGAGCGCGGCATCATCATGACCGGCGGTTCGTCCCAGCTGCGCAACTTTCCCGAACTGGTTTTTCGCCGCACCGGCGTGAAAGCAACCCTTGCCAAGGATGCGCTCTTCTGCGTCGCCCGCGGGACGGGGGTCGCGCTCGAGCACTTGGATGCGTATAAGAAGTCAATCATTGCGAAGCGATAAGTTGTTAAACTGATTCGCCAGCCCTGGCTCCACCCAGTCGTAGATTCTTTAAAACCTACGGCTGGGTGGAGCTTTTGCTATACTTAGCGTATGCAAGCCGAGAAAATCTCAAGCTGGGCCGGAGAAGAAGCGCTTTCCCTCCATCATGCCTATCTCATTGCGGGGGACAGAGAAGAAGCGATTTCCGACATCTTGGCGTTTTTACAAAAGATTAAGAATTTTGAATTGCGCGGGAACCCAGACCTGCATGTTTCGCGCTTTGACGTCCTTACGATTGACGATGCTCGCAGGGTGAAAGACATCGCCGAACGCAAGGCATTCGGCAATCGCAAGGTCATCATCGCCGCGTTCAACACTGCGACCACTGAAGCGCAAAATTCGCTCTTAAAGACCCTTGAAGAGCCTGGAGAACGCACCCATTTCTTTCTCATCGTTCCGCGCGCGCAAGTTCTGCTTCCCACGGTCTCTTCGCGTTTGTATATCATCGACACGGCGCGACCGGCAGGGAGCGCCGCCAAGAATCAGGCGCAGGAATTCCTCTCTGCCTCTCCCGCCGAGCGTCTGACGCTTGCAAAGAAGATAGCCGATGATATCTTTGACGGTGATCTCGAGAAGCAATTCACTGTTGATTTGATCGGCCAACTTGAAAAAATGCTTTGGGAGACGCGAGGAAAATCTAATATCGCACAGGAGGCTTTTGATGATTTGGCGCTCTGTCGCAAGTACATTAGTGACCGTTCGTCTTCCGTGAAAATGCTCCTCGAGCATCTTGCGCTCATACTGCCGCCTATAAGTTCTAAGCATTAAATTTTAAACGATAATCTGCTATACTTTTTCCACTATGGCTTATGATTTCAAACCACTGAGGGAAAAGACGGCGGCGAGCCTTTCGTGGCTGCAAAAGGAATTCTCCGCTATACGCACCGGACGTGCGGCGCCGGCAATACTCGATGGGGTTTCGGTCGAATCCTACGGCGCAAAAATGGGCATCCGCGAACTTTCCTCGGTTTCCATCGAAGACGCCCGCTCGCTACGCATCAGTCCCTACGATCCGTCCCAGACGAAAAATATCGAGAAAGCCATCGTGCAGTCGAGTCTTGGTCTTTCGGTCGCTGTCGATGATCGCGGCCTCCGTGTCATCTTTCCCGAGCTGACCGCCGAGCGGCGCGAGGGATATTTCAAGGTCGCCAAAGAGAAGCTCGAGGAAGCTCGCAAAAAGCTTCGTGCTATCCGCGACGAAGTCTGGAGGGATATTCAATCGAAAGAGAAAGAGGGGAAAATGGGCGAGGACGAGAAATTCCGTCTCAAAGACGAAATGGAAAAGGCTGTTCAGCAGGCTTCCAAGGGTTTCGATGAGTTGTTCTCGAAGAAGGAAAAAGAAATACTCTCGTAATTTTCTGTGACTGTCGTACTTTTTATCGTTATTCTTGCGGTTCTAGTGTTCGTCCATGAACTCGGTCATTTCAGTTTGGCCAAGCTTTTTGGCATCAGGGTGGATGAATTTGCACTCGGTTTTCCGCCGCGGATAATCTCGAAAAAGATCGGCGAGACTCTGTATGCTCTCAACATCGTGCCGTTCGGCGGTTACGTCAAGATCTTCGGCGAAGAAGCCATCGACGTTCTGCCGGATAGTCCCGATCGTGCCCGGAGTTTCATTGCGAAAAACCGTGCGGTGCAGGCACTTGTGCTTTTGGGCGGGATACTCATGAACATCATTTTCGCCTGGGTTCTTTTGTCATTGGTCTTTATGACCGGCGCACCCGTCTCGACCGAACAGTATGTCGGAGCGCATCTGGAAAATGAGCGTTTGCTGATCGTGGATGTCTTACCGCTCTCTCCCGCCGATGTCGCCGGCATCAAAGCGGGCGATGCGATACTGAACATGAGCGCTTCATCTGACGATCGTCTCTCCAGTGTTTCGATCAAAAACGTGCAGGAATTCATCGCGGCGCACGAAAGTAAAACGCTCACCATCAATCTGAAGCGTAGCGGGCAAGACCTTTCTCTTGAGGTCACGCCCAAAAAAGGCGTGGTAAGCGCGGTTGCAGGCATTGGCATCAGCATGGATCAGGTAGGGACGCTCAAGCTCCCGTTTTTCAGTGCTCTATGGGAAGGAGGGAAGCGAACGATCGACCTTTTCTTAGTGATCGCGCAGGCCATCGGTGTTTTCCTTTATCAGGTAGTGACGGGGCATGCTGATTTCTCGCAGGTATCGGGGCCGGTTGGCATCGCGGTGATGGTGGGCTCTGCGACCTCGCTCGGATTTTTCTATCTCATCTCATTTACCGCTATCATCTCGCTCAATCTTGCCGTCATCAATGTGATCCCATTTCCCGCGCTCGACGGGGGACGACTCTTCTTCGTGCTCATCGAAGCACTCATCCGCCGGCCGCTGCCGCCTAAGGTGACGAGAACCCTTAATGCAGTTGGTTTTGGATTACTCCTGCTGCTTCTCGTTCTTATCACGTACAAGGATATCGTCCATCTGCTCTAGGAGGATCGGGTTTTACGCTTCGGTCAGGAAGGTTGCAACGACCGATTCATACTGTCAACTCTCGCCGTTGAGCCATAATTCCTGTATTATTAAGCAGCTTAGTCACTTGTAAACGCTGTCATGCGCCAGTCTGAGCTATTCACCAAAACACGCAAAGAGGTCCCTAAAGATGAGGCTGCAAAGAACGCTAAGCTTTTGATTCAAGGCGGATTCATCCACAAGGAAATGGCCGGCGTCTATTCGTTTTTGCCGCTGGGTTTGCGCGTTCTCAACAAAATCATCGGGATCATTCGGGGGGAAATGAACGCCGTGGGAGGGCAGGAGATCTTTCTCGCGACTCTGCAGAACAAAGAGACATGGGAGAAAACCGGCCGCTGGAGCGAGAGGGATGTCGACAATTGGTTCAAGACGAAGCTCAACAGCGGAGGCGAGCTGGGGCTCGGCTTCACTCATGAAGAGCCTCTGACGCTCTTGATGCGCGACCATATCCGCTCATTCCGCGATCTTCCGGTCTATCCGTATCAGATACAGACGAAGTTCCGCAATGAAGCCCGCGCAAAATCCGGTCTCATGCGGACCCGGGAGTTTTTAATGAAGGACCTCTATTCGTTCTCGAAAGACGCAGAGGAGCATGCCGAGTTCTACGAAGCGATGAAAGCCGCATACAAAACGGTGTTCGACCGAGCGGGGATCGGCGCGCAAACGTATCTGACCTATGCTGCGGGGGGCAGTTTCAGCAAATATTCGCATGAATTTCAGACCGTTTGCGACGCGGGCGAGGATACCATCCACCTGTGTGAGAAATGCTCGGTTGCTGTCAATGATGAGATAATCGCGGAGCAGAAAGTTTGTCCCGTTTGCGGTAATAAGAGCCTCCGCGCCCTCAAAGCCGTCGAAGTCGGTAACATTTTCGATCTGGGTACGCGTTTTTCAGAAGCGTTGGGACTCAAGTTTGTGGATGAGAAGAACGAAACGCGGCCAGTCCACATGGGAAGCTACGGTATCGGCCCTGCACGATTGATGGGGGTCGCTGTCGAACTTTTCTCGGACGAGAGAAGTCTCCTGTGGCCGCGCACCCTGACCCCGTTCTCGGTGCATCTAATACTGCTCGATGAGAAAGAGGCAGCTGTTCGTACCGAGGCGGAGAAGATATACAACGAACTTTCAGCGGCGGGAATCGATGTCCTTTTTGATGATCGCGATGCTCGGGCCGGAGAGAAATTCGCCGACGCCGACCTCATCGGCATCCCTCTACGCATCATCGCAAGCGCGCGGAACGCTTCCAAGGACTCATTTGAGCTGCTCAATCGCCGCTCGGGAAAAACAGAACTCATACCGTCTAAAAAACTGCTGCCGAGCATCAAATCCCATGTTTAAAGGATCGTATTTGAGGCAGAAGCTGGAAGAATTGTACCGGCTTTTTAGCCACGATCTCGGTATTGATCTCGGAACCGCGAATACGCTGGTGTATGTGCGCGGGCAGGGAATCGTCATCAATGAGCCTTCAGTCGTCGCCATCAATCAAAAGACCGGACAGGTCGTTGCGATAGGCAATCAAGCAAAGGCGATGCTCGGTCGTACTCCCGGGCATATCGCCGCGATCCGGCCGCTCTTCGAGGGAGTCATCTCTGATTTCGAAGTGACCGAGGAGATGATCGCGTATCTCATCAGCCGCGTTCAGCAGGATTCACGAAAGATCTTGGGACCGCGCGTGGTGGTTGGTGTTCCTTCGGGTGTCACTAACGTCGAGTCGCGGGCGGTTCGGGACGCGACGCGCAACAGCGGCGCTCGCGAGGTGCATATCGTCGAGCAGCCGATGGCGGCCGCTGTCGGAATCCGCCTGCCCATCAAAGAACCTACGGGGAATATGGTCATCGATATCGGCGGAGGCACGACGGACATCGCGATCATTAGTTTAGGTGGTATCGTGAAGTCCAAGAACCTTAAAATAGCGGGGGATCATTTCAATAACGACATCATTGCCTATATCCGCAGTGAATTCAAAATACTTATCGGCGAAAAGACTGCCGAGCACATAAAGATATCGATCGGCTCCGCGATGCCTCTGGGAAGCTCGCTTGAGACGACCGTGAAAGGAAGAGACCTTATCACGGGACTGCCGCGCGAAGTGATTATCACTGATGCCGATGTCCGTGAAGCGATCGGTCAGTCAGTGGATAGTATCGTCGAGGCTGCGCGCGAAGTGCTCGAGTCCACGCCCCCAGAGCTTGTCTCCGATGTCATGCAGCGGGGAATCTATCTGGTGGGGGGCGGTGCGCTCCTGCGCGGTCTCGCGCCGTATTTACAGCAGTGCCTAAAAATCCCCGTCCATGTCGCCGACGATCCCTTAACCGCAGTTGCGCGCGGCGCAGGGATAATCGTCGAGGATATGGAGCGATATAAAGAAACACTCATCGAATATGAGGCGGACCTTCCCCTCGAGCAGTAATCTGCATCGCTGGCGCGGCGGGCGTTCTTTCTATGTCGCACTCTTCCTGCTTTTCATATGCGTCGTCGTTGCACTCTTGGCGCCATCGTTTTTCCCGACCATCATCTATAACGTGTCTGCGCCTTTAGGGCGAACGCGCGATGAGATCGCCGGTTTTTTTTCGGGGTTTTTCGATTATCTGGTCTCTAAAGAAACGCTCACCGCAGAGAATCGGCGGCTTAGTACTGAATTGGAGCTTGCGCGGCAAGAGCTCCTCGCTTCCGGTTTTCCGGAGAATGAGCGGCTGGCGACCTCTTCGGTTGAAAAAAGTCCTGGCCGTGACCTTTTAGCGGACGTTCTGTTGCGTCCGCCGCTCTCGCCGTATGACACGCTGGTGCTCGAGGCAGGAGCGGATGCAGGAGTGAGTCTTGGTGATACGGTCACTTCTCTGGGAGGCGTTGCGCTGGGCTCGATAACCGAAGTGTTCAGAGATTTCTCCCGCGCGACTTTGCTTTCTGCTCCTGCAAACGACGTTACGGTCCTGATCGGTACAAAGGGTTTGCAAGCTTCCGCGCACGGCGTGGGTGGAGGGGCGTTTGAGGCACTGCTTCCGCAGGAGGCGCCCGTGGCAAAGGGAGATATTGTGGTACTGCCGGGTCGGGAGCGGATATCGCTCGGTGCCGTCGAGTCGCTCGAGCATCGAGACGTTGATTTCTTACAACTGGTGCGTTTTCGCATTCCGGTCAATATCTTTGAACAGCGAACCGTGCTTATCAAGACCGGCGCACCCCACGCTCCATGAGCCCCCGCCAAAACAGCAGGCAAATCATCTTCCGCTCTCTCTTTATCGTCCTTATGATAGTGCTTCTTTTTATGGCACCGTGGTGGTTGATTCTGGTCTTCTCAGTCGGGGGTTTTCTCGCGTTCAGTCGATTTTACGAAGGTGTCGGCGTTTGCTTCGCCGCAGATATGCTCTACGGGCCGCCTCCATTTGCCCCCGGATTCCCGTTTCCATTCACGGCGCTCTCGTTGCTTTTTTTACTGCTCATTCCGTTTCTCAAGAAGCGCCTGATATTTTACTGAATTGATATCGTTCATGATTTTTGAAAATTCCTTACCCTGAAGTATGATACCGATATGAAGCGATTTTTCAGTCGGAGGAATGACCGACGGTTGAGCGGAAAATCGGTGCATGAGATCGCGCCAGACGAGATCTTTCTCGATTCGAGCAATCTGCCGAATTTCGATACCTACCAGTTCGAAGGAAGGATCGAAAAGCCGATCTCGCGCCGGACGATGCTTTTTGCCGGACTAGCGTTTTTCCTTATTTGCGTGACCCTCCTGTCTCGAACGTGGGTGCTGCAGGTCAAGAAGGGGGAGGCTTACTCGATATTAAGCGAGCGCAACAGTCTCTTGACCACTACTATCTTTGCTCCGCGCGGGCTTATCCAGGACCGCAATCAGGTAACGCTTGTCTCCAACAAGATCTCAACGGAGCATCCCGAGTATCCTTCTCGCGAGTACCGCAGTGATGCAGGGCTTGCGCACCTCCTCGGCTATGTTAATTATCCGAAGAAAGATTCCTCCGGCGTATACTACCGTCTTGATTATTCGGGAAAGGATGGAGTCGAAGCGTACTACAACGATCTTCTTACCGGCGAGAATGGCACCAAGATAACCGAGCGCAATGCCCTAGGTGCAGTTGAATCTGAGAGCGTAATCAAACCCGCGCATTACGGGATGAATGTAGTGCTCTCTATAGACTCGAAGCTCCAGAGCGCCCTGTACGGCTATATCAAAAGTCTTGCTGATTCGAACGGCTTCGCGAGTGGTGGGGCGGTCGTTATGGATGTTGAAACAGGAGAGATTGTCGCAATGACCAGTTTTCCCGAGTTCGACTCGACGGTCATGTCCGAAGGGACGGAAGCCTCTGCCATCAACGGCTACTTAGCGGATAAACGGCAGCCATTTTTGGATCGTGTGGTGACCGGTCTCTACACGCCTGGCTCTATCGTCAAGCCGTTCCTCGCCGCCGGAGTATTGAACGAAGGCATCATCGATCCGAAGAAAGCGATCTTAAGCACCGGTTCAATTTCCATTCCTAACCCCTATGCACCCGAGAAGAAATCGGTATTCAACGATTGGAAAGCGCATGGCTGGGTTGATATGCGCGAAGCTATCGCAGTTTCTTCGGACGTTTATTTTTACGAGGTGGGCGGGGGATTTGAGGATCAGCAAGGCCTGGGTATCGCCAATATAAAGAAGTACATGCAGTTGTTCGGATTCGGGCAGGCGGAGAGTGACAATTATCTCCTTGGCACAGCCGGCACGCTTCCCGATCCCGACTGGAAGAAGGCTCATTTCAACGGAGAAATCTGGCGGATCGGAGACACCTACAACACTGCTATCGGTCAGTATGGCATGCAAGTGACTCCCATACAGGTTGTGCGGGCCGTCGCGGCGCTCGCCAATGGCGGGAAACTCCTCGAGCCCACCGTGCTTCTCAACGGCAATCAGAGCCGGTCTTTCTCGACCGACCTCGGGCTCTCGCAGAAGGATCTTACGGTGGTTAAGGAGGGAATGCGCGATGCGGTGCTCTACGGCACGGCGAAGAATCTCGATATCCCTGAGGTAGCAATCGCTGCAAAGACCGGTACGGCAGAACTCGGCAGCAAGAAACAATTCGTGAATTCGTGGGTAGAAGGATTTTTTCCGTACGAACATCCTCGTTATGCGTTTGCAGCGGTGATGGAGAAAGGGCCGCATGACAATACGGTTGGCGCGCTCTATGTCATGCGGCAGTTCTTCGAATGGCTCTCGCTCAATGCTCCCGGCTATTTACAATAATTTTGGTACACGGAGATGGAAAAGGGCCCCAAGCTTCGCTTGGAGCCCTTTTGTCCCTGGGAGACCCTCATTTCGATTTCTCGACAATCTCGCGGATTCTCTGAAGTTCGACTAAGGACGTTTTCATTTCTGTCTGCCGACCAGTTTCGAAGGCCTTGCAGAGAAGTGTATGGAGGGAGCTTTGATGCTCTAGCTTCGCTCCATCCCAGTCGATGACGCCTCGCTCAATCTGGTAGTCCGCCGTGACCATCGTATTGAGTATTTTGTATCGCCCGGATTCTTGAAGGGATTCCGCGATTTTATATGCCGATGGTCCGATCAGGCATAGGGTTTTTTCTTGTGAGTTCTCCACGAACACGATTTCCATAAGAACCTTTCTCTATAATGCAGCGTGGCGTATGCTCGGCTGCGTTTCTGTTCTCCGGTTCATGCTACCAATCATTTCTTTGGAGTCAATCCAGCGTCGAGGCATCATTTGGTGCTCCACCAGAAGTATGCTAGAATTGCCGCGTTGTTTTTACTACCTAGCCTACACGCTATGATCCAGGAGAGCGAATATTTGACGAAAGAGAAATTCGATGAGTTGACGAGAGAGCTGACGTATTTAAAGACTGAAAAGCGGAAAGAGGTCGCAGAGAATCTCGAATATGCCAAAGGCCTCGGGGACCTCTCCGAGAACGCCGAGTATCATGAGGCGCGCGAGATGCAAGCCAATGTCGAGGATCGCATCGCCAAACTCGAAGCGATACTCAAGACAGCGGTCATCATGCATGACAAGCATGGTGGTTCGGTGGCGGTTGGTTCTACGGTCGTCGTTCAGAAGGAGAAAGACGCTGGCAAGCATACCTTTACGCTCGTGGGCTCGGAAGAAGTAGATGTCTCGCAGGGAAAGATATCCATCCATTCTCCCTTGGGCAGCGCTTTGATCGGCAAGCGGAAAGGGGATCGAGTTGAATTTAAATCCCCGGCCGGTGTTGTCAGCTACACGATCTCGGAAGTAAAATAGAGAGATGTCCTCTCTTGAGGAATTGCGCAATACGCGTCTTGAGAAATTGAAGCGTCTAAAGGATGCCGGCGTTAACCCCTATCCTGCTAAAGTGCCGCGTGACTGTTCTATCGCCGAAGCGATAGAGCGTTTTGATGAATTTTCGAAAAAGAAAAGCGTTTCCTTTGCAGGGCGCATACTCGCTATCCGCGCGCAGGGCGGAATCACCTTTTTGAATTTCAGCGATGGTACGGGTACGTTCCAGGCGCTTCTTAAAGACGGGGACACTCCGCGGGAGGCTCGGGAACTTTTTGCAGAAACCGTCGACATCGGCGATTTTGTCTCGCTTTCCGGCAGTTTATTCATCACCAAGCGCGGAGAAAAGACTTTGCTCGTTGAGCACTGGATGATGGCATCCAAATCGCTCTTGCCACTCCCGGAGAAATGGCATGGGATAACCGATCCGGAAGAACGCTATCGCTTGCGTTACCTGGACCTCTTGATGAATACAGAAGAGCGTGTGATGTTTGTTCGAAAAGCGAAATTTTGGGATGTCACGAGAAGTTTTCTTAAAGAACGCGGTTTCCTTGAGGTTGAGACGCCGACGCTCGAAGTTACCACGGGCGGTGCCGAGGCGCGGCCGTTTAAGACCCACCACAATGATTTTGATATCGATGTGTATCTGCGTATCTCGGTCGGCGAGCTCTGGCAGAAGCGCTTGATGGCGGCGGGATTTCCCCAAACGTTCGAGATCGGACGCGCCTATCGCAATGAAGGTACGAGCCCCGAACATCTGCAGGAATTCACCAATATGGAATTCTATTGGGCGTACGCCAATGCTGAAGATGGAATGAAGCTCGTAGAAGAGCTCTATCGCACCCTTGCGAAAGAGGTCTACGGAACGACGAAATTCTCTGCCCGCGGGTTTAGCTTCGATCTCTTAGACGAATGGAAGCGAATCGATTATGTAGGGGCGATCAAAGAGATGACCGGCATCGATGTGCTCGAGGCATCGCAGAAAGAGATGGAGAAAAAGCTCAAGGCGTTGAATGTCGAATATAGTGGCATGAACCGCGAACGACTGACCGATACGCTCTGGAAATACTGCCGCAAGCAGATCGCCGGCCCCGCGTTTTTAGTCGGTCACCCGGTCATCGTAGCACCTCTTTCGAAGCTTGATGAAAAAGTTCCCGGAAAAGTCGAGATGTTCAGTCCGCTGCTTGCGGGAAGCGAAGCGGGCAAGGGATATTCTGAACTCAATGATCCGCTGGAACAGCGAAAGCGTTTCGAAGCGCAGCAGAAACTCATTGAGAAAGGGGATGAGGAAGCCATGATGCCTGATTGGGAATTCATCGAGATGCTCGAGCACGGGATGCCGCCGACCTGCGGCTTCGGTTTCGGCGAGCGAGTCTTTTCTTTATTTGAAGGAAAACCGATTCGCGAAACGCAGCTCTTCCCACTCTTGAGACCCAAAGGAATGCACGAGTAACGACGAGTCAAAGGAAAAGCCGACCGCATGGTCGGCTTTTTTGTTGTACCCACGGACCGATCGAAAAGATACGCCCATTTCTCGGGTTTTTTCTATGCGTTTCCGTCCGGATTTTTTGGTGTTATCGGATGTAGACCATGTGGATAACTGTGTTTGCAGAGACTATAGAGTGGTATAGAATGGTAGACAAGTGGGAAAAGGTGGAAGTTTGCACGGAGGTGAAATCGGTTCATTTTGATGCTCATAGGCGAGTACGCACACACATTCGATGAGAAGAGCCGCATCTCACTTCCTGCAAAGTTCCGTAAGGAGATGGGCTCGACCGTAGTGATCGCGCCCGGTATCGATGGGTGTCTTTTCGTTTTCAGCGCACGGCAGTGGCAGCAGTTCGCAGACCGACTCTCCCGTCCCGACTCCTCGTCGGTCCTGCAGGCAGACAACCGCAATTTCAACCGTCTCATCATCGGCCGCGCAACGGAGACTAGCATCGATTCTATCGGACGAGTGCTCATACCCGATCATCTGCGCGAGCACGCGTCCTTGAAGAGTAGCGCAGTGATCATTGGAGTGCTCAACCGCGTCGAGATCTGGAACGCCGAGCGTTGGGAGCGATATCGGAAGGCGTTCGAGAAAAAGACCGACGTGATGGCCGAGAAACTCAATTCAGCAGGCATCATCTGATCATGGAAACGCACGGTGCGAGGCAAGAGGGGCATGTAGCGGTTCTTTTACAGCAATCAATAGAGGGACTTAATCTCTCGCCGGATGCGACCTATGTAGACGCGACTGTCGGGAATGCCGGGCATGCGCTCGAAGTATTCCGCCGGTTCGGCAGAAACGTCCGTATCATCGCTCTTGATGCCGATCCTTCCCGTACTCTCTACGCCCGGGAAGTGCTTACCAAAGCGGGCGCGCGAGCCCAGGTGTTCAATGAGAACTTCAGAAACCTCGACCGTGTCCTTAAAGAGGCAGGGGTGAGCACAGTCAACGCACTGCTCTTCGATCTCGGACTCAACTCCGAACAGCTGGAGAGTTCGGGACGAGGCTTCTCCTTCAAACGCGATGAACCGCTGTTGATGACTTTCGGGGATCCGGTGAACGGAACGCTGACGGCGAAGCAGATTCTGGAGCGCTATGACGAGGCCTCCCTCGCTCATCTCCTGCACGAGCTGGGAGAAGAGCGTGAAGCGAATCACATCGCACGCGCGATCGTCGAAGCGCGCCGAAAGTATCCCATTCGCACGACCTTCGAGCTGGTCGAAGTCATAGCGAAGGGATACCGCGGGAAGTATCCACGCTCGATCCATTTCGCGACCCGCACGTTCCAGGCGCTGCGCATGGAGGTAAACGACGAACTCGGCGCTCTTACGGAAGGTCTCTCAAAAGGATTTGCGGCGCTTGCGCCGCACGGGCGGATGGGAGTCATTTCATTCCATAGCCTTGAAGATAGGATGGTGAAGAATTTTATGAGAGACCGTGCGAAAGCACAGGAGGCAGCACTGCTCACTCGAAAGCCGATTGTCCCGTCCGATGCAGAGATGCATCAAAATCCGCGCTCGCGAAGCGCAAAGTTGCGAATCTTAGAGAAACGATGAACGATCAAGAATTCTTAAAACAATGAGGAATGTAGTAGAAAATGCAATAGAAAACGACAATTTCCGTACCACGCTGGTATGGTCGCTTTTGGGCGTTTGTATGCTCTCGGCGATTTTATACGCCTACTGGCTTAACGCGACCCTTTTCGAGGCGATAGAGACGCGCACGATCAAGACGCATATCAATGATATCTCCTCGGCTCTCAATGGCTTGCAAGAACGCTATCTTTCGATGCAAAATAAGATCACGCTGTCCAAAGCTCAAGAGCTTGGACTGTCGCAGACCGATGTGCAGAAATATGTTTCGCGCAAGGCCTTAGGAAAGGCGCTGTCGGTACGTGATGAAATTTAATGAAGGACGGGCTTTCCCGCATACGCATAATCTGGGGAGCTATTGCTCTGGTCGCGCTGGTGTACACGGCGCGACTTTGGTGGTTGCAGGTCGTACGGGCCGATGTCTACACGCAACAGGCTGACCATCAATACGCGGCCGGGTCAGGAGGCGTCTATGACCGCGGCAGCATCTTTTTCTCAAGCCGCGACGGCAAACTCATTTCGGCTGCATCGCTTGAGTCGGGTCTCATTCTCGCCATCAAGCCCGATACGATACCGGATGTGGCGCAGGCTTACAAGGAGCTCTCGGCTGTTTTTCCGATTGACCGCGAGGAGTTCTTATCGCGGGCGAACAAACGTTCCGATACCTACGAGGAGATCGCGCATCATATAAGCGACGCGGATGCCGCGAAGATACGCGCGCTCAACGAACCGTGGATCGTGTTGAGCCGCGAGAAGTGGCGTTTTTATCCGGGCGGCGATCTCGCGTCGCATGTGCTTGGATTTGTCGGCTATTCAGGGAACACCCTCTCCGGCCGCTATGGGCTTGAACGTTATTATGACGATGTGCTTACGCGCGATAATGAGAACCCCTATGCCAATATCTTCGTTCAGATCTTTTCCGATACTAAAGACGCGATCTCGCACCAGACCCTCCAGGGAGACATCATCTCGACCATAGAGCCGACCGTGCAAGGCGCTCTGCAAGAAGAACTCGCGACGATCGAGGAGAAGTGGCATCCGGACAAAAGCGGGGCTATCGTCATCAATCCGCAGAACGGCGAGATTTACGCGATGGCGGTCTCCCCGACATTTAATCTGAATTCATTTTCTAAAGAAACTGATCCGCACGTTTTCTCCAATCCGATGGTGGAGAATGTCTATGAAATGGGTTCTATCGTAAAACCGCTCACTATGGCGATCGGTGTCGATACCGGATCCATTACGCCCGAGACTACGTATCTTGATGAAGGAACAATATTCATCAACGGCGCGCGCCTCTCCAATTTCGACGGACGCGCGCGCGGTACGGTTTCGATGCAGGAAGTATTGAATCAGTCCCTCAATACCGGGGCGGCATTCGTCGAGCACTCGGTTGGCAATAAACGCTTTGCGGATTATCTATTGAAACTCGGGTTCGGCGAAGAAACTGGCATCGATCTACCGAACGAAACGTATGGCCTGGTCAGTAACCTCAAGAGCCCGCGTGATCTCGAGTATGCGACGGCGTCGTTTGGCCAAGGCATCGCCCTCACTCCGATCGAGATCGTGCGCGCGCTCTGTTCGCTCGCCAATGGTGGCTGGCTCGTGACGCCGCATGCGGTTTCATCGGTTCAATATGACGTTGGGCTCACCCATTCGATCGCGGCGGAAGACCGCATAGAGGTCTTTAAGCCGGAAACAACCGAAGCAGTCTCGCGAATGCTCGTCGAGGTGTATGACAAGGCCCTCGCGAACGGCACGGTGAAGATAAAGAATTACAGCATCGCAGCGAAGACGGGCACCGCTCAAATTGCCAAGCCCGACGGAGGAGGCTATTATGAAGACCGCTACCTGCATTCGTTTTTCGGCTATTTCCCCGCCTACGATCCCAAATTCCTGATCTTTTTCTTCGCGGTGCATCCGAAGGGGGCGCTGTATGCTTCGGGGACGCTTACCGATCCCTTCGTCCATATGGTCAAATTTTTGATCAACTACTATCACGTCCCGCCAGATAGGTAGCATGCCTTCACGGCAAGGTCTTCGTACCCGGAGAATTCCCTAGAGGAGCCTCCGTTTCTCGTTTATGCTTAAGACTTTTTTCAAAAGAATCATCGTTTTTATATTGACGCTTGAGGCGCGTCTCGTGCTCAAGCGTTATCGCCCCCGCATCATCGCGGTGACCGGGAGCGTCGGTAAGACCTCGACGAAAGATGCGATTTATGAACTCATCGCGCGGCGTGAATTTGTCAGGAAGAGTGAGAAGAGTTTTAACAGCGAGATCGGCGTGCCGCTTACCATATTGGGTAGGCCGAATGCGTGGAATGATCCGCTGGGGTGGTTGGAGAATATCGGTTTTGGCCTGCTCACCATTCTGCGCCGTGAAGATTATCCGCGTTGGCTGGTGCTCGAAGTCGGGGCGGATCGGCCGGGCGACATACGGTCCATCGCCAAATGGCTCCATCCCGATATCGTCGTCGTTACCCGCTTTGCTCCGGTTCCGGTGCACATCGAGTTTTTCGGCACACGCGAGCGCGTCATCGAAGAAAAATCATATCTGGTCAAATCGCTCAAAAGTGACGGCGTACTGGTGCTCTGTCAGGATGATCCTGACGTTTACGCGCTCAAGGCGCTGGTCGCCAATGAGTCGATAACTTTCGGTTTCTCTCGGTCTTCCACTATTTGGGCGTCCAAAGACTCGGTCGTTTATGAAGGCAGAGGCGAAAAACGTCGTGCGGTTGGCTCTGCGGTGCGGGTGAGTTATGGCGAAGAGAGCGTGATGCTCTCCGTTCGCAAGAGCGTCGGACGACAGATGCTCTATGCTTCTCTCGCCGCTACTGCAGTGGGCAGGGCGCTCAATATGAAGCTCCTGGATATCGCCGAGACTCTCTCTGGCTTAGAGGGACCGCTCGGCCGCATGCATCTTTTAGAGGGTATCAATGGTTCGCTAGTCATCGATGATACGTATAACTCTTCTCCCGTCGCCGCGCGCGAGGGTCTTGATGCGCTCGCGGGGCTTACGAATAAAGGTAGAAAGATCGCGGTGCTCGGGGATATGCTCGAGCTCGGCAAATTCTCAGTAACCGAGCATAAAGAGATCGGAAAATACGCGGCCGAAAAAGTATCGCTCCTCGCGACTGTTGGTGTTCGGTCTCGCGATACTGCTGCGGGAGCCCTTGAAAAGGGCATGAGTGCCCTCAATGTGCTGAAATTCGATGAGCCTGCCGCAGCAGGAAAAGCGCTGGCAAAACTTCTCCAGCCGGGCGACGTGATCCTCGTTAAAGGTTCACAGGGAATACGCTGTGAGAGGGTAGTGGAAGAGCTGATGGCGCATCCCGAAGAGAAAAGTCGGTTTTTGGTGCGGCAGGAAAGCGAATGGGCGAATCGATAGTTAGAGTATTGTGAGTATGACGAGCAGGGTTATCGCGCCGAAGGTGCCCAGGGTTTTTAGGAAAAACAAAACGGCTTCACTCCTTTTGTTTTCCAGAAGCAATACCGCAGGACGATAAAAGAAGAAAAATCCCATAACCGCGGCGGAACATACGAAGATTGAAAGGGCCGCGGTTGAACCTACCAGGTTATCGGGAGTGTCGTGATGCAATGAAGCAATGTGGTGGATGAGGAGTGCGATTCCCCAAACATACGCTGTGGCTCCAGCCGCATTGAGAAATGGATTCCAACGCATCTCGATATTATAGCATATATAACTCAAGGATGGTTCCCGATGTGACTCATGATCCTTTTCCGAGACGTTTCGCGTGCTTGATCTGCCTCTGGTCCACAATAGTTTGCTTTCCATCGAAAGCAAACTATCTAGACCCGGTCTCGGCTATTCGCCTACGGGTAATTTTGACCCCACGGGGATGCGACCTTTACAAGGTCGGTCCCCTTATTGGATTTTCTTTTCTCTTATTCAAGCTCAAGAAAAACTCAATAAGGCTTCAAATCCCCTGGACTAAATCAAATTACCGACCCAAGGTTGGTTATTATGACTCAGTTGAGCTCTTGGGTTGGCTTTCAGAACTTCCTAAGTATAGCTTTTTTATACCTTCGGACATAAAAACCCTGGAAGGAATATTAGCTCAATAATTATCACAGCATAGACTCCTTCGCGACCTGCGGCGCCTTTCCAAGGTAATGACCCCAGATAGGTTTGATAGGTTTAAAAAGAATAGACCGAACGGTTATATAACCGTTCGGTCTCGAGTGTGTTACTTCACTGTCACAATCTGCATTTCACCCACATGAGATTGCTTACCAACAGTCTGAACAAACCGTAGGCGATAGGGCAGCCTTTTTAACTCCCAACAGCGATTCATACCAACGATGCTTTGCCGCCAGAGTCCTGTTTCTAGATTCGTCGGGAACAGCTCACGGGACGAAGTAGCGGCATTCCTTCTCTTTCTTAACTCTGCGAGCACCGCTGTTCGAGGCCTACTCAAATACCCGCTCCCATATTCAGTCACTGCGAGAGACATCATCTGCCATTCGTTGTCGTCTAATGCTCGCACCGTTCCTGCTTCGATTTCCGCCTGCCTATCCTTGCGGAGCTGCATTCTCGTTTCTAATTCGACAACGCCTTTCACCAATTCGCACTCAACGCCATTGTCTTGCAGTGCCCGAGCGAGTCGTAGTATGGACAAGTCTCCGAAGCTGCGAAGTTTGCGAAGTTCCTGCCAACTCTTATCGCGCAGAGTATCAAGTGTTAAGAGGTTTCCGTTGTTGAGGCAGGACCAGATTCGTGTGCGACCTTCTTGCACGGGTATCGTTTGAAGTATGCCCACTAAGTCTCGCCCTGAATATGTTACAGTGGTTTTGACTACTACGGGAGGTGGCAGAGGGATAAGGGACACAGACACCGAGACGACCGTCTGCTGGCCACGTAGCTCTTTTTCGAACGAGCGAACTATTTTCTCGGCAGCCTTTTCGATTTCGAGTTTCAATTGCTGCTGCAGTTCACTTTCTTTCATTTCTTTCATCGAGTGAGTTTCTGGCTTTGAGGTGCCAGGGCTTCCTTCCAGAGCCAACCTGTTAAAGTTCTGCTGGGGTTGATTTTCTCACAAAATGGATATTGTGTCAAGAGCAGCTATTTTCTTTTACTCTTTTTTGTTTCAAAATGGTTCCAACATTGAACCACACCCAGGTACCACCTACTGCTCGTTAGTTTTAATTTCAACGCAAAAGTTCTGAACACCGTATGGGTGTCCGAAATGAACATTGAAAAACAAAGCTAAAAACTAGTATGACTGGATAGGTTGGCTTTCAGAACTTCCTAAGTATACCTCATCCTTTCCTTCGGATATAAAAATGCTCGAAGGTATATTGGCTCATTAGTTGGTTCTTACTTCGACCAGCGCGTGGAGTTGCGATTTGACAACATGTGTATGTGCTGTTATTCTTATTGTGAACTTGAACCTTGAGAAGTTATGACAAAACAACTTGAACTTTTCCCAACGCGACAACAAAAAGTCGTTTACACATGGCGAACCCGATACAAACGGGAGCTACTAGAAATCGCACGACAGGAAAACCGCACGGTTTCCAATGTCGTGAACATTGCTTTGAAGGAGTTTCTTCAACGGCGGGAACCCGAACACCAGAACGCATAAGGAGCCATATGACCAATTCACCATTTCCGCCAGAAGTCCCCAAAGTTGGGGACCTCTTGCGAGTAACTCCAGTAAAAGTGGATTATGTTGTTCACCACTACAAGGATTTCTGCGAGGAGGCACATGTCGTAAGTCGGTTTTATGCAACCGACTATGAGGGCAATCCCATTATCGAAGTTACGATTGGTGGGAAAATGATGTCTGAACCCCTTCGCTTCTACCCGCAAAAGCAAATGTGCCTCTGTTTCTTCGATGGCCACGACAGGATAGTAAACGTTGAAGTCATCTTGGAATGATACAAAGCGTTCCCCCAATCTCAGCCCGCCAGCATTTCGCTGGCGGGTTTCTTTTTACCCAACAGACTAACCATTGCACAAAGGAGTTCTGAACACCGTATGGGTGTCCGAAATGAACATTGAAAAACAAAGCTAAAAACTAGTATGACCCCACGGGGATTTGAACCCCGGTTTCCAGGATGAGAACCTGGCGTCCTAGACCGGGCTAGACGATGAGGCCGTTTCCAAACTCTACTATAAAAGTTTGTTTTTATGAAGCATTGCGCGCTGCCGCATCGTTTCGAATATCGCTTCCACTCCTGTACATTTGCTGCATTGCCTGATTAAATTGAAATATGCCCAAGATTCCCATTGCCGATCTGAAGAAAGATTTGGTCGTCAACGCCAAACTCCGCGGCGTTGATTTTGAATTTAAAACGACCTGGGGGCTTTTCAGTCCTGAAAGAATAGACGAGGGGACCGCGATGCTCGTCGAAGCGGTAACCGTGCGCCCCGGTGACCGTGTTCTCGATCTAGGATGCGGATATGGGGCCATCGGGATCGCCCTCGCCGTATCTTTAGGGGAAGGACAGGTTGACATGGTTGATAAGGATTTCGTTGCGATCGAGTACGCCAAGAAGAATGCCGCGCTCAACGGTATCAGTAATACCAGTGCATTTTTGAGCAACGGATTTGACCAGATAGCGAGCGAAACGCGCTACGATTGCATCGTTTCCAATCTGCCGGCGAAGATAAGCAAGGAATTCTTTTGGATACTGTTCGCGCAGGCGCATGACCGCTTGAAGGAGGGAGGTTCTTTATATGTGGTCACGATTGCCGGCCTCCGGCGCTTCATCGAGAAGAACTTTCAGTTGATTTTCGGCAATTACGAGTTATTGCAGAGTAAAAAGACGTATTTCGTCGCGAAAGCCCTCAAAAGCTGATCGGGGTCTTAATTATGAAGAAAAGCCAGCCTGCGGCTTTTTATTTTGCATGTCTTATGCACAGCACGGTCTGAAAATCTTGGACTATAATTTAGAGTGTCGAAGGCCGACTGTAAGGCCATTTTTGGCGTTGAATGATCCACGACGTGGAGAAAAAACTCAAAGTTTTAATGTTCGGTTGGGAATTCCCGCCCTTCAACAGCGGAGGGCTTGGAACCGCGTGTTTCGGTTTGACCCGTGCGCTCTCCATACAGAATGTTTCCGTTTTGTTCGCATTGCCGAACCGGATGGATATCTCGGCGCCATTTCTGAAGCTCAAATTCGCTGACGACTTCTTGCCGGGCGTTTCTTTCTCAGCCATCAATTCGATACTCAAGCCCTATGTAACATCCGAACTCTACCAGAAAATTCGCGCCGGGGAGTCGAACCACTATGGTCTGAGCCTTATGGAGGAAGTCAATCTCTATGCCCTGCGCGCAGGCGAGCTTGCGGCGGAAGAAGAATTCGATGTCATCCATGCGCATGATTGGCTCTCCTTTGGCGCTGGGATCGAGGCGAGACGCGTTTCCGGAAGACCGTTGGTCGTGCACGTGCATGCGACCGAATTCGATCGAACCGGTGGGGGAGGCGTCAATCAAGCGGTCTATGCAATCGAAAAACAGGGATTGCAGGAAGCAGACCGCGTGATCGCCATCAGTAATTTCACCAAACGCATGGTAGTAGAGCATTACGCTATCGATCCGCAGAAAGTTACGGTCGTGCACAACGGCATCGATCCGGCGGTCCCTTCCGCGCAGGCGGATCTAAGACTCGCAGAGCTCCAGGCGCTTAAAACCAACGGCAAGAAGATCGTGCTTTTCGTTGGTCGCATCACCCTGCAGAAGGGGCCGGATTATTTTGTACGAGCGGCGGCAAAGCTTTCGCGCCTCTATCCCGATACCTATTTTGTTTTTGCCGGTTCCGGGGATATGGAGACGCAGATCATGCGCGAAGTGGCTGGACTCGGGCTCTCCGATCGGGTCATCTTTGCCGGATTCTTACGGGGCGCCGACCTCGAGGCGCTCTATCGAGCGGCCGACCTTTTCGTCATGCCTTCGATTTCGGAACCCTTCGGTCTGACGGCGCTTGAAGCGATACAGAATGGAACTCCGGCTGTTCTTTCTAAGCAATCGGGTGTCTCCGAAGTGATCCAGCATGCCCTCAAGGTCGATTTCTGGGATACCGATGCGATGGTCAATGCGATAGCGGGAGTATTGGAGTATCGGTCGCTCACCGAGACGCTTCGGGAGAACGCTTCGCGGGAATTGCCTTTCGTCAGCTGGCAGAGAGCCGCGCAGGCCTGCATCAGCATTTATCAACAGCTTTTAGCTAGGGCGTAGGTCTTTTTAGCTTACAATACAAACGTGCGAACGCCATAATCTATGCCTTCCGTCTGCTTCTATTTCCAAGTCCACCAGCCGCGGCGCCTCAAGCGCTATCGGATCTTCGATATCGGCCGCGATCCCCTGTATTTCAATGAGCTCTCCGACAGCAAGCTCAACAATCGCAAAGTTCTCGAGAAGGTCGCTATCAAATCCTACCTTCCTGCCAACGAGATAATGCTGGGGCTCTTGGAGCGTTATCCGGAGTTTAAAATCAGCTACTCGCTCTCGGGCGTTTTTCTCGAGCAGATCGAAGAGTACAGCCCCGAGACCCTCGAATCCTTCAAGCGGCTCGCTAGTACCGGTCGCGTGGAATTTCTCTCCGAGACGTATTATCACTCACTTTCGTTCTTGTATTCCAAAGAGGAATTCAAGCGGCAGGTGAAATTACACGCGGACAAGCTCTGGCATCTCTTCGGCGCAGAACCGGCGGTTTTCCGCAATACCGAGTTGATCTACAATAATCAGCTTGCCAATGAGATCGAGGCATTGGGATACAAGGGGATATTGGCAGAAGGGGCGGACCATATTCTGGGTTGGCGCAGCCCCAATTTCCTGTATCGTCCTCCTTCCGGAAAGATCAAGGTGCTTTTGAAAAATTATCGGCTCTCCGACGATATTGCGTTTCGGTTCAGCTCTCGCGACTGGAGCGAGTATCCCTTGCGCGCGGATAAATTCGCGCAGTGGGTCAATGCGGTCAACGGCAACGGAGAAGTCGTCAATCTTTTCATGGATTATGAGACGTTCGGAGAGCACCAATGGTCGGATACGGGCATTTTTGAATTTCTTCGCGCTCTCCCCGGCGAGATTTACAAGAATCCGGACAATGATTTCGTGACGCCGTCGGAAGCGGTCGCTCGCTACCGCGACGTCGGGGAGATCGATGTGCCCCGTTTCATTTCATGGGCCGACGTTGAGCGCGACCTCTCCGCGTGGCTCCATAATTCGATGCAGCAGGATGCTATCAAAAAGCTCTATGCGCTGGAAGAACCAGTGCTGCTCTCCGGCGACGAAACGATCGTGGAAGATTGGCGCAGGCTTCAGACGAGCGATCATTTCTACTATATGTGCACTAAATGGTGGAGTGATGGTGACGTCCACAAATATTTCAATCCTTATGAATCGCCCTACGAGGCATTTATCACCTACATGAACGTCCTACATGACCTTGAAATACGCGCCCGGCGCGCCCAAAGCCATGTTTAAGCGCTCTATCTTCAAGATCTTAGTGAAGGATTTCGGCTCGATACCCTTAGTGAGTGCTCAAGGGGACCAGCGCTTCTGGGTGCACGAAGGCCCGGTGCTCTGCGATCTCCGTGATCTGTGGCGTTCGTTCAGTACGATGACGGATAGCCAGTTCGCGCATCATGTCACTAAGGAAAAGAATGACTTTTCCGCTTGGGTGAGGGAAGTGCTGCGCGATAAGGAGTGCGCCCGAAGGATCGCGGGAGCGAAAAATCAAGACGAGGCACGGCGGATTGTCGAGGCACGGCTCAAAGAAGCCTATAGTATCTAGGCCATTTCACATAATTTCGAATCTAAGCTTTTTAATCCTATCCAATGGCAAAATCGATAGTTCTCGGCAACGGCAGTATACTCGTCGGTTTCGACAGTCGTGGCCAGATACGCGATCTCTACTTTCCGTATGTGGGATTGGAAAATCATGCCGCAGGACACCTTTTGCATCGTCTCGGGGTTTTTGTGGACGGGCGTGTAAGCTGGTTCTCCGATCCCAGTTGGAAAATAGACATAGAATGCGCCTCTGACGCGCTCTCGGGAATCATTACCGCGGAGAATCGTGACCTAGGACTCTCTATTCTCCTCAATGATGTCGTCTATAATGAAAAAAATATCCTGATACGGAGCGTTCGAATAAAGAATATGGTTTCGCGCAAGCGGGAGCTGAAATTCTTCTTCTGCCATGAATTCCAGATCTACGAATCGTACCGTGGCGATACCGCCTATTTCGACCCCGAATCCCACTGCGTGATCCATTACAAAGGTCGGCGCGTCTTTTTGGCAAACGCGGTCTCCGATCGCGGCCCATTCGATGATTTTACGACCGGATTCTTCGGCGCCGGTGGAAAAGAAGGCTCATTCCGCGATGCGGAAGACGGCATGCTCTCGAAAAATCCCATCGAGCACGGGCAGACCGACTCGGTGCTCGGCATAACGCTCTCGCTCTCCGCTAAAGGCGAAGCACTGGTTTTCTATTGGATGACCATCGCCGAGACCATTTCTGATGCGAAAAAGCTCAACCAATACGTACTCGATCGCTCCCCGCAGTATCTGATGAATACGACCCGTGACTATTGGAAAGCATGGGTCAACAAATACAATTTTAGTTTTTACGGCCTTTCCGAAGAAGCAATCAGTTTGTTCAAGAAATCGCTTTTCTACGTGCGCGCGCACGTGGATCAAGGCGGTTCCATCCTCGCTTCGGGAGACAGCGATATCATTCAAGCAGGGAAAGACACCTACAGTTACATGTGGCCGCGCGACGCGGCGTATGCAGCCATGGCGCTCGACCGCGCAGGGGACCCCAATGTCGCTAAGCGCTTTTTCGAGTTCTGCAACGCAGTGATCACCGATGAGGGGTATTTCATGCATAAATATCGTCCTGATCGCAGTTTGGGGAGTTCGTGGCACCCTTGGCTCTACAATGGGAAATTTGCGTTCCCGATCCAAGAGGATGAGACGGCGATCGTCCTTATCGCGCTATGGAAACATTATGAGTTGAGCCGCGATCTGGAGTTCGTCGAGAGCATCTATAACTCTCTCATACGCAAGGCCGCCAATTTTCTCGTGGAATTCCGAGACCGCGACAGCGGACTTCCTAAGCCGAGCTACGATCTTTGGGAAGAGAAGTTCGGCGTGCACACGTATACGGCGGCGGTGGTTTATGGCGGGCTCATCGCCGCATCGCGATTTGCCGGTATCTTGGGGAAGAAGAACAGCGAGCATCTCTTCGCGCTCGCGGCGCGCGAAGTGCGGGACGGAATACTCAAGCACTTATACGATGAGGAAACTGGCGCATTCTACAAGATGATATACCGAAATGAGCATGGAGAGACGTTTATAGACAAAACGCTCGATGTTTCTTCGATCTATGGTATCTACGCGTTCGGAGTTCTCCCTGCCGACGATCCTCGCGTCGAACGTGCGATGGCTCTTACCCAGGAGCGGCTCATCGTCCGGGCGCCCGTGCAGGGCGCGGTTCGGTACGAATGGGATCAGTATTACACCGCTGACCGCTCGCTTCCGGGAAATCCTTGGTTCATCACAACGTTTTGGATCGCTGAATATCTCGTTCTTAAAGCCCAGAGCGAATCAGAGCTCGAACCGGTCAAGCAATACCTGCTATGGGCCGCGCAGCATGCGCTTCCCTCGGGAGTCATGTCGGAGCAGCTCAATCCTCACACCGGCGAGCAAATCTCCGCCACGCCGCTCGCCTGGAGCCACTCCGGGTATGTTTTGCTGTTGATCTCATATTTAGATAAACTGGAAGCATTAGGGGTCTGCGCGGCGTGCAATCCCGTAAAATAAGAGTTTCGCATTAACGATGCATGATTCGATACTAAAATTCGCGGACCAGCTCGCCTTTGAACCACACCTCGAGAACGGTCCTGTTCTGGCTCTTAAGGGAAAATTGATCGTTGGAGGGATGGGTGGGTCGAACCTCTCGTCTGCTTTGCTTCGCCTCACAAACCCCGCGCTCGACATCTATGCACACCGTGACTATGGACTGCCGCCCCTCTCCGACGATGTCCTCTCGGAGAGCCTGCTTGTCGCAAGCTCGTACTCGGGGAACACTGAAGAGACGCTGGATTTTGCCGCTTCGGCGCTCTCGAAGGGCCTGCGGCCTGCGATAATCGCCTCGGGAGGGAAGCTTGCGGAACTCGCTCGCGCCAAAAAACTGCCGTTGATGCTCATCCCTAACACAGTAATCCAGCCGCGAGTGGCTGTCGGAGTGAGCCTCGTCGCGCTCGCTTCGCTTACCCAAAGCACGGATGTCTTAAGCGATCTCAAGCGTATAGCAGTGGTCCTCAAGCCGGCGGCGGAAGAAGGAGAAGGCAAGCGGATCGCGCGCGGCCTTGCTGCTCATATACCGCTTATCTATGCTTCACAGAAGAACAACACTATCGCGTATAACTGGAAGATAAAGATCAACGAGACCGCGAAGGTCGCTGCGTTCTGCCATGTCTTTCCCGAGCTCGACCACAACGAACTTGCCGGATTTTCGAAGAATCCACGACGGCCGGAGGGGGAGTTCGCGGTTCTTCTATTGCGGGATGCGACCGATCACCCGCGCATTCAAAAGCGTATGGATACTACCGCAGGAATCCTTAAAGAAAATGGCGTGTCGGTACTTGAGGTCTCCGTATCGGGAGAGTCACCGCTTGAGAAAGCGTTTCGTTCGCTGGTTATCGCTGACTGGACCGCATACCACCTCTCGCTCGCCTATGGCGTTAATCCGGATGACAACCCGGCGATAGAGGAATTCAAAAGGCGTATGGCAGCATGAGTTTTTCGAGCGTATACTTACACCATGTATCTGCTTTTCGATATTGGCGGGACGAAGCTTCGGATCGCCGTTTCGGACGACGGTAAGAATTTCCGCGGTGAGCCGGAAGTTTTCCCAACACCCAAGCTCTGGAAGGACGCGGAACCTTTGATGCGCAGGATATTTTCGAAACATAAGGGTGTATCGGGAATTTGTGGCGGATTACCCGGAATGCTCGATGAGGCGAAAGCAAGACTCACCTGGTCACCGAATCTCCCCGATTGGGTGGGTGTTCCGCTCAAATCCATTATGGAAGAAGAGGCTGAAACTTCAGCGTCTCTTTATAACGATGCATTGCTTGCAGGAGTAGGGGAAGCGGTCGCCGGAGCCGGCAGGGACTGTCGCATCGTTGCGTTTTTGACCGTAAGTACCGGCGTGGGTGGGGCTCGGATAGTCAATGGACTGCCCGACGAGCGCAGTCAGGGCTTCGAGCCGGGTCAGCAGATCATCGACGTGGAAAAGGGAGGAACGCTCGAAAGTCTTATCTCGGGAGAATCATTCCGCAAGCGCTACGGAGATAATTTTGTAAAAGAAGCGCCGGATAGCGCATGGCGCGCAGCCGCCCGTATCCTTGCGGTCGGCGTGCATAACACGGTCGCTTACTGGTCTCCTGATGTTATCGTTTTCGGAGGTCCGATGATACTTAAAACACCCGGCATTCCGTTTGAAGCGGTCGAAGAGACTTTTGATGCTCTTGTAACATTCCCCGGGAGGCCTTCTCTAAAGCGCGCCGAACTTAAAGATGCAGCAGGTCTCCATGGAGCGCTTGCGCTCTCTACCCTAGCGAAATCGTGAAGCGCAGGATCTTGCAGCCCTCGTTTTTTGATCGCTCGGCGGTTGTGGTTGCACGCTCGCTTATCGGCTCTTGGTTAGTGCGGCGCGTCCGGCCTCGGACGCGCCGCTTCCTCATCACTGAAACGGAAGCTTATGAAGGTCCACGCGACTTAGCGTCCCATGCCGCACGCGGCAAGACCGCACGCAATGCCGTTATGTTCGGCAAGCCCGGCGTCTGGTATGTTTATTTCGTCTACGGTATGCACTGGATGCTCAATATAGTAACCGGACGCCTGGGACATCCGGCGGCGGTTCTCATTCGCGGGATAGAGGAATATCACGGCCCTGGAACTCTGACAAAAGGATTGCGCATCACCGGACTGCTCAATGGAAAACCTGCGAACAGCACGACGGGACTGTGGTTTGAGCGAGGTAAAAAGATCTCAAGCCACAGTGTGCGCCGCACTCCTCGCATCGGGGTCGCCTATGCAGGCCCCATCTGGTCGAAACGGCGATACCGTTTTGTGCTCGAAACAGATTTTAAAAGAAAGCGCCCGACGAACTAAAGGTTCGGAGGGCGCTCAACTGCTTCAGACTGCTACCGTATCATAGGAGGCGGCATTTTTCTCGTATCGGGCCGAAATGATCTTCTGATTCGGCGTTTCCTGCTCTGCGGTGTTTGGGGGAAGAAGGTTACACCACTGTTTCCCCAATCTGATTTTGACATGAGGTGCGATGAGAAGGCGGTACTGAATGTACCGCGGCCTGCAGTACTACTGTGAAGCATAGGTGTATGGAAGTTGGTTCAAGAACAGCGATTGCGCCATCCCAATGGCGCCGTACCAACTGTAATTTATAGCGTAACTGAAGAATCCTTGCAAGTTTTTCTGTGAAGAGAAAAACGGACCACCATTTGGTGGCCCGTTGATGTACGTTCACTATTACTAGTTGCGCCTAATTGTCTCGTAGGCAATATAGCGCAAACTTGCTTTGCCCGGATCCTCCCCGAAGGCTTGGTTCCATTCTAGGAGGACCTCGCGTTGCTTTTGAGGAGTATTCGCTTTCGCGAATTTCTCGTGCAATTTCTTCGAGAGCTGGAGGATCTCCAGTTCCCGAGGGGTGAAAGGTCTGGGATTCATAAGCCGTTCATGAATATACCCTATACTTATTGCCTAGTCAAGAAAGACCATGCTTGGTTTGACAAAGTTCGTTCTTTCGATAGTATGTATCCCCTTAGTTCTTTATGGAAAAACAAACCATACCCGACGATGCCTCCACTGAAGTGGAGATTCATCAAGAAGCGCTCAATGACGATTTTGTCGCTCATTTGAGAAGGCAAGAACAGCAGCAAATCGTTCTGACGATGCCTCCACCGCCTGTATTTCCTCACCGCGATCTCTATTGTGTGACGGGATGATCGGGCGATGTACCCAAGACGGGTCCTCACAAGCGTGGGGACCCGTTTTTTATTTCAAAACAGCCTCAACCGCTTTTTTGACTTCGTTGCCGTCGGCTTTTCCTTTAAGCTCTTTCATGACTGCCGACATCAGTTGTCCTGACTTAGTTTTCTCCATGATGCCAAGCTCCTGCTGTTTCGCACTGACCACCTTTTTTATCTCTGCTTCACTTATTTGCGCAGGGAGATAAGTCTCAAGTATCTTCAATTCGGCCATTTCTGAATCAACGAGATCCTGTCTGTCGCCTTTCTGGAATTGCTCGATGGAATCTTTTCGCTGTTTGACGTTGCGGCGAATGACCGCAAGCGCCTCCTCGTCAGTCAGTTGGCCGTCAGGCTTTCTGTTTTTAGCCACCAGCTCATTAACGAATGCGGCGACTAGCCCGCGAACGACGCCAAGACGGACCGCATCCTTGGCCTTCATCGCGTCTTTTATCTTCGCTCGTAAATCTGTGTGTATAGACATGAATCGAGATTAAGTTTGTATGGCGTGATTCTATCGTGTCCTGAACACGTACTCAAGTTGTGCGGGTGTATTGACAGGGTTGCGGTGACGGATATACTGGATACACCTGTTTCGACAGGCTTCTATACATCTCTCGACGAAGCTCGCATCCAGAGGATGAGAAATGAGCTTAGCCGCTTGACTTGGAGGCGAACTGAAGACAGGTAACCGGCGGTTATTAAAAATTAAGAATCACCAAACTTTCTGGTTTGGTTTGTAAACCATGATGAATATCATTGGTATATTTAGTGTTGTCGCTGTTGGATTACTTGTTGTAATTATTTTTCTCGTATCCCGTAAACCCGCACAGAATGGAGAAGCTTCTGCGCAAGGCCTAACTATGCTTCAGCAACAAATTGCTGAATTGAGCCGTACGATGGGGGATAGATTAGAGCGTTCCACTAAGACAATGCATGAAAGCGTACAGGGTCAAATGCATGAGTCCTATCGTTTGGTTAAGGATGTTACGGAGCGACTTACGAGACTTGATGAGACGAACAAACAAGTTGTCTCGTTCGCAGATCAGTTGCAGAACCTCCAGGACATTCTTAAGAATCCTAAGCAGCGCGGTGTATTAGGAGAGTATTATCTCGAGACTGTTCTCAAGAATGTTCTTCCACCCGGTACATACCAGATTCAGTACCCCTTTCCAAACGGAGAGATTGTTGATGCTGTAGTCAAAATCCGTGACCGTGTGATTCCAATTGACTCAAAATTCTCGCTAGATAATTACAATCGCATCTTAGAAACACGAGACTTAGCGGAAAAAGAACGATTGGAAAAAGTATTCAAGCAGGATCTGAAACTTCGTATTGATGAAACCGCTAAATATGTTCGTCCGGAGGAAGGAACGACGGAGTTTGCGTTTATGTTCATCCCGTCAGAGGGTATCTACTACGATCTTCTGATTAACCAGGTTGGCGCAGTGAAGACATCGACTCGTGATTTGATTGAGTACGCGTTCGGGAAGAAAGTCATCATCGTTTCTCCGACTTCGTTTTTAGCCTACCTTCAAACTGTCCTCCAAGGTCTTAAATCCCTTCAGATAGAAGAACAAGCAAAAGAAATACAAAAGCGTGTAACAGAGCTTGATAAGCATCTCGGGGCGTATGACGAATATATGAAAAAGCTTGGGAATACACTTCAGACCGCTGCCAATCATTATACGGCGGCATACAAGGAATTTGGTAAGATCGACAAAGATGTATACCGTATCACGGGTGAACGGATTGGGATCGAGCCGGTTGTAGTCATTGGTCCTGAACGAGAATAAATTGAGTTAAAAGTGCTCCTCTCGGAACACTTCTAATAAGTAAGTTAATAGGTACTTAACTGTGCGCACCTTGCGCAGCCATCTTTTTTGTGTAAAATGTAGATTCACTCACTATGATGGCAGAAGCGAAAAAAACAACCAAAACACAAAACGCCCGAGAGACGTCTGAATTCGCCGTTATCACGACCGGCGGCAAGCAGTATGTCGTTTCGGCCGGACAGACTGTTAAAATCGAGAAACTCGCAGGGGAGCACAAGGAAGGGGATACACTGACCTTTGATAAAGTACTTGTCGTAGACAACGGCCAGGACACGACAGTCGGCACCCCCTATATTTCAGGCGCAAAAGTCACCGGAGTGTTGGAGAAGTCGTGGCGGGACAGAAAAGTCGAGGTGATCAAATACAAACAGAAGAGCCGTTATTTCATCCGCCGCGGCCATCGCCAGCCTTATTTTTTGGTAAAGATAGAATCTATCAAATAAAAAAATCGCGAGGCTTTAAAACCTCGCGATTTTGCGTCTCGGCAACGCCGAGGAAGAACTAATTAGTACGTGTCTGGCTTAGGCCATTGGGCGCCATACCTTCGACGCCGAAGCTATTGAGCCAATCGGTTTCGGCGTATCCGCTGATGCCATATGAATTCGGGGTCCACATGAAGAACCCGAAGGGGAACTGATCCAGATCGAGGAACGTCGCTATCGGAGTGCTTCCTTCTTCGGTCAGAAGGTATGTGGTGATGTACGCGTTATTCTTTGAGCTAAAGCCGCCTCGGACGAGGAAGTACCTCGTCTGGCCTGCCGGTATCTCAAGTATCGTTGGCACGCCGTTCACTTCCAGGCGGAACTCCGCGCGGTTGCTCTGCCCCTCGTACGGGTTTACCAGCTCTGCGGGAGCCAAAAGCCCGTCTGGCGCGAAGCCCGGGATAGGCTGGGAGAGTGCTGAATCGGTGTAACCATACACCGCTCCTGTCACCATTCCGACGCCTGATGCAAGCATCGCGAAGCTCATCTTGCCGATTCCGATCGGCCCCGCTGCATCGGCGTGAACCGAGAAAGCGATGAGCCTACCATCGGAGTCGACTCCCGCCATAGGAAGCGGGATTTGAGCCACAGTCGGGAATGATTTGACCAAGCGTTTTGCGGCAACTGACGTGGAGCCGGAGACCGGTGTGTTTGCGCCGGTGATCAGACCTTGCGCGACCGTATTCTGCAGGTTTGCAGAATCGAAGTCGATCCGAATATCATCACCGGATCGGCCCGGCAGTCCTACCCCAATAGGGGATAGGTTTGCGCGTACGACGAGTGCTCTGTCGGTATCAACCGAAATATAGAGTGGAGTTTGAAGAACCACCACCGTATTTTGACTTCCTCCGGTGAACAGTGCATTGCCAAGCAGTACGTTTCCGTCCCAGAGTGTAACCGACTGAATGTCGCCGGAATACGCCCCTGTGCTCAACGACAATCCGAGAGTGTCAATCCGGATCGCCTCCGCGACCGCGCGGATCTTGTAGACCCCCATTACCACATTTACGCCCGGTGTTACCAGGGAATACGAGGGGGATGTAGGATCAGTCGATACTGATAAGGAGCCGACGATCGCCGTCGTAGTTTGTCCGTAAACCGGCTGGGCCGGATACAGTTTGACCGTGGTTTTATCCCGCGGACCGAAGCTTGCTTTCCAGTCGGAAGGCGGCGTGGTCTTAGCGGCAAACATCTCTCCTGGCGCGAAATAGGACGTTAAACGTCCTTTCAAATGGTAGATATGAGTACCGACCGATGCCGATATGGCATCGGTGAATTTGACTGCGGTGTTTGTCCCGTCGGGCACCGAGTCAAAAGGACCGGAGAGAAGGTTCGTACCCTCATAGAGCTCGAGGTTCGTTATCGGATGCGGTGTTCCTAAGTGGAACACCGCCGCTTGGATAATGACCGGCTTTCGCGTCACCGAGACGCTGAATGCGGCCAATTCCTGACGCGGCGCGTTGATTAACGCATCCATCGGCGTTCCCGTTGAGGCAACGGTCACCGTAACATCCGCACGAGTTATAGAGAGCGATGCTAGGAGGAGCAGAGAGAAGGTTGTCTTTTTCACTATTTTTCCTTTCGTTTTCTGGGTTTTTTGTTATTTCAATAGGGTTCCAGGTATTCTGAAGCCCATGCGTTCTAAGCGTATGTTACCATATAATCCACTGGTGTGTCAAGTGGAAACTCCACCGCAACTCTGATAAGAATACTGGAGGTATCGCATAGGTGGTTTCAGACGCATAGAACTGCCCCCTAGAAGAAAGGTTCGGCCGGCCATTTGGGATCTTTAGGGCAAGGCGAAAACGGCGACTCAGCTCTTCCAGACGTCGTCACGGTCTAGTTGCTTGGCTCAAATGTCAGGTTAGGCCAAGTATTCGTTTACCATTGTTGATAGACCTCCTGAAGTTTGCTTAACAAGAAATCCCGCTTTATACGGTGTCTGCGTGTAAGCGGGATTTTATTTTACCAGCGCTCTGTTTGAGAGCGCGTTTTGTATGGTCTCTGGATCGGAGTACTGGAGCTCGGTGCCTGTAGAGAGGCCTCGGCCGAGTACCGTCACTTTTATATTTTTCACCAGCGATGTCAGAAATTTAGATAGGTACCCCATGGTGTGTTCGCCTTCAGGGTTGAGGTCGAGAGCAAGGATTATCTCGGAGAGACCTGCGCTGGTCCGCTTTGCGATCTGTGTTTTCAACCCTGAAAGACGCACACGCTCATCCGGTTTTTCTTCAAGGATCGGTATGGTTCCGCCGAGCACGAAATAGTAGCCGCGGTAACCAGCGCTTTTTTCGACTGAATCCACATCTACGTCGTGGCTCACAACCATCAAAAGCGTTTTGTCTCGGCTTTCATCAGTACAAATTAAACATCGAGATGATCTTGTCGTGTTACTTTTGCTGAACAGCCGCCCGCAATCGGAACAGGGAAGTATGGTTTTCTTCGCCGAGTGGAGAAGTTCAGTGAGCGTCTTCAGCTTTTTCTCGTCTCGCGTGAGAAGGTAGTAAGCAAAACGTTTTGCCTGTCGTGGACCTACGCCAGGGAACCGTGAGAATTCTTCAATGAGTCTCAACAGTGGGTCGTCCATGGTTTACCCTGTCGCGGATGAAGCATCTACGGGTGCAAGATCGCGGAGGTCGCTTTTTTCGACGCTCAAGAACGTCGCCTTTTTTTCATCGAAGTACAACTCGATCTTTCCCGTCGGGCCGTTGCGGTGTTTTTCCACCATGATCTCGGCAATATTGGGTTTATCCGAATCTTCTTTATATTTGTCCTCGCGATGAATGAACATGACAACATCGGCATCTTGCTCGATCGAGCCGGAATCGCGAAGATCCGAGAGTCGTGGCTTGCCGCCGCGCTGCTCTACCGCCCGTGAGAGCTGGGAGAGCGCCAAAACCGGAATTTCGAGCTCGCGCGCGAGCTGTTTGAGCGAGCGCGAGATCTCGGTTACCTGCTGATAAAAAGAATCATTGGCGTTCTTCATGCCGGTGAGCATCAGTTGGAGGTAATCGACGACGAGAAGACCGATGTTCTTCTCGCGCTTGAGCTTGCGCGCGACGGAGCGCATTTTGATTATCGATTGTCCAGGCTGGTCATCTATGTAGATCGGCGCTTTTGCCAGAACATCGAGCGCGTCGCGGATGCGGTTGAAATCAGTTCCGGCGGTAACTCGGCCGGTGCGCAGGGCCCATGCGTTCACATGCGATTGAGCCGCGAGCATGCGATCGACGAGCTGCTGGGCGCTCATTTCGAGCGAGAAAATGCCGACGGCGACATTGTGTTGTACCGCTGTTTGCCGTGCGATGTCGAGGGCAAGGGATGTTTTTCCCATTGAGGGTCGTGCCGCGAGGATGACCAGATCGGATTTCTGGAGTCCTGCGAGGAGACTATCTAGTTCTTTGAATCCGGTCGGAACGCCACGCAGCTCGTCACGCGATTTGTGGAGCTGGTCTATCCGCTCCCACGCGTCACCGAGCATGTCTTTGAGTTCAACGAAGCGGTGCTTGCCTGAGACATTGGTTACATCGAAGAGTTTCTTCTCGGCGCTATCGATGACTTCTTCGATGTCGGCGGCTTCGTTGAAGCCCAACGTCCGTATGTGCTCGGAGGCTTCGATGAGGGAGCGCATCAGCGCCTTCTTGTGCACGAGCTCGGCATAGTGCTTGGCGTTGATGGAGGAGGGGACTGCGCCTGCAAGCTCCGCCACATAGTGGGCTCCGCCGACCCGCTCGAGGAATTTCTTTTCTTCGAGACGCGACGTCAAGGATAGAAGATCAATTGGAGCACCTTTCCCAAAGAGTTCGAGTATCGTCTCAAAGATGAGGCGGTGCTTTTCGGCATAAAAGGAAGCGGGGGAGACGATGTCGATGATATCGTTGAGGACATCTTGTCGCAGTAGGATGGATCCGAGGAGAGCCTGTTCTGCTTCTATGTTTTGCGGCGGTATCTTAGAGAAATCGATGTCTGAACGTTGCATAGTCGAATTGTATCATGGCTCTCTTATAATCAGTACTTCGTGTTGACCATAACCTGTTACCAAGATGTGCATATAAAAAACCGCCCCGTCTTTTAAGTTATAACGGGGCGGCTTGGATACTTGCATAGAAGAATGTAGACAACAGCGAATTTGTCTACCCCAGAGAAAGTATAGCCTGATTATGAGAATCAGTCAATTCTTCGCAGCCGTGGCCCTTTTTCCGTGTCCACGATCTCAAAACCCGCAGAGAGGATGCGGGCGCGCAAACTGTCGGCTGCTTTGAAGTCTTTTACCTGGCGGGCTGTTTCCCGTTCATCGAGCAATTTTTTGATAGCAGCAGGAATATCCTCCGGAGCGACTTCCGCACGGCCGGCGACCTCCATGAACTCTTGCGCGCCAGAGAGGTTGAGTCCCAGTATTCGGTCGAACGCAAGGAGCGTTGCTTTTTTGTCAGGTTTTGATACCGCATCGTCTTTTACCATGTTCCATGTGGTTGCGATTGCTTTGGGTGTGTCGAGGTCGTCGTGGATCGCAGAGAGGAATTCAGAGAGATACGCCTGTGCGAGAGTTCCTTTTTTGATCCCCAGCTCTTCGACGAAGAAGCGCTGCAATTTGAAGAATGCGCGTTCGGCTGCGGTGACCGCTTCCCAAGTGAAGTTGACCTGCGTCCGATAGTGGCTGGTCAACAGCCAGTAGCGATAGGCGAGCGGAGAGATGCTTTTCTCCTCGAGATGTTTGATGAGAATAGTGTTTCCCAGCGATTTGGATATTTTCTTGCCGTCTATCAGGATATGCGCGCAGTGCATCCAGTAGTTGGCAAAGCGTACGCCGAAGGCCGCTTCGGATTGCGCGATCTCGTTGTTGTGGTGGACCGGAATGTGGTCGATGCCGCCGGTGTGTATGTCGAAGTGCCGTCCCAGATATTTGGTGGACATAGCCGAGCATTCGATATGCCAGCCCGGAAATCCGACCCCCCAGGGAGAGTCCCATTCTTGCTGCCGTTTTGCTTCTCCCGAACCGGTTTTTGGAGAGAATTTCCAGAGTGCGAAATCAGTCGGATGTTTTTTCTCCGGATTGATGCCGATCCGTTTGCCCTCCGCAAGCCCGGCAAGATCAATGTTCCCGAGCGTGCCGTAGGACTTGAAGAGAGCGGTATCGAAATAGATGCCGTCGGATGTTCGGTATGTATATCCCTTCTCGTCGAGCGTTTGTATGAAGGCGATCTGCTCTAAAATATGTTCTGTCGCTTTAGGGAAGACCGTGCCCTCGGTGTCTATGTTCAATTTCTCAAGGTTCAAAAGGAAGTCATCGGTATAGCGCTTAATGATCTCCGCCGCGGTTTTATGCTCCTGTCGCGCGCCTTCCTCGATCTTGTCTTGCCCTTGGTCCTCATCATCGGTCAAATGCCCCACGTCCGTGATGTTGATCACTTGGCTGACGGTAAAATCGTGATAGCGGAACATACGCTTGAGAAGATCGGCGAAGATGTATGCGCGATAATTCCCGATATGCTGGTAGTTGTAGACTGTTGGGCCGCAGTGATACATCCCTACACGGCCTGATTTTAACGGGACGAATTTCTCTTTTTTGCGGTGCAGCGTGTTGTAGAAAAAGATCTGCGGAGAGCGCAGAGTGCCAGTGCGTCCGAAGAGTTTCGACAAGCTTAGAGCCATTTTCTACTTTTCGAGTAGGAATACAGAAGCGAAGCGAGAATGATCACCACGAAAAGGATTATCCAAAAATCATCGGGCATGCCGACGATCGGCCGAGACACCGTATCGATCTGCAAGATCGCGATGAGGAGCCCAATGGGAAGTCCGATGAAGGCGATGGCCGATAGATGCTTCATCGTTTCGTTTTGTTTGGTCGAAACGAGCGCGTTGTTAGTCTCGCGAAGCTCGTTCGCCAGATCGTTGCAGGTAAGGATCTCGCTGCTGACGCGATAATTCTCGTTTTTGAGCGCCCGCATCGGATACTCGAATTCTTTTCCGAATATCTTGAGCGCGGCGACTTCAAGTGAGTCGAGCACCTGCTGATGCGGTCGCAGGGCGCCTTTGATATTAAGGATGTCACGGTTCACTTTTGAAATCTCCGATACCATTTCATGCTCTTTCCCCGAGAAGATGTTTTTCTGGATCGCGGCGAGCCTGCCGTTGATGCCCTCAAGCTCGTTCTCCATGCCTTTATAGATATGCTTGAGCATATGATAGAAGATATACCCCGCGTGTTCGCCCATGTCCTGCCGGTCGAGTATGGAGTTCACTTCGAATATTTTTGAGAATTCATGGAGTGGATCAATGGTGTCGTAGCGCGTGGTGATGATGAAATCGCGCCCCACGATGAAATCGATCTCTTGGCTCGAAGTATCGGGAGCGTGCGAGTGCCGAATAGCAGGGAAATGCAGGACCAGATAAAGGTAGTCGCGGTATAGATCCACGCGAGGTTTTAACGTCGGCGTCAAGAGCTCCTGTGCGAGCAGTTGATTGAGTTTACGTTCGGATGTGACGGTCTTGATCTCCTCATACGTCGGAGATTCAAGGTCTATCCATTCGACGTTCCGATAGACATGGCGACTCACCATAAAACAATTATAGAGGTCAGAGACGGGAGCGTCTAGGGTATAGCCAAAAGTGATTTACGTTCAGATCGCCAGTTGCAGGCCAGCGCCTATTTTGTGATAATGGAGCAACATGGAATCTTCATCACGGCCGAAGCTAGTGCCGGTACTCATTGCGCTTGTCATCCTCGGCGCAACTTTTTTTGGCGGGTACGCCGTAGGCGTCAAGCGTGCTCCCGATATCTATAAAGCAACCGATCTCTCGAATAAAGATGAGGGTAGGCCTGCAGAAGTCGATTTCTCGCCTTTTTGGCGCGCATGGGAAATCATCAACGAGAAATACGTACCAACGACCGTTTCAAGCTCGACCATGGCCAGTTCGACGGTTACTTCTGTAACGGATCAAGATAAAGTCTGGGGGGCGATCAGCGGACTCACGGCATCCCTCGGAGATCCGTACACTGTGTTCTTCCCACCGGAAGAACAGAAAGAATTCCAGAGCGAGATATCCGGTACATTCGAGGGTGTTGGCATGGAGATCGGTATCAAAGATGGCATACTCACGGTCATCGCACCTCTTAAGGGCACGCCCGCCGATCGTGCGGGCATACAAGCGGGGGATAAGATACTCAAGATTAACGACGAACCGACCGACGGTATGAGTACCGACGCTGCAGTGCGCAAGATCCGCGGCAAAGGAGGAACGACTGTGCGCCTGACCCTTGCCCGCACGAGCAAGAGCGCCCCATTCGACCTAAGCGTTGTGCGTGAGACGATCAATATTCCTACGATCGACACGGAACTGAAACTCTCGAGCGGACAGAGCGCGCCGGATAAGAGCGTGGGTTTGCGTGATGACGGAGTATTCGTCATCAAGCTCTACAGCTTCACTGCTCAATCGCCTAATCTCTTCCGCAGTGCGTTACGCGAATTCGTTCAATCGGGTTCGAACAAGCTTATCCTCGATTTGCGCTCCAACCCCGGAGGGTATCTCGAGGCAGCCGTGGATATAGCATCGTGGTTCCTTCCGGTCGGGAAAGTGGTAGTACAGGAGGAGTATGCAAAGGATGATGTACGGGTCTATCGCTCGAAGGGCTACGATATTTTCAATGAGAATCTTAGAATGGCGATCTTGGTCAATGGAGGGTCCGCGTCCGCTTCCGAAATCCTCGCGGGCGCTCTCCGCGAACAGGGAGTGGCAAAGCTCGTCGGCACGCAGACATTCGGCAAAGGCTCGGTGCAAGAGCTCGTGGATATCACCCCCGACACCTCCCTTAAAGTCACGGTCGCACGCTGGCTGACCCCGAATGGCAAAAATATCTCCAAAGAGGGGCTCAAGCCCGACTATGTCGTAGATATGACGCCGGATGACCTTGCGAAGGGAAAGGATCCGCAGATGCAGAAAGCGGTTCACATGCTCTTGAGTGAGTAGCTCGATATAAGCTGTTTCCTTGCCTGCAGGTTGTTAATCGTGTAGTATGGCAAACCTATGAAAGTTATCTTGACCCAAGACGTTGTCGGACTTGGAAAGAAATTGGACGTTAAGAACGTCTCGGACGGACATGCCCTGAATATGCTTATTCCCCGAGGGCTTGCGCGAGAGGCGACCGCAGGGGCGCTGAAGCAAGCCGAGGCACAGAAGGCGCGTTGGGAAGCCGAACGTAAAGTCCAGGAAGAATTGCTCCTGAAGAATATCGCTCAAATCGAGGATAAAGCCGTCCACATTCAGGGGAAGGCGAGCGAACAAGGGCATCTCTTCGCATCCATCCATAAAGAAGATATCTCGCGGCGTCTCAAGGAAGAGTTGCGGATCGATGTTGATCCGGAACTCATCAACCTTGAGCATCCGATTAAAGCGGTAGGGGAGCATTCGCTCACTGTCTCTGTCGGTGGCAAGAAGGCAAAGTTTAAGCTTGTCATAGAGGCTGAGAAATAGGCTCTAGAGAAATACCCGCCAGCAGGCGGGTATTTGCGTTCCGAAAAAGAATATCTGATAACCTTTATTTGGAGTTCACGTGCGCAACTTTTTTCGTCAGTGTTTTGTTGTTGAAACTGCGCTTGCGTTTCTGGGTATAAGCGACGATTCCTTCCGTTAAGGCGAAGAGGGAATGGTCTTTTCCAACGCCAACATTCTTTCCCGGCAAGATACGGGTTCCGCGCTGACGTACGATGATCGCTCCTACTTTTGCTCTCTCACCGGCATAGAGTTTAATACCCAGATATTGGGCATTCGAATCGGTTAAGTTTTTAGCTGTTCCGCCTGCTTTAGTGTGTGCCATTGGGTTGCTATACTTATGAGGTCATGAGTATAACTGAAAGAGCGAGAATTATCAAGTACTGGTTCAATGGGCGGTCGCGCTCTCTTTTTATTGCGGGACTTATCATCGTTGTATCGGTCGGTTCATTCTCGCTCGGACGACTCTCCGCAAACGACAGCTCGTCACTTGAGATCGTCTCGCGTACCGGTGAGGCTGGAGCATTCATGGCCGCCTCTGCCACCGCCCATTTACCTAAACCCCCGGATCCCACCGCGACCCTCGGTGAGGTGGTGGGCTCAAAAACGAGCGGCAAATATTACTTCCCGTGGTGTGGAGCGGCACGTGCTATCAGAGAAGAGAATAAGCGCTGGTTCAGTTCCGTGGAGGTGGCACAGGCCGCGGGTTTTACCCCGGGAGCTAATTGCAAAGGACTACACTAACGGGGTCCACGCGCTCTGCTATACTGTAAATATGATCATCGTCGATATGGAATCGAGCGGTCTTGACCCGCTCACACACAGCCTTCTTTCGATTGGCGCCGTGAATTTTTCAAATCCCAGTGAGACATTCTATGGGGAATGTCGGGTATGGAATGGGGCGCACATCGATCCTGCGGCCCTTGCCATCAACGGATTTTCAACGGCAGAAGCTACCGACCCTCAAAAACAGGGCGACAAGGAGCTTATCGCCAGCTTTTTAGATTGGGCACAACGCTTTGAAGAGCGCACGATCGCGGGTCAGAATCCTTCGGCCGACCGAGACTTCTTGCGTGCAGCGGCGCATCGCTATCATTTTAACTGGCCGTTCGCGTGTCGAACGATTGATCTCCATTCAATCGCCTATTTTCATATGATACGGCGCGGTATCAAGCCTCCTGAAAAGAATGGTCATTCGGCTTTGAACCTCGACTCTATCTTGCAGTACGTGGGTGTTCCACAAGAACCCAAACCGCATAATGGTTTACGGGGCGCTCGCTATGAAGCGGAGGCTTTCTCGCGCCTGCTCTATGACAAAGTCCTGTTCCCGGAATTCACGGCTTATAGGGTTCCCTGGCTTGCATGAAATCAAATTTGCGGCAACAATAGCTACGACGGGGTGTAGTATAACGGTAGTATATGCCCATGGGGTGGGTAAGGCCGGAGTCCAACTCTCCGCACCCCGATATAGGAATAGTGAATGCTCATATGTTGGTGCAATGGCCCTTCATAGTATGCAAGGGTTATTTTCATTATATCCTTATTTCTAGGCATATCTTGAGTCATTGACCATAGGAGATGAACATGGTGAATTATTGACAAAACAAACCAGTATGCTATAATCATTTCCATCAGAGTTTCGGACTCTGATGTTTTATTTAAAAAACGAATGTCAAAAAATACATTCGTTTTTTGTTTGAAAGTCACTAAGAAAACGAATACTTTAGTCGTTTCATCCAATCCATGACTATTATCGAATTAACAACGGCAGTACTCATGCTCTCATCTGCCCTGGGGCAGGGCACAACCTCCGCGCAGAGCACCAGTCCGATCATCATTGTGGACCGCTCTGACCTGACTTCGGCGAAGTTCATTAACTACCAAAATCGGGATGAAGTCGCACAGTATGTGAAGGACTATTTTTCCGACACACCGGTCTTGGCTGAGATTGCTCGCTGTGAGTCCACCTTCAGACAAATGGGGCTCGACGGGGAAGTGATCCGGGGCAATGTGAATTCTGATGACGTGGGAGTTATGCAGATCAATGAGCGATATCACGGCAAACGTGCCAGTGAACTGGGACTTGATCTCTACACGCTCGATGGAAATCTCTCATACGCCAAGTATCTCTATGATCGAGAAGGAGTGCGTCCATGGTCGTCGTCAGCCAAGTGCTGGCATACCTCGGAAGCCGCCGGCAAAGCATCGGAGAAAGAGCGTAATAGTTAAACTTAAAGCAAAATCACCCCGGTTGGGGTGATTTTGGTAGAGGGGAGAGGGCTTTACCAGCCATTCAAGAGCGCTCTAGTGTGTCGCACAATATATGTTTTCGGTAATTAAGGTCTCCTCTCGACACGAGGCAAAGCTCTGGGCCTGTTACCTACGGCGTACTTGCGTCGAGGGTCTTTTGCTGATCACGTTTAAAGAGGTGCGTCAGCGGCACGTAGATATAATCATTCCAAATACGCTGTATCACTTCCCAGGTGAATTGGAGGTTTTGCTTGAATAGCGGCGTGGTTGCTGCTTGCCTGAGATCGATGCCGAAATAGCTCAATAGGAGTATCGCGATGAGTATCAATACGATCGTTCGTATGAATCCTGCTGGCGCATTGCTCAACATAGCTCAATACTATCTTCTTATTGGAGTTCCGGCAAATATGCCAGCGGGTCGAGATATGCTCGTAGGTCCGCTATCGGCATGCGGTACGTGCCTCCGCAAACCCGGCTTTGTCGATTGACCACTTCGACGCCTTGCGAGGCGTATACCGTGAAGTGCAAGTGCGGTCCGGTCGCGTATCCGCTATCTCCGCTATAGCCCAGCGTGCTTCCAGGACCTACGGCCTCGCCCTCGACGACCGAGATGACCGAAAGATGCGCGTAGAGCGTTGAAAGGCCATTCTCATGGCGGACTAGGACCCATTTGCCATAGGAAGCGCCTGGACATACCAAGTCGGTGTTGCCACTGCCCGTCACGATTCCCCCGGCCGCTGATTTTACCGGAGTCCCCAGAGAAGCTCGGAAATCAACGCCGTTGTGACCATGCCCGTTATATACTTGCGCATGGTCACGCGCAAATGCGGTATCACCGAACGGCTGTGTCACTACGATCGAATCGAGTGGCCAGCTGAGCATCCCATGGACGGCCTGCGGTATCTGCGACTGGCTGGTGATGAGCTTGAGTTCGGACTCGAATCCCAACAATTCCTGCTGGAACGAATCGCGCAGCGCCGTTTTCTCTTTGAGTAGTTTTTGATAATTCGCCTCGTTGTTCTTGGTCGAAGTGAGGAGTGCATTCTTCTGTTTCGTGTTATACTCCACTACTTTTTTCTGATTAGAAAGCTGCAAACGCAGTGCTACCAACTGGTCCTTGATTTTTTGCGAGTCGGCCTGTTTGTCCTCGAGCGCGTCCCTCATGCTTGAGAGTTCCGTGATGCGCGTATGGACCCCGTTTTGAACGTTCGCGATCGTATCTACGTCGTTCCAGATATCGGTGATCTCGCTTGAGTCGAGCATACTCTCGACCATCGAGCGCTGGTCGTAGTCGTTGAGTATCCGGAGTCCTTCCGCTATCGCACTGCGGTCGGCACCGATATGGGTTTCTTTGTCCCGGATGTCGAGCGCGAGCGCTTCGAGCTGGTAATTCGTCCGGTCTATTTTTTCTTCAGTGATGGATATATCAGCAGAGAGTTTCTTGCGGGTTATATCAAAGCTTTTTATCTGATTCTGCAGGCTCTTCTTCTGTCCGTCGATCTGTTTTAATTGCTCTTGGTAAGCTCCGATCTGGGTCTCGAGGTCTTTTATGGCCTCCGTTCTGGCCTCGATAAGGTTTCGAAGGCGTGTTTCGTTGTCAGGAGCATCGGCAGGGGTCGATGTGGCCTCCTGTCCAAAGGAAAACGCAGGCAATATAAGGATACTGACCGCTCCTAAGGCTACTATCCGTCGTACCAAGGTCATAAGGACCCTATTTTAGCAAAGAGATTGCGGACTGGATACGCTTCTGGCTCTCTGTTTTACCGAGTATCGAGAGGAGATTGAAGGGGTCGATGGATCTCTCCTGGCCGGAAAGTGCCAAGCGAAGGGGCCAGAGTACCTCTCCTTTTCCTTGAGTTTCTGCATAGGCGAGGATTCCGTCTTTTATCGTTTGAGGATCCAGTTCTTCATCTTTATGATCAAGTACTTCATAGATATGAAGGAGATGCCGCCACGCGCTCTCTATATCGGGTTTTTTGCTCCACAAAAGCGCCGCTTTGGTTAATGTAGGGGGCGTAATGAGGTAGTCGAGCTCTTTGCGGTCGATGATCTCATGCACTTCGCCGATCGTATGGATCCGGTCTTTAAGCACGTCTGCGAGCACTGCCCTGCCTGACTTTTGGAGTGTCTTGAACCGCGCTTCCCTATCGAGTATCGCGATGATCTGGGCGGTTAGAGTCGATGGGTCTTTCATGAGATATTCTTTGTTCAACCACTTGAGTTTCTCGAGATTGAAGATCGCTCCCGCCTTTTGCACTTTCTCGAGCCTGAATTCCTTGACTAGTTCAGGGAGTGTGAAGACCTCCCTTTCATCCCCTGGGTTCCAGCCGAGTAGCGCAAGGTAGTTGATAAGCGCCTCCGGCATATAGCCGTGCTCGCGGTAAAACTTCATCGACACCGCCTCTCCGTGCTTGCGCTTGGAGAGTTTCGAGCGGTCACTTTCGAGAATGAGCGGAATATGGGCATAGATTGGCCGTGGTGCGCCGAGCGCTTCCTGAATGAGGATCTGGCGGGGCGTATTTGAGATATGATCTTCCCCGCGGATGACATGGGTGACGCCCATATCGAAGTCATCGGCAACGACGGCAAGATGGAAGAGCGGCTCTTCCAGTGATTTGGCTATCACGAAATCGCCAAGCTCGGTTGTGTCGAATTCGATATGACCCTTGATGAGGTCATCGAAAGCGACCTTCTTGTTCGGGTTTCTGAATCGGATGACTTCTTTGCGCCCGCCCTCTTTAATCTCCTTTTCTTTAGAAAGGTACGCTGCTTTACTCTCGATAAGTTTTGAAAGATATTTTTTGTGTTTTCCTGAATAGGCCGATTGTGTATATGTCTCATCGAATTCGATCCCGAGCCACTTGAAGCTCTCGATGATGTCTTCCGCGTACTCTTTCTTAGAGCGTTCGCGGTCGGTGTCCTCGATGCGCAGGATGAGTTTACCCTTGTTCTGTCGCGCAAAGAGATAATTGAAGAGCGCCGACCGCGCACCCCCGACATGCAACGGGCCGGTAGGACTAGGGGCAAATCGGCAGATTACGGTTGATTTCATGATCTAAGGAATTTTATTTTTCGTGCGTGAGGGCGATACGGATGATCTCGTGGGCGATCTTCTCTGCGGCATCAGGTTTGGCGAACGCACGTGCAGCATCTGCCATACGTTGTTTCAACTCCGGATTCTCCACGATGCGTTTGATCTCGGAGAGAAGGATATGCGGCTTGAGATTCGCCTCTTCGATGACCAGACATGAGCCGCTTTGCTCGTACGCGCGGGCGTTTTGCCGCTGGTGGTCTCCATTACTATCGGTGATCGGGATGATGATGGAAGGTTCACCCCAAAGCGCTATCTCAAAGATGGTTGAACCGGCGCGCGAAATGATGATATCGGCGCAGCTTGCCGCCATTTGCATGGATTGATTGTCGAGGTAGCCGAATGCCTTGTATCGTTTTTGCAAATCCGCGTCTTTAAGCACGACGGGCTTCATCTCGGTTATCAGCTTTATATTATCCCCTCCTACCTGATGGATCACCTGGAAGTTAGAAACGAGTTCGGGTAGTATGTCGAGGATGGCATCGTTGATGCGCTGGGCGCCTTGTGAGCCACCGAGTACTAAAACGGTCGGGACATTCTTGTCGAACTGAAGAAGCTCATGGGCGCCTTCGATGGGTTTGATGATCTCCTCTCGGACCGGATTTCCGGTCCACGCGACTTTATCCTGTGGGAAGTACGAGGTTGTTTGAGCGTAGGAGACCGCGATGCGTCGCGCGAACTTCCCTGCCCATCGGTTGGTGCGCCCGGGTACGGTGTCCGATTCGTGTATGAATACGGGGATGCGCAGTATTTTTGCAGAAAGCAGCGCGGGAAAACTCGCATATCCGCCTTTTCCGAATACCACGTCGGGATAGATGCGAAACACTTTGAAAAATCCAATGGCGACGCCTCGTATGGTTTTGAAGGTGTCAATGATGTTTCTAATCGAGAAATATCGGCGGAGTTTCCCGGTCGATACCTTTTCAAAGGTAATATCGTTCTCGAAAAGGGCCCGGCTGTCATACGCGCTGTCGGACATAAAGAAGAGCTCGGGGGTAATGAGCTTTTCGTCGTGAGTGATGTGGTTGATCTTCTGCGCGACGGCGATAAGCGGGTAGAAATGTCCACCGCTTCCTCCTCCGGTAAACAGTATCTTCATTAAGAGTAACTATATCATCCCTCCCACCTTATTTGTAGAGGTTCTTCGGGGATAGTTATCGGATGCTTTAAGCGGTGGTTCTTGAGATCGATAAAAGGATTCCCGCTTCGGCAAGACTGAAGAGAAGCGCGGTTCCCCCATGACTGACGAATGGCAGCGTAATTCCCGAGAGCGGCATGATGCCGATCATCGCGCCGATATTGACGAATGCTTGGGAGAGGAACATCACGACGATACCAACGGCGAGAAATCTTCCGAAAGGGTCAGGGGCCTTGCTTGCGATCCGTAAACCCAAATGTGCCAGGAGGAAAAAGAGAAGGAGAAGTCCGACGCTGCCGAGAAATCCGAATTCTTCGCTCGCGACCGCATAAATGGAGTCGCCGATAGGTTCCGGCAAGTAACTGAATTTTTGCACGCTTTTTCCAAAACCTTTCCCGAAGAACCCTCCGGATCCGACTGCGATGAGCGACTGCTGTATCTGATAGCCGGCACCGAGAGCGTCCCGTTGAGGGTTAAAGAACGTCTGTACGCGGCTTTTGACGTATGGAAACGCCATCACGAGAGTGCCGGAGAGGATCGCTAAGAGTAGGACTAAGAGCCCCAAGTGTTTGATCTTCGCCCCTGCGGCGAGGTACATGGCAAAGGCACTCGTGCACGTAACCAAAAAGGTATCGACATCAGGCTGTAGCAGAAGCACGATCCCGGATATACCCAAGACCATAAGCAACGGTAAGGTGCCGAATTGAAAAGTTTCCATCCGCTGTTTTCGATGCGCCATCGAAAACCAAGCGGCCAGATAGATGATCACGGCGACCTTGAGCAATTCGGATGGCTGAAGGGTATGTGACCCGAAGGAGATCCAGCGCTGGGCTCCTCCGTGACTGAACCCGAGCCCGGGGATAAAGACGGAGAGTGTCAGCAGTAGAGAGAAAAGAAGAATGTAAAAAGCCCAGTTTCTAAATACCTTGTGGGGAACGCGTGAGAGTAAATACATTCCGACGAGCCCCGGCAAGAGGCCAAAAATGAATTGCGTAGTAATGATCGCCCTGAAATTAGCTCCGGACTCGCGTGCGACAAGACCGACGGACGCGGAGAGGAAGATAATGAACCCGAATGCCGTGAGCGTTATCAGCGTCGTGAGAAGCCAACCATTGACTGGTGCAAGTGAACGTCTCATATCATCCGATAAGACCGATGATCATGCCGATAATTGCGAATACAACCCCGATGACCCAATACCGCATGGTTACTTTATATGCCGGCCAGCCGACCGCTTCGAAGTGGTGATGGAGCGGCGCTACGAGAAAGACTTTCCGCTTGAAGACCTTTCTGGAGAATATCTGCACGATATTCGACAGTGTCGTCAGTAAGAGTGGCATCGCGATGATGGGCAGGGCGAAGACGCCGTGTCCGCCGTCAACAGCGTCGGTCATGAAGGCAACCGCGGCAAGAGTGATCGTCAACGCCATGCTCCCCGTCTCCGACATATAGAATCGCGCCGGCGGTATATTGAACCAGAGGAATGCGAGGATCGCTCCGACGATGGTAGCGCAGAATGCAGCCAGATTCACCTGCTGCTGGTAGAACGCGATGCCGGCGTATGCGCTGAAGATCGCGGCGAATATACCCCCAGCCAATCCGTCTATTCCGTCTATCACTCCGCCGGAATAGATCCCTAAGGTGACAATGATAAAGAGCGGAATGAAGAGAGCTCCGATATCCAGTGCTCCGTAGAATGGAATACCGATGGTATGCGATTCGAGCTTAATGTAGAACCAGATAGCTACGATCAATGATATAGCCGAGACGATAAGCAGGCGTTTTTTAAGCGAAAGTCCTCCAGAGACATGGTCCCCTCCTCCGGTTACTTCGAGATAGTCGTCGATGAGCCCTACGATTCCCCCGAATAGGAGTGTAGCGAGCGGTATCCACGTTTGATTTCGGCTTAAGAAGGTAAGTTTTTCGGTGAAATCCGAAGGGAGAAGCAGAGAGGCTAAGTAGATGATGATCGCGGTGATCACGGGGCTCCCCCAGACTATGATGCCGCCCATTTTCGGGACTTTAACTTCGCGATCGCGGTGCAATTCGTTGAATATCGGGGTCTCATTCCCCTGCCAATCTTTTTTCCCCGCGCTCTTTTTCCACATGCGGTACTGGTATAGGTAGTGGCTTAAGATGAAGGAAAGGCCGATGCCGACAACGAAGCTTACGGTTGAGGGGATGAAGACTTTTACAATATCTACGATCATGACTATTCGATTGTTCGATTATACGACGACAGCGGAGCTCCGAAATACGCTATAGTCGCCTGCACTAGTTTGGATACGTCCGTAAAGCGGTCGTCTTCGGTGGAGCCTAAGACTGCAATAACGATCGGCTCTCCGAAACTTATATCGAAAGCAATGACCAGATTGCCTCCGGCAAGGTCAGTGAACCCAGTTTTCGAGCCGATGATACCAGGTAGCTCTGAAACGATGCGATTCGTATTCTTTGCAGTGATCGTGTGTCCGTCGGGCGCGGTGAAATTTACCTGCGGAAGACTCGTGCTTGTCATTACGTCGGGATACTGTTTGAGCGCATAGGAGAAAAGGCGAGCGATATCCGATGCCGAGCCATATGCTCCACCGACCTTTACTGTAGTATCAAGACCGGTGCTGTTGAGAAAATAGGTCTGGTTGAGATTCAGTTCTACCGCCTTTCGATTCATCGCAGCGATGAATGCCGGTGAGACGCTCTCCCCTTCTCTCGATCCATGACCGGAGAGCACACTAGCCGCTGCCGCGGCAATGGAGTTCGCGCCGGTATTCGAGGAAGTCAAGAGAGTGTAGTTCACGAGGTCGGATAGCGGCCAGATCTCTCCCGAACGCAGGCGTACATCCGCTTCAGTTTCAGAAGGTACGATCGAGATCGAGGTATAGGACGGCAATATGCCTGCTGCGACGATAGTGGTCATGATCTTGGTCAATGAGGCGAGCGGCAGCTGTTGCGTCTCGTTACGCCCATAGATCAGCCGTTTAGTTGAGATGTCATACACCGCTACTGCTTTGGCTTTGAGATCAAGAGCGGTGAACGGATCATTCAAAGCTCCCGGTTGTACCATGAGCATCCCCTGTGCTCGCGCGGATACCTCTCTCTCTTGGACTATACGTTGCGCGTGGAAGTAGAGCAGGGAGAGCGATGCGGTGACGACACAAAAGAAAAACGTCAGATTCGAGAGCCAAAGGGGAACGGGACCGAGATGGATTTTGTGCTTATTCATAGGCGGCATCCTGGCTAGCCTGGGCTTTTTTAAAGTTGGCAAGGTCCGCTTGCACGGTTTCGTATTCAGGCAGGTCTTTTAGGTCGGCGATACCGAGAAAGGAAAGGAGCTCGAAGGTCGGTTTGTAATGAAAACTGCGCTGATCGTCCTTGTTCTGCACTCGCTCGATGAGACCCCGGATCATAAGAGAGCGAAGCACGAAGGTCGAATTCACGCCCCGGATATAATCGATCTCCGATCGCGTGATAGGGCCGAAATAGAGAACGATGGAGAGTGTTTCAAGAGCGGCCTTTCCCAAATCCTTATTCAGTTCCTCTTTGGTCAGCTGTTCGATGAGCGCAGAGACGTCTGGCGCCGTCGCCAGCATCGCCTCGCTCCCTTTCCGCATGAGGATGATACCTCGACCGTCCAGATTCGATTTCAGAGAGGCAAGCGCTGTTTCTACGTCCGCTTCGGAGACTTTGAGCCCAGTCGCAAGCTTCTCGACCGACATCGGTTCGGCTTTCCAGAACAGGAGTGCTTCGATTTTCTTTTCTAAATTCATGCGCGCTTTTGATCTATCGGCAAATTTAGGTGTATCGAGGAACATCTACGGTTCCTGTCTCCATCATAATCTCATCGAAATGCCCCTGCTGCTGAACGGATATGACACCCTGCTTGACGAGCTCGAGCATCGCCAAGAAGCTCACGATAACAGTGACTTTCTCGGCCTTGCCTACCAAGGCGAACTCCCGAAAGCCGATCTTAAGGTTGGTTTTGATGCGCTCCGTAAGACGGTCGATCATCTCTTCGAGACTGATGACCTTCTGCACCACCGCTTTCGCGAGCGCGGGGACTTTGGGGAGATCGCGCAAGATAGTTCTGATCAATGCCGAAAGATTCCCCAAGGTCGTTGTTTTGTCGGGCGAGAAAACGCTTACTGCAACGCGCTGGGAACAGGAGAACGCGATATGTTTGCCAAACCTTTCCCGGATATGCCTCGAAAGTTCACGCGCTCGTTTGTAGAGTTTGAGCCGGCGCTCCAATTCGTCGATGCTCCCCTGTTCTTCTTCGGAGAGTTGAAGCGATGGCAGAAGCGATCGTGATTTTATGAGCAAGAGCGTAGAGGCTACCAGTATGAAATGCGCGGTCATCGATATTGGGAATTCAGATAGACTCTTGACGTGAGCGATATAGTCGTCAGCCACCTTTGAAAGCGACACTTCGCTGATGGAAAGTTTGCGTTTCTCAATAAGGTCGAGTAAGAGATCTAAAGGGCCTTCGAATGAAGGCGTTTTAACCGTGAATCCCGAACCGTATTCTTCGATTCTATCGAACATGGGGCAATAGTAGCAAAAAAAGCCCATAGTGCCTAGGGTTTTCGGGTTTGCACAGCTTTATTTTGCGCTCGATTATCGACTATGCTATCATCACGATGTCATGTATTACTCTATTGCCAAGATCATGCTCACGTCGTTCGTCCTTACTGCGGACGCGCGCGTTGGGAGCTGGTCTTTGTAACAGAAACTCCTTCGTTACAGAAACGGGCTCCCAACGGGAACCCGTTTCGCTTTTCTTGCCGTGGGTGCGGCAGGATCAAAAACGAATATAGTTCTTCATATACCCACTATGAACGCACCAATGATCGAACCAAACATTCAGGCCCCGACTGATGCTCAACCAGCGCATCCTTTGCATGAGGATGCTTCGCAGAAGAGAGCGGAGAATTCCCTTCTGGAGAATTCGGAAAAAGAGATTAGGGCTGCACAACTTGAAGCGGAGCGACTCTCGATCGTCTCCGGCCACGCTCTCGATTAGAGTGTTCATAAAACCGCGTAATGCCAGGGGCACTACGCGGTTTTTCTTATAATAAACATCGCGATTATCTTAAAGATCAGTGTACTGGCGAGCAAAAAGAGCATCGCAATGATAATTTGAAATTCCAGATCTCGTTCCCGTATTTCTATCTCCCGCATGTTCCGACCTGAGGCGACGAACCGTCCCGAACGGCTACCAACGTATTTGACCACCAAGGCAATGCGGGTGGTTTCGTTCGGCTGCCAGGTCACTCGATCTTCTCCGTACGCTTTTGCGTACGCGAAAATCCCTTCAGGAGGCTTAGGTGGCTTGCCGTCAAGCACGGCGTCTGTCTCGAGTACCGTGCCGTCGCTGTCTACCACCGCGATGAACGGAGCGAGGCTTTTGTTGAGATCGATCGGAGTTACGCGCGGGACGATCTCCGCAGGCTGTTTTCCCGAGAGGAGTGCCAGAGCCCCATCTTCGGCGATCTGTATCTGGGGATCATTGAGTGATGAGCGATAGTTGTGCTGTACCGTTGCATAGATCAAAAGGCTGAAGCCCATAATGGCTATGGCCATGGGTACCCAATCGACAAAGCCTTTGAGCACGGTCTTCATGATAGTTACAACAAATAGAGCACAGCGATCATTACCGAATCGGTCGGGGCATACCTCATGAGACGCCGATCCGTTCCCGAATAAGGTCCATTTTCTTTTGGGCACGTTGACGCGCTTTTGTCGCACCATCGGCGATGATCGCGTGAACCTTTTGAGGATCTTGTGCGAGTTTTTCACGGCGTGAACGTAAGGGGGTAAGCGCCGCATCGATGTCTGCGACCAGCGCCTCTTTGAGAACTTTGTATTTGCCCTTGTGCTCGCCGTAGAGTTTCGCCAGCTCGTTCTCGGGACGGAAGAGTTTATGGATCGCATATACATTCTCCGGAATGCCGGCACCAGAGTCCGTTACGATTCCCTTGACCAGTGTTTCGATCTCATCGCGCTCGGCGAACAGCGGGATCGTGTTGTGATGGCTCTTGCTCATTTTCTGCCCGTCTATGCCCTTAACTGTTTCAACATTCGGGAGGATCAGCGGTTCTGGTAGTTTGAAGACATTGCCAAAAATGCGATTGAACTTCTCTGCTGTGTCGCGCGCGTACTCGATGTGTTGTTTCTGATCCTGCCCCACGGGCACGACATCCGTATCGTAGAGGAGTATGTCAGCTGCCATTAGTAAGGGATAGTTGAACGTACCGACGCTCACCTCTTTATTCTTTGCTTCCGCATCTTTGTACGCGTGGGCTCGCATCAGGTATGGCATGGTCGTGATCGTGTCAAAGATCCATGCAAGTTCAGTATGGGCACTGACATCTGACTGTTTGAAAATGACTGCATGCTTTGGATCAAGGCCGATCGCGAGGTAATCGATAGCAAGATTGAGGATATTCTCTCTCATGATGTCTGGTTTTTGTACCGTGTTGAGGCCGTGATAGTCGGCGATCATAAAGTAGCTCTCATATTGATTTTGGAGTTCTACGAACTGGCGCATCGCGCCGAAATAGTTGCCGATATGGGGCTGGCCGGTCGGTTTTACGCCGGAAAGTAATATTTTCTTGTCATGATCTTTCATGCAGCAATAGTAGCAAATAAAAGTCCCGCACACGAATGTGCGGGACTTGCCGGAGTCGCGGATCCTTAATGTCTGCGGGAAAAACGGCCACTGTTGCAGAATACCCTGATCGCCTCAATGAGGACCTTTCGGATCGGCACTGAACGAGGCCTTATCGGTTTGGGCCATCCCGTTGGACGTATTCGGGGCAACACTATTTTGATCGGTACCATGCCCTTGGTTCCGCTCTCCCAGGCGGTTACAGGAATTTGGATCGCTTTCATAGCACCTCCAGGTTAGCTCCGCGTAAAAGGTAGCAACCTCACTCGTGCTTGTCAAGAAGTTCTTACCTGATCCTTATTTTTGAGAAGTCCTGAAATGCGTTCCATTACGGTCTCCGCAGCGAGCGTAAAATCGTTGTGCGTGGCAGTTATCTCGGGCTTCCTGCCGGGCGTTGCAAAGAGATCGGCGATCAAGAAGGGTTTCCCGAAGCGGATCGTAACGGTACGGCGGCGGAGCAGGAAATCGGAGAGCGTCATATGCCATGCCCCCTCGATAGCGACGGGTACTACCGGATGTCCGCTTTCCCACGCGAGGTAACTGACGCCTCCATGGCCTTTGCGCACACTTCCGTCAGGACTCACCTTCCCTTCGGGGAAAATGCATATGCTTTTTCCTTCGTTGAGCATCGTGATGTGGTTTTTGAGCGCGACCGCGTAATCCTTCTTACCGGCATCGACCGTGTATGCTCCCCAAAGCTTAAAAAATAATCCACCATACAGATAGCGGCGCCAACCGCTATTTTGGTAAAATTTCCGTTCGCGGGAAAGGTAGAACATCGGTAAAAATCTGCTCCAGAACGGAAGAGAGGCGGGAAGGATAACTGCATCCAATTCACTGCTATGATTGAGAGCGAAAACAACCCCAGTCTTTAGGCCCGATAGGTTTTCAAGGCCGAGGATTGTATGGTGTATGAAATAGTGGAAAATCAGCCGCGTTGGGATCCAAATAGACCGCTGAAGTATATTTGGAGGTAATGCATACATAGATTGCTCTTAAATGCCCTCTTTTTTGAGTTCCTCAACTAGTACGCGCGCCTCTTTGCTAAGCGTCGTGGGCAATTCGATGTGTAATTTGATCAGCAGGTCCCCTCGTTTGCTTTTTTCGTAGGGAACGCCTTTGCTGCGCACGCGAAGAATCTCTCCGATGGATACTCCCGCAGGGATCTTCACCGTCATCTCGCCGTCGAGCGATTGCAGGTGGTATTCTCCGCCTAAAAGCGCGGTTGAAAGTTTGATACGCAGGGTAGTAACCAGATTATTCCCTTCTTTGATGAAGAGCGGGTGTTTTTTAACGTGTACTTTGACGTACAGATCTCCAGCCGAGCCGTTGGCGACCGCTTCACCGCCCCCCGAGAGCCGAATGACCTCTCCGTCTTCGATACCTGCTGGAATACGCAATGCGACATCGGTTTCTTTGCGGCGGACTCCGACGCCGTGGCAGGTCGGACATTTTTGCTTCGGGACTTTTCCGCGCCCATGGCAGTTACCGCAGGTGGTTACGGTCGAGAAAGAGCCGAAGAATGAACGCTTGGTCTCGTGGATCTTGCCGCGGCCGTTGCAGACGCTGCAGGTGAGCATCTCGCTTCCCGGCGCTGCCCCATTGCCTTTGCACGTCTCGCAAACCGTGGTTTTTCCCAACAGGATGTTGCGCTCGGTGCCGAAGATCGATTCTTGGAACGTAAGCTCAAGGTCTATGGAGATATCACGTCCCCGATGCGCCCGTTCCCGCCCGGCACCGAAGAATTCATTGAAAATATCGCCAACATCGAAATTTATTCCTGCCCCTCCGAAGTTGCGCACCAAATCTTCCCAGTCGGTCGCCGATCCGCTCCCTCCCTCGCTGAATACCCTCCCATAAGAGTCGTACTCTGCACGTTTCCGCTCGTCGGAGAGCACGCTGTAGGCCTCGTTCACTTCCTTGAATTTTTCGGCGTCGCCGCCTTTTTTGTCGGGGTGATATTTATGGGCGAGTTTGCGGAACGCTTTTTTGATGTCATCTTTAGAAGCGGTTTTTTCAACCCCGAGGATCTCATAATAATTCTTAGGCATTGTTATTCGCGTAGCGCGTTTAGAGATTTTATACCGACGTATAGAATAATCACTGAACCTATTATAGACTAACGGCGGCGTTGCAATACTTGACCAGTCTATTATTATATGCTATCTTATTGCAAGAATTCCCAACGAAAGGAGCACCATGACACTGAATGTTAATCGTGAGGAATATTATGTCAGCAGGGATCACCGGTTGACCCTTGCCGAATACATCGACCGCTGTGAGTTCGAGACAATTGACCCTAAGATCGAAACGCTTCGATTCAGAGTCCCCGATCTCGGGAACTTTGAAAAATACCTAGAGTTGTTTATTGACTATCCCAATAGTTTGATAAGTAGCGAAGAGTTTGAGGGGCGGCTTGATAAGAATGTTGCTGGCGACGTCTTTGATCTCATGTCGCTGTGCGCAGCATTCAGGGATTTAGGCACGCAGACTTTCATCGTTGCTCTTAAAACACGCATTTGGGTTTCGGAAACTGACTCTTGGGTTTTCGTGGTAGGTCCTACGGGTGGTGGCGGCCGGGCACTTCGCTTGGCATCGTACCAAACACCATGGAATGCGATCTGCGGGTTTATAACGTGTCCCAGCTTGCGGCGCTAATGCCGAAGCGCGCCCTGCGGTTTAACCGCAGGGCGCTTTTTCTTTCCGCTACTTACTTCGTTTCCGCGTCTCTCACGTTTCCTTCGGGACCTTTATTGTCCCCTCCTTGACCACCTTCCGGGGGCTTCTGGCTCTGCTGCATATGCTGGCCAATTTTTTGCATCTCTTGCGAGAGCGCGTCAGCGGCAGATTTCATGGAATCCAAATTGTTGGACTCTTTTGCTTTCTTTAGATCGTCTATTTTTGACTGCACGCCACCTGCAACATCAGCCGGAATCTTATCCTTGAAGTCACGCAGGGATTTCTCGGCGGCATAGACAAGCTGGTCGACATTGTTCTTCGCCTCGGCTTCTTCGCGATGCTTGGCATCATCCGCTGCGTGCGCTTCAGCATCTTTTGACATCCGGTCTATATCCTCTTTGGTGAGCGATGAGCGCGCCTCAATGCGGATTGATTGCTCTTTGCCAGTCGTTTTCTCTTTTGCCTTAACCTGGAGTATTCCATTTGCATCTACGTCAAAGGTCACTTCTACCTGCGGCATACCGCGCGGAGCCGGAGGAATACCGTCCAGGATGAATCGCCCGAGCGATTTGTTATCCCGAGCCATCGCGCGCTCGCCTTGAAGCACATGTACCTCGACGCTTGTTTGGTTGTCCGATGCGGTCGAGAATATCTGCGAACGAGAAGCAGGGATTGTCGTATTCTTTTCAATGAGTTTTGTTGAGACCCCGCCGAGGGTTTCAATACCGAATGAGAGCGGGATAACGTCGAGGAGAAGAATATCTTTAACATCACCTGCAAGGATGCCTCCCTGGATAGCGGCACCGATAGCAACAACCTCATCAGGATTTACACCCATATGCGGGTCTTTGCTGAAGAATTGCTTGACCGCTGCCTGCATCGCGGGCATCCGCGTCTGGCCACCGACCAGAATGACCTCATTGATATCGCCTACCTTGAAGGGAGACGCTTCCATCGCACGCTTGGTAATCATCATCGCGCGGTCAATGAACTCGGCGCAGATTTCCTCAAGCTTTGCGCGCGTGAGATTGACCAAGAGGTGCTTCGGTCCGTCGGTAGTAGACGTGATGAATGGGATGTTTATCTCGGTCTGCACTGCGGTTGAGAGTTCTATTTTCGCTTTCTCGGCAGCTTCGTCGAGGCGCTGGAGCGCGAGCGGGTCCTTGCGTAGATCTACGCCATTCTCTTTTTGGAAGGTATCGGCAAGCCAGCCTACAATTTTCGCGTCTATGTCGCGTCCACCGAGATGGCTGTCGCCGTCGGTTGATTTGACCTCAATAACATCATCCCCGACTTCAAGGACGGAGATGTCAAAGGTGCCGCCGCCGAAGTCGAATACTGCGATTTTCTCGTCTTTTTTCTTGTTGAATCCGTACGCGAGCGCGGCCGCCGTCGGCTCGTTGATGATGCGCTTGACCTCAAGTCCCGCAATTTTGCCGGCGTCTTTGGTCGCCTGGCGCTGACTGTCATTGAAGTAAGCCGGAACGGTAATGACCGCTTCGGTTACTTTCTCTCCAAGGCGCGCTTCAGCGTCGGTTTTCATCTTCTGGAGGATCATCGCCGAAATCTCTTCCGGGCGCCTCCAGTCGTTTCCGAGCTTTACTTCGATACCACCGTTCGAGGATTTGCGCACTTCAAACGGAACGTTTTTGATGTCTTTCTGTACGCCGGGCTCGTCGAAGCTGTGCCCCATGAAGCGCTTGATTTGAAAGACAGTGTTTTTCGGGTTAGTGACCGCCTGGCGCTTCGCGAGAAGCCCGACGAGGCGCTCGCCCGTCTTACTCTCCGCGACGATGGATGGAGTGGTACGCTGACCCTCGGCGTTTTCAAGCACCTTGGGCGAGCCCGCTTCCATAACCGCGACGGCGGAGAATGTGGTTCCTAAGTCTATTCCAATTATTTTGCTCATTTTTAGTTATGGTTTGATTACTTGACTAATATAGCATTATATGCTAATATTTTGACAGGATCAGTTCCAACAATCAACAGAAAGGTAGATTATTTATGGCTAATAAGAGAAACTTAGTTTATCCTCGGGCATTCCTTGTAGTTAAGAAGAAACTGGACGGAGGTTTATCCTTTTGCTTAAGTGATCGCAAAAAGGATATTAACGACCTGCTCGGATTCGTCGGTTCCCCTGAGGAAGTCGTCATGGTTTGTGAGCTTAATCCTAATGACAAGAAATTGATCATCTTGTTTCGGAAAGCCCTTGAAGGAGTTACAGAAGTACTTGGCTTTGCTCCTGAAATCGATTTCGGTAAAAGCTAAGAATCTCTCTTCACAACAAGCTCCGCGCTCAACGCGGGGCTTTTTTATTGTCGTGCAGGGGCACGGGTCATTTGAGATATGAAGAAATCAAGATTTGAGAAAAAGGGAGATACGGTTTCTCCGATTTTGTATGCAAAAGCTTCCGACTGTGCCTTGGTTCTTATCTCGGGAAGTGCGTATGCTTTCTTGCTCTTCTGTTTTGACGCATCTCCAATGGTCTGAATCGGTGTAGCAGAGAGAACGCGGACATAGGGTTTCCCGTCTATCTCGATGAGCGCAGCGCGTACGCTAAAAAGCCGTCCGTTCTTTCGAACGATCTTTTCTACGATTTGCGGTTGAAGAGTAGGAGAAATCATTGGCAACAATCTTAACACAAAATGTCTATTTGCCAAGTTCTCCAACCTTAACACGTGGGGCTTTGAGTGTCTTTCCATTCAGTGAATATCCTTTCTGAACAACTTCCATGATTCGTTGGTCATTCTTTTCCTCATCAACCCGAACATGCGCCACAGGCTCATCGCGTTGGGGATCAAATTTCTCTCCGAGCGGGTTGATTTCGACAAGTCCATGATCGGTCAGTGCTTTTCGCAGTTGGTTGGCGATGTATTCTACTCCCGTACGCCAATTTTTATCTACCTTCTCCCAAGCATCTTTATTCGCCATTGCAGAATCAAAGCTTGAGAGCACCGGGATAAGCTCGTGGATGAGATCTTCGGTCGCAATGCGCGCGAAATTGCGTTTGTCTTCCTCGTCACGCTTGCGGGCATTGATGAGGTCCGCTTTTGCTCTCTGCCAGCCGTCTAAAAATTCTTGACGCTCCTTTTGTGAGGTCTTCAGTTTTTCCTTGAGTTTCTTTATTTGATCGGACGGATCGGCTTCCTCTAATTCGATATCGTTCTCTTCATGCATGATACGCGGCATTATACGTATTTTACGGGCAAAAAGAAAGAGCGCGGTTGCGGAAGGTGTTACCCTGCCTTAGCTGCGCTCCTTTCGTAGAATGTGGGTTTGGTTCGAGAATCGTCTCGTCGTTTGGTTGCCTCCAGTGAAGGGGGCGGCCAGCGATGAGTTTCTGCGAACAAAATGTCCACATCAACTATCTTCTGGATACTAGGATAATCGAAGGCGTCAATCGAGTCAAGCGAAAAATACAACAGAAAATAATATTGACTCTTTGTCAAAAAATCCGTGCTAACGCTTGCGTCACAACAAACATCGCTCCGGCTGTCTCTGCGTCTAGAAATAGCAAAACCGTTTGCTATTTCTAGCACTTCGACCAATGAGGCGTCGGCCGTTAGGATACGGCCTCCCTGAGAACCCTCGGTTCTCAGCGTCTCGCCTACGGCGGACTGCTCTCCTACGCGGAAAGGGCAGAAACGCTGCCCTTTCCGACCCAATTCCTCGCCACAATTGCGCAAACTAGCGTTTGCTCCATTGTGGCGCCTTTCTTGCTTTCTTGAGACCGAATTTGCGGCGCTCTTTGGCTCGCGCATCGCGTTCGAGGAACCCTTCTTTTTTGAGTTTCTTCCTAAGTTCGCCATCGTGCTGTATCAGAGCACGAGCAAGCGCATGCCGAAGCGCTCCTGCCTGCGCGGAGATACCACCGCCTGATATCATCGCCTGTACTTGGAATTTAATCGGAAGATCGTTTTTAGCGATAGGAGCCGATGCAGTCGCACGGAGTGTTTCCGTCGGGAAATAAACATGGAATTCCCTACCATTGACGGTGTAGCTGTTCTTAGCGGCTTCGAAAAGGCGTACGCTTGCGACGGCTGTTTTTCTGCGTCCAATCGCTCGAATGTATTTTCCAGCCTTTGCGGCTGTTCCTGATTTAGTCGGTGTCATTGTTTTTTTATTCTTTTACCATAAGACGTTTGATCATTTTGGGGCGAAGGCGATTCGTCGGAAGCATCCCGTAGACTGCCTTTCGGAATAATTCAGAATAGCCTTTCCGTGCGATGATCTCTTTTGCATCGAGAACTTTCTGGCCGCCGGGATAGCCGGAGTAGCGTTTATAGGTTAGTGAAGAGCGCTTGCGCTCTGAAATATCGGCTTTTGAGGCATTTTCGATCACGACCGATACATCCGGGAAAATATTCCGTGCGAACGATGCTAGATTCTTACCCATGATAAGCTTCGCGGCTTCGCTCGCCACGCGCCCCAGCTTTTTACCTTCTGCATTTAAAGTATAGGTCTTCATGTTATTGGATTAGCTCAATGATCGCCATGCTGCTTCCATCCTTGCGTCTAGAGGCGAGTTTAGCTACCCGTGTATAGCCTCCCATGCGCTTTTGATATTTCGGGGCGATATCTTTCATAAGCTTAGATGCACCCGCTACGCTACCGATACGCATCTGAAGAAGCCGTCGAGAGTTCAGAGAAGCATCTTTGGCACGGGTTATTAGTTTCTCGACAAAGGGTCGGAGCTCTTTTGCCTTCTCTACCGTAGTGCGGATGTGTCCGTGGAAAATGAGCGAGAGCGCCAAAGAGCGCATCAGAGCTTTTCGCTGATCCCTTTCTCGTCCGAATTTTCTGTTTGAGCGATGATGACGCATAGTGCTGATAATCTCTTATTCCTTAAGGCTCACCCCGATGTTTCCGAGGGCCTTCTTTATTTCCTGTACGCCTTTGTTCCCGAGTCCTTCAACATCCAAAATATCGTCTTCACGTTTACGGACCAAGCCGCCGACAGTCCTGATATTGGCGGCGGTAAGCGCATTGACGGTGCGCAAAGAAAGGTCGAGTGTTTCAATGCGGGTTTTGAGCACTTCCGGATCGATCTCTTTCGAGTTCTTCGGCGATTCAACGGGTGCACTGGTCTTCGCCTCTAGCGTCGGGGTCTCGATCACCTCCTCCTTGAACCCGATGATAGCCTTGAGCTGGTTGATCATTATCTCAATGGATTTACTCAATGCTTCGCGAGGAGTAATAGTCCCGTCGGTTTCGATGTAGAGCTTCATGCGGTTGAAATCTGTCCGGTTGCCGACGCGCATGTTCTCCACTTCGTAATTGACCCTACGGATAGGGGTAAACGCCGCATCAAGTCGAATAGAGCCTATTTCAACGCGCTCCTTCTGTATCAATTCCTTTGGTAAATACCCCAAACCCTTCTCAACCATAAGCTCGATATTGAGCTCTTTGTTTTTTCCTGTTACTGACGCGATATGCTGGTCGGGATTTAAGACGGTGACCTGCCCCGGCACTTTTAGGTCCGAAGCCTTGATGTCAGTAGGGCCTTTTGCCTCAATAGAGAGCATTTGGGGCTCGTCGGTAAGCATCTGCAGACGAATCTTTTTAAGGTGCAAAATGATCGTAACGACGTCTTCTTTTACACCTTCAATGGTCGAAAATTCATGGCTGACGCCATCTATTTTTATCGAAGTGATTGCTGCACCGGGAAGCGAGGAGAGGATGATGCGCCGGAGCGAGTTGCCCAACGTATGGCCGTAGCCGGGATAGAGATTGTCTATCTCGTAAATCCCAATGAAATCGTCCTCTTTAACGACTCTTGGTTTCGACGGAAGCATGATGTTGTAGTCAGCCATGGTATAAAAAGATTTTTAATAAAGTAAATTGACGACCTAGCGTTTATAGAATTCAAGCACGGTATTGAAATCAAGTCCGGTAACACCCGCTTCGAGTTTCGGTAACCCTTTTACCGTACCGGCATGCTTTTGTAGATCGAGGGTAAGCCATCCGGGCACCGAAACCTCTTTGAGTTTCTCTGCAAGGCCAAAAAACACTTTTTTGCCAAGACTTTGGGCTCTCACGCTCACGACATCGGAAGCTTTCAGAGTATACGAGGGGATATTGACGCGCTTTCCGTTGACGCAGAGATGCCCGTGCGTGACGAGCTGGCGAACGGCGAGCCGCGTAGGACCGAAACCAAGACGGTAGGCGACATTGTCAAGGCGCAACTCGAGAATCTCAAAGATTTTCTCATCCTGCTTGACGCCTCTTTTTGTGAGAACATTCCGAACGTACTTTTTGAGCTGGCGTTCGTTGATAAGGTAGGTGTAGCGTACTTTCTGCTTTTCCAAAAGCTGGCGGCCGAAATCGGTGAGCGTCCGCTGATGTTTTCTTGATTTCTCCTTGCGCTTTGCCATGGCAAGTGCGAACTTTTGCGTTTGAGTTTTCTCAAAGATAGGTGTTCCCAGCCGGCGCGCGATCTTATATTTTGATTTGATCAACATAAAAGCTACGAGGAATGAAATACTAAACGCGTCTTGGTCGGGGCGGACGAGGACCATTGTGCGGGATCGGCGTGACGTCCTTTATGGTACTGAGTGCGATGCCTTTGTTGATGAAGCTCCTGATTGAGGATTCGCGGCCGGAACCGATGCCACGAACAATGACGGATACTTCCTTTACCCCCATTCCTAAAGCGCGGTCAGCGATAACTTCCCCTACTTTCGCGGCCGCAAATGGCGTGCCTTTTTTCGCACCCTTGAAGCCCAACGTCCCGCTCGAAGACCATGTGAGTGCGTTGCCTTTGCTGTCGGCGAGGGTCAATCGAGTATTGTTATAGGTCGAATCCACATGCAGCACCGCTGCAGCAATTTGGCGTTTGAGAGAACGCGAAGAGCCCACGGATTTTCCCGCTCCTGACTCTCCTTCTTGTTTTGCGACTCTTTTTTTACCCATGATATCAATTACTTCTTCTCTACTTTCCTGCGTCCCGTACCCATCGTCTTGCGGATATTGCCGCGGCGCGTGCGCGAATTCGTCTTTGTACGCTGACCGCGGGAAGGAAGTCCTCGCATATGGCGGATGCCGCGGTATGTCTTGATGTCCTTGAGCCTCTTGATATTGCCCGCGACCAGACGCTTGAGATCCCCTTCGATCTTGTACTGCTCGATATGCTTTTTCAGTTCGTTCTCTTCAGTGACGGAAAGTTCTTTAGGTTTTTTCCCGAAATCAAGTTTTGCCTTGCGCAAGATGTGCTGCGCGCGAGAACGACCGACGCCATAGAGCGCGGTAAGCGCTATCTCGAGACGTTTGTTTTCTGGAAGTGTTATGCCGGCGATCCTCATACAATATCTAAAATTAGCCTTGCCGCTGCTTATGGCGAGCATCGGAAGTACACAGAACATAGAGATGGCCCTTTCTGCGGACCATCTTGCACTCCTTGCATATTTTTTTCACCGACGCTCGTACGCGCATAGCAAAAGAGACAAAAATAAAAGAGTCCCTATGTTCTCTTGATAATCCTTCCTTTACCCCCGTATGGGTCGAGCTCAAGCTCCACGGTATCGCCGACAAGCACTCGGATGCGGTTTATCCGCATTTTCCCCGATAAATACGCGAGCATTTCTGTGCCATCAGCCACTTTAACCCTAAAAAGAGTATTAGGCAACGCCTCAATGACGACGCCTGCCGTGGTGTCTTTTTCGTTATCTTTTCCCATTATGCTACAGGGATTGGGTTATAGTAGCAGACATAAGCATAGTTAGTCAACCAGACCGGTTGAACCGTTAGTTTCCTGATCCTTTTTGCCCAAGATCGATTATCAGATGCACTTTGCTGCTCTGCGAAGGGTAGTGCGTGAGCCACGACGGCTTTATCGTAACCTCGGCCTTTTCTATGGCTGGATAATCACGCATGATCGAATTGGTATCGGCTTTCGATCTTCCCGAGAGTTCCGCAACCACTTTCGACTCATCAAACTGCCACACGAAGTGTGCGTTCCCTTTGACTGAGAGCACCACGACCCCGGTATCTGACGAAGGTGTGCCAGCTCGGGGAGAGAAATTGATATCATCGAAATTTTCGATGAGTACATCTTCTTGGTTGTATCCCGGAAGCGTCCGACTGGCTATCAGCTTGCTCGCAGCGGAACGATCGAGAAGGAACGCACGTCCCGTCCCGATGACTTGTACCACGATCCCTTCACCGGAGGGGTTGTCGGCAGTGCTCGCTTGAAAATCGGTGCTGTAAAGATTGCGGGACGTAGCGTAACTTGCAGGCACGGCGGTTTGAAGTTGTTTCCAGAGCTCTTCGCTTAAATTGGCTTTGAGTTGATTGACTGCGTTATTGAGCGTAGTAGCATCGGGAACCCGCTCCTTTCCTGAAAACCCGCCGGTGATATCAGTTTTGAGACGGGCGAAGAACGTCTCGTAGCGTGGGGTTCCTTTAAATCCGGGCACCGTAAAATCACCCTTTAGATCGGAGAGCGTCATATTGTAATCGGGGCCTGCTGCATCGGCATACACGAGCGTCGTGATGCTCCCCGGTGTTTTCTTTCCGTTCTCGATCTGCTGGCCGGGAACGATCACCGAATTGCTGATGCGATAAATGCGCCCGTCGGCGGCCTGGAACCGTGTGTTTTTTATAAGCCGCTGGGGATCATTTGAATAATTATTGAAAATAGTGATCTGTCCGGACGCTTTGCGCTCTACCGTGTCGAACTTGCTGGAAGCTATTACGGTCGAGGTCGTGGAAGTCGCCATAACTTGCGCTTGCGGCAGCATATTCGCCCCCGGACCGAGCTCCAACGACATGTCGAGGGAGGCAGTCGCCTGCTTAGGCGTGACCACCACCGTTGCTGATGCGAAAAGCCACGATGCTCCGAGCACGGCGCCGACAAGCAACAGAAGTGAGAAGACCACGATGCCCCATCGGCTCAGCATACTTTTTCCACTCCGACTCCGGCGTTTAGGAATTTCGGGCGGGGGGCTTTTCTCGACTTCCCGATCCTTCGGCAGCGGTATATGGCGAATAGACCTTTTATCAGGAGGTAGGACGTCTTGTAGGAGCTTCTTTACCATACGCTGGATTATAACACGGGAGAAAGTCAATCAAGCGCTATTTCTGTGGTTAAGCGTGCGATTGATAAGAAGCGCTGTCGAACCGATAGCGCAGGAGGGTTCGGATGACTCGATCGCGATCTTATCTTTCCCGTCGATGACGGAGAGCTGATACTGCCCGTATTGATCCGATCCCGAAGCGGGGAGCTTGAGCGATACGAGAAGGTCGATCTCATCCGAAGGGATGATGTAGAGGCATTTCGGAAGGAGAAAGCCGTTGCCAAACTCGCCACGAACCGACTCTATAGCCTTAAGATATTCCGCTCCGGCGGACTCGACCGCTTTGATGAAACGGGATTCGCTGTTGCCGTGCAATTTTTTCTCCACATAGAGCCGTACATACGATTGCGCAACCGTTTGGGTGCCCTTGAGGCTATGCGCGACGACTGCCGCGATCTTCTCCGATCCAAATTGATCAAAATAAAAGCCTACCGGAAAACCCTGTTGCACATGTACCCAGTGTGAGCCGTGCGGGAGAAGGAAACACAAAAGATAATTTTTTTCCGTATCGATGCCGTCAAGCAAGTTCAACTCGAGCGCTTTGAAGCTAAAAACAGTCTGGGGAAATAGAGGGCGACAGACATCATTGAGCTTTTCTATGAGCGTGTTGTCGGTTTCCGCGACGGTAAGCGTTGCACTGAATTCCTTGCAGGAGCGCAGCAGATACGAGTCGACCGGGTACCCGTCGAGCATCGCGGAGTGGAGTTCCCGTTCGATGATGACGATCTGATCCTCCGGCGGCATCGCTTCTTCGTTTTTTTTCGTTCGAGCAAGGAATGACTGCTCGGCATGTTCGATCGCCGATTGCAAATCTTTTTCGGTTAAGAGAGCCACTGTCTTTTTGCGGATGATCACCGGCTCTGTCCCTGAAACGGCAAGCGGCGGAGCGATGTAGAACGCGAGCAGCTCGGGATCTTTCAGGTTCAACCCCTTCTTTGGCTCCCGATACTTCTCTAAGAGTTTGAATACCCCTGAAGCGACCGCGGAACGGACCTGTTTAGCGTTTTTTTGCTCATACCGCGGGAGGTTCAATGCCTGACAAAAATCGACCCGCGCGCGACCAGGTTGGTATTCTTCATACACGACGAGCTGGACGTGCCGCAATCCTATGGCAAAGTGCGCCGCAACACGTTTTTTGACACTGGCAGGGGAAAACATCTAAAAATTGTAACACACCCTATGTCTCAAGGATCGCCCTTATCCTCCGCGTACCTCTCGAGATAGATTCCTCTTTCAGTATCTGAAAACGTCCGAGGAGTTTCGATGTATTTTCAACATGCGGCCCGCCACAAATCTCTTGACTGAAGTATCCTTTTTGAGGATCACCAATACGGTAGACCGTTACCGTCTCCGGATACCGCTCACCAAAAACTCCAACAGCGCCGGCATTGTACGCTTCCTCAAGGCCTAGGGTGATCTTGTTGACGGGTAGCGCTTCAGCTATTTTTTCGTTCACAATTCTCTCAACCTCCTGTATTTCCTCGGCGGTCATTGGCTTGTCGTGTGGAAAGTCGAAGCGGAGCCTCTCCGGAGTGATATTGCTCCCCTTCTGATACACATGCCCTCCTAGAACCATACGCAAAGCCTGATTGAGAAGATGGGTCGCGGTATGGTACTGGACCGACTTGTCGCTGGTGTCGGCAAGTCCTCCTTTGAATTTTTGTTCCGAACCTACCCGCGAACGAGAGCGGTGCTCTTCTTTGTGCGCCGCCAGTTCACGGGTGTCGACGGTTATGCCGCGCTCCTTTGCGAGCTCAACGCTCAATTCTTCAGGGAATCCATAGGACTGATACAGATCGAAAATATCCTTCGCGGTTAAGTTCCCGGCTTTCACCGACTTTTCAAATTGCTTGAGTCCGGCTTCGAGCGTTTCGCTGAATTTATTTGCTTCATCGAAGAGCGTCGTACGAATCGTCTCGCCCCGACTATCTATTTCTGCATAAAAATCGGCATAGCAGTCAGCATATACATCCACTATATTGGCTATCCAGATATTGTCCTTTAAGCCAAGTTTCCGAGCATTGAAAAGCGCTCTGCGGACCAGTCGCCGGACGATATAACCGCGATCTTTGTTGCCAGGCGCGACGCCGTCGGCACAAAGGAAGAGAGCCGCGCGGATATGATCTGCAATGATACGGAATGACCGTTTGTATTCATCCAAGCCATCCTCATAGGATTTCCCCGAAATTTTTTCCAGAACCGCTACTCCTTTCGCCAGAACATCTATCTTGAAAATATCGGGCGAATCGGCTAATGCAGCTGCGATCCGCTCGAGACCTCCCCCGAAATCCACATTTTTCTGGGGCAACGGCGAGAAAGAACCGTCGGTATTTTTGACATATTCCATGAACACGCTGTTTCCTATCTCCATGAATCGCCCGCAATCGCAGTTGGGATGGCATTCCTTACCGTATTTCGCATCGTGAGCGATGTGGACAAATTCAAAAAAGACTTCCGAGTCGGGACCACCAGGATCACCGACCGGCATTGTCTCCGGTGCTCCGCCGCGCGACCACCAATTCTTCCTCGCATCGTAGTAGAAGATGCGCCCGCCCTGCATACCAGTTGCGCTTCCATTCTCAACAGAGCCGATCTCGACTTCTTTTGCCCGGATGCCCTTTTTTGTAAATAATTCCTTCCAAATCGAAGCCGAGGTTGTGTCTTTAGGAAGATTTAGCACTGGATCACCTGCAAAAACAGTCACGTAGAGCCGATTCGCCGATATTTCGAGATCATCAGTAAGAAACCAGAAGAACCACTGAAGCTGTTCCTGCTTGAAATAGTCGCCCAGCGACCAATTTCCGAGCATCTCAAAAAAGGTTGTGTGACGGTTGTCTCCAACTTCATCCATGTCTTCGGCTCGGAAGCACTTCTGCGAGTCTACCAGCCGCTTCCCTTCCGGATGTGTCTGGCCCAACAGATACGGCAACAGGGGCTGCATCCCTGCGCCGGTGAAAAGCGTCGTCGGGTCATTTTCAGGCACCAGCGAACTCGAAGGGATTATCGTGTGCCCCTGACGCTCAAAGAATTTAAGATAGCGATTGCGTATCGTTTCTAGATCCATCGCATTATTTCTCGTTCCAATCTACGCGTGTACCCCCACGGCCGGCATGCTTTTCGGTAAAGCCCTGCGGATACCGAGTCTTTAGTTTTGCGATGTTCTCTCCAAGAACCTCCTCTAAGTTCCAGCCAAAATAATTGCAGAGCATGGCAAGGTACCACATCGTATCCCCGATATTCTCGCGGATCCCTGTTGTTTGGTCATTCTTGTGAAAAAGAGTCTTCTTGATGCATCCGGCCAGGTCACCCGCTTCTCCCGCGACACCCAAGCCATAGTTCGAGAGCTCTTTTTCTCTATCGTTGTAGACCTTTGCGGTGTTCATGCACAACTTTTGATATTCATTGAGGTTCATGGGGGTATTATCACATATTCTAGGATTTGATAGTATATCTTTAGAGAAAGGAGATCATGAAAACGATTGATGAGAAATACCTTGAGAAAGTCACGAGAGTTTATGGAATAAAGTGTCGTGAGATTCTTGTCGAGCTTGCCGGTCATGCAGATCCCGATGTCGACGAAGATATCTTGCTTAATCAAGCAGTAGATATTGCGTATGATAGTCAATTCTACCTACGAGCAGAACTGGGGCGACTTAAATTCAACTCTTGATGATGCGCAAACAACAAAAGTCTCGCAGCGAGAAACTGTGGGACTTTTTATATAGCACCCTCCGCTCGCAATAGCTGCAATTTGCGTCGAGGACCGCCGCGATTGTAATCTCCTATCGTACCGTCAGAACGCAGAACGCGGTGGCATGGAATCGAAGGATCGTAATTCTTTTTCATGATAGTGCCCACTGCCCGCGAAGCACCCGGCGAGCCGGCTCGGCGGGCAACCTCTCCATACGTCATAGTCCTGCCCCGCGGGATCGCCGCTACGATCGCTCGCACACGCTCACTAAAAGAGTGTTTTTGTTTCGCTATTTTCATTGGTTTTCTTGGTCGTGCTCCGCGTAGCGGGTGTTTTCGCTTTTTCAGGGGAGACGGCAACCGCTCGAAATGCTTTCCCCGCAAATTCCCGATAGGCGCAATATTCACACTTGGGACCGACCGGTGGTATTGCTTCTCTATCCAGTGTCTTTTTGATATCCAGAAGTGTCGGCTCGATCCAAGATGTATCCCCCGTACAGGGGAGTATCGTTATATCGAATTCGAGCTTTCCGTCAAATGCTTCAAGGTCTTTTTTCCCATTGACGTAGAAGAAGAAACCCGTATCCGAGACCCTGTAGCCGCTCTGCCTCAACAGCCACTGATACACTTCCATCTGGCGCTTGTATTGAGCCCCGAGGTCTCCGTCAAGCGTTGGCGCATCCCGTTTTGCAGTCGCCTTATAATCCACCACGATAAGCTCGCCTTTCGGATTGATCCATACATCATCTACGATCCCATAGACATCAAGACCCGTCTTTGAATGGAGAACATGGATACCACCTCGGCCGAAATCAAGCTCCCTCCAAGTATTTAAATTCTTATCTCGATACGGTATGGCATCGACACCATACGCCTTCATCGCCGGGTGCGGCTCCCCCTTCGCGCGATGCAGATCGAACTCTTTTTTAAGAAGTGCGTCTACGGCAATGTTTAAGGTCAGGGGATAGGTAGAAGGGCGTTTGACCCCGAGCCTATTTTCAAGATAAAAACAGCGCGGACACTCAAGAAAAAGATCTATTTTGGAGCGGCTCACCTTAAACGGCTCCCTGCTTTCGGGATCGAATGTTCTGCTCCGTCGATTCTCTAATGCCATAGCCTTAGTATACAAGAGAGCACTAGAGGATTAAAGTTAACCAAAACAAAACCGCTCCGGATCACGGAGCAGTTTTTAGAATGTTTTATTCTGTAGCTTTGAAGGAAACCATCACCGGCGCATTGCTCTCGCTTACAACCGGCGTGTCTTTCTTCGGATCGAAGGCGCGATCGCCGTTATCAAGATGGATCATTGCGTAATACGTCTTGCCGGCCAAGGTGCCGCGGAGCAGATCAACGGTTGCGTTTTCCACCGTGCCCGCATCGAATAGCTGCGCTCCCAAAATCTTGCCCGGCGCGCCATTGTCGTCCTCATGTATGACGACCCATCCGGTTTTCTCCATGCCGACGCTCTCAAGCGCGACCGCTACTCCCTGCGGTTGGTCTTTGACCGATACATAATTCTTGCCTTCTGGCATCGATGCTGCCGCTTCGGTCGAAGACGCGGTTGACGTCGTACTCTGGCTGGTCGCTGGCGCGTTCGGAGACTTGTTCATCGCGATGAACCAAGCAAGGCCGAACCCAACGATGAACGCAATAGTGGCGATGATGATCGTCTTTTGATTGCTGTTCTGTTGCATACGTTTCTTAAAGCGTTAAAAATTGATAACCGTGGTCCACGCTCATATGCCGCAGATCGCTTGCGCCTGTGTTTCGAGCGCAAGCGCCTTTTTCTGATCGATACCCAATCGGGTCAATGCGGATGAGGCGTTAAGAACTTGCTTACAAAGTATCATATTGCTGTTTAAAAGCAACCCGCGTTCTGTCACGGAAAGACCTGGAAGACAAGTGATCGGGTGCAGCCGCGCATCTTCGATCAATTCCTGGATATTGCCCTTGGAGGGATAATTCCAACCGACCATTTTCAGCCCCGCACATTCTCCATATCGAATCGCGTTTTCCGTGAACTTCGTATTCGTGACCAACCAGGCCTCATCGAGGCCTCGTCTTTTTCCATAATTGAATTGCTGTTCGGCAAGGTCATCGAAACGCGCTTTCACATACAGAGCGACTTTCAAATCGGTCTTCTCACCGTACTGATTGTGAAATTTCGCCTCGACCATAAGCAGTTTGCTTTCGTTGTACGCGATGACATCAATCTCGTGCGAGACGCACCGTCCCATCACCGTCTGATCGGTGAGTACTTCGTACCCCTGCGTTTTAAAGAGTTCGGATAGATATTTCTCGAACGGGAAACCAGTCGGTCCTAGTTCGATGAGCGCGTGGCGTAGCGAGTAACGTCGAAGCACTCCCGGATTTTTAAGGTCTTTCAGTACCCCGAAAGCATGCCGATAGATATGATCCGTCGTCATGTCTTCCTCCAATTCTTTTTTTATGTGCTCGGTGATAGAAACTACCTCCGAGGCGCCCGCTCCGGCACGCTCAAGGGAGCTGACGAGCTTACTCTCACTGAAAGGCTCTCGCTCGCCGTTCGCTTTTATGATATTCACCGACTTTTGCATAGCGGTATTATAACGGGTACATAACTCCCCCGCCAATACATCTCTTACGGTCATACAAGACCAACGATTGCCCGTAGGAGAGCGCGTCAGGACGCTCTAGAAAATTAACGACTCCCGCATCCACACGGCACCGTATACGCTCCCCGTGATACCGTATCTGCGCTTCATAGATCTTACGAGGATCCGGAGAACCATTAATCCAGTTCTCGGAGATGAGTTTAATGCGCTGTGGAGAAACATCCGAAACCGATCGCTTAGGTCCGACGTAGACACGGTTCTTTTCAAGGTCTTTAGAAACGACGAACAACGGTTTATCGTGCTGCGTTTTCTTAACGATCGTGAATCCATGCCGCTCGCCAATGGTCAAAAAATACGAACCGTCGTGATAGCCAATCACCTCACCGTGCTCATCAAGTACGTCGCCGCGCTTTATGGGTACATAGCGGGATAGAAATTCTTTAATGTCGACTGGCCCGACGAAGCAGAGCCCTTGGCTGTCTTTTTTCTCCGCAGTCGGGAGCTTAAATTTCTTCGCGAGCCTCCGCACTTCGGTCTTCTTCAATCCGCCGACCGGAAACACTATCCGCTCAAGCTGTTCTTTCGTCAGCGTCCACAAAAAATAACTTTGATCTTTGCTCGGATCGGAGGCGACCTGCAACGCGCCGTCTTCGATCCGCGCGTAGTGCCCGGTAGCGACGAAATCCGCTCCCTCTGCGATCGCCCAGTCGAAAAACGCGCCGAACTTTATGGAACGGTTGCACATCACATCAGGATTGGGTGTCCTTCCCGCCGCATATTCCGCTATCATCGATTCCACGACGTCTTTTTTATACGCTTCGGTGAGGTCGATCTCCTTGAAGGGTATGCCTAAATGCGCGCAGACACGCATCGCGTCGAGTCGGTCTTCCTTCATCGAGCAAAGAGTCCACTCCGGCTGCCAAATCTTTATGAAAACTCCGGTAACATCAAAGCCACGTTCTTGTAAGAGTGCTGCCGAGACGGAAGAATCGACTCCGCCGGAAATCCCGACAAAAATCTTTTTGCCGCTTCCTTGACTTTTCATAAACTGATGTTAGCATGCGTTGGGAAAATCTACAAAAAGACTCCATGAGAAGCCGAGCCCTCACTGCTCGGCTTTTTTATTTCAAATATTGCGCTTTGTTCGCGATATGCTCATCGAGCGTCACCGCGTAATGCATGTTTCCCTCTTTATCCGTCAGAAAATAAAAATATCGGCTCTGGATGGGGGTGATGGCGGCCATGATGGAGTCGAGACCAGGATTCGATATAGGGCCGGGCGTAAAACCTTTATAGAGATACGTGTTGTAAGGCGAATCAATTTTAAGATCATCGAGGGTAAGCTCTGGTGTGCTCTTGCCATTGACGTATTGGAATGCGGCGTCTATCTGAAGCGGCATGCCAAGTTTCAAACGTTTCCACAAAATGCCCGCAACCATACGCCGCGTCTGCATCAGACGTGCCTCCTCCTCAAGATACGAAGCCATGATAATGACATCACGCACAGGCTTTCCGAACGCCGCGATCTCATCATGTATCGAAGCTATCTTTTGCTCGAAATTCTCTTTCATCGTCGCGATAATCTCATCAGGAGTCTCGGTCGGCGAGAAACGGTAGGTATCGGGAAACAGATATCCCTCCTCGGGCTTTGCATGCTCGACGAAAGAAGCTCCATCAAAATTAGGGAGCGCGCGCTCCAGGAGCTTCTCTATCTGAAAGACATTCGACCCTTCCGGTATGGTGAGCTTTAGGGGAGCAAGACCGAATTTTCCCTGGGAGAGCCGGTAGGCGACGGTCAGCGCGTCAACGGGTTGGGAAAAATAGTACGTCCCCGAGAGTACACCATGCTTGGGATTGAAAATATGTACGAGGATATTGAAAGCGAGTGGCGAGGTGATGATATGCTCCATTGCAAGTTCGTGTGCAACGGCGTTGATAGTTGAATTTTTCGTTACGGTTACCAAAGTCTTTTCAGCGAAGAGCGTCGGCGGCCTATCGGCGTATATCGCGATGATACAGAGCGCGAGACCCGCAAGATAAACGCTCAAGCGCAGCCGAGGAGAGGCGCGCCAAAAAGAGATAAGGCGAGGTAAAGAATCGATAACCTGGGGCGACTGCATTTTATGTAGGCAGGTTCGAAGGCGCTTCCGAGCGGCGAGATTCGATGCGGCTCAAATTCGGCGTGCGCGCGACGGAACCGGGGAAATGGTAAATGGTGGCGAGTTCTTCGGTGCTTAGAATAAACGGCGTCGTATGGAAATTCCGATACGGTATCTGAAAACCAGAACGAAGCTTATACGCGCGCAACATGCGCTTCTCCAATGATGTCCGTCGTATGCGCATGAAATCCATCCAAGGGTAATCGAAATCCGTGAACCAGCCCAACTTGAAACCGTTGAGATAATTAGAACTGTATTGCTTCATATGTCCGATGAGCCCCGGTATCGCGGCGGGGTCAGGAGGGCCCGCAGGGCAGATATAAAACGCGCGGATGATCGTATCGAACGCGAATTTGTCGATGCTCCGCTCGATCGCTTCGATCTTGCGCTCCTCCCCTTTAGTGAGACGCCCGAATACGCCAGCCTCTCCGATTTTCGCTTCTTTTTTGATCCGTGCGATCTCTTGCTTTGCCTCTTTGGTCCAATCTTTTGAAGGAAAGAGCTGGCCCTGGACTATGGTGCGCTGCTGATGTCCTTGGACTAGGATCTGTATCCAAACCTGCTCGCCTTGTTTAAGAGAACCTAAGTATTCGAGTACCGCAGTGAATGGGTCGATTTTCTCTTCTTCTTCGACATTTTGCTTATCGAGTCCGTAATCGACGTACGTCTTTATGGGATACACATCCTTTTGCGTGAGTTTGAAATATGTACCCCACAAGAAAAAGCGTGAAAGGTCATGCACTACGGTATCCGTATAATCCTGCGCCTCATAGACCTCGACATCCGGATACTGCGCATAGAGCTGGGCTTCCACGATCGCGCGATACTTTTCTGGACCCCAGATGAAGAATTTGATCTCTCCGCCGATAGATACCATTTCAAGCGAGAACCAGGGCTGGATTTTCCCATTCCAATAGGTGTCGATATAGGTCGAGGCTGGTTTTTGCCAGAGCGCATGCAGAAATGTCTCCATCGCAAGCGGGGACTTGGTTATCTCACGGGGTATCTTTATTTCTATCAAGAACGTGCCTTGCGTAAAGATGAACTCGGCCCGAAGATAGTTAAGCCATGTCTTGACGAACATACCCCCAAGCGCAAGCGGGAGCCAATAGTATATCCAGTGGAGCAGAAAATGGTAGATCTGGGCGAAGAAGGAAAAAAGTATCGAAAACTGTTTATACAGCACCAAGAACATGGTTTAATCATATACCGAAATGAAGACGGCATCAAAACGTTCTGCGGGTAAAGAAAGCCGCCGTGTATCAAAAAATCCCTCACCAGAGGGATTTTTTGATACCAATTCGTTTATGCCGCGACGGGAACGATCGAGTAGCGGCCTGATGAATCTTTTTTAAAGTACCGCTGGTTTTGGAGGTTGACCACGATAGTATTCTCTTTGACGTAGCGCTCTTTGAGAACCTTGTCGATTATTTCTTCCTTCGTCAGGGGTCCGTTCTTCTCAAGAATCTTCCGGATCACATCGCGGACCACGCCGGATACATAGCCCCATTCCGAGAGCGCATAGAGGCCGCGGCCCACCAATACGAAGCGCGGGTCCTTGATCAGTTCATTGTGAGTCGTCGCAACATGCGCCTTCTTACCGAATAGTTCAGTTATGGATTTTGCAACATCGCGGAAATGTATCGGAGAGCCATGCCGACGCAGGACAAGGAAGGCATAGTCGCGCATGCCTTTCGCACGGATATTGGGAGACGTTGCAAGACCCCATTCACCCAAGGGATTCTTGCCGATCGTTTTGGTCATCGAGAGCCACCGCTTGAGAATCTCTTCGTTCTTGTATTTTTCAGAGACGTCTTTGAGATGTTCGAGGAACGCAGCGATCATGTCGGCTTCGGGGATGATATCGTCGTTCTTGAGAGCTTTATAGAGCTTCCGTATGGATTCGTGGACTTTCTTGGAGAGGTCGGAGTTGACGTGCCAGCGATGATAAAACGTCTCGTCCTCTTTTTCCTTGAAGAACGACTCGCCCAAAACGAGCATGAAAACGACGTGGTTCTGGAGACTTTTGTCCTTGGCAAGCTGATTGAGCAAATCTTTTTCTGCTACTACCCCGCCAAGGGTGTCGATGTATCCTTCCAACTCGGAAAATGAACCGGTTTCTTTCTTAAATTGCTCCGATTTGCGGATATTATTCAAAGCGTAATTCTCGATCTGCCGCACCCGCTCTCGCGTGATGCCGTAACGATGGCCGATAGCCTCGAGCGTTTGTTTATCAGAATTTTTACCCAAACCATACCGCGCCACAATGATCTCCCGTGCCCGTTCAGGAAGGACGGCGAGGAGCTTCTTCACTACCTGTTTTGGTTTCATTTGCATGAAAAAGAGTTTTAGCTATCGATTTCCCCTTGTTTTGCTTGAGACACAGTCAATTCTGCACATTGTAAATACCTTGTCAAGCTCATAGATTTTCGGAAGAAATTCTGTTCAATCTAGAACACCACGCTTAGTATTTTCCCCTCAATGTACACGATCTTTCTCGGTTGTCCATTTCCCGCCCACTTTTTTATTTCGGGCTTAGAAAGCGCCGCTGTTAAGGCCTCTTCTTTGCTCGCCGTAGCGGAAAGGACGATACTACCCCGGACTTTCCCGTTCACTTGCACGGCAATGACGGCTTCCGCGCTCCTGATCTTCGCACTCTCATATACGGGCCACGGCTCTTTGTGGATAGAGCCCTTCCCTCCCGCTATTTCCCAGAGTTCCTCGGTTATATGCGGTGCAAAAGGTGCGAGCAAACGGATAAACTGCAGATAGGCGTCGCGGGGGATATATGTCTGCTTCTCGCATTCATTGACGAAGATCATCATCTGGCTTATCGCCGTATTGAATTTCATCGCTTCTATGTCTTCGCTGACTTTCTTGATCGTCTGATGGAGAAGCATCTCCAAACGTTGATCTTCGATCTTGGTTTCCGTATCCCGAAATTTCTCGCGCAAGCCCCAAACGCGTTCGAGGAACCGGCGCGTACCGACGACTCCGTCGGTCGACCACGCGATAGCCTGATCAAAGGGACCCATGAACATCTCATAGAGACGCAAGCTGTCAGCACCGACACTTTCCACTAATGTGTCGGGATTCACAACATTCCCTTTCGATTTAGACATTTTTACACCGCCTTCGGCAAGAATAAGGCCATGGCTGGTACGCTTGGCATACGGCTCTGTAGTCGGCACCAGCCCTTCATCGAAAAGGAATTTATGCCAAAAGCGTGAATAGAGTAAGTGCAAGGTGGTATGCTCCATTCCTCCGTTGTACCAATCCACAGGTGTCCAATGCTTTAGTCTCTTTTTATCGGCAAACGCTCGCTTATTTTGGGGGTCCGTGTAGCGCAGGTAATACCAACTTGATCCGGCCCAGTTTGGCATTGTGTCCGTTTCTCGCCGTGCGGGACCTTTACACTGCGGGCATTTGGTCTTCACCCACTTTTCAATCGCAGCAAGCGGTGACTCTCCCGTATCAGTCGGTTGGTAGTTCTTTACCGTAGGTAATTTGACCGGCAAATCTTTCTCCGGTACGGCAACCCATCCATCCTTCTCGCAGTAGACCAGTGGTATCGGCTCGCCCCAGTACCTTTGGCGGGAAAATACCCAGTCACGGAGTTTGTAGGTAGTTACCATTCGTCCCCCAACGGATTCAGGAATCTGCCTTTTGGCACTGTTTGAATCAATACCATCAAATTTGCCTGAATTGAACAGAAGACCATCGCCGTAGAGAGCAAAACCGCTCTCAAGGCAACTTTTTATTAAAGATTCCGTAAGTCCTGGCACTTTTATTGAATTTACCGGCATGATTACGGGTCGAATGAGAAGCTTGAACTTAATAGCAAAAAGTAAATCCCGATCATCATGTGCGGGCACTGCCATAATGGCCCCGGTACCGTAGTCGGAGAGCACATAGTCGGCGACGAACATCGGTATCTCTTCTTTCGTTGCCGGATTTATCGCTTTGACACCTTTGACCTCAACACCGGTTTTTTCCTTCTCGGTCGCCGTTCGTTCAGTTTCGGTTTTCTTTTTCGCTTTCTCTACATATGCCTTCACTTCATCTTTATTCAAAAGCACATCATGGCGCTCATCAATGGCTAGTGTAATCCATGGATGCTCCGGAGAGAGCACAAGGTATGTCGCCCCAAAAAGAGTATCGGCACGAGTAGTAAACACTGTTAGTTGGGCACGTTCCCCATGAGGACCGCGCCGCTCATTATCTTTGGGATTCTTTTTGAAATCGAGGAGAAAATCGATCTCTGCGCCCTCTGACTTCCCTATCCAATTGCGCTGTTGTATCTTGATGCGTTCGAGAAAATCCACCGTATCGAGGTCTTTATTCAAACGATCCGCATACTTCGTGATCGCAAGCATCCACTGCTCCTTCTCACGCTTCTCGACCGCCGTCCCGCACCGCTCGCACCGTCCATCGATGACCTCTTCGTTGGCAAGCCCAATTTTGTCTTTGGGACACCAGTTAATGGCCATTTTCTTTTTATAGGCAAGACCCTTCTTGAAGAACTGCAGGAAAATCCATTGCGTCCATCGGTAGTATGCGGGGTCAGTCGTGTTTATCTCGCGCGACCAGTCGAACGAGAAACCGAGCGCTTTGAGCTGGCGTCGAAAATTATCGGTATTCTGTTTTGTAACGACCGCCGGCTGAATACCCTTCTTTATCGCGTAGTTCTCGGTCGGTAGGCCAAATGCATCCCAGCCGATCGGATAGAGCACCTCGAATCCCTCCATCCGCCGCTTGCGGGATATGATATCCATCGCAGTGTTAGAGCGAATGTGACCGACGTGAAGGCCATCCCCCGAAGGGTACGGGAATTCGATCAGCGAATAGAACTTCGGCTTCTTGCCGCCATCGTTCGCCTCATACAGTTTCTTCTTCTCCCACTCGCGCTGCCACTTGCGTTCTATTTTCTTATGATCATAACTCATCATTGAACGCTCTTTACCGGAATTCCATTATTGCTTGTCGGCGGATAACGGCTCGGGTCTATCGTCCGATCAAAACAAACTCTGCCGGCGCCATGTTGCCAGTTATTGTTAAGGCCATTCGTATCATAGGGCGCGGGGTACGTTTGGCCCGCGCGTGTTTGGGTGCTTGCCAGATCGAAGATTGCGCAGAGCCGGAAGGCGAGCTTGTCAGTCGCCGCATACTCGTACGAGGCGCCGGTTTCCGGATCTTTCTGCGCAGCAAATCCGCTGATCTGGTCGTTCAGCGCATCGAGGTTTGTCGGAAGTTTCTGCGTTCTCTGCCAGAAACTGACGACCTGCCACTGAATCTCGCTAAGGTTCGCGATACGTTGATCATCGAATTTCATTTTCCGTGCGGCTGCCGGCGAACCCATCACGATAAAACCGCTAACGAGCGAGATCAGCACGAGTGCGATCGCGCCGATGGAAAATGATCGCATCCCCTTCGCACTCTGGCCGGTGTCTCGGCGCAGATCGTAGATGTAGAAACCAAACACCGCCGCAGCGACAATGAGCACTGCAAGGACCTTGAGCCCGAAGCGAGCGGTCAATTCTCCGCCGAGAAAATTATTGATGAGGACGACTAAGTCGATCGCAACCGTAAGTCCTGCAACGAAAAGGGTCAAAAACGAGAGCCAGCGGCGGATCCAAATCTGCTTTTTGGCCGGCTCGCGCTGAACATCGTGCTCGATGCCGCGCAGCAAGATGAGGTAGAGCGGGAACATGATGACGAGGGTCGCAATCGCCCACCGCATGGCGCTTGAGTACGGATCCACGTAATACTCGAGGTTGTCTGGAAAAGCATAATTGACGATCTGGAATAGCAGATTGATCAGGCTGACAGCGCTCGAATAGAGGAAGACCACAGCGGCCAAATGCATGAAGAAGTCTTTCGCAGTAGTTTTGGTTTCGTTCATGATAAAACGTTACGGGTAATGCGCCTATGATACAACACGAACAAAGCTATGGCAATTTGAGAAAAAAGAAGGCGCGGCTCGCCAAGCGAGCCGCGCTCTGAAGCTAAAAGCTTCTGGTAACACCCCAAAAGAATTCGGAGTGGCTTTTGACATCGGCGCCGACAAAGATGGCACCGACCCGCTTTAATTCCTTTTGGAATCGAACGGCAAGTCCGGCAACCTCGTCACCGCGCTTCAGTTCATAAGAAGTGCCGATACCAACCGAATATCCATCGATCGGACGCAGCGAGAGCGCGAGTTCGAACCGATGCGCACCTATATCCAGGAAGCGACTCCCATGAAAGAACTGAAAGGTCCGATAGCGAAGGTCAACCATCGCATACGGATTGTCATGAGGCCCGAGTTTGAAACCCACGTATGCATACGGGCGTGCATTGAAGCGCAGCCCGTACCTGAAGTTATTCTCTGAAAAGCTGCGCCACCATGATTGCTCGATCGGGCGATACGAGATATCAGTTGGACGAACCTCCTCTTCCTCGATCGCTCCAATGGTCCCTCGGGCGAAGAGGGAAACTGCCGTACCCATATCGTCAAGCCAGTACATCGCCGGTGTTGTTGCAAAGGCTTCCCGCGCCGCATACTCCAACGACTTCTCGAACGTGCTTGTGGCTGAACGATCTGCCTGGCGGATCAAACCGCGAGGGTCATCTTCATAGAGGAGCCGCCATCGTCCGTAGCGGAGCGGATTGAACTCGTTGTAGAACAGCCTGATCTGCTCCTTTTTGAAGAAGTATTCGAATCGGTCGGCGAAACTGTCCTCCGTCGGCCCGTCGATGCTCATTTCCCGTGCGATTTCGTCAGTTCTCAAGCCGAACGCGCTCTCATCGTTGGTAACCTGGCCGAAGAGGGTGCGCGACAGTGACAGAAGAGCGCATACACTAATAGTCAATAGATTTCTCACAAAGTACCTTTCTATTTCGCGTTTGTTAACCCCGCACCGCACCCTGCGGTGTTTCCGGTTCCGTGGCGAAAATTCTGCGGCTCATCATATACCTGAGAAAAGCTTGTGCAAGGGCTGTTATGCACGGGGGGTCTTGACAGCAGCATCCGCTGTCTTAATCTGTTTGCTAGAAAACAAAAAGAGGGGTGATTATGCAATTACCGCAGTTTTTTGGTTTAGACGTGCAGGATGCAGTCAACACGATTAAGCAGATACATGAGAGAGATCCTAACACCGTCATATACATTCGATTGGTTACTGTGGAAATAACGAGGACCATAGGCAACTATGCACCACTCATTGTCAGTTCGCCGATGCATAACGCACAGGTTTTTGCCGCCCAACTAGCTTTTCAATTCCACGAAACACAGGTCGTCTTCTCGCGCCTGCTTCAAAAACAATATTGCGAAGTGGTCAGGTTAGGGATTGAAGTCTGGGAATTAATCGAAGCTCGCCACAAAGACCAGTATCGATTCGTGATCTTCGTCATCGAAGAATGACGTGCAAAGCAAGGACGTAGTCCTTGCTTTTTTGTAAGAGGCATTATGTGGCGCTATACTTTAAATTCTATGAGACTATCATCTTTGATCTTGACACTATTCTTGTAATTTGCTAATCATGAACACATGAAGATCTTTACGAACTTTAACTAAATAGTGCTTCACCCCGGCGGTTTTCATTTTTTCAAGCGCTCATTCCTTCAAGGTTTGAGCGCCCTTCTTTTTACCTAGACCTTAAACTCGACACCACCATCGTCACTTGACAATAATTTCTCAAAAGTTAAAGTCCTATGTGAAAGGATTTATGATCATTCCAATAATATCTATTACACTCGGACTTGGGCTCTTGATTTTTTCAGAAATAAGAACGGATTCCCCAGTTTACTCAGAATGCTTAGCCCTAGTTGGTAATTGGGCAGTTGCATCTGGTTCCCTCTTACTTTTGATTTAGCTCATAAGCCTCACAGAGCAGGTTATACCTGCTCTTTTTCTTTTCCTAGACCCTAAACTCAATCACACCAACATCTTCTGAACCTTAGAAATTTTGGCTTTCTCGCCGATTATTCGTTAATACGATTTTACCAACACGGTTTTATATAGCAAGCAATCTGATATATGGGGTATATCAGATTATATTAGATTGAGTTTGCAATTTTTATACAGAAAAGTAATATAACGGGCGGAACGAAAGGAGTCGCACAATGCAGACCTCACGCTTCAAGCAAGCCGTGCGGTTCTGCGTTGCAGGGGCCGCTGGTGTTATCGCCTACTACGCAGCATTGTACGGACTCACGGAATATCTGCGAGTCTGGTACGTCGCTTCGGCAGTAATTGGGTTCATCCTAAATACTGGATTGAACTTTACGCTTCAAAAGTTCTGGACATTTCAGAACAAGGAGACAGGAATGGTTGGACGGCAGCTCGTGCTGTATGCCGTGATGACCGTCTGCTTCCTGATCGGAAACACAGGTCTTCTGTACCTCATGGTGCAATACCTGCACATGTGGTACATCGGAGCACAGATGATTCTCACGGTGGTTATTTCCATCTTAAGCTTCATCATCTCGGGGCGGATTTTCAAGAACGAAAAGTCTCAACCTGAACACCGCGGTAGGTAGCAAACTATTGCGGTGTTTTAATTTACCTAAACCTTAAACTCAATCACATCTCCATCTTTGACGATGTATTCTTTTCCTTCGGTGCGCACTAACCCCTTCTCCCGCGCGGTCGCAAATGAGCCTGCATCGAGGAGATCTTTCCAGAACACGACTTCGGCACGGATGAATTTGTCTCGAAAGTCGGTGTGGATCGCGGCACCAGCGTCGGGAGCGCTCGAGCCGCGCTTTATTGTCCAGCCGCGCGTCTCATCCTCCCCCGTCGTAAAAAAGGTAATCAGGTCGAGTGTTTCGTAGCTCTTTTTAATAAGGTCGTCCAATCCCTTTTCAAATACCGGATCAACTTTTACATAGAGTCCGGGAATCTTTGAGACCACCTGTTCGTCATTCTTCCCAGCCTCGGACGTATTAAGCACATAGAAAATCGGCTTTGCGGTCAACAGATGCAATTGTTTGAGCATCGGCAGTTCAACTTCAGAGACGGAAACGGTTGAAGCTAACTTCCCCGCTTTTAGTGCGGCCTGCAAACGCTCAAGCAGAGGGTATTCAACCAGTGCTTCTTTTTTGTGCGCCTTTACGTCTTTTTGAACATTTGCCATTCGCTTCGTTACGGTTTCAAGGTCCGCAAGGCCAAGTTCAAGCTCGATAACTCCGATGTCAGATAGGGGATCAATTTTTCCGGCGACGTGAATAATATCCGGGTCGTCAAAGGTGCGAACCACTTCGGCAATTGCATCCACCTCGCGGATGTGTGAGAGAAATTTATTACCTAAGCCCTCTCCTTCAGCAGCGCCCTTCACCAGACCCGCGATATCGGTAAATTCAACGATAGCGGGAACTTTCTTCTTGGATTTAGAGAATGCATTAAGTCTCTCAAGTCGCTCGTCCGGCACAGCAACCACGCCAACCGATGGATCTATCGTGCAGAATGGATAATTTTCCGCCGGCACACTGCGTTTGGTCAGCGCATTAAAAAGTGTGGATTTCCCCACGTTCGGCAGACCGACAATTCCAATTGAGAGAGACATTCTGTGATATTACTCAAGAACGACCAAAACCTCAAATTATTTCGACCTCGGGTTTAAAAAACCGGAAGCAGTTGCTTCCGGTTCGATCAGCTCCTTTTATCAGCGGGCTCCAGATATGATCTTTGTCATTACCTTCTGGAAGTTGGCAACAACGGCTTTTGTACGCTCCCGACACTTTGAACAAGTCTTCAGATGCCGCTCAATGGCCGCAGCGCGCATATCCGTTAGTCTCCAAAGCTTTTTGTCCCCACCATCAAACAGGAGTAAGTCTGCGGTAGAAGGGCACGCATTAAAACTCTGATCTCCTTTTTGAGGGACTTTGCGGTGTTTTCTAGGGGGCACTGCCATGACACAATCCTCCTTTCTAGAGTTATTTCTATGCCCAGTAAATCAAAAACGACCCAGCCATGTCAATTAACGACTTTCCGAGCAAACACCTATGTCTGTGAAGAGCTGGACTTTGTTCATCGAACGAAGGATTCGCGCGGGCGTTTCAGCGATAGCGCCTGTGCGTGCGACCGTGCGCTCCAGCGCACGGTATTTTTCGACACCAAATGCGGCGACGATGCTCTGATGCACCCGCATCTTGAGAAAATCCAGGGAGAGCGTAACCCGATGTGGATACGGACTCTTCCCGCTTGCATCATATCCCACGACCCATCGATCAGGATCTAGAAACCGGTTTTCAAACTCGATCTCGTCTTTTGGATAGGGCATGACCCCGGCAATATGGCCATCAGTACCGACTCCCAAGAGCGCGAGCACGCGTCCGGCATCTTTCTGAAATATTTTGCGCACGTTTTGCTCATAGTGGACAGCACTTTCATGGACCGAGCCGTGTGTCGGGATCGGTAAAAAAATCACGCCCGAGGCGTGTGCATTCCGATAATAGTTCGTCTGGGTGAAAGCATGCCAGTTAGAATCTTCCGGCCGCTGACTTATCCGCTCATCCACCAATGCGATCGTAAGGTGTCGCGGAATCCTTTCCACAAAGCGCAAGACGTTGAGCGACGAACCGCCCGAAATGAACAGAAGGACGTTCCCCTCGACGTTGCGCAGAGCACCATCGAGCGCTTCTCCCGCTTTTTTTAAGGCTGTCTGCGGATCAAGGCAATTTATTACCTTCATTTCTTTGGATGAGGGGAGATTATATTCTCGACCGCTTCGCCCTTCCGATAGGTGCGCAAGGGATTGTTCTTCCAGCGCGAAAGGATGGGCGTGATGAATTTCCATGCCGCCTCCATTTCCGTGGTGCTGGCAAAAAGCGTCTGATCGCCACGGACACAGTCGTAGAGCACACGCTCGTACGCATCAGGCATCAATTTTGTCTCCGCGTTATCGGCATAATTGAATGAGAGCTCTTCGGGGCGGGCGACATTCTCAAAACCCGGCTTTTTCACCCAGAATAGGATTGATATTCCTTCGTTGGGTTGAATACGGAAGGTCAGCCGGTTCGGGTTCGTTTTTACGTCCTGTGAGCTCATAGAGACATCTTTGAAATGAATGGTTATCTCGGTTTTTGTTTGCGAAAGAGCTTTGCCTGCGGAAATTTCTATCGGCACTCCCTTCCAGCGGCTATTTTTAACAAATGCGACCAAAGAAAAAAAAGTTTCAGTAGTCGAACTCTCTTGCACGCCCTTTTCCTGCCGATATCCCTCGTACTGACCACGCACAACCTTTCGCACCAAAGAACCCGTTATCGGAGTAAGGGCTTTCAGAACCCGCGCGCGTTCTTTTTGAATGGCAGTAGCTGAAAAATTCTCTGGGTATTCCATCGTGATGAGCGAGAGCATTGCCAAAAGATGGTTCTGACCGACGTCGCGTAAGGCACCGATAGGATCGTAGAAAGCGCCGCGGCCTGCAGCAGATGCCTGCTCATACATCTGTATCTCTATCCTTTCAATGTACGTACGATTCCAGATCGGCTCAAAAAGTGAATTGGAAAAACGAAAGACGAGGATATTTTGGAGTGTTTCTTTAGCGAGGTAGTGATCGATGCGGAATATCTGCGATTCATCAAAAAGTTTTCCAAGCAACTGATCCAACCTCCGCGCAGTCTCGATGTTATTGCCGAACGGTTTCTCTATAAGTACCCGAGTCCATCCCTCGTCTCCACCACAGGGAATCGTAAGCCCCGAGCTCGATAAGCGGTTGAGGATATTTTCATAGAGCGATGGTGGGACCGCGAGATAGAAGAGTTTGTTCGAGCAGATATTAAAATCAGCATCTACTTTGGAGAGATACGTGGCCAGCGCATGATACGAAGCATCATCATCAAAATCACCTTTGACATAGCGGATCAAACCGAGGAAGTCATCGAGTGCCTTCTCCGGCGCGCTGGATTTTCTTGCTACAAGAGCAGCGCGCACAAACTGCCGATAGGTTTCGTCAGTATATTCGCGGCGCGCAAAAGCGGTTATTGAGAATTTCCGTGGCAGAACGTTTTTTGAGAAAAGATCAAAAAGGGCGGGGTAAAGCTTAGACTGCGCCAAATCCCCTGTCGCGCCAAAGATGACGAGCACGGTCGGATCCACATTATTTTTATTATTTTGGTTCACGTTGTGGACCGGATGGGGTTCGAACCCACGACCTCCGCTATGCCATAGCGGCGCTCTAGCCAGCTGAGCTACCGGCCCTTGAGACTTCAAAGTATATCCGAATTCTGGAGAATTTGAAATTGCTATGTATAATTGATTCGTTTGCGCCCTTAGCTCAGTTGGTTAGAGCGTTCGATTCACATTCGAAAGGTCGGAGGTTCGAACCCTCCAGGGCGCATTGAGTGAAGCAAGGGAGCACGGATTCGAAGAAAATAAAAAAACCGCTTGAGCTGTTTTAACAGCCCAAGCGGTTTCTAAACCACCAACAAAGATTACTAATTGACTGCGAGAAAGAACGTATCTTGACGCCAGACCCTATCGGGATCCGCCACGAAGCCGACCAGGCTCGTGCCGAACCCAAAAGGACCATTCATAGAAAAACCCAGATAGACGTGGTGCTCGCGTACACGAGTTTCCATGACCCTACCCGTACTGATCAAGGTAAGGTGTCCTTTTTCAAGGACTTCGCTCGCCACTTCCACTGCATGAGCGTCTTCAGGGCTCATCGGCTTACCGAACTTCCCGCGAATCATATTCTCAAGCTTCCCTCGGAGTTCCGAATTCACCATCGGATAGTGGGAGCCTAAAGCTAAGTGATGCTCCGGCAGTGCAGGCTCCTTCCCTTCGGATCGAAGATAGCTAGTCACTTGTTTAATCGTCACCGGAGATTTGAAGTTTATTGCCTCCAGATCGAACCATTGTTTCTTGAGCGGCTGCAAGAGATTGCGCTTGTCTAAGAACAAGCCGTCAGTGTAGGTGTAGGAACTATTAACGATCAAGACATGCGAAGTGTCTTTCTCGCCGAACTGAACCGGGAAATTGACCGACATAAGAACTTCCGGTTTTTCTCTCGGCTCGGTGATATCCGCGTCGATTCTATTCATCTCCATGCATTCCTTTCTTCTGTATATCCTCACGACTCGTCCCGTCATTGGGCAAGTTTGGTTAGGCTCGTGAAGCGCCGTGTGAATGAACTGTATAGACAGTACCATGAAAAGCACTGTATCGTCAAATGTCAGATCAGCGGCAACGAAACACCGCGGCCTTTAGGCCGCGGTGTTTTTGAATATGCTCGGAGAGAGTGGGACCTACATCGCCCCACCCATCGCAGCCCCATCCGGCTTGCACTCTTTGCAGCGGCCTTTATGCGTCACGATCTCATAGATCGCCGAGAGACCGACGAGGAGATAGATGATCTTGTCGATGGTCATCGATAGACCCAATCCCTCCAGATCCCAGCCGAAAACGCGCAACAGCCAGTTCAAACCTCCCACGATGAGAAGGATGAATGTGACCATATGCAGACCCATATGACTTTTCATGATTTTTTGCAGTTTCTGCGTTTATTAAAACTAAGCGACCTTATAATCTTCACCTGAAGTTCATTATAGCGCGACTTCCGTGCACTCCAATCAAGTTATGAACACGTATAGATATGGTAGAATAACACCCCTATATGCCCGAAATCATAAAAGCCGAGAAATTAACTAAAAAATTCAAGAACTTCACCGCGGTTAACGAGGTGAGCTTTTCAGTACAGAAGGGCGAGATTTTTGCGTTTCTTGGGCCCAATGGTGCCGGAAAATCTACGACGATAAAGATGCTCACTACGCTTTTACATCCGACCAGCGGAACGCTCATCGTCAACGGGGATGATCCGGTAATACATCCGAAGAAAGTTCGCCGCTCCTTCGGTATCGTCTTTCAGGACCCGTCTCTCGACGATGAGTTGACTGCATGGGAGAACATGGAGTTCCATGGGGTGCTCTACGATGTTCCGTACGAAGTACGTAAAAAGCGGATCGGTGAACTTCTTTCGTTCGTTGACCTTTCAGATCGTAGAGACAGCTTGGTCAAAGAATTTTCGGGTGGTATGAAGCGGCGACTGGAGATCGCGCGGGGGCTTCTGCACCATCCGAAGATCATTTTTCTTGATGAGCCGACTTTGGGCCTTGACCCCCAGACCCGAAATCATATGTGGGACTATTTGAAGAAACTGAATAAAACCGAGGGTACGACTATTTTCTTCACGACACACTATATGGAAGAAGCCGCAAAGATCGCAGAGCGTATCGCGATCATTGATCATGGCAGGATCGTAGCTTCGGGAACGCTCGACGACCTTACACTCCGAACCAGCACCAAAACCCTGGAGGAAGCATTCTTGAAATTGACCGGCGAGACTATCCGCGAAGAGGCATCCTCTTCAACCGATCAAATGCGCCAAATGGCACGAATGTGGCGCGGCGGAAAAAAGTAAACTGGTGCAATCATAAACCCATGAATAAAATCTACATTCTCTGGCTCCGACAACTCAAGCGATACATTCGCTCGAAGTCGCGCATCGTAGGTTCTCTGGCCCAGCCGATCCTATTTCTTTTGGCACTGGGCTACGGTTTCGGCTCGGTTTTCCAGCAGGCTGGTCAAGGGAACTATCTCAACTTCTTAGCTCCCGGCATCATCGGCATGGGTATCATTTTCACCGCGATGTTTTCCGGCATCGAGATAATCTGGGACAGGCAATTCGGATTCCTCAAAGAGATGATGGTGGCGCCGATGTCGCGTCTCAACATCATGATAGGCCGGACGCTCGGCGGAGCGACGGTTGCCACGATTCAGGGAATCTTCGTGCTCGTGATGTCCCTGCTTTTTGGATTCCGGCCGACAAATTGGTGGGGTATCCTTATTGCTATTCCGGTGATGTTTCTAGTTGCGCTTCTGTTCACGGCGCTCGGCACCGCAGTGGCATCCCTCCTTGAAGACATGCAGGGCTTCCAGCTCATCATGAACTTCCTCATCATGCCGCTCTTTTTTCTCTCCGGCTCGCTCTTCCCGCTTAACGGACTTCCGACGGGACTTGCTATCGCTGCCCGCATTGATCCGCTCACTTATGGTATCGACGCGATCAGAGCGCTTCTCATAAGCGCAGGGCACTTCAACATGGGTTTAGACCTCGGCCTCCTCACCGCGATCACGGTTGTCTTCCTCTGGCTTGGAAGCTACTTTTTCAATAAGATCCAAATCTAGAAATTCTTCCCAAAAGAAAAACCGCGGCTCTCAAGTCGCGGTTTTAGTTCGGTGTTTACTTACCTCTTTATTCAAGACAACTGCAACGAGGTTTCAGTGCAGATATCTCGCGAGCAAAGTGGGTCTTGAAATATCCAAGAATTTCTTTTGCAACCTCCTTTTGATGATTCCGATCACCCAATGCGATCGTCTGTCTGGTTCCTCGCGCAGCCTCTCTGATCGCGATCATCAGATTCTCTTCAATGATCCGGAGGCTCTTTTGTTCATCGTACTTAAGCGCCAGTAAAAACCCCTGGCGCCGCTCTCCCGCCAACTGCTCTGATGCTTGGTTGGCGATATGTTCGAGCACTTCCTGTCGCAACATGCGTACCTTCCTTTCTAATCGTTTCTGGATTCTAAAAGAGAAATCTAAAGTATCTCGATCTTTCCGTCAATAGGCGCCAAATTCTAATAAAAGAGCGTTGTCTATAAGTGCTCTTTCAGTATAATAAGCAAACCCGACATAACGGGATGTAGTATAGAGGTAGTATACACGTTTCGGGTACGTGAGGCCCGGGTTCGATTCCCGGCATCCCGATAGGGGCCTGTAGTCTAGTGGTACGACGCGTCATTCGCATTGACGAGGCGGGGGTTCGATTCCCCCCAGGTCCATAGAAACAAAAATCAGTCGCGAAAGCGGCGATCTTTGTCTATGGAGCTGAGCAACGTGCCTACGCATGTTGTGTGGGGGAATCGAAAGGCTTTTTCGTTACCGAGTCTGCGAGGTCGAAAAACACCCGCGACGGTAGTCGAGATTCCCCAGGTCCAATCTAATCTGTATTTAGGATAAATCGTTTTTGTTCAAGCGTTCGGAGATCACCATACCGACTAAAAGCCAGAACGTTCCGACGAAGTAGCCTGCAACAACGTCGCTCATGAAGTGTACGCCCAGGTACAGACGGCTTACGCCCACGAGAACGATGATAAGGGAACCAAGGAGCACCTGGATCACCTTCTGCGAAGAAGTCTTCGCCACACGAAAATATGCATAGACAACGAAACCGTAAAAGGCCATCGAAATGGCCGCATGGCCGCTTGGGAACGAAAAATCATGCTCCGCCAAAAGTGCCACAGCCGGTCGTGCGCGATGCACCAGCAATTTAAGGACCATCACAACCCCCTCGCTTCCCGCAAGCGCAAGCCAGAGAGGAAATATATATCCGCGCCGGTGCTTGAGCCAGAAAACTCCCGATACGACAAGCGCGAGCACAACTACGATCTCCCACTGTCCCAAGAAGGTAACAGCGCTGAAAAAATCGACCATCGATGGCGTTCTGATCGATGCAAGGATGTTCGCGAACCGATGATCCCAGTATGAGATAAGATATTTAATCTGTGTGAAGTATGTCATGTATTCTTAATGCTGATGCATATACTCATTTCTGGTAATAAACCAGCGATTGACCGGAACGGTAAAAAAGAAAGCGACGATGAGCGAGACGACCAAACTGATCCAGAAGAGCGACGTATCAAGACCGGCGTTTATCGCACCAGGTACCAGCAAAATAAAGATGTTATCGACTGCTTCCATCGAAACAATCGACGCGGTATCGGTAGCTATTGCAGTACGGATCGCAATACGCGTTTCGACTCCCCTTCTCCAAAGCGACCATGCGGTAAGCGCATACCCAAAGAAAAACGATAACACTATCGAGACAATGATATTAGCGGCGTTCGACCAATTGAGAGCTGTGGTTAAAACCATTCCAAGCACTTCGCCTATCGAACAGCCCAACAGGCAGTGGAGCGTGTGAATTATGGCGTGTCGTGTGCTTGAGTCTAGATTCATGTGGACTACATCCGTGTGAATTGAAACCAAATCCTAATGGCCATCCAAGCCTATAAGCCAAATATTCAAGGGAAGCTGGTTTTGGTCATTGGGCCGAAACTCTCGCTACCTCGTTAATAACCCAAAGATAATAAATAACCAGCAGAAAAAAACCTACTGCAATAAGACCAGCAAATATGAGGAGTACATCAAACTTATCCTTACCACGTACAACTATTGAATCCTGAGGAGAAGTCTTTCGTCTTAAGAAGATTAATAATAGCGAGAAAATAAGAAATAAAATTGAAAGAAATAAGATTGGGTGTGGTAAACCTGAATTATTAACCACAAAAAGAACGGCAAATACCACAAACGGTGCTACTACATAAAAAAATGTCCGGAGAACTCTCTTTATTGAGAACTGCATTGATGCAAAAGAAAATTATAACAAATTATGATTTGTTATAGCAATAGGCTAAGTAGTTCACCTGCGTTGCATCTGTAGCTTACTTTTTGGACCCGACCGGATTCGAACCGGTGACCTCCTCATTGCAAATGAGGCGTTCTAGCCAACTGAACTACGGGCCCGTTAGGGAATACTGCATCATGTATCAAGAATCAGCGTCTTGCAAGTGCGAGCTCGATGACATGATCCAGAAATTCCGGCAGGCCTGAACCGATGGCGCGCAGGGCTTTGGGCAAGAGAGATTCGGACGTAAGACCCGGCAGCGTATTGGCTTCAAGAAAATAGATGCCGCGCTTGGGTGTCACGATAAAATCCGAGCGCGAATAGTGCCGTAAGCCCAGAGCATCGTGTGCAACGACCGCAAGTCGCTGGAGCTCGGTCATATCCTGCGGAGAAAAATTCCCGGGACAAATTTCTTGCGATATGCCCGAGTATTTTGCCTCGTAATCAAAAAGTTCCTTCTCCGCGGGAGGACGAATCTCAACCGGCAGCAATGCATACCGCTCGCGCCCCCGAAATCCCTCGATGACACCGCAGGTGGCCTCCCGGCCCGGAATATATTCTTCGATAAGCGCAACTGGGGCATGTGAGAGCGCACGGCGGATCCCTGACTCAAAGCCGTAAAAATCGCGCGCCAGCGAAACGCCAACGGAAGAACCCAGACTCGCGGGCTTGATAACCACTGGCAAAGGCACCTGTCGGAATGCCTCGAGGATCTGCTGATCCTTATCCTCTTCAACTTCTCTAACAACCGTAAAGCTTGGCGTTTTGATCCCTTCCTTCGCCAAACGCTGTTTGGCAAGCACTTTGTTCATCGCTACCACCGAACCGAAGACGTCAGAACCCGTGTAGGGAATGGAGAGGTGCTCGAGGATGCGCTGGACCTGCCCGTCTTCCCCATATTCTCCATGGAGCGCGATGAACGCTACATCCACCCCCCGCAGGGCCTGTTCGGGTTTACGCGCAGAGCCCGCGATATGCCACACGCCGTCTTTATCGATCAAAATATCACGGACCTGATATTTCCCGCGATAGAGATTCTGAAAAACACTTTCGGCGGTTTTGAGCGAAACCTCATGCTCGCTTGAGGGGCCACCGCGCAGAATAGCCACTGAAATCGGACGGTGCTCGTGCATGCCAAACAGTATAACAGGTACCAAGCCGAAACTAAACGGTCATCACGAAACGCCGGTGCATACTTGACATTTTAAGATACTTATGTAATGTATCTTCAGAGATTTCGATCATCGAAAATTCAACCAAAGGACAGATCAATGAAAAAGAAAATGCTGCTATTCCTAGCAACGATCACGGCGCTCATAAGCGCACAAGCAGACGAGTTATGTATGGTGTCGGCGACACCATCGAACGCGTATGTCGGCCAGCCGGTAACCATCGCATGGACCAACGTAAACCCCTCGTCATCGAGCGACTGGATCGGGAAATATCCGAGCGGACAGCCACTTCAAGCTATGCTTCTGTATTACACGGGAACAGGAAAAAGGTCCGGATCAAAAGTTTTCTACTTCAACCAAGTAGGGGATTTCCAAATCCAATACTTCCAGGCGGGTAGCGGAGCGGCTTTATCGGCGCCATTTCCGTTCACCATCTACACTGATACCAACGGGTACCAACTGACCATAACGCCCGGGACCACGATACCCTACGGCGGCCAACTTATGGCAAACTGGTTGGTAGCGACCAACTTAAGCGTCACGAACGACATAGTCGGGTACTACAGCATCACGAACCCATCAACATTCACTTCCTCATTGAGTGTGGCGCTACAGCACAGCGGGTCCGTGTACTTCACACCACAAAAGCCTGGACGGTACCTGTTCGGATACTTCAAGGGAAACAGCGTGCAGCAGCCGGCGACAGACTTGATCACGGTCGACGTGGTCAAAGGGCCGGTCATGCCCACTTGGAGCTTCTCTTCGACTTCCGTTACGTTGAGTTGGTACGGCTACAGCGGCGCCACCTATAAGGTGATCACCAGCACGGACGTGACCGCACCGGTCTCATCGTGGTCTGTTCTTCAGAGTTCGTCGGGCGGAAATGCACAAAAAACGTTCACGGCCACCAAAAACGGTCCGAAACGGTTTTATGCCGTCAACGAGATCTGGAATTAGCAGTCTCCAGATACCAAAAGCCCGAGAGTAAACTCTCGGGCTTTTTTCTTGTTTGCATAAATGGTCAGCGGTGTCTCCCGCGCGGCTTTGCTTTGACAACCTTTAGGAATTTTTTATATCGGAACACCGATGAGGTTCTAAACCCTGGTCTCCCGTTCCTATTCCCTACTTTCGCGTAATTTTTCATTGATATATGCACAGAGCCCCGTCCCTGTGTGCAAGGACGGGGCTTCCGAAATCGCAGTTATTCTTCTTCAGACTCTTCCTCTTCGGTCTCTTCCTCGTCAGGCGCTGGGTCCTTATTCTCATCCATGTCCATGATGGATATATAATTGGCTAGTAACACAAGCCTTTAAATACGACCATACGGAACTCAAAAAAGGATAGCATACCGGAAAGAAACTGCAACGCAAACATGTTCATGACAACATGTTATTCCTGAATCTGAAATGAATAGTGAAAGACTAAGAGGGCTTTCTGGCCCGTGCAGCCTTGCGCCTTGAAATTCCTGCATGATCAATACCAAAATAATGGGCCACTTCATGCCAAATGGTATCGCGCACGATGCTGCGAACCCGCGCAGGATCGGATCGTGCCGCCGAGAGTATCGGGGCGCGATAGAGAGTGATGATATCGGGTGTCACCGCTCCAATGCCATAGCTATCGCCGCGAGCGATGAGCGGAACGCCATGGTAGAGACCCAGGAGCGTTTCAGAATCTTTGAGCCTCTGCGCCGTACGCACTGCTGATGACGGTTCGTCTTCGATGACGAACGCGAGATTGCGTATCTTGTTCCGAAACTGAAGGGGTATCGCTTCCGGAAACTCTTCAGAAACTATTGCTTCGAATTCTTCCGGCGTCATAGCGAGATATCAAGGCCTTTCGATCCATCAAGTTCTGAAGGAACCTCATCCCTCTCATCCAAACCTTTTGATCCCCGCTCTGGAGTCGAGGTGCTCTCCGTTTGGTCCGGCGCGGCGTTGATGAGTATTTGGGCACCTTGCGCTCCCCTTCCGGCCTCTAGCAATTTGGGGATCGCTTCTTTATAGGAACCCGACTGCAGACCTGCTCTTCCCTCCTCGAGTATTGCTTTCGCCGCGTCGAGATTATGGATCGCATCAGCAGCGACCTTACCCGTGATACGGGGGTGATCTTTGAACGCACGCTCTGCATTTTGATATTCCTTTTCGGCGTGTTTGAGCTGTATTTCGGATACCGCCTTGAGCTCTTCCGGCGAACGGTTTGCGATCCGCTCTTCTGCGCGAACCCGGAGCTTAGAGACTTCATGAGCGGAGATCTTGAGCCGCTCGACTGCTGCCTGCGAACTCGTAGCCGTGCTTGATGCCTCGTTTCCAATCAACAGTACCTGCGCATTGAGCGCCGCCTCAAGATGAGAAGCCAGTTCTGCGGCTTGCTCCTCGTCCACCGATGCTCCGGCCTGCGCGATCCTATCCTCAAATCCGCGGACCCGCTCTGCAGCTTGGTCAAAAAGCCAGTCTTTGACCTCAAGCGAGAGCTTGCCTTTAGCTTCGAGCTCTGCGGCTTCAGCAAGGCGCTTCTGTGCGAACTCGGCTTCTTTCTTTGCCTTAGATTCAAGCGAGAGCGATAACCCTTCGCGGACTGGCTCTATGACCGAGACTTTAAGAGAATACAGGGAGTCTCCCGGAAGCGAGAACTCGGCCGCAGAGGCAACACTCACCCCCAAAACAAGCAGGACCGCCATGGTAACATAGGCAAATTGCCTTATCCTCAACGACGCGAACCGATACACCTTCAAGGAAGGCTGGTAACCTTTGATGCGCAACTGTAAAGCCTCTCGCATCTCACTGCGTTCTTTACTTGAGAGTTTCTCTTGTTGCATCTTCGAAAAAAAGTTTTCTATCTCCTGGTCGTTCATATCACGTAAAATGCTTCCGCAAATACGACAATGCCCTACTAATGCGAACAGCGATCGTATTTTCCCGCTCTCCCAGCGCCCGTGCGATATCTTTCACTGCCATATCTTCTACGAACCGCATTTGCAATAGTACCTGATCGCTGTCGGAGAGCCGCTTGAAGGACCTCAAGGCGATATGGTATTCAGTCTGCGTCTCGATCGTAGCCTCATCCGGATCTGCGACATCAAATGGCTGCGCGTCTTCCCCCACGGGATCGAGCATGCTCAAGGGTATGGATTTCTTCTTTTTCCACTGATCCTTGACGTAGTTTGCCGCGGAAGTGAAGAGAAATGCCCGAACATGCGAAACCGTATTGCCGGCGCTTACATATTGCCAGAATCGCACAAATATCTCTTGGGTCGCATCCTTAGCGCGCTCGCGGTCGGAGAGCTTGAAAAGGCAATAACGAAAGATCGCGTCAACATGCGCCTCGTACGCCTCAAGAAATAGCGCCTCTAGCTTACTTTTTGCCAATTCTATGAAGATTAGACGAATAATGCCCAGTCTTGTTACAAAAAGACATCCTACTGCATCCGAACCTAAAAACATAGAGCGGATGCATTCCTGATGCAATACCACAATAGCGAAGACAGATTAGAACTTCATGAACTCAAGCATCATTAGAGCTTCACTGCCTTCACCGCCGGGGGTGTCTCCACCGCCCGCACGGTAAAGCTCACTCTTCCGATCTTTTGGCCTCCTACGGTTTTAACCTCGACTCTCCATCTGCCCGGAGAGACATTATTTTTTTGCGAATATCCCCGATACCCTCCATCTCTTCCGCCGCTGATCGGAAAACGCACAACTCCGACCGAAACCCATTTGCCCTTCGCTTCATCGAAATAGAACCATTCATGGACGATATCGGCGTCGATCCTCGCGGGAGCGAAAATGGAGCTGTAGACAAAAATACTCTCACCCGGAACCGCATGAAAGAGAGGCCAGAGCCGGTCCTCTACATCGAACCAGGCTACCGGCTCGATCGTCGCATCGTAATCGCCTTCGGGGGTTTTGACGATGGAATGGTAGACGTTGAGCTCTTTGAGGCTCAACGGAAGGGGCGGTATGAGATTGGTTAGGTAGAGCGCGTTGAAGAAGACATAGAATGCAAGCACGCTCCAGAATATCTTGCGCGCGCTGTGCGTGAACTGCTCGGGGGAAAATCGTCGGATGCCTTGGGAGACAAGAAACACAAGAAGAAGGCTCGTTAATCCTGCCAACAGAAATGGCAGGATCCCGACGCTACGCATCAAAATGGGAATGGTGAAGGAGAAATAGAGGAATGACGCGACGAATAACCCAGCGATCTGGAACGTCAGGCGAGTATAGCGGTTATAGATACGCTCGTTGCCGACAAGGAATATTGCGAGCAAGAGAACGAAGGGCCAACTGGAGGAAAGCGAAGCGCTGCGCGAATAGAATACGAGTGAACCACTGAAGATCGAACCGAGACCGAACTGGATGATGACGGGCAGCCAAACGACGACTTTTGCCGCAGTATTTGTGATGGAGAGGCTTTTATCGCGGATCCGCTCATAACCGCTCAACAGTATGATCGCGATTGCAGCAATAGAGAGGTGCGCGACCAGAAGTACATGGTCATACCAGACGTCAACACGCACCATGGTGATGTTGTCTATAACATACCCGGAAGCGAAGGCGATCGTGTTTATATGGCGCTCGTGTTTTTTATAAAAAAGAATGAGACCCATATCGCGTATCCAGTATCTCATATCCTTCCCCCAAAATCGCGTGCACTGAATACAGAAGGACTCCGCGAACTGCGGAGTCTTTTCTCTGACCAGGAACTACGTGCATTTCTTTTCCCTTGAAATCGTATACCACTGAGCGGATTTGGATTCGGGACGTGCCACCTTTTGCAGGTAAACGAGTCCTTCAAGGGGTTGGGGTGGGTTGGGGAGTGGCGCGCGTGAAGGATAAACCCATTCATCCTGAATGAAAATGCGCGCTTGAAGAAGCTCGAATTCTTTCACATCGCTTTCAGGAACTTCGTGTGTATTCTTGATCAAATCCCATTCTCGTCTGATTCCCAATGCCTTCAAGATCATCTGCATTTTATCCCTCTCGTACCGGTAACGAATGTCTTTGATGTACACGGCGATCCTCTCGAGCTCCCTCTGGAGAGGACCCATGATGTATTGCATGAGATCGCAGGGCATCTCATAGGTAAGCTGGCGAGGTATCACTAAGGCCCTGCCTCCGTCGTGAGAGACCATCCATGCCGGGCGAAAACATTCTGTGCATTGCCAATGGTCAAGGGTGAGTTCTGGGTCAGGCATTCCTGTCCCCACATACGTCCATGCAGTCAATCTGCAGGCACATTTAGGTAGTACAGTCTTTAATTCAGGCATACGAGTCCTTTCATTTCAGGGAACAATTATGAACTATCTTTCTTCATGCTAACATCACAAAAGGGTTTGTAAATAGAACCACTGCATAACTTTTGTATGCCCCGAAAAAGGGCAAGCGAGGTATAGAAATCTCCTGCCGGGAGAGCGTTTTAACTCTTTATGTGGCAGACTTTTTTAAGTGCCGTGACGTCATCGGCAGTCGGCTTCTCGTTCGTGCTTGAATTGAGCTCATACATGATGGACTGCGGATTGCTATTGTGTGGGAGGCCCAAGGCATGTCCGAGCTCGTGTGCGAGTACACGTATCAATTTATTCTTATCCTCAAATTGGAAAATGCTGATCTCTGTTTCTGCGCCGTCCTGCGTATAGAGTCCCGCATCGAATTCTTTCCCGACGAATTGTCCTTGATTATAGGTATTGATGTTGCCGTTGGCCTCGCGCGCCAGAGCATTGACCTGTGCGGTAAGCGCCTGAAGTTTACTAAAGGTGGCATCAAGCGCAGTCTTTTGCTGCTCGAGTGCCTGCTGCATACTCTGGAGAGCATTCTTCTGGGCTGAGAGTTCCGCATAGGCCTTGGGTGTAGCGCCGCCGTGAGCATTCCAGTAATTGACTTCTTGAGAATAGCTCTCCACCTTCTGCTCAAAATCCGCGAGGGCTGCCTGATAGTCGCTTGCCTGCGAGGCGTAGTAAGACTTGAGGGTATCAAATTCTGCGCGTTTATCGTTGTATTGTTGCTCCACCGCGCTGATGGTCTTATCGAGGCTGCTGCGCTGTTGTGTTTCTTGCTGGCGCGCGTCGTAGATGAGATTGATCGGCAGGGTGCCGTGGTCATTGAAGGTGAATAGGTCACGATCAACGCTCTTCTCCCAAATGAGCGAGGCTTGATTCACCGCATCGAGGAAATCGCTCTTGCTCACCCCAAAACGAGGGTCGAACGAGCCGATATAGTATCCAATAGGACGCGAACACGGGAGGAAATGATCGTAGACCTGCCAGGCAAAATTATTGAGCGGCTTCCAGTTGAACCAGACGATCGTGCCCAGTAGAGCACAGAGGAAGAGGGTCTTGAGGGTGCGTTGCATACCCGCATTATATCCTGCGCGAGATTATTTTTTAAATAATGAAAGAAAAACGACTGGATCTATCGAGATTCCCCGTATCCGCACGCTGACATGAAGATGCGGGTGCTCAGCGTACCCCGTGTCTCCGGAATTTCCGATGAGCTGACCTTTCGCTACGAGCTCGCCGACATTGACCCGGATGCGCGAGAGATGGAGGTAAAGGGTCTGGACGCCCAGACCATGGTCGATAACAACCGTCTTACCGTAATTGCGGAACTCCCGGGTCATGCGAACCACACCACGGTTCATAGCAAGGACTGGCTCGCCCTTCGCCGCCCGGAAATCGGTCCCGCGGTGCGCTATCGTATAGGCACCCGTCTGGCGGAGGTAGCCGTAGGGGTCGGTGATCGTAATGGAAGAAAGCGGCCAGCCGAACGCTTCAGTCCAGAAAGACTTCGAGCTGGTACGCAGTCCTAGAAGAGCCGCATTCTCTTGCGCGAGCGTGCTGACCAGATGCTGTTGGCTCTGAGGTGTATTACCACCCAGCTTTTGCGGGATTGAGAGTGGAACTTTTTCTTCCCGTCGAGGATAGAGGGTAATGGTTTGCGTCGCGATCCCGCCGTCGGGGAATCGGACTAAGATGGTATAAGAACCGGGTTTCTGCCGCAAATCAAAACCATAGAGCGCGTGGGGAGTGCCGTGGAAAAGGAACGTCGGGAGGCTAGTGCTTGCGATGGATACACGCTCCGGTTGACCACCCAAAAGAGCAACCAGGATCGGCTCGCCCTGGATAGGGTGCTCCGGGATGACACTCACCACTCTCGCATCTCTAACCAAAGGGGCGGGCGCTGATTGGATGAAGAAGAGTGGGATAAGAAACAGCATATCCTCATTGTAACCGAGACAAAGAAAAATGGGTTGCGCGCGTTAACCACCGCGCGCAACCCTAACCCCCACGATAGTCGAGACTCACTTCTCGACTATACCAGTCCTAACAACCGCAGAGGCAGACTCCCGTAAGCCTCATGCGGACCTATGACAACAGTGTAAAACACCCGAGAAATCTCTCAAACGAACGGTGTGGATAAATCAGCTAACAGCAATAACAACCTTTCCCCGTGGATGCCCGGTCTTTACATACTCGATCGCTTCAGCGGCAGCTTCAATTGGAAATACGCTATCAATATGGGTCTGAAGAACTCTCTGATCAAAGAGGCTTGCGAGCTTCCGTAGTCGCTCAGTATTAACGAAAGTCGCCTGGCCGATCGCTTTCACATGATAGCGCTCCATCAATCCTTGATCGGGCTTCTCTACCATCGAGACCAGAATGCCGCCCGGTTTGAGCACCGTAAATGACTCCCGATACGTCTCCCCTCCGACAGTGTCATATACCGCATCATAATCATGGAGGACATCCGCAAACCTTTCTTTGGTGTAATCGATCACCTGATCTGCACCGAGTTTCTGCACATAGTCGAGATCGCCGGCACTCGCAGTCGTCGCAACAAAAGCACCGAGGTATTTCGCAAGCGGTATCGCATGGGTGCCGATCCCTCCCGCTCCTCCGTGTATTAGTATTCTCTGACCTTTGGAGAGCGTAAGATGTTCGGTCAACGCTTGCAGAGCACTTACCCCGGTGAGAACCAGAGCCGCCGCTTCGTTATAAGAGGCGGCCTCCGGTTTGTGCCCGACATTGCCGGCTTTTACCACCAACCGCTCTGCGAACGCGCCTGAATTTCCTCCGAATACGCTCGCTTGCCCATAGACGGAATCTCCTTTCTTAAAACTACTGACACCTTCCCCGACATCGATCACCACTCCCGAAAAATCTCCCCCAAGAGTGGCGGGCAACTGAAGCGGCATCACCGTACTGACTAAGCCTTCCCGTACCTTCCAATCGAATGGGTTGACGCTCGCGGCACGGACGGCAACAAGCAGAGAGCCGTTGAGGAGCTTGGGTTCCGCCGCATTGAGGTCAATGCTCACAACCGATTTTCCTCCGTATTCACGTATCTGTGCCGCTTTCATTGCGGCCATTATACACCCCGGACTATCTTTTTTTATGAAAAATACTTACGCACTCTTTCTGCGGGCACGGGAGCGGTCTATCTCGGTCAAGAACTGCTTGCGTAAGCGGACGCTCTCCGGCGTTATCTCAAGATATTCGTCCTCCGCCATGATCTCAAGGCCACGCTCGATGGTCAAAAGGAACGGCGGGACAAGATCGATAGCTTCATCGGAACCGGAAGCACGCATGTTCGTGAGTTGTTTGCCTTTTGTGGGATTGACCGTCATTTCTTCGCCCTTTGACGTGTTACCGATGACCATCCCTTCATAGACTTCCGTTCCCGGAGAGATATAGAGCACGCCACGCTCTTGCAGATTCCACAGAGAAAACCCGAGCGCCTTGCCTGCCGCCATCGAGATCATCGAGCCTACTGCGCGACGTTTGATATCGCCCGCGTACGGGAAGAACCCTACGACACGCGAAGACAGTATCCCTTCCCCTTTCGTATCGATGATGAATTGATTGCGATACCCCAGAAGACCCCGCGTTGGGCCTTGAAAGATCAAACGCACGGATTTGCCGTGAGTGTGCATATTCTGCATGACGAAACTGCGCGCGCCTAAGCGTTCGATGATCGCGCCTTGATATTCGGAGGGCATGTCGACAATGACCTCTTCGAACGGTTCGGTCTTTACCCCGTTCGTCTCGTGCACGATGACGGTGGGCTGGGAGACTTGCAATTCATATCCTTCGCGTCGCATATTCTCCAGGAGGATCGCGATATGAAGCTCGCCGCGGCCCGAGACAGCGAATTTATCAGCGGCGGAAAAATCGACCTTGAGACCCACATTGACCTCAAGTTCGCGCTCGAGGCGCTCGCGCAGCTGGCGGGAAGTCACGAACTTCCCTTCCTTGCCTCCGAATGGAGAGTTGTTCACCAAAAAATTAAGACTGATCGTTGGTTCATCCACCGCAATAGCCGGGAGGGGTTTTGCATTCGGATCAGTTGTGACCGTCTCGCCAATGTAGATGTCAGGAAGTCCGGCGATGAGCACGATATCGCCCGGAAGGGCGGTTTCGGCTTCGATCCGCTGCAGTCCCTTGAAGGTGAAGAGCTTCGTTATCTTTCCTGACCTCTCCTCTCCGTTGGGCTTTTTGATGAAAACCTGCTGCCCTGCCTTGACCGAACCCTCGTAAACCCTCCCCACAGCGAGCCGACCCAGGAAATTATCGTACGCAAGGTTGAACGGTTGGAAACGCAATGCCACATCCGCAGCACGATCCGCGTCAGGCACATGGCGGAGGATCGTCTCAAATAGTGGCGTCAGATCTTTCGACTCGTCAGAGATCTTGAGTTTAGCGATCCCTTCTCTGCCGATCGTATAGACCACGGGAAAATCCGCCTGGGCTTCCGAAGCGCCGAGTTCCAAAAAAAGCTCGAGCACCTCCTCCTCCGCTCTATGCGGATCCGCTGCGGGTTTGTCTATCTTATTAATCACCACGATGGGTTTGAGCCCGAGCTCAAGGGATTTCTTGAGCACAAAACGAGTCTGCGGCATCGGCCCTTCTTGCGCATCCACGACCAAAAGGACTGAGTCGATAGCGCGCAATACACGCTCGACTTCTGAACCGAAATCCGCGTGACCGGGTGTGTCAACGATATTTATTTTCGTGCCTTTATAGAAAAGCGCGGCATTCTTCGAATAGATCGTAATGCCACGCTCAAGCTCGAGCGCGTTCGAATCCATCGAGATCCCCTCCTCGGCGACGCCGGCCTGTCGCAGGAGTGCGTCGGTAAGCGTGGTTTTGCCGTGATCTACGTGGGCGATAATAGCGATATTTCTGATCTGCATAAAAAAAATACCTCCGCGGAGGTCCTTAGATAATACGGTACCATTCAAGAATGGTCAACTGGACGCGCAGAGGCCTTGTGAGAGCGTGAGGTCAGCGCAATTCGATCACGACCACTTCGGATCGGCTTCCGATCCGCATCGGCGGCCCCCAGGTACCAACGCCGCATGATGTATAGATCGAGAAATCTTTGTAGCTATGGAGGCCATAGGCATAGCCTTTGTAGACTGCGTTTGCGATAGAGCCGAACGGAAATAGCTGTCCCTGGTGCGTATGGCCACAGAGCTCGAGCGTCACCCCGAGATGCTTTATCTCATCCACCGAAACCGGCGCATGGAAAAGCAAAATGTTGGGCTTCCCTGCAAATGACGGTGAAAGCTTCTTGAGAACCGCGGGGACATCCTTAGTCTCCATTGCACCGGGATAACTGATACCGATCAGCGCGATGCCGTCGAGATCGATAACTTCGTCTTTGAGCACCCGCACGGTCGTCTTCGAAAGCGCCGCGTAGGCTTTCTCTACCCCAAGATAGGTTTCGTGATTTCCGGTGATGAAGTAAACCCCTTGGTGGGCTTGTATGTCATTGAGCGGCGCGACTGCATCGGAGAGGTTGTGATCAGCGCCATCAAAAAGATCCCCCGTGATAAAAACGCATGCTGAGTCGAGACCATTGATCAGCGCGACAATCTTCCTCAAAAAGCCGATGTGATGGATGGGGCCAAGATGGATATCGGATATATGGACGATCCGCTTCCCCCTCCAGTGATCGGGCAAACCAGCGATGGAAACGACTAGGGAGCGCACGCGCGGGTTAAGCGCAGAGAATACGCCATAACCCGAGAGCGAGAGTGCGACGAGAAGCGCCGCTATACCAAAGACTTCTGACGAAAGCGAAGAAAAGAGAACCTGCGCACCATCCATGAGTATCAGGGCAACGACCCCAACCATAAGAAGCTCTATCATGACGCCGAGCCAGAAAGCTGCGAGAAAATAAAAGACCCTCGTGAACAGATTCTCCCACCGATGGGAGATAAGCATCGCTAGCAGATACGACAACGATAGCGCTAAAAGAGCGATAAAGACGTGAGTCCTCGAGAACGACCAGAGCAGTGGAAAAAACTGGATGTAGGTTAAGAACAACAGATAGTGCAAACCCAAAAGGAGCAATGTCGCAACGAATATGAATATGATTATCCGTATGCCCATGATCAGAAGCCGCGGACGGCGACGGCTATCGCGAATATGCCAATAAAATTCAAAACGAACGCAAAAGAGAGAACGACCCAGGGTCTTACCTTCGAGAGCCCCATGAGCGCAAGCCCCAGCTCATCGGAGATAGGAGACGCGAGGATAAGCGCCCCTAAAAGCGGCAAAAGCCACCGAAAGAGACGGAGCCTAAATATCGAGAGGTACCTTCTGAAACCCGATGCTTTAATCAATTCCATGACATCTTCCGCAAGCGCATCTTTAACGAAGAAAAAGATGATCGCATCACCGATAACCGCGCCGAGAGCGCCATAGAGCGCGAGGATGAATGGAGGCATCGTCGGAGCGATCTTGACGAAAGAGACCGCTGCAACCGCCATCGTAAGAACCGACGTGAAGAAGATGCCGGTGATGAAGGCAGCGATGTAATTGAGCTCTTGCGATATTGAGAACAGCCGCTCCAAAACTCCACTGCTCACCAGATACACGGCGAGAACGATGCTCAGTGCGATGATCACGATATCTCGACCTAATTTTCGATACGAGTGACGATGGTGGGCCATACACTTCAATAAGAAAAGTATACCATTGACTAAATGATCCTAACGATTATAGTTCTGCCAGAAAGGAAATAGAACCCATGAATAGAATAACGAAGTATCTGATAAAGCCACAACTGTTCTTCCGCGATGACCAGGAGCAAACAGTGACCGAGTTCCGTATGAGTGGAGAGACAATCAAACGCCCCGTGCACGGGAAATCGGGCTGGTGGAAGGACGTGCTGCTGGTATTCAATACCCGCTATGCGACGTCACCCACAGCCAATCCGATATCCGGCTGGTATACGCGGGAAGATTATCAAAAACTCAAAGTCTGTTCGACCCAAAAGTCCGACTTCCGCGTGCTGCCGATAGATTTCTACATCAGTCCGGTAGGGCAAACGGAACACATCCCGTACGCGGGCGAAGAGCGGCCTGCACTTTCTCTTCCATCCCGGCCAGTGCTCAAGACCGTGCAGTCACCATAACGTAAACCCCCTCTCCGAGGGGGTTCTTTTTCAGCGCGTTATCCAACTCTTGTTTTTTACCGTGAAGAGCGCATAAATGCTCTGCCAATAGAGGAATATATCGTAGAAGAAGAGATAAACGAATAAACCGAATATCTTGCTGCGCTGACGCATGAATATCGGCATATAGCGGACGATCATGAAGGCGATCCAGGACGGTAGAATGGCGGTCAAAAAGAACAGCGGCTGTGTGATCACGGAAACAAGGAGTGCGAGCATCAGCCCGATCGATAGGAACGGTATGGTGAGGTCCCAGAGCAGTATCTGCAAGAAGAGCAGCGGCTTTATCCTCCAGGAGTACGCGAGCGTGTAGAGCGACTCGCGAATGTACCCTCGCTTCCACCGCTGCTGCTGTTTCAAGAATCCTCGGATCGTCGCCGGCGTTTCCGTATGGCTTATCGCTTCGGGAACAAATACGACATCAAGACCGTTCTGCAGGACTAGATTGGTAAGATGGCGATCCTCCGAATGGGTACATTTCTCTCCGAAAAATTCCTGATTGACGAATGCGTCGATGATCTTCATCACCACTTCCGTGCGGTACGCGGCAAGACAACCGCTGCAGCAAACCACCATGCCCAAGGATGACTGTGCCTTTTTATAAATATGCAATCCGATCCAGTAATATGAGCCGATCATCCGCGTCAGCCAATTCTGCTTTTCATTCAGAAGCAGAACATCGCCCGTCGAAGCGCCAATGGCAGGAACTTTAAGGGGCTCGACGACTCTCACCAGTGCATCGGGGTCGAGCACAGTGTCACTGTCAATCGTAACGACAAAATCGCAATCCCGAACCAATTGGGTCACGGCGTAATGGAGCGCATGCCGCTTCCCCTTGTTCTCTGGAAACGAACAGTAGAATATCCGATGCTTTTCCGAAAGCTCCTGGAGGTATTGTTTGGTATCGTTCGTCGAACCATCGTCGATGATGAGTATCTGCTTGTTTCCTCGTGCCGCGATCACCGACTCCACAGAGCGTTTGAGCAGATCACCCGACTCATTGAAGCAGGGCATGATAACCGCTATTTTCTCATCTTCGTATGCCGGATAGCTGACCCGCTTCGACTCGCTATAGAAAAGGAGTGCCATGGTAAACCATGTATAGACAAGCAGGGTCGCGAGGTATGCTCGGTTATACCACTCCCAAACCTGCTTCAGATAGCCGAGGCCGTTGACTACAAAGAGCGCGATCGATCCGAAGAGGAATACGAACAACACACAATAGAGCGCCCGCTGCGCCAACAATTGTGAACGCGAGGGACGAAAGCTCGCCGCAAGGCCTTCCATATTCTCTCATTAACTTATCTGGAAGCCCGCAAGCAGATAGAAGATATTATTCGACTTGATAACCTTGCAGTGCACATCACTCGGGCTTACGAGATCTTTTAATTGTGTGGCTTGGAGGCCGTCACCCGAGACTTTAACCACCGAAACCGGCTCCCCATCGACGGTCAACGTATCGGTGCTCGTTTGAAATTGGGCGCTCAACGCCGCGTACTGCTCTTCACTGATAGCACAGAGCATATCCTTACCGAGGAAATTCGATAATCTCTGCAAAAACCCTTGCGACGCGTCAGAGTCGTTCTGTACTACCACGAACTTCTTCGAATTTTTGAGTCCCGCATCGTTGCTGATCGTATCCGCAAGCACTTTTTGGGTGCTCACACCCGTTATATTATCGACGAGAGAGACGGAGAAGATGGTCAGCACGCTAAAGATCAGGAACCATTGTATTTTTTTGCTTAACGTCATATTAATGATGATGAGATTAATAACGTGCTTATGCGAAGCACTATAAAAATATAACCATCCCTCATCAGCAAAAAATACGAAAAACCCTAGTCTGCAACGTACTGACTAAGGCGTCATGAAGTGTCACAGTATCGATGAAGACTACGTGAATTCATGCACGATCTTTCGAAAATCCTTGATCCTACCGTTTTTGTCTACCTTGATCCCTTCCTTCTTGTAGAGCGCCAAGCGTTTCTTTCGGTGCGAAGGACTGACCCAAATGCTCCCGTCAGCGTAGACGATGCGATGGAACGGGATATTACGGATACCAGAATTGTACGCTTTGCCAAGCACCGCCGTGATACTTTGAGAAGCCATTGGACCCGCCCCAGCGGCACGCGCGATACGGCCGTAGGTCGTAACTCTGCCCGAAGGGATCGAGAGTGCGCATTCTAAAACCCGCTCGCTAAACGTCTTCATCCCGCCAGTATAACAAAAGCGCCCCTAGGGCGCTTTTGTGTCCCGACCAATCAAACCTTAGGAGAGATGCTTTGAGACGAGTTTTGTCATCTCGAACATATTGACCATCGCCTTTCCATCGAAGATCTTCTTGAGCTTGTCGTCAGCGTTGATATTCCGCTTATTCTTTTCATCCTGCAGATTGTTCTTTTTGATATACACCCACAATCCCTTAACCACTTCTGAGCGGGGCATCGGACCCTTACCAACCACTGCCTCAAGATCTGCGCTTAGGCTCATCGGCTTCATAAACGCTGAATTCGCTTTTGCCATAATATGCTCTTATTTAATAACAGGTCCTATTATAGCACCGCTCATGAAGGAGCCAAGCACTCTATCAACTATTCTCCATTGCATTTTTCCACCTCTTCTCAACAAACCAAAAACCTACAAAAACCGATGTGAGACCTCCGAGAGCTCCAATAACGCTCAATCCAAAAGAAAATAGGATAAATCCGGGCAATTTGTCGCTCGCCCCTTGGAATCCGGTGATGAGAAAGGACAGGGACATGAGAAACCCATACGCGATCCCTGACGAAAGACAGGTTGTTCGGTCAGAACAAAAGAAGCCAATGACGATCCCGATCACTCCCCAGACAAGCATGTTCCCCCACTGGAGAAAAGCGAGTGCATGAGAACTAAAATATCCGACGACAAGACCCGTTATTCCCGAGACTATCGTCAGGTACATCCATCTCATGGAGACCTTTATCCCTTCGGAGGCGGATTCTTTTGGAAGTTGAGCATCCACTCGACACCGTATTTGTCCGTAACCATACCGAAAAACGCGCCCCAGAAAGTCTCTTCCGGCGCCATAAAGACCTCTCCGCCCTCTGAAAGCTTAGCGAAAATGTCTTTGAGCTCTTTCTCATTCGGGCATTCAAGCGCCATACCGACGTTATCTCCCATAACTGCCTTGTCGCGCATCATGTCGGAACCGGAAAACATGATCTGACCAGACTTCAGCTCCGAGTGCATGATGAGGTTTTGTTTGTCAGCACCCATGTCTTTCGCCATCGGAGTCTCTTTCACCGTCATCAAGGTGACTTCTCCGCCGAAAATGCCTTTGTAGAAGTTCATTGCTTCGCGACATTTACCGTCATTGAACCGAACGAACGGAGCAAGCTTTGATTTAAGCATGATAAACTTTTTTCCACTAATTATTAACTATTACTTCCGGGCAACGGCAGCGATTCATATACCTCTATCTCACACGAGGGCTGCATAAGATGCGGATGTCCTGAAAGCATATCGAGCGCGGCTTCCATGTTCTTAGCCTGAAGCACTGAATATCCGGTAACACCATCCTCGACGGACATACCGCCTGATTTCATGACTTTATGGCCATTACCCAGCGGTGTCCCCATATCGACGAGTCCCTTTCCGCACTTCTTTGCCCACATCATCCACGCCTCCATCCCCTTCTTAGCCTCTTCAGGCGAAGTCTCTGCCATCTGCTCCCATGCACCGGCAGGGGCCTTATAGATAACCATGAATTTCTTCATATATTTATTTCTTAGCGTTTTCCCAAAGACTAATCTCATTACCATCAGGATCCGTAAATTCTGCCATAAAGCCCATGTCGCCGATTGGGCTTTTCTTGCGAGTCGCCTTACCACCTGCTTTTTCTGCAGCCTGTAAGGTCTTTTCTATCGAGTCGGTCTCTACAACGATGGACGGCTGCGCACTTTTCGATGGACGCTTGTAAAAACCGCCGTTGATACCGCCCGGCTCCGTTGGCGTCTGATTCTTGTCTACCTCGGTAGTCGTCGCCATTAGATACTCGTCTCCCCACATATCCATCTTCCAGCCGAATACCGTGCTATAGAAATCCTTGGCCTTCTTGAAATCCGACGCAGGAATCTCAAAATGGACCACTTTGTGTTTAGACATGGTAAGTCGTTAACTAATAATGAATCAACAGTATAGCACACATGGTGTATGAAAGATGAAGCGACAAAAAACCGCGCTTAGAGCGCGGTTGAGAGGGAGTTTCTTATTAATTGCATAGGAGTGCGTACTCGAAACTGTGCGCGGGCAGGGCACCAAAGAGCGCTCCGGTGATCACGAAGGTAGACTCACGGAGACGCAATCGGTGACTATACTCCTTGTAACAGGGTGATAATTCGAGTGGTGAGCCGTTAAGGCACGAGTCGCTCCATCGCTCTATGGCGGTAAGGACAAAACGGAGCTCTTGATCGTTAGACCAAGAGATGATCTCGTCGTGGTTTAAAAGCAAAACGGAATGAAACTGCGTCGCAATCGCTTTTATGATCATAACGAGCGCCGCATCGCCGGAGCTTCGACACTCGCAATCGTCGCTTACGATAGAATCACGAATCTCAAGGAGACTCCACGCGCTAAAAGCAAGAGCGCGTCCATCATGGGTCTTACGGACTTTGTATCCGTGACTATTTGAGGGAAACACTTCGATCAAGCCAAATGAGTGCCTGATCTTTTTGAGAAACTCCGATTTTGAAAGACAAGGAACGGTCCAATCATTTCGCATAGTATACCTCCGCAATAACAGTATAAAGAAGGCTCGGCGTTTGCAAGAGTCCATATCCACCCCAAAGGAGGAAGCCTATATGAGTAGTTTTTGCACTATCCACTAGTGAATGAACCTTTACGTTGGTGCTACACTGGTAGGAGAACGTTCTTCATAAAATGGAGCGAACCGATTATGATTACCATTACTTCAGTTATTACCTTCGTGCTTGAGTGCACACTTTATGCCTCGCTCTTCGAGTGGGGACTACACCGTTGGTTTATGCACAAGCCGTTCCCCGGCTTCGATTATCCCTTTAGAACACATGCGCTCACCCATCACCGCATTTTCAAAGCGGATCCTACGTATCACCTCGCGCGAGACGAGGACAAACAAACTATACCCATGGCGTGGTGGAATGGACCTGTCCTGATCACAGTCGGTGCCTTTCCTTTCCTCGTTATCAGCATCACAGCTGGAGCCTGGTGGACGTTCATCACCTCTACCGTAATTTTCTCGCTCTACTACGGAGCGTATGAATACCTGCATTGGTGCATGCACCTACCGCTCCCGCGGCGGCGCTTGATAGAGCGCAACCGGCTCTTTTTCCGCCTCAACGGGCACCATCTCTTGCACCATCGGTATATGCACCGCAACTTCAATGTGGTGCTTCCGCTCGCCGATCTTCTCTTCGGCACGCTTCTACTCCGCTCGCCCGTGCGCTTCGCGCAGGCTCGCGGAGTGTCAGTGCCGGACGTACAACCTCGCACTCCATAAGACGAGGTTTGAGTTCAAAAGCCGCGTACTAAAGTACGCGGCTTTTTTATTGTTTGACATACCAACCTCTCGCTCCCTATCGATTTGAGTTGGTATCGAGCATTTTATTTATTATCCCTAACCAACGCCAATTCATTCCCCTCAGAATCCTTGAAAAAAGCTGTTCTTCCCCAAGGAAACAACGTTATATGTTTTTTGTCCACGCCAAGGGCTCTCGGCTTCTTTGCTCCCGAAATGAAAACAACGCCTCGCTTTTTCAATTTTTCTACTTCCAAATCTATATCCTCAACATAGAATTCTACATCACCCGAGATTCCGCCATCAAGATACAGATGGATCTCGGCATTGCCTACAGTTATTGCCGCCCAATCTTTTTCTTTTCTGCGACAAACTAAACCAAGCATTTCCGTATAAAATCTCGCCGCTCTCTCCAAATCCTTGACCCGTACATCAACGATAAGCCTCATTTCGCTAGTCTATCACAAAAAACTATTGCTTATCCGCTCCGGCTGCACCGATGAAATTGCGTTTATCAGCACGATTCTGTGCGACTATCTGTTTGATACGCTTCATGCGTGTCTCTAGCGCAACGCCACGCAGTATCCAACGATACAGCATCCGTGTTGTAGATGGCGGCAATTTCTTGAAGTTCTTGAAAGCGATCTTGTCCCTCAAGAGCTCGGCCTTAAGCTCCTTGGGCATATTCGGGTTCTTCGAGATACCGTGGTCATGGGTGGGTTTCGCTTTGCCTTGCCGGTAAAAATGCATGCCCCACTGGGTCATCAGTCCCCGCCGGATGAGCGAGCGCGCATAGGAGAGCGTGTTGTCGCTCCATTTGCTGTTCTCATTGCGTCTTGAAAAATTGCGCATGAACGTATGCTCGTCGAGGCGCTTGATGGTCGTGTCTATCCAGCCGAAGCAGATCGCTTCTTCGATGAGCTCGTGATGGGTCGGTGCCGGTTTTCCCGTATGGCGCTTATGCATCACCACCGCGACTTTCGTTACTTTGTCGTGATTTTTCGCAAGCCATTTGCGGAAATCCTCCCTGTTATAGACCACTATCCTTGCGGGAGACATCAGATTGAGAGCGAGAGTGTTATCGTGTCGCCATCGAATATCCCTTCTGCCTTTCTCACTTTCGCTTTTAAGGGGAGAAGGTAGGTACCCGACTTGCGTTCCGGAAAGATCGAACTCTTCCAGCTCGTCTTGCCGATAGTTGCCGTAACCGGAATAGAACCCCATCCCTTCGTCATTCCCTTATGCTTGGTCCGTATGATGTCGGATTGTTTTTTCGGGACCGTCGCAAAGTGCCATCCGTCCATGCCCGGATATGGCCATACTTTCGTTTTAAATGTATATTTCTTCATTGATACCAATGCCTCCACTCTACTCATCTAAACAGAAAAGTCATCTTTATGATGATTCAGACGTTATAATACTAGTATGAATTCCTTGCTCAAAAAACCCAGTGCGTGGATTCCGATAACCATGTCGCTGGTCATTGTTGCCATGGAGATTGTTCTCTTGAATACCTTCCCTATCGTCCATGAAGTGGACGAGGGTACGGCGGCGCATCTGTTCCAGCTCCTTTTAGCCGGACAATTCCCCATCATTCTCTTTTTCGCAGCCAAGTGGCTTCCGCGCGCACCAAAACAAGCGCTCTATGTCCTCGTGGTACAGCTCATCGCTGGCCTTACCGCATGTTTCCCCGTCTTTTATTTCCGCCTATAAACTAATAGGCCGTTTGCGAATTTGAATACAGCGCAAGGGTAGCTTTGATGCCCGCGAGGTTCTTCTCCCATTCTACCGTCTCATGGGTCTTCAATTCCACCGTGACCGCTGGAATACCGATCGAAGCGAGCCATCCCTCGGAATCGCCCGTTACGGCATACGCGTCGAACGAGTCCACTGCCGGATATCCGGCTGCATGCGCATACGCTCCCATGAGCGCTCGAGTTCCCGCGAGTATCCCATGCTCGCACTCTGACGCATACACCGCGTTGGCTTGGCTGTGCCAAAAGACGACGCCGGCGGGATGCTCTGCAAGGACAAAATTCTTGAGTGCTTGAGCTTCGGGTTCGGAGAATGGCGCGCTACCGGCGCTGACCGTTTTACTCTGCCAGGTGCTTTTTGGTTGCCACTTGCAATCGAAGTTGCGATTGAGGTCTACGCCGTGAGCATTGAATCTCCCTGCCCGCTCGACCGATGTATCCGTCGAGACGTCGGTGATGTTAAATCGCCCTTCTTTCTGGGTCACGGTGTAGACGCCGTCGATGTTGAGTTCCGGAATGACGGTGATCGAGAGATTGAGAGGGATCTCGCCCGGGTTAGTATCCAGATAGTCCATGAATCGGTACGCGAGCAGCACGCTATTCCATTCATACCCGCCATGCATTCCTCCGACAAAGAGAAGCCGCGTCGGCCCGCTCCCATAAGTGTAGGCCTTGATAGGACGGCCTTCCACCGAAGCGCCGATGGTCCTTTCCGGAGATACGACGACCCGTGTTTTGGTTTCCGGTACGGGCGCAGGCTTGGGCGCGCGGAAAAAGAACCAGGCGCCCCCTGCCAGGATCACCAGCAAAAAGAGTCCTAGAGCGACCAGTCGCCCTCGAGAAAACGGGGGCATCTATTTAGATTGGAGGATTGCCTTGATGCCCGCAAGATTCTTGGTCCACTCGGTGTCGGTGTGATTCGTCAAGAGAACGCTTATGGCAGGGATCTTCTCTTTCGCGAGCCAGTTCACCATGTCGCCGGTTATTTCATAGTAATTGAATTCCTGGTATGCGGGATATCCGGAAGCTCTCGCATAGAGGCTGGTGAGCGTCGCCGTCTCGGGTAGGACGCCATCATGACAATTTGAAGAGAATACTCCGCCAACGGCGCTGTAGTAGACCACTACCGCGGCCGGAGTGTGCGCGAGCACATAATCGCGGATCGCCTTGCTCTCCGGTTCGGAGAATGCGGCGCTACCGCCGCTTACGGTCTTTGTCTGCCACTTTCCTTGCGTCTGCCAATCACAATCGAAGTTGCGATTAAGGTCTACGGTGTTCGCGTTGTACCGTCCCGAAATCTGCATTAATTGAGACGATGAGACGTCTGCCGCGGTGAACCTTCCATCTTTTTTGGTAACTTTATAGAGACCGTCGGGATTCGTCACGGGTATGACCGTCACCACCTCACCGCTCGGTACCGCAGTGGGATTTGCGGTGAGATAATCGACGAGCTGATAGGCGACGAGAGCGGTATTCCACTCATAGCCTCCATGCAACCCTCCGACAAAAAGTATCTCTTTGGGGCCGGTGCCGAAGTGATAGACCGTAATGTCGCGTCCTTCGATGGATTTGCCGATAACCTCGGTAGGCAAGAATGATTGGGTGCTCGTGGACTCGCTTGATTGCAAAGACGTTCCAGTGCTCTGGTCGTTGTTCGGGTTGACCGTTATTTCAGTAGAGGGGCTCTTGAACCAGAAATAAAGACCGACACCCACGATGATAACGACAACAAGTGCAATGATTGTTTTTTTCATAATAGTCTATTGTACCGCCAACACGGCACCCGTGGCGATATCAATATACACCGTCACATCCGTCCCTCCTTTGGCCCCCACAACCTGCCAAACGCGCTTGTTCTCGCGCAGCGTGGTTTGAACCGACGTTGCACTCGTAATATAACCGCCGTTGATGGCCGTAGTGATCGCCGCCTGGGCACTAACCTTGATATCTTCAGGTTTCTCGCCCATCGGTATGAGGTGGATCACTTTCCCCATAAACTCGATCTTCGTGACCGCGTTGATAGAATACCCTACTTTCAGATTCCCATTTTCATCGACGCCCAAGGTCTGGTCGAAATCAGGGAGGCCATTGAGCAGCTCGACGTTGCCCGCCAATATCTGTACTTTGCCAACCCCATGCACTGTATCTACTGTGAACACAGGGAAGAACACGAGTGTCCCTTCGCCAGTGCTGTGCAGTGCCTTGCCGGCGTTGAAATCAAAAGAAGCGCCCGATGCCTTGCCCTTCTCCACAACGAGCTTTGCATTGAATCTCAACGTCTGCGAGGGAACCTTTGCTTCGACGTTTTTCAATCCGTTCTTCTGGACCACGACTACTTTCCCGATGGACAACCGGATCTGATTGTAGGTGCCGGCCGAGAGGTTCACGTCGGAGAGAAGCTCATTGCGCCCGCTGTTTTTGAGCGCAAGCAAATCGAAGGTGCGCGGCGTCTTTGAAACACTGACCCAGCCGCTCTGCGGACTCTGGACAGAGACCTCGTTGATAGTGAGCAGGACCGATTGCAGCGTGTCGAGTCCAACTGCTTCGTCAGAAACCGAGAAGACCACACGGCCAGTACTCTTGGACTGCACCGGCGCAGGCACCGAGCCGCCTGTTTCCGTATTTCCGGTGGTAGACGTATTCCCCTGGTTTTGCGACGGCATCTGCAGGGACGGCCTACTGCTGCTAAAGTAAAACACCCCGACGATCACCACGATCCCAATGATCGCGATAACCGAATAATTCTTATTCATAGGTTCTATATAAAATTAGTAACGACCTGATAGTCATCTATAGTCTACTACGAATCGCTCCGAAGTAAAAAGCGGGTTGGTTCGGTGACCCTTCACTGATGCTACGGCTTGACGGTCGATAATTTGAGCTCGCCCGGCTCGTAGGTAGCGAAAATGACGCCGGTGCTTGATATTTTGGAATCAACAAGTTTGAAGCCTTCTGCTTGAGTTCCTTCTGCGAAAAGCCGCTTGCCAGAACCTAAGGTAATGGGATATATCCACAGATGCATCCGATCTACCAAACGATGTTTAAGCAATGTCTGGATGAGGTTCCCGCTACCCCACACCCATAGATCAGGGGTTTCCATCTGCTTAAGTTTCTCGATCTGCGTCACCACATCACCGGTGATACAGAGAGAATTACGCCACGAGGGCTCAAAAGATTTATGCGAGACGACGTATTTCTTTGTCCTATTGAATGGATTCGCCACTTCGAGGTTCGTTTTCGCGCCGGGCCAGTACGCGGCAAAGATATCATAGGTGGTCTTGCCCAGGAGAAGCTCGAACGGAATATTCATGAATTCGCTCAACTTGGAATCCATCATCTCGTCCGAAGGATACGATAGTTGCCAGCCGCCATAGGCAAACCCGCCGGTCGTGTCTTCCTCTGGACCTCCCGGAGCCTGCATCACGCCATCTAAAGTTACGAATGTCGTAGTGATGATTTTTCTCATACCGACAGTATAGCAAATGGGTTCGGTGAAGATCGCGATCTTCACCGAACCCAAGATATCACTTTCGTAAGATCTCTATCATAGGTTTCCCTTTTGCCAATTCATCAATTAATTTATCCAGGTATCGAATTTCTCGCATAAGGGGTTCTTTGATCTCTTCTACTCGTACACCACACACCACGCCCGTAATCCTCTTTCGTAGAGGATTCAATTTGGGAGCGTTTCCATAAAATGTCTCAAAATCAGTTTCCTTTTTTAATTGGGACCTGAATTGCTTCGGAGTATATCCGGTCAGCCAACGAATAATCTTGTCTAGCTCTACCTTCGTACGTCCTTTTTTCTCCGCCTTGGCGACATAATAGGGATAGATATGCGCAAAACTGACCGAATAAATCCGATGTCTTCCCTTTGTGGTTTTCATTTTCATTTAAAATATTAGCCTTGTCGATCTTGAAATGAAACCGTGGGTGGTCAAACTCTATTTGACGGATTAGTTACATTTTACCATCTCCAAACAACGGACTCGAGCGCATCAAAAAGTTACAAAAGTGACACAAGGACGAGATATTGGCGTGTCACTTTTTTATATTTATTTCAACACTGCCAGTAATGCCTCGAGTGCAGTTTTCTCGCTCGTCGCATTAGGATTCACCACACGAAGCTCGCGCAAGACGGTATCGATCTTACTGTCGATCGTCGTCCATGTGGCCGGATCTTTCGGCTTCAATCTAGCTTCAGCGTTGTCCCATTCGTATTCCAAATCTCCGATGCGAGTCGTGGCACCGGATTGATTGCCGGCACTGAGGAGATCAAGCGTATCTTGGGTAATTGTTTTGAACGAAGAAAGGTCGCCAAGTGGTGATAATTGCGCGGTAGTGGATGTGCTTGTGACACTCGGTTGCGTATTTCCTGTAGGCGACTGGAGGGCAGCATGGCGTATGTGATATCCAACTAACCCCGCGATCACAAGCACAGTCACCACGATGGCGGTTTGGAGTAGGCCGCTCCTGCTTTGATCTTCAGTGATTTCTATTTTGATCTCTACCTTCTTTTCTTTCTCAATAACATCTCTCTTGGTGATCGAAAGGTATGTGACAATAGCAAGAATACCGCCTACGAAGATAAAGCTTGTGATTGTTGCACCAAGTCCTAGGCCACCGTACTTAGAAGGCTGTGACAAATAATCGCCGATGGAAGCGCCGAGCGGCCGAGTCAAAATGTAGATGAGCCAGAATGAAAGGACCGGATTGAGCTTGAGCCGCCAGCCAATTGCAAGGAGTGCGATAAGTCCCGCGATAATAAAACCGGTCGTCGCGTAGCCGAGGCCGAGCCCTTCGGCCATAAGGTCTCCCGCGGCCGTGCCAAGAGCGAACGTAAAGAGAATGGCGAGCCAGTAAAATGCTTCGCGCCTTCTGGTAAATATCGAGTGTATCGAGAGTGTTTTTTCAAAGTAGTACCAAATCAAGAAGGTGGCAGCTAAAAGAATACTGAAAATAATAGTGCTCGTTTCAAGCGGCACACCAATCTTGTCAGTCAGATTATCAGTCACCAGCGTTCCAAACACGCTAATAAACATCACGGAAAGCCAGTAGGTTACGGGAATATATTTTCTCGCCCTGAATTGGAAAATGAGAGCTATCGCAAGCAGCACGCCAGTGACGATTGATGTCCCGGTGAGACCGAAGTTGAGATTGACGTTCAGATAGTCCGCCGCCGTTTCTCCGACGGTCGTACACATGACCTTAATGAACCAGAACCAGAGAGTAATTTCCGGGACTTTATTCAGCATGTGCCGCCATTTTATTTCAGAAGACTGGAGGTTAGATGACATAAAATATATTATAAAACAAAATTATGATTTTTATAAAAAGTGATTTTCTGCTTTTCGATTATCCACAAAAGAAATCCGCTAGAATAATTTCAACAGTTCTCGCTCACCAATAGATCCGTCTAGGTCTATCGATACTAAACTAGGTGGCTGTGGGAATTATAAGAGAACCTTTTAGGATAATCTTAATTTTTCTGCCAAATCAGTTAAGGTATCAACAAAAACAACTTGTTCTGATTTCAATTCTTGCTGAACGTACTTTTTGAGATCTGGATTGCTTTTAAGAACAAACGTGGGTTTGGCTAACTGAATTGCAAATGCCAATTCAGAAAGGGTGCCGGGCGAAGCCACACCAATGAATATCAAAACATCCGAGGAGAGAATATTCATATAATTTCTACCCGGACCCATTCCGGTGATGATGGGTATATCAACGTACTCGTTCATATCCTTCTTATCTCCTGTCGGACTAATTCCAACAACCAATCCCCCTTCTTCGTGTACACCCTTTGCGCTCATTTCCATAACTCCCGTCATACCCCCACAGAGAAGGGTACAATTATTTCGTGCGATAAGTTTGCCAACCTCGTAGGCATAAGGCATGTCATCCTCTCGAGCATGCTTTTCTCCAGGACCCATAACACCGATAATCATTCTTTTCTTACTTTTATTCATTTTGTTCCATTCTATCATGCAGACTCTCAAGAGCAGGAACTTACCTAAAAATTGGCCGGGACTTGGATTCGACTCCAAAGACCCCTATTGTCGATCACACACACTCCTGCGGGACTTGGATTCGAACCAAGATACCAGGCTCCAAAGGCCCGTGTCCTACCATTAGACGATCCCGCAGGAGTGTGTGTCACAACGACAATTTTCAAAGAAACCGGATGAAAGATGCAGCAGTGCATCTTTCATTCCCACCCTTAGACGATCCCGCACTATAAAACGCCTATAGCGTATAGCTTATAATCTCGGGTGTGTAAAGTAAATTGGGAGACTACGCGCTACTGCCAGATCCTAAGAGTTTGATGAGCGCGAGTTCAAGGGGCAGTTCGGGAACATAAGAGCGCCCCACCGCATCGTACGCCTCAAGCAATAGCAAAAGTGCCTGCTCGTTGACGGGCGAATTGCGATCGTTCGAGAACGGCGCGATGAATGCCGCGTCTTCCGCTGAAAGCTCGGAGCGTATCTTCTCTTTCATACCCGGCGCGTACCGCAACAAGAGGATAAAACGGACTTTGCGCAGGAGCAGTTTCAAAAAGACTTTCGCATCGGTATTCTGCCGGGCGACTTTTGAGACGAGCAAAAGCGCAGCATCGAGCGTGCGATCATGGATGGCGGCGATGAGATCATTGATGACTGCGCCCCGGGGCGCGCCGGTTACCATCTCCACCTCTTCGATCGAGACTTTTTTGTCGGAAGAAGCCGTAATGACTTTCTGCAAAATCCCCTGCGCATCGCGGAAACTTCCATCGGCTAAAAGCGCGATGAGGTCGGCTGAAGAACCCTCTAACGAGAAACCTTCCTTCTTCGCGGTGCTACTGACTACCGCAGCGAGCGTCGTCTGCGCGGGACGCCGGAACGTGAACACTTGACAGCGCGATACGACGGTCTCGGGCAGTTTCTCGACTTCGGTGGTCGCTAAAATAAAAATAACGTGCGCCGGCGGCTCTTCGAGGGTTTTGAGGAGCGCGTTGAATGCCTGCTTGGAGAGCATGTGCACTTCGTCAACGATGTAGACTTTGTACGTTGATCTAAACGGTAAGACATTGACTGATTCAGTGAGGGCGCGAACATCGTCAACGCCGGTATTGGACGCCGCGTCGATCTCGTAGATATCTTCTGTACCAGTGCCAAGAGCCTTAGCGAAAATGCGGGCAACCGATGTCTTGCCGGTTCCCCGCGAGCCAGCGAAGAGATACGCATGGGAGATGCGGCCGAGCGCGATAGCGCCTTCAAGGACGTTCGTCACATGTTCCTGACCCAAGACTTCTTTGAAGCTCGAAGGCCGATACTTGCGATACAGAGCCAATTCACCCTCTTTCATACACAAAGTATAACAGAGCTTTCCGTATCCGACCAAAAAGAAACGGCGATCAGGAGAACCCCGATCGCCGTCCTAGATATTAGATCACCTCCTTTACACGCATAAAGCAATTATTTTCATGTTGTCTTTCTTTGCGGCATTTAGGTGATGCCTGCCTGCATTGTAAACCACACTTATCTCATTTCAAGTGGGACTGGGGAAAAGAAGATAGATGGGCGAAGCGAACTGTGACATCAAAAACCGCCCCGACATAGATCGGAGCGGTATACGAGATGTGATTCAGGATTCAATTCCTGGATGCGTAGTTAGCCAAATTGCGAGGGGTGCATGAGATAGTTGGTGTTTACAGCTGTCCGCTCACCACAGTAGCATATATACACGATTGTGTCAATAATTCATCGTTAAAATCCTGAAAAGTCCTTATTTAGAGGCACTTATCCAAACCTCGATTCTTCGTTTTACCTGCTTCGAGTCCTCACACTTCATAAGCTCATTCCTAAGTTCTTTCGCACCATCAAAACCAGAAATATAAGCCTTGAAGTGCTTTTTCATAAGCCCGAAATTCTTTTTGCCCCTGAAATAGTTGCCGAATAGGTCTATATGCTCCTCTAGTACCTTGAGTTTTTCAGGGATGAGCGGCGTCCTCCCGGAAAAAAGCCACGGGTTGCCGAAAATCGCTCGCCCGAGCATCGCACCGTCAGCATTAGTCTCGTGAACTTTCTTTTTTGCATCATCAAGGTCGAGCAGATCGCCGTTGCCGAGGATATATGTTTTGCTCTTAAACGAATCCCGGATTCGCACTGCTTCCGCCACATGACTCCAGCGTGCCGGTACTTTTGACAGCTCTTTTACTGTTCGCGCATGAATCGTTATGGCGGCCGGTTCAGTCTCGAGAAGTGCCGGTAGCCATGCTGCAAGCTCATCTCTGCTGTAACCGATGCGCGTCTTGACCGAGACAGGTAAATTCCCTGCCCCCTCTTGAGCGGCACGGATGATCTCGACCGCAAGTTCTGGCTTTTTGATAAGCGCACCGCCGGCCCCTTGTTTGCAGACACCACGGTCGGGGCAACCCATATTAATATCAAGGCCGTCAAAGCCAAGCGAGTGTACGAGCTGCGCGGCTTCGAACATCTTATCCGGTCTTGCAGAGAAAAGCTGTGCGACGATGGGCCGCTCGGCCTCTGAATAGCTCAAATTCACCAAGAGTTTCTCTTTCCCTGCCGAACAGAGCCCATCCGCCGAGGTAAACTCGGTGAACATGATATCCGGCTTTCCGTACTTCGCGATGATCGCGCGGAATGCCGCATCGGTGACATCGGCCATTGGCGCGAGCGCCAGTATCGGTTTCTTGAGCTTGCCCCAAAATCCCTTATGCATCGTCTCACCTTAACAAAAGCCCCGTGGTGAGACAAATAAAGAGCCGAGAGAATTTCTCTCGGCTCTTCTGTTTCGCTACGCGGCGACGATGCGCGTGGTGCTTATAGTGCGACGATCCGCCCAGATATCTTTCCGGGAATACGTGACTCCTGGCGGGTCATCCATGATGAGCTCGAGTCCATCGCGGAAACTGGACTTTACGAATCCGCGCGTTCCTGCGGGATAGGTTCTTTTATCCTTTGGCTTACTAGCGCCATTGACGAACTCGGACTTCAGGAATACCCATGTCCCGCGCTGAAGCAGGCTAACCTTTCTTTTGCCATTCGTTTTCATATCACATGCTCTATATCTATGCTACGAAGAACTGCGCTCGCCCTCTTCCACCCGGAAGCGCGAAATCAAAATGGGCTCCGTTGAGAGCCCATTTTTGAAGTCTAGTTCTTAGTACCGCAAAAATCAGCTCTCAACGAGAGTCCTCAAAAAAGAAGAAATAAAAGCTTACGTTTTGTCGGACCATGCTTGAACTCTATGATATATCGGCCCTCGATCAACTGTCAATCGAAAGATGCTAGGTAAGATCAGTCTCGGTTAGCCGAATTTTTTGTCCCGGCATGATCTCTCCCTTGATGATCTTGTCGGCGATCTTCTGCTCGACGATGTCTTGTATCGCGCGGTTCATCGGACGCGCGCCGAATTTCGGATCAGAGCCGAATTTCATCAGGTAATTCACCAGATCATCGGTGACTTCAAGATCAATGCCACGCGCGCGAATGCGGGAGCGGAAGCGCTCGAGCATAAGCCGCGCCACCTCGCGCAATCGCTCGACATCGATCGGATGGAAAAGGATGACGCCGTCGAAGCGATTGAGAAATTCGGGGCGGAATATTCCCTGCGCTATGACCGCCTCGATGATCTCATTACGCTTTTGCGCAATGTCCTCGCCACGCTTGAGATATTCAAAGATCATCTCGCTGCCGGCATTCGACGTTGCAATGATAATGAGATTGCGCGCATTCACCCGCTTGCCGTGCATATCAGAGAACATTCCCTCGTCGAGCACCTGCAGAAAGAGATCCATCACCTCTCTCGTCGTCTTCTCGAATTCGTCGAGCAAAAGCACGCCATACGGCTTTTCGCGCAAAAGCGAGGTCAACACGCCGGGAGTATTGGTTTGGAACGAGCCGATGAGCTTGGAGAGCGCGTCGGCAGACGTATACTCGGACATATCAAGGCGCAAAATACGATTTTCGTCACCGAAGAAGGCTTGTGCGAGCGCTTTCGTCGTCTCGGTCTTCCCCACACCGGTCGGCCCCATGAAAAGGAACGACCCCATCGGACGATTCGGGTTCCCGACGCCCGCACGGGAGCGCCGCATCGCATTCGCAATGGCATTCACGGCTTCGTCCTGCCCAATGACCCGTTGATGTAATAACTCCTCGAGCTTCACGAGCTTTTGCTTCTCTTCGCTCGTCACACTGCCGGTCGGAATGCCGGTCTTGGCTTTCACGAACGAAAGCACCTCTTCCCGGGTAAGGATGCGCTTGCCCTCCTGGACCGCCTTCGCGGCTATTTCGTTGAGAAGATCGATCGCTTTATCGGGCATCATTCCCTCGGTGACATAGCGATCGGCGCTCTCTGCAACAAGCGACAGCACCGGTTGTGAGATAGAGAGACGGTAGCGCGCTTCGATGTCCGACGCTTCATCCTGCAGGGTCTGGAGAATGTCGAGCGATTCGCCTTCGGCGAGTATGATGGTATCGAATTTCGCCGAAAGGGTTCCATCCGTCTCGATCACCTGATGGAACGGCATCGGGCTCGCCAGGCAGATGAACTGTAGGGCTGCGCTGTCGAGATAGGGAGAGAGAAGTCCTACCACTCCGGAACCCAGTTTGCTTGCGCTCTCCATGAGCGCCGGAAAATCAACGATCGCCATGATGACATTTCCCGAAGCGGCTGCTTCATCGAGGAGCCTGATAAGTTCGTGCTCGAACCGGGTCTTTTCCCCCGTATCCGAGATAAGACGATTCGCGTCGAATAGATATACCTTTTTGTGCTCAAGCGCCGGAAAGATCGTTCCTTCCTGTATCGCTGAAGTGAACCCGCGCAAAACCTCCATCTTGCTGCCGCCATCCTCGCCGACGATAAGCGCATTCGCCTCTTTGCGCTTTGAAAGAGCCGCCTCGATGCGTTCGACTTCGTCGCGGATGTATTTGGGCTTCGTTGAGAGCGGCGAGAGGCGGTCTTTGGTCAGATCGTATGCATAGCGGCGCAAGCGATAGGCCGTTCCGTAGGACCAATCTTTCGCGATGCCTTCGACACGGCCGAGATTGTCGCGCGACCACCAACGAGCGCGCTTTTTGTAGGTGAGCATGTCCCGCGAGACCCACTGCGCGGCTTCGACGAAATTCTTCTCTTGCACACCGTGCGCGAATAAAAAATCGGATAATTCCTTATCCTCGCGATAGATCGCCAGCGCCAGATCAAATACCCGCAGCGCATCAGGATCGGAGGGTGTAACGGAAAACTGCGCCGGGTCGAGCCTTCCTGTCCTATTCTGCAAGAATCCTCCAAGATCCTGGGCGGTGAGCCCTGCGCGCAAAAACATCAGACCCCCATAGGAAAATCTGATGAAAGAATCGGTCAGATCGCTCTCATTGGCGCCGAAGCAGAACAGCGCGACCTCAAAGCTCACCCGCAGTCCCGCCGTCGGCAGCCGCTCGCCGAGCACATGCACGTGATCGAAACCACGAAAGTAATACGCGTTGACGAACGTGTGCACCATAAAAATAAGTAGCAGGAACGGAAGCATGATGAAGAATACGCCGCCGACAGCAGTGGTGATCGAAGCGGCAGCGGGATAGACGCTCACCAAGACATGCATCAGTGCAGGAAAAACGGAGAGCAGCCCGACCGCTCCGGTGATAAAACAGAGTACGGAGAACGCCGCGAGTAGCCGCTCGCGCAGGGTGCGCGGAAAGACATGGTCCGCGGCGATAGCGGGATTGAAGTCAGCAGTCGCGTTTTTCAATTCTGCATACGTCATACCAAGAGCGATAAACCATAGATAAACGAAACAGGGACCAACACCGGCAAGAGCATCCAGACCGCATAGAACAACAATCCGCCCCAGAAGACCGCGAGCGTAACCAAAAGCCCGACGATGATGATAAAGCTGCGCAGCATCATGCCGATGATGCGCATGACCGTCGTAGTCACGAACGCTTCCGCGATATCTTCCGGATGGAATCCTTCTTTCGTGCGCCCCTCCTGAATGCGCCGCCATGGCGAGAAGAAGGTCTTTAGAAGGATCGTGATGGAGAAGAAATTGAAGATGAACCAAAGGAAATTGGTCCACACCCTCGTAATATCTTTGAAGGCTTCCGAATAATGCCAGGTCAGGTAGCTCGGCAGGATGAAGAAATAACTCATCAGATAATTATAGCCGATTTAGAGGGTGCAATCGGACCCTAAGTGAATATCTTTCTGTTTAAGACCGCCCGAGGTTCACCGGGTCAATTCAATTTTATTTGTAATAGACTTTGTTCGCGAACCGAAAATCGATGTAGTCGAGCCGACTGATGAACTGCTTCCTACTCCCTAAGATCTCTGGGTCATTGAAAAAAGCCGTGATGTCGCTCAATGTCTCTTGAAGACGCCGAGTCCCGCTGATGAGAAGCCGCGCCCCGCCTCCGACTTCGATCGAATAGTCGAGATTGCCCCCGGGATTGGGAATGAACGTCACCGCAGACGGAGTGAGATCGAATGTACCGAGCGAATCCAAAAACAAGTTGAGCTCTCTGAACACATCCGGCGCCATGACCGTCTCCCCGACCGCCGGAGTGCTCGAAGAAATCGAACCGAAGAAACGTCGATAGACGCCGGGGGATATATCCGGGGAGGCTGCGAACAAAAGCCCGTCCTCGTCCAAAAAATAACACGGGCTTACCTGCTCACCCACCGACTCCATTCCCGCGCACCACAAAGCTATGGGCTTGCGTTCAGTAACCGTGATAGCAAGAAGGTTCGGTGATACCGCCTGCAGAGAAAGATTACGCAGGGCGAAAAAAGACGCGTACAGATGCTTGGCGAGCGCACCACTCGGATAAATGAAACGATTGCGCCGCGAGAAGAGACCACCATACGCTCCGTCAAGAACCTTCGCGCTCTCTTCTACAAGCGCGCGCGCAGGGATGAGCCGATTGCCCTCGACTCGTATCTCTTCGATGCGGTATTCCGGTCGAAAGGAGAGATAGGAGAGTAACCCGACAAATGCAAAGAGGAACGCGCTGTAGAGCACGATGTAGAGCAAGACCTTCTCCCGCCGGCGGCGTGCGAGACGACCCGGCCGCGAACGAAACTGTCTCCCAAAGAGATCCGGCATGAGAGTGCGTCTAGTGCAAACCGATCCGATCCATTCCCAGGTATTCAACCAGCACCTTGGGAATCTTAATGGAGCCATCAGCCTGCTGGTTGTTCTCAAGTATCGGAATGAGAATGCGCGGCAGGGCAAGGCCGGTGTTGTTGAGCGAGTGCGCGAAGCGCGCTTTCCCTTCTTCGTCTTTGTACTTTATATTGAGGCGGCGCGTTTGGAAGTCATGGAAATACGAACATGAATGCGTTTCGCGGTATCTCTTCTCCGAAGGCACCCACGCTTCGATGTCGTATTTCTTTACCTGACCCTGACCAAGATCTCCCGTGCAGTTGACGACAACGCGATACGGGATCTCGAGCGCCTGCATAAGGGCTTCGGCATTCGAGAGCAGCTCTTCGTGGAAACTAACGCTGATCTCATGAGAAGCTTCACAGAGGACGACTTGTTCGAACTTGTAGAACTCATGCACTCGCATAAGCCCTTTGGTGTCTTTGCCATGGCTCCCTGCCTCGCGGCGGAAACAATCGGAGAAAGCGAGCAGCTTCTGCGGTAGGTCCTGTTTGGAGAGTACCTTGTCGGCAAAATAAGCCATCGTCGCGACCTCGCCCGTACCCGCGAGGTAATCATTGTCCTGCGTATGATAGAGGTCTTCCTCACCCTGGGGCAGATAGCCGGTGCCGAGCAAGGTGTCGCGTCGCACCAGCGAAGGTACGATCAGCGGCGTGAATTTCTTCGTGCGGAAGAATGCGGTGATGAAATGGAAGAGTGCGAATTGCAGCAGCGCTCCCTCATTCTTGAGGAAATAGCCGCGGAAGCCGGAGACTTCAGCGCCGCGCTCGAAATCGGCAAGGTCGAGCGCCTCGGCGAGCTGGATGTGGTTCTTCGGTTCGAAATCGAACGCGGTCTTTTTCCCCCACGTGCGAAGCTCTTGGTTCTGTTCGTCGTTCTCGCCATCAGGTACGGACATATCCGGAATGTTCGGCACATCGAGCATCAGTCTCCGCCATTTCTTCATCACTTCGGCGAGTTTCTCCTCTTCAACCTGCATTGCCTCTTTGAGCGATTTCATTTTCGAGAGGAGGACGTCCCGCGCCGCGCCCGCCGGCGTCTTGGCGATAGTTCCGGAGAACTCGTTTTGCTCCGCGCGCTTCTTCTCGATGGAGGTGAGGAGGGCGCGGCGCTCGTCGTCAATCTTTACAAGACTCTTCACGTCGAATTTTATCCGCTTCTTTTTGGCGGCCAGATCGATAAGTTCACTATTCTCCCGGATAAATTTGATATCTAACACAGAGTGCTCACTAGGATATATAGATAAAAGAATAACAAAATCGGCGGAATAAAAAAAGCGGAGCTGGGAATGCTCCGCCGTGGATATACCGGGCGCTCAATTCAATCCATATGCAGTGCCGGATCGAAGTAGTGGGCAACATGGGGCTCATGGGCAGAGGCCCTGGTCGGCGCGGATGCTGTTGGTTCGGCTTCCGCTTCCTCCATTTCCTGCGCGGCTCGGATCTGTTCGAACTGGCGGCGCAGACGATTGTCTACTGTTTCTGATGAGATGTTTCTTAATCGAGGCATAAGAACATTTGCTGACCTATATAGTAGAACATCAGCTCACTTTAGGAAAGGCTCGGAGACCTGTGCAGAGCGCTTCTCTTGTGGTGCGCTCATTCTGGTACTATATAAGCTATTCATAAACATGAAGGATGATATCAAAACCCTTTCCCTGTCGGACTTTCCCGAACGACTGCGGGAAATTCCCGAACCACCCCGACAGCTCTACTATCGCGGAGAACTTCCCCACTGGAACGAAAATAAATTCCTGGCCGTCGTCGGCGCGCGAAAATATTCCAACTACGGAAAAGAAGCGTGCGAGAAACTCATTGCAGGTCTTAGAGGATACCCTATCACCCTAGTCTCTGGCCTCGCGCTGGGCATTGACTCCATCGCTCATAAAGCCGCACTCGCGGCTGGACTCACAACGCTTGCCTTTCCTGGTTCCGGTTTGGACTGGAACGTGCTCTATCCCGCGTCGCATCTGCAACTCGCAAAACAGATCGTGAAGGCGGGTGGTGCGCTCTTTTCGGAGTTTGAGCCTGGCTTCAAGGCAACACCGTACGCCTTTCCCCAGAGAAATCGCATCATGGCCGGCGTATCGCACGCCGTGCTCGTCATAGAAGCGGAGAAGAAATCGGGAACGATGATAACCTCGCGCCTTGCCACCGAATACAACCGCGATGTATTCGCCGTGCCCGGTTCTGTCTTCTCCATGAACTCCGAAGGACCGAATTTCCTTCTCCGGCAAGGCGCAACGCCAATAACGAACTCTGCGGAGATACTAGATGCGCTAGGTTTTGCAGCAAAAGAAACAGCCGTCTCTGAACGCGACTACGCAAGTTGTTCACCGATAGAGAGAATCTTGCTTGAACTCTTGAAAGAGCCTCTGCCGCGCGATGAGCTCATCCGTCAGTCCAGTCTTTCAACAAGCGAAGCGAATACGACCCTCTCGGTGCTCGAGATAAAAGGACTTATCAAAGAGACTTCGGGTGAGATTCGATTGGCTTGAAATCAAGTGCATTTTGCATATAATCCCTCCAGAAGAAAGGAGCGGTATGATACAAAAGATCTTGCAGAAAGCACAGCGTATCCGGCGCAGGAGGTACGATAAACGGCTTCAGAGAGAACGTTGGCTCTGGTACCTCGGACGAGCGTTCGCACTCGCAGCAGCAATTCGGACACAGCAGGAGCATATGAACAAAAAAGTGCGAACAGTATCGCGCCGTCGCGTAAACGCGACGGCGCTTTTCTTTTTTAAAAACCATGCTAAGGTGCGCAGAGAACCGTTAACCAAAGGAGTTGTTATGATCAGCATTGAAATCATCGGGTACGAAAGAAGCGAAGCACGCCGACTGTATGTAGCTATGTGCGGCGCCGTCGAGGGCTGGAGCGAAGACACAGAAGGTTCTCTTCGCGATCGGATAACCTATGTCCGCCCTAATTCCATGGTGACGTCTCCTATTCTTGCCGTTGACGACAAAGAGAATGCAAAACCCTTTCTTCGCGTCTCTTCGGCACAGGAAGAAGACTTGTACCTGGTACGTGAAATCCTGGTGGAGATGCCGGAACCTCTCGTCATCCAATTCGTGCATCTGCACAGCACCGTGAGAACAAAGACCTAAAACAGTTCAGAGCGCCGCGAGTATCGAGTACCCGCGGCGTTTTTCTTTTATGCGTGCTCTATGGTTTTTCTTGCCAAGATTTGCATAATTTTCTAGTTCCGTGTAATAGTGATTACCACTATGAAGTTGTTAGTCGTGGAATCGCCGGCGAAATCAAAAACGATTTCAAAATATCTCGGCAAAGAATACAGCGTGAAAGCTTCCGTTGGGCACGTGCGTGATCTGCCGAAATCAAACAAGAATGCGATAGATGTCGCAGCTGGTTTCGTGCCGCATTATGAGATCGTCAAATTGAAAGAGAAAGTCGTCAACGAGATCGCATCCGCGGCAAAAAAAGCCGACGAGGTCATCCTTGCGACCGATCCCGACCGAGAGGGCGAAGCTATCGCATGGCACTTGGCTGAAATCCTGCATGAAAAGAAGGTTAAAACTCCCATCAAGCGAGCCGTATATCATGAGATCACCAAAGAAGCCGTTACCGAAGCCCTCGAGCATACGCGCGCTATAGATGAGAATCTGCGCCGCGCCCAAGAGGCGCGGCGCGTCCTCGACCGCCTCGTCGGCTACGACCTCTCCGGCCTTATCTGGAAGAAGGTCCGTTATGGCCTCTCTGCAGGACGCGTCCAATCCCCTGCCCTGCGTATATTAGTAGAGCGCGAGCGCGAGATTCAGGCTTTCAAACCCGAGACCTTCTGGGTCATCACGGCTGACACAAAGACCAAGAACAACGCTCCGCTCCTGCTAACGTGCACCGAAGAACCGCGCGAAAAAAAACTCGTCGAGAAAATCCTTGCCGAAGGAAAGAACGGTCTCTGGAAAATAAAAGCTATAGCCGCTATGGAAGCCAAACGTTCCCCCCGAGCGCCGTTTATCACCTCGACGCTCCAGCAAGCGGCGAGCTCACGCCTCGGCTACTCCCCCAGCCGCACCATGTCAACGGCACAGCGCCTCTATGAAGCGGGACTTATCACATACATGCGCACCGATAGTACCAACCTAAGCGAGAGCGCAAAAAGCGCGGCGGCGGCCGTCATCGCGCAGAAATTCGGGAAAGAATTATTCTCCCCGCACACTTTCGCCAAAAAAGTAAAGAACGCGCAGGAAGCACATGAAGCCATACGCCCAACCAACCTCTCGCACGAATCTGCGGGAGCGAACCCGGAGCAGCGAAAACTCTACGAGCTTATCTGGGCGCGCACTATCGCCTCACAGATGGCAGACGCAAAGATTCTGCGCACCAAAATTACTGCAAATGTCGCCGGTGATCCAATACCGGACTTCGCCGCACACGGTGCCCGTGTCATCTCGCCGGGCTGGCTCTTGGCTGACCCTGCCGCGCGCGGAGAGGATGTCGAAGTCCCCGAGGTAAAGATGGGTGAAGAACTTTCTTTGGTTGAGATGCACACCGAAGAGAAGCAGACTCAACCGCCACCCCGTTACACCGAAGCTGGCCTCGTCAAGGAACTCGAGAAGCGCGGCATCGGCAGACCATCCACATATGCCTCCATCATCGGTACGCTTGAAAACCGCGAATATGTAACGAAAGAAGGGCGTGCGCTCAAGCCGACTGACACCGGTATGGTCGTCTCGGGATTTTTGGAGCAGAACTTCGGACACTATATTAACGATACGTTCACCGCCGAGATGGAAGACAAGCTCGATGACATTGCGCTCGGCAAGCGGGAATATGAAAATACGCTCGCTGAATTTTATAAACCATTTGCCAAAGAAGTGAAAGAAAAATCTAAGACTGCGGAGAAGATAACAAACCTCGGTGAAGCCGACCCGGGAATGAAATGCCCTATCTGCGGTGGGCCGATGGTGATCAAACTATCAAAACAGGGCAAGTTCCTCTCCTGCAAGAAATTCCCAGACTGTTTAGGCGCGCGGACGATAGACGGCAAAGAGCTTGAAGGACCGAAAAAGACTGGGGAGAAATGTCCCGAAGATGGTGGCGATCTCATCGAACGCGACGGCCGCTACGGCCGTTTCATAGCTTGTGCCAACTATCCGAAATGCAAATTCATCAAGAAAAGCGCCGAGGAGGAAGCGAAAGCAAAAACGGGCGTTACCTGTCCAGTCTGCAAGAGTGGAGAGATAGTCGAGCGGCGAGGCCGCTTCGGACCGTTCTTCTCTTGCTCCAATTACCCGAAATGCACCTTCGCGATAAAAGCGCGTCCGACGGGACGCGTCTGCGACCTCTGCGGGTCACTCATGATGGAGGGCACGAAAACGATACCCGAGAGGTGTAGTAATAAATTGTGTGAGAGGCACCAGCCGGGGAGAAAAAAGGCCACAGAATAAGTACGCAATCTTCATTGCGTGCGGAGAGTTTTCGTGAGGCGGAGCGTTGTTTTTGCAGCAGCAAAAACCGCGAGCCGGGGTCGCGCCCGAGCATTCGCGACGGCGAATGCGAGAGGTGTGACCGAAGACTATTCCCGAGCGGTATTCTAATAAATTATGTGAGCAACACCAGCCTGGCAGGAAGAAGATTGAAAAATAAACTCTATACCGAAAAATCCCGAATCGAATAGAGGTCATCACCGCTTTCATTCGGCGAGACAGAGCCATTGAGGGGTTCATTCTGCGCCGGTACGATATTATCCACCGGCTTCTCTGGTGAGGCACCGCCTGATTGCACTATCTGCCGCGCTTCGAGCAGACGCAGTATCTGCTCGAGGTCTTGCGGCGAAAAGAAATCAATGTGAATCTTCCCTCCCTGCTCTTTGCGCTCTATCTGGACCCGAGTACCCAACGTCTCGGAGAGCTTTTCTTCCATTTCAACGAGCACAGGATCGAACGAACGCTCCTTTTTACGCACGCGGTCGAAGGCGATGCGGCGCGCGACCCCCTCGGCCTCGCGGACCGTCATGCGCTGTCCGATGATGTTCTTATAGAGCGACATTTGCTCTTCCGGACGGTCAGCGAGCATCAGTATCGGGCGTGTGTGGCCTTCATTTATTTTTCTCTCGCCGAGCGCGCGCAGTATTTCTTCAGGGAGCATCAAAATACGCAACGTATTGGACACATACTCGCGGCTTTTGCCTATCTTTTCCGCGATCTGGGTATGTTTATAGGAGAATTCTTCGGCAAGACGGTGAAATGCTTTGGCTCGATCGACGGGATTGAGATCTTCGCGCTGAAGGTTTTCGATAATAGCCAGTTCAAGCTTGACCCGCGCATCATTGGAATCGCTGCGGATGATCGCCGGAACCTGCGCAATGCCGGCAAGACGAGAGGCACGCAGGCGGCGCTCGCCCGATATCAGTTCGTATTCAACGGCAAGCCCGCCCTCCGGCTTCTGGACCTCACGCCGGGTCACCACCAAAGGCTGGAGCACGCCATAGGTCTTTATCGATTCAGCAAGATCATTGAGCCGGGCTTCGTCGAATTCCTGCCGCGGCTGGTACGGATTGGGCTTGATCTTCTCGACTTCTATCCAAAATATCGCGTCGCCGTAGAAATGAGACATGGGAAGAAGAAGTGGCTTAGACTTGTGCGCTTAGAATTCTAAAAAGCATATGGTGATTTTAGCATGGTTTCAGTTTGAGCAAAAATGTCTTTGGTGATAAGGTTTAATACCTGGGGACAAAACAAAAGGTATCAAACCTCTCACTCGCTAGCGAATAATTTGTAGGAAAAGAGATGCCGGGATGGCGGAATTGGTAGACGCACACGACTCAAAATCGTGCGGAGCAATCCTTGAGAGTTCGATTCTCTCTCCCGGCACTACATGAAGACAAAAATAGTAGTTGTGGTTGGCCCGACAGCCACTGGAAAAAGCGCGCTCGCAGTATCGCTCGCGCGCCATTTCAACGGCGAGATAATCTCTGCGGATTCACGACAGGTCTATCGAGGACTTGATATTGGAACGGGGAAAATCACGAAACGGGAGATGCGCGGGATACGACATCATCTGCTTGATGTTTCCAACCCCAAAAAGCAATTCTCGGCCGCAAAATACGTGGTGGAAGGGCGCCGCGCGATAGAGTCTATCGCGCGGCGCGGAAAGCTCCCTATCATCTGCGGCGGGACCGGATTTTATATTTCAGCGCTTCTCGGAGGGGAAAATCTCTCCGAAATACCCCCGAACAGAAAACTTCGCGCAAAACTTGCAAAAAAATCTGTCGCGGAACTCTTCAGAACCCTCAAGAAACTAAACCCGAAACGTGCAAAAGCGATGAATAAGTCAGACCGACAAAACCCGCGGAGGCTTATCCGGGCGATAGAGATCGCGTATGCGCAAACAGAAATAAAAAAGGAGGGGCGGCGGATCGCTAGTAGGTCAGCCTGGACCAACCGCAAGCGAACAAGTATGCCACCCCCACCAATCCAGTATAAACCTTTCTTCATCGGTCTAACAACGGATAATGCACAGATGAAGCGCCGCATCCGCGCACGCCTGCTTGCCCGCATCGAAAACGGCATGCTCACCGAAGCACGGCAATTGCATAAAAACGGCCTATCGTGGAAACGCATGGATGAACTGGGTCTTGAATATCGCTACCTCGCGCGTTTCCTCCGGGGAAAAATGACGAAACAGGAGATGATAGAAAAACTCAACACAGAAATCTGGCGCTACGCGAAACGGCAGATGATGTGGTTTAAGAGAGATAGGTCTACAAAATGGCTCAGGCCAAGCGAGACAAGAGAAATCCAAGCACTTGTATCTAAATTCCTAAAAAATAAACCCTGACTTGCATCAGGGTTTGCGCACCTACGAGAACAACTCTAATATTCTTTTAACAATCGTCTCTTTATTGGTGCCGATTGGAAAACAAAACTGCGGATGAGTGGGGTGCAGACGCTTACTCTGACTCCAGCTGTGCAGTGAGATCGTCACTCCGAATGATCGGGAGATTATCTCGCCGTTGATCTGCTTTACTACCGTGAAGTCGCGGCCATCCTTGTCTTCGGGTGAATTAGGTTCATGTCTAATGAAACTATATATCACACCAGAGTAAGTCATTTCTTGAAGATATTCTTTGACCTTTACTTCAAGGTCACGACCGACACGAGCCATTCTAAGGCCTCTGCGTGCTGCAAACTCAAGACGCCTCTTGGTTGTTGAAAGAGCCATGTTTTTACATCCTTTCTAGGGAGATTCCCGAACATAAAATAGCATCGAGGCCTTATTTGTCAATCTTCTTTTTTACGTTTGCGCAAATATTTCTTCCCTTTCAGTTTTTCAGGTAAATAACTCTCCTTATCATACTTTTGATACCCCTCGCCGTAGCCGAGTTCTTTCATAAGCTTCGTTGGAGCGTTGCGGATTTTCAGTGGAATCGGGATATTGCCGGTCTCGCGGACATCTGCCTGCGCAGCGCGCAGGGCGTCATAGGCGCTCCTGTCTTTGGCCGCGAGTGCAAGATAGGCCGTTCCGTGTGCGAGATTTATCGCGGCTTCGGGCATCCCAATAACATCAACTGCCTGGAAGACTTCGTTGGCAACCACGAGCGCAGTCGGCTGGGCGAGACCGATATCTTCCGAGGCGAAAATTACCATCCGCCGCGCGATGAACTTTGGGTCTTCCCCGCCCTCAAACATCCGCGCGAGATAATAGATTGCCGCATCGGCATCGCCCGCACGCATACTTTTAATGTAGGCCGAGATAGTGTCATAGTGCTCATCACCTTTCTTATCGAACCGCAGAAACGCATGCTGGAGCGTATCTTTAAGCGTCTGCACATTCACCTTCTTGTAGAGCTCTTGGGCGTTTTCCAAAACCGTTATCGCAATGCGCGCGTCGCCATTCGCCATCTCTACGAGCCAGTCGGTTGCTTTTTTATCCAACGTGATCTTCGTCCGTTTGATGATTTTCTTGAGCTCGTCCGGCGCAAGCACTTTTAAGACAAAGACGCGACAGCGCGAAAGAAGTGGCGAGATGACTTCAAACGACGGGTTTTCGGTCGTCGCACCGATCAGTATCAATTTGCCAGATTCAACGTAGGGTAAAAGGAAATCCTGTTGGGCTTTGTTGAACCGGTGTATCTCATCTAAAAAGAGGACTTTCGATCTCTGCTCGAACATCGTGTCGGCTTCATCAACGATCTTCCGTATATCATCTTTTCCGGCCGAGACGGCGGAGAGCTCATAGAGTCGCGCATCGAGCGCTTTCGCATAAATCTTGGCGAGCGTCGTCTTCCCCACCCCGGGCGGGCCCCACAGGATAAACGAAAAGAGATGTTTCTTCTCTACCGCAACGCGCAAGGGCTTCCCCTCGCCAACGAGGTGCTCCTGTCCGACAAAATCCTTGAGCGACTGCGGCCTAATTTTTGATGCGAGGGGTTCCATAATCAAGACCTTTTGCTCAATTTTATCGCCAACTCAGAAACTGCATTATAAAATTCCGATTCAGAAATCCCTGATCTAGGTGAATAATGAGGAAGACATTCTACATTTTTGTAACCCGAATCTTTTACCTGTTTGCAGGCCATTTTACCAATCGCGACTATAATTGGGTTTTTATTGCCCAGTAATTCTATCTCCTTACTTAGAGTCAATCTGCCTTTATTAATAGTCTCTCGGTTTATTTTTACCTTATTCTGCGTCTTAGCAAAATCTGACTTAAAAAAGTCCGTCATATAAGCTCCCCTAAACGGGCGGTTATTAAATTTCTCTTGCAGCCACCTATCTCTTCCCCGAAGCCGCTCCATGTGAAAATTCTTGAATGTGTCTAGTGGATTACTAGCATTCAATCCAACAAAAATTATATCGCCATGAAGTTCGTGAACATTCTGTTCAATAATATCGACATCATTCAAATCCTCACTCCAAATGGCAAAACTACAGAATCCACCAAAATCCCTTTTAATCGTATTAAAAGTATCTTTCGTCATGTTGCGGGTCCACCCCGACTCGAACGGGGAACTTCGCTTTTGGAGAGCGACGTTTTACCATTGAAACTATAGACCCAAGTACGCCCTATCCTACCTCAAAAAATCGTATAAATAAAACGCCCGCATCGCGGGGAGTTTTATTTTTTGGTTTCTTTATGTGGAGTCCTCTTTCGACACCAATTACAAAACTTCGCGAGTTCTATTTTACGCTCTACTTTCTTCTTATTTTTGCTCGTCCAGTAATTGATGCGTTTACAGTTTGAGCAAGCAAGTTTTAAGAGTCTATCCTGCGACATAGGTCTAGCACTATAACCAAAGAGCCTGAAAAAGGCAAGGAGTGACGTACCTATACGAAAAGTCGCTTTATAAGGGGATTGAGGCGCGTGACGATCTCATAGTGAACCGTGTCCACATACTGGGCAACCTCATCAGCGGAGATACTCTCCTTACCTTGTGTACCGATAAGCACGACTTCGTCCCCTGCCCTGACACCGGGGATATCGGTAACATCAGCAACGATCATGTCCATCGAGACTCGGCCAACTACCCGGGATCGCTTGCCCCTGATCAATAAGCGTCCGATGGAAGAAAGGGCGCGCGGAAATCCATGCCAGTATCCGATGGGAATAACGGCGATTGCGGAATCCCGATCGAGCCGTTCGGTCTCGTCGTACCCCACTGCCTCTCCCCGAGAGACCCTCTTGACCTCGCTGATCTGGGCCTTCCAGGAAAGCGCTGGCCGCAGGGGGAAATGGTCTTCGGCGTACGCGCGCACTTCTTTCGAAGGCCATAGGCCGTAGAGACCGATGCCGATGCGGACCATATCGAGATGAGAATCGGGAAAAAGAATCGCGCTTGCGGTCGCGGAGACGTGTCGAAGCGGCGAAAAACCCGCGGCTCCGAGCGCCTTGCTCCACTGTTCAAACTCCTGCATCTGCCGTCTCACTGACCCCGGAAAGGAAGGGTTTTTCGCCGCCGCAAAATGCGTGTACACGCCTTCAAGCGCAATGAGATGCTTAGCGTTCAACGCTTTGAGTTGAGAGACGACCGCGCGCATCTCGCGCAACTGAAATCCCTGTCGGTGCATTCCGGTATCAACTTTCAAATGGATCTTGATCGGCTGGGCAAGTTTCATTTTAGAGATGGCGGCGAGAATCTCTAGGGTAGAGACGGTAAGGCTGATATCCTCCTGTACGGCCTGCCCCATCATTTCAGGCAGTGTGTAGCCGAGCACGAGGATCGGTAGGGTTATGCCGTTTTTCCGCAACGCGAGCGCTTCAACAACCGAATCAACCCCCAAAAAATCGGCGCCCAGGTCTTCGAGCTCGCGCGAGAAATCGATAAGGCTATGGCCGTAGGCATTCGATTTGACTACCCCCATGAACTTGGTTTTCCTCCCGATGAGCTTCTTGAAAAGGCCAACATTGTGCTTGATGGCTCCCCGATCTACCTCGATCCACGTCCGCAAACCATTGATCTGCAGGCTGTTTCCGTTCTTCTGCTTCATCCCGTTAGTATACTCAAGAAAGCATTAAAATGAATATGTTAAAATGTAATGACCGTGGACAAAGAAACCGCGCTGAAAATGCTGGAACAGAAGATCAGGGAAACGCCGCTTCCGCTTGCGGAGAGCAATCTGGTCTTCGGCGAAGGCAATCCGGATTGTGACGTGCTTTTCATCGGCGAGGCGCCGGGCTTCAACGAGGATAGGCTCGGGCGGCCGTTTGTCGGGCGTGCCGGGAAACTGCTCGACGAGATGATCGTTGACTTAGGCTGGAAACGCAGTGATGTTTACATCACCAATATCGTCAAGCGCCGGCCGCCGGATAACCGTGATCCCCTGCCCGCGGAGATCGACGCATACAAACCCTTTCTCTTAGAGCAGATCGAGATCATTAACCCTCCGGTCATTGCAACTTTGGGACGCTTCTCGATGAATTATTTTCTTCCCTTTGCCAAAATTACCCGCGATCAGGGAAAGATATTTGACGTGAGCGGTCGTGTCATCTTCCCGCTTCTTCATCCTGCAGCCGCTCTGCGCAACCCGTCAGCAATGAAGGACCTTCGGGAGAGTTTCAAAAAATTACCGGAAGCGGCACGACGGGCGAAGGATAAAACGGCGACAGAAGAGCCGCCGACAAATGAAACCGTCAACCGACCGAAATCTGCGCAAAAAAGTCTCTTCTAAGGGAAAAGCGCCCGGGTGGGCGCTTTTGAGTTTGATGCTTAGCAGGCCACGTATTCGGCATACGTGATTGCCGCGGCGGCTTCGTCTTCATTGCCACATTCGAGTACCAGGAAATCATCCGAAGCGATGACGCGGACGCCGTTCGTCCTCCACGGAAGTGGGTGTTCTTTGATCGAGTGTTCGATAAAATTAAGGACAATGCTGTGTATACAAGTGATCATAATGCCTTTCTGTGAAAAAGACTAACCATATCGGGGCAGAAATGCAATGGGTGTGGTGAGAGGGAGGATTCGGTCACAAATAGTTTGCTCGCCGTCGCTCGCAAACTTTCGCGACCCCGCCTCGCGCCCTCGCCTGCTGGGCTCGGACTTCGTGCGCTTCGGCTTTCGAATCTTTCCTGTGCTCATGAGCACAAAAATTGCCGGCGAAAGCCGGCGACTTTCTGCGCTTGCGCAGGGAAGGATTCGAACCTTCGTAGCCCAATGGGCGACAGATTTACAGTCTGTTGCAATTGACCACTCTGCCACCTGCGCGTCATTTTTGCCCACCCAGTGTAGCAAATTATGATTTTCTATCAACAGAGCTCCGTTGACAGTAAGGCCACCACGATTAACATAAAGTAAAACGTCTCATCAAGAGGCCCAACAGCTCTTCGAAAGGATCCACTATGAAGAAAATATTCCGCGGGATCGGTCATTTTTTTGAACTGGTCCTCACCATCATCGCGTTCGCACTCTATCCCCTGCTCGCGCTCATTTGGTGGCGCAATTGCCACAAGTCAGGTGACCCTGACGCGAAGCGTTTTGCGGCCTATGCGCTCATTGGCTTCTGCGGCGCAGCGATTATAGTCCTCGGAGTACTCGTCGGATTTCCCTGGAGTTATCTGATGTTCATCATAGGAATCTTCTGCTACGGTTTGGGGTTGAGTCTTGAGGTAACCTACCTCGACGACAAACGCTTGACCGACACCAGCAGATTTTTATAAGGTGCGGACCAGAGATCAAAAGCCCGGAGACATGCGCTCCGGGCTTTTTTACGCTCCGCAAAATGGGCCTAGATCCTTACCGCTTCAGTGATTTGCTGTTCCTCGATCAGTGCACCCTTACGTCCTTTCTTCACGTCGAAGGCGAGATCCTTGTCCTTGATGCTCACCGTGATGGATCCACCGCGCAGTATCCCCTTCGATATCATCAGCGACGCGACTGGGTTGAGGAGTTTAGTCTGGATAAGTCGCCTGAGCGGACGCGCGCCATACTGCGGATTGTAGCCTTCCTTGGCAAGATAGTTGCGCACGTCGTCGGTGAGTTCGAGCGTGATCTCCTTTGCGGCCAGCCGCTCGCGGACCAAGGCGATCTGCAGATCAACGATATTGCGTATCGCCTCGGGACCGAGAATATCGAATACGATGATCTCATCGAGACGGTTGAGGAATTCAGGGCGGAAATGATCCTTGAGTGCCTCGAGCACCTTGCCCTTCACCTCTTCATAATTGGCGCGATCAGAAACCTGGGCGGCAAAGCCGATGCGCTCCATTTTATCGATGTACTGCGCTCCGATGTTTGAGGTAAGAATGATCATAGTGTTTTTGAAATTGACGACGCGGCCCTTGGCATCAGTGAGGCGCCCATTGTCGAGAATTTGCAGAAGCACATTGAAAACTTCCGGATGCGCTTTCTCTATTTCGTCAAAAAGCACCACCGAATAGGGTCGATGCCGGATCGTCTCGGTGAATGAGCCGCCTTCATCGTAACCGACATAGCCGGGGGGAGCGCCGATCAATTTCGAAACCGAATGCTTTTCCATGAATTCCGACATATCCACGCGAATGAGCGCCTTCTCATCATTGAACATGAATTCTGCGAGCGCTTTGGTCAGCTCCGTCTTACCCACCCCTGTCGGTCCGAGGAACATGAACGAGCCGATGGGACGGTTCGGGTCTGAAATGCCCGCCCGCGAGCGTTTTACCGCGTCGGCGATCTTTTGCACCGCGCTATCCTGTCCGACGATGCGCTTTTTGAGCTCCTCTTCCATGCGAACCAACTTCGTCGCTTCGCCTTCAAGCATTCGATTGACGGGTATGCCAGTCCAGCGCGAAACGACGTTCGCGATGTCGTTCTCCGTGATATCCTCCTTGAGCATCCGGTGAGCTCCCTGCAGGCGCTTGAGTCGTTTATTCTTCGCTTCAAGCTCTTTTTCAAGATGCGGTATCCTGCCGTACCGGATCTCCGCGGCCTTCGAGAGGTCGGCGCGCGCGACCGCAGAATCGGCCTCGAGGCGCAGCGTCTCAAGATCTTTCTTGATATCTTTTATCTCCGAGAGGGTTTCTTTCTCGTTCTTCCACTTCAATTCGATCTCGCTGATCTCTTCTTTCAGATCGGCGACCTCCTTTTCGATCTTTTTTACCCTGTCTTTCGCTTTCTTGGAACCCGTCGTCTCTTTTTTGAGCGCTTCGTGTTCGATCTCGAGTCGTGTGATCTTCTGATGCGTCTCCTCGAGAACCGGAGGCTTGCTCTGCAGGGATATCTTGAGAGCCGACGCGGCTTCGTCGATGAGATCAACCGCCTTATCGGGAAGGAACCGGTCGGTGATGTAGCGTGAGCTTAAGTTGACGGCGGCGACGATCGAATCATCGGCAATGTGCACGCCATGATAGAGCTCGTACTTCTCCTTAAGACCGCGCATGATCGTGACCGCATCATCGACTGACGGCTCGCTGACGAAAACCGGCTGAAAACGCCTCGTCAGTGCAGGATCTTTCTCAATATGCTTTTGATATTCCTTCAGCGTCGTGGCGCCGACCGCGCGCAACTCCCCGCGCGCAAGCGCAGGCTTCAACATATTGGATGCGTCCATCGAGCCTTCGGCGGCACCCGCACCCACGATCGTATGTATCTCGTCTATGAAGAGCACAAAGCGCCCTTCGGCACGCTCGATCTCTTTCATGATGTTCTTGAGACGCTCTTCGAATTCGCCGCGGTACTTCGTCCCTGCGATCAAGAGGCCAAGATCGAGGGAAACGAGCTCTTTGTCTTTGAGCGATTCGGGAACGTCGCCCGACGCGATACGCTGGGCGAGACCTTCGACAATAGCGGTCTTTCCAACCCCTGCTTCACCGATGAGTATCGGATTGTTCTTGGTGCGGCGTGAAAGTATCTGGATAATGCGAGAGATCTCTTGATCGCGGCCGATGACGGGGTCGAGCTTATTTTCGCTCGCGAGACGCGTGAGGCTGCGGGTGTACTTAGAGATCGCGCGGAACCGCTTCGGCTGATTCACATCGGTGATCTTTGAATTGCGGAGCTCGTCGAGCACCCGAAGGACGGCCGCTTTGTCTATACGGAAACGGGCGAGCATCTCCCGGGCCTGTCCCGGGATCTCGAACATCGCCAAGAAAAGGTGCTCGACCGAGATAAATTCGTCTTTGAGAGTGTTGGCGACTTTCGCAGAATACTCGATGGTCTGGGCAAGTTCAGGGGTTAGATATACCTGATAGGAAGGTGCAAGCACCGGCGCGGCTTCCGGAGATTCGATGGATTCCATGAGGGATTCGGTCAAAAGCATCGTGTCCACTTCGAGTTTTTCCAACAAGGACACGATGATGGAGTCCTCTTGCAGCATCAGGGCAATAAAAAGATGTAGGGGATTCACATGGTTCTGGCCGCGCTCTATCGCAAGCTCGTGCGCTCTGCGAATCGCTTCTTTTGCTTTTGTAGTGAAATTTTGAAATGGGGGCATAGGTGTAGAAGAAATATCTGCTACCTTACTTTATTACCTTACTTTATATAGGCACGGGTACCTCCCCGTCAAGCAGAACGCCGAAACGCTTAGGGACGCGGGGATTGTTCGGTTTTGGTCGTCGCGCTATAGCCGGAGAGGGCTTCAGAAATGGTATTGCTCGGTAGGAAAAGCCCCTCGCTTGCCGATGTTTGGAGTCCGACGACTTCACCGGAGAGATTGACGAGGATACCGCCTTTGTTTTCTTGAGGCCTGATACTTGTTGAAATCTCTATGATGGGCTCCGTCAGGGGATCTGTGGTAGTCGACTGTGAATCTTTAGAGGGGGCACGCTTGAGGCTTGCGATAAGTCCCGTTTCAACCGTATCGCGGTCTTCTCCTCCGATGTACACAACAGCCTGTCCAAGCTTGAGCGTATCGGAATCGGCGAGCACGGGAATATTGAGGGAGAGCTTTTCGCCATCGGCGGGATGAATCCTAAATATCGCGGTCCGAGCTGCGTCGGTGTACACGAACTCGACGGGATAAATCTTGTCATCGGCAAGCCGAACGGCATAGTGCCCGTACTGCTCTGCCCTCTGGGCATCCGCGGCGATCAGACCGTCTTTGGTCAGCACAAGTCCTAACGCGAGCGTCGGCGAACGGGTATCACCGCCGTCGGAAATAAAACGAACGAGACTCGGTGAATTCTTGTCTATCGCGGAAACAACCAGATCATCCTCTTTCACCACAACGGTTTCCTTCGTGACCACTGCGGCATTCTGGGCTGGAGTCTGGACTACCTTCTCTACGGTACGCTCAACGACGCGGTTGATCGTCTGGACCATGCCGGGCGGCGCTTGCTGCATGAGCGCTACCGTCACGATGCCGGTGGCGATAGAGGTAACAAAGCTCACTAAGAGCGTCACCAGAACGATCTGCTGTTTGGTTAGATTTTCCATGCGTGGTATGGCTATCATACCAAACGAACGAAGGGAGGCAAGCGAAATCTAGACGATGGCTGCGAGGGCCTGGAGAGCATCGTCGACGTCCTTTGCCGTAGTCGAGCGTCCGAGCGTAAAGCGGATCGCATTAGCTTCGAGACCATCATTTCGTCCGAGAGCTTTGATGACATAGGAGGCACGCTCGTCCTGAAGGCACGCGCTCTTGCTCGAGCACGCGACGCCCGCCGCATCCAACTGAAGAACGGCGAACTCGGCGTTGAGGCCCGGGATCGAGATATTGACGTTATTCGGCAATCGCTCCCGCCGATCGCCGTTTACCACTGCACTCGGAATACGCTCGCGGATGCGGTCGAAAAAACGATCGCGGAGCACGCGCAGGCGTTTCGATTCAGCACCGCGGCGTGCCGACGCGAGTCTAAGTGCTTCTGCAAATCCAACCACAAGCGCTACATTTTCAGTTCCTGCGCGCAACCCGCGCTCCTGCGGTCCGCCGAGCAATACAGACGAAAGCGGTGTACCCCGTCTTACATACAAAGCCCCGACCCCTTTGGGTCCGTAGAGTTTGTGTCCATCAAGCGTGATGAGATCCGCGCGGAGGCGGTCCTGATCTACATCCAGAAAATTCGGCGCCTGGCAAGCATCCACATGGAAGAACAACTCACCCTTCTTTCGGCTCGGTATCGGGGTTTGAAGGTTCGCGGTTCGCGCAAAATCACGGATCAGATTCGCGATTTTGCGAACGGGCTGTATAGTGCCGATCTCATTGTTCGCGAGCATGATCGAAACAAACACTGTCGTGCTCCGGAGCGACTTCATAAAAGCCCGGAGGTCGACGAGTCCTTTCTCTGTAACCGGCACATAAGTGACCTCGGCTACTCCCGCCGCCTCAAGCGCCTGTATCGGTTTGAGAACGGAGGAATGTTCTATCACGCTGGTGACGATATGGGGCTTCTTATCCCCTTTCATTCCCGCAATCAACCCGCTGATCGCAAGATTGTTCGCTTCAGTCCCGCTGCCGGTAAAAACGATCTCATCGGGATGCGCCTGAAGCACCCGCGCTACTGTAGTCCGTGCACGCGCAAGTGCGCGGCCCGCCTCCACCCCCTCTGCATGAAGAGAGCTCGGATTGCCGAACTTGCGCGACCAATACGGCTTCATGGCGCGTGCAACGGCAGGGTCAAGCGGTGTCGTGGTTGCAAAATCCAAATAGATGCGGCGTTTCGACATGGGCATACTATAGGCGAGAGCATTCGGTCAAGCAAGAAAATCGCGCACGCTCAAAACGCAAAAAGTTCAAAGTATGTATTCCCGAGCTACCGCGCATCGCGCCCAAGAGCCTATGGAAAACAGACGTTTTTTGTTGTATCATTGCTTCTTCATGACCCCAACAGCAGAAAAAAAGACCAAGCGTCCTCCCGTCATCGCCGTGATGGGCCATATTGACCATGGAAAATCGACCCTGCTCGACTACATCAGACGGACCAATACCACAGAAAAAGAAGTGGGCGGAATCACCCAGCGTATCGGTGCTTACCAGGCGATATTTACGGACAAGAATGGCGTCGCGCACCCCCTCACGTTCATTGACACACCAGGCCATGAAGCTTTTGGCTCGATACGCACCCGCGCCGCAGCAGCAGCTGATCTTGCGATAGTGGTAATTTCCGGCGAAGACGGCGTGAAGCCCCAGACGCTCGAAGCGCTCAAAATCATCCGCACGAAGAAAATACCCTTCGTCGTTGCGATAAACAAGATGGACCGGCCGAGCGCCGATATCGAGCGGACAAAGGCGAGCCTTTCCGAGCATGAAGTCTATGTTGAAGGGTACGGCGGGGACATTCCCTTTGCCCCGATCTCCGCGCTCAAAGGCGATGGGGTCGCCGAGCTTCTTGAAATACTGGTCCTTATGGCTGAACTCGAGGGGCTCACGGCAGATCCCACCCAAAAAGCGGAAGGTGTCATCATCGAAGCGCATATGGATGCTAAAAAAGGGACGACTGCGACCCTTATCATCAAGAACGGGACGTTGCATATCGGCGACGTCGCCCTCTCGCAGGACAGTTTTTCTCCGGTACGCAATATCGAAGACAGTACCGGAAAATCGCTGAAAACCGCTGATGCCGGAACACCCGTAAGGATCATCGGCTGGAACAAATTACCAACGGTAGGGTCTCGATTCGCTACGGTAAACTCACGTAAAGAAGCCGAGACGCTAGCGGTTAAAGCAAGCACGCGCAAGCCGGCTCTAGTCGCAGCAGAGCCCTTGGAGAATACTTCAATCGTACCGATCGTCATCAAGGCCGACACGGTGGGAGTACTTGATGCGATCAAACACGAAATCGAGAAGATAAAGCTCGAGGGCGTATTGGTAAAAACGCTCGTTGAAGGCGTGGGCTCGATCTCCGAGAGCGACCTCAAAACCGTTTCGGGCGCCACAGCCCCACTGGTGATCGGCTTCAACGTCAAAATCGACGCGTCGGCAAAGGCGCTGGCTGAACGGCTCAAAATCCCCGTGGTAACCTTCGACATCATCTATCGGCTCACCGAATGGATTGATGGAGAACTCCAGAAACGGAAACCGCGCATCGAAGTCGAAGAAGAGACTGGTACGGCAAAGATATTGAAATTATTCAACTCGGAAAAAGGACGTTTCGTCGTGGGCGCAAAAGTGGAAGCGGGATTACTCAAAAATGGGAGCGATTTCAAAATCTTGCGGCGCGGGAGTGAGGTCGGCCGGGGAAAGATAAAAAGCCTGCAACAGCTTAAATCAAAAGTGGATGAGGTCGGCAAAGACAAGGAATTTGGGGCACAGATCGAATCGAAGATCGAACCGGCACCCGGTGACCGCATGCACACCTTCGAAACCATCCTAAAATAATGAAGGACGAACGCAAACATGATCGTATGGAAAGCTTGGTGGGGCGCCTCGCCGCACAGTATCTCGCGCGCGAGCCGATCGGTGATGCGCTGATAACGATCACCCAGGTGAAGCTCTCTGAAGACAAAGCGAATGCGACGATCTTCTTCACCGCCTATCCCGAGATAAAAGAGGTTGAATGCCTCAAGTCAGCGAAAGGCCGTGTGGCTGAATTGAGAAGCTTCATTGACGAGCATGCACGCATCGGCCGCATTCCCTTCCTTAGCTTCCAAATCGACCGCGGCGAGAAGAATCGTCAGCGAATCGACGAGATCTCGGAGCAACAGTAATCCTGCTTTTGCAGGCCTAGAAAATGAGGTAGTATTTTGCCATACGAACTGATTCCCAGAGGAATTAAGCCGCAGTAGTTGGTTCGATTGGAAAATGGCACGGTGGCGAAGTGGTAACGCTGCGGTCTGCAAAACCGCCATGCAGGGGTTCGATTCCCCTCCGTGCCTCCAGATACGAGCTCGAGAATTTATTCTCAAGCGTGGGGGAATCGAAAGACTTTTCATTACCGAGTCGGCGAGGTTGAAAAGTACCCGCGACGGTAGTCGAGATTCCCCTCCGTGCCTTAGGAAGCGGAGCTTCCGTCGGGGATCGAAACCCGATTGAGCTCTGCCGAAGGCAGACCAATTCCCTGTCTCAACGATTTACGTGGGTTGAACCGGATGCTACTATTTCTCTCAAGAAAGGAGTTCTTATGAAAAATATCCTGGCCCGTTGTACTCATCCGGTTCCTCCAAACGAATTCGGAATCTTTGCGATGCACTGCCGCGACAATGAGCCGATCGAAGCTGAAGCTATACGCAACATCATCGACGGACCCATCGCGGCATCAGAGCCGAAACTCAAGGAAGCATTACAAAATCCTGTTGATGAGTGAAATCGGCAAGCCCCTCAATTGCGAGGGGCTCGTTTTTTACCCTAGAAAAAAGTGCTAGAGTAATACCGCGCCCGGGTGACGGAACCCGAACAAATTTATTGAGTAAATTTGAACGGGTAAACTGGTATAGGTAACCCTTTGCAATTGGTGGGCGAGTGGCGGAACTGGTATACGCGCACGACTTAAAATCGTGTCCCGAATGGGATGAGGGTTCGATCCCCTCCTCGCCCACCAATTGTGCGGGGTCATAGTCGACTGAAAAATCGGCGGCCGAAAGGCGTGTGGGTTCGATTCCCACCCCGGGCAAAACGAGTTGCCTTGATTTTTCTGACATTTTAGCTAAGGTGGTTTTGGTATTAGACCCGATTGTCGGGTCTAAATCGCACATTCCCAACCTAAAGAGAGGAGAACCATACGTATGAACGACCGAAACTTCAGGCAAATGCTGGAAGCCCAATGGGCCAAAGGAAACTTCGTCTGTGTCGGGCTCGACAGCGAGTTCGGCAAGATTCCCGTTTCAGTGCAAAGAAACCACGATCGTCACGTTTACGTAACTGCAAACACTATCGTTGACTTCAACCAATCAATCGTTGAAGCGACCAGAGACCTCGTGTGCGCTTACAAGCTGAACGTCGCGTTTTACGAGGCCCACGGTGCAGAGGGCATCACGGCCCTGCATCAAACCAGCACAGGTATTCACACCATTGCGCCAAATGTTCCGGTAATTCTCGATGCCAAGCGCGGCGACATTGGAAATACCAATGCCGGTTACATACAATTCGCGTTTGACAATCTTGGTGCGGACGCGATCACGGTTCATCCGTATCTCGGAGCCGAAGCGCTCCAGCCGTTTCTCGCGCAAGCCAACAAGGGCATCATCGTACTTTGTCGAACATCCAATCCGGGCGCAGGCGAGTTTCAGGACTTGCAAGTGCCTACAGCGTCAACCCAATCAGGATTTGAGCCACTCTATCGTTTCGTCGCGCGCCGTGTTGCGGACAAATGGAACAAGCATGGCAACTGCGCGCTTGTCATCGGTGCGACGTATCCTCAAGAACTGCGCGAAGTTCGCGGACTCGTCGGCGATATGCCGATTCTCATTCCAGGCATCGGCGCACAGGGCGGCGACGTGCAGATGTCCGTAACGGCAGGCAAGGACAGCCGCGGCGCTGGTTTCATCATCAATTCCTCGCGCGGAATCATCTTCGCCTCGAAAGGCGTGGACTTCGCGCAAGCGGCTCGTCGCGAAACCGAGAAGCTCCGCAACCTCATCAATCAGTACCGATGTGCTCAAGAAAATCCTGCGATAGAGGCGGGCAGAAAGGAAGTGAAAGTATGAACGAGCAAGAAGTCCTGGAAGTCCTCGGCAAAGTCGGCGCAGTCATCACGGGCAGCCATATAGTCTATACGTCTGGCTTGCACGGCAGTGCATACGTCAACAAAGACGCAATCTATCCGCACACTGCACAGACGTCGCGCCTCTGCCGAGCCATCGCCGAGCGGTTCGCGGACGAGCCTGTCGAGGTGGTCATCGCTCCGGCAATCGGCGGCGTGATCCTATCGCAATGGACGGCGCATCATCTCTCCGAGATGAATGGACACGAAGTATTCGGAGTCTACGCCGAGAAAGCCGAAAGCACCGATACCTTCGTCATCAAGCGCGGCTACGATAAGCTCATCGCGGGCAAGAACGTTCTCGTGGTGGAAGATATACTCACCACCGGTGGCTCGGCCAAGAAAGTGATCGAAGTCACGCGAGCTATCGGTGGCAATATCGTCGGCCTCGGTGTTCTCTGCAACCGCGGAAAAATCACGCCGGAAGACTGCGGGGTTCCAAAACTTACAGCACTCGTCTCCGTGGCACTCGATGCGTGGGACGAAGCGGACTGTCCGCTCTGCATACAGAACATGCCGATCAACACAGATGTTGGCAAGGGACGCGCGTTCCTCGCGCGAAAGCTCTGAATCGGGAATAGATTCCACGGGTTTGCTACCACAAAGTAGCAAACCCTTTTTCTTTACCGGTGACCATCACCCCGGGCAAAAGCGAACGAGAGACAGCCCACAGAGCATATTGACGGCCGCACAACCTTAGCTATGATGGTTTGAGATTCCAGCACGTGCTGGTTCTGTTCCTAAACAAAAACCAAAACACCGGAGGCCTCTTATGAATACACTCGTACTAGAATGCCCGCTCACACTACCCAATCGCATTAACACGCGCCGCAACCGCATACGGCAAGCTAAACGAAAGCCGCTTGCGCATCTCCTGCATATCGCCGGCATCCCCTGTTACAATAAAGAAAGCACCGAAGCCCATAAGCAACATCAAAAAGAATCTCTGCTTCGCAAACGCGCCGAACAGCATTACCAGTACACCACCTACCGCGAGCTGTTCACTGTATTGATGCTCATACCAATCGCGTACAGCTTCGTCCTGGTGACTCAAATAGGCCCTCTCGCTTCGCTGTGCACGATGATCGGGAGCGCACTGGGATTCTTCTCCCTCGAGAGATATTGCCGTCACGTATATATCAGGCGGGAATTCTCGAGACTCATGCAGAGCCCTACCTTTGGTTGGACTCTGATGCCTTATTACCTCTATAAAAGCCGCTATGAAATACCCGAAGACATCGCGGCGATCGCCCAAGAGATCAAGGCTCGGGAGCCGCAGGCAATCCTCGAGGTTGAGTACCTCGACACTGATCCCCTGCTCTGGGTTTTGCTAGAAAATGAATGCTACTGTGTCGGTGTTTGGGACTGACCAGTGACTTCGTAAGCCTCCGCAGACTGCGGAGGCTTTCTCATTGCGGCGGTCAGAAAAATCTGTTACTGTTTTTCTGCATAGCGATAATCGAGCGCGCCGTGAAGGACGAACTGCGTGCATACAATCCCGCCCATAGCTCAGTTGGTAGAGCAATCGCCTCTTAAGCGAAGGGTCGTAGGTTCGAATCCTACTGGGCGGAATACGAAGCCTGCGGAGTATTCCGCCCAAGGAAGCACTTGAGTGCTTCAGTGTAGGATTCGAAAAGGTTCTCCCCTATTTTCGAGCGGCTTATCGCGAGAAAATGGGAAACCTGTACTGGTCGAGTAGCGACCGTTAATCCTACTGCGCAGACCCTTTGGTGGAATTCCACTTCTTCTCAAGCGCTGCGAACCCATACGCTCCGAGGATGCTTATCACGATCACCGGTATCGCAACGAGATAGTCAACCACATAATGTTGACCGAAATAGACTCCTCCCGAAAGTACCAGGAGTATCCACGGTATCGAAAATAAAAGCGTCCAGGGATGGATGAGCGCGAGAAAGAAAACAGTCGCGAACGACCAAGCCGCATGCATACTCGGGAAACACGATACGGGTACAGATTGATCCTTCTCATTGAATTCGGCGTTATGGATCCTCAAGAGCAACGACATCGTCTCTGGTGAGGGATGATACCCTGCCAACTCTGATCGAACATCGCTCGGGAGCTCTCCAGCGGGACGGAAAATGAACGCGTTGCTCGGATCTTTGCAGGGCAACACATAATAGATCGGGAACGCGAGCACGAGCGTCAAGATATATGCGATGAGGTTGAGCCGAAAGAGCCGCTCCCGCGACCGCACAAAGAGGTAGAAGAGCAGCACGCTCATCACGGGTGCAAGAGAGGTATACAAATACCCGAACAAGAGAACGAAGAATGGCTGATGAAGCATTGTCGGCAACGTGATGAATGGAGACGCGCCGAATAGCAGCTTATCGGCATGATAGAACAACAGGTCCTGCGTTCTCTGCTGAAGTGTCACGTCGAAATTACTAAGCAGTTCGAAAAAAGATACCGAGATGAGCACTATGGGAGCGAGGATGCGCACCGGCTCAACAAGCGCCTTGCCCAGATCGATCAAAATCTTTTTCTGGAACGGCTCACGGTCGAATATAACGCCCAGAATATCTTGAGAGAACTGTCTGAACCCCCAGAAGAAAAAAACGATATATAAACAGAGTGAGAAAATTACATAGAACGAGTTGCCGAAGGTGAAATAGCGGAGCATCGATAGGGTCGTGTCTTTCCAGGAGAAATCGTTGTAGCCCAAGAGATTGATGAGCATGACCGTAATAAAAAGAAAAACAGCGAGCCATTCTTCGATGCGCACTCGCTTCCACCAGCGGACTTTTCCGCTTTGTTCCATACGGAAATTCTACCGGAAAATTTGAATGGCCGCACGGCGCGTGGTATGGTCTAACTATCGGGCGGGTGGCGAAATGGCAGACGCGCTAGCCTTAGGAGCTAGTGGAGCAATCCGTGAGAGTTCAAGTCTCTCCCCGCCCACAGCTGAAAATAACCTTATTTTGCAAGGTTATTTTTTGTACCAAAAGAAACTTTCCGAACTTTATTGCTAATTAAAAATAATTAGTGCAATATTCTTCCTAGAAAAGGAGATGCCTATGTTTAAATACTTCAGATTACTTACAGAACCACTCCGTATACCAATGGTATATCGGAAACGTCTCGGGTCAGGTCGTGCAGTTTCAGTAATTGTTTCAGACAGTTGCCTGGAACTCAATAACTTGGTTGTAAGATTTGAACGCAAGATTGAGTCCAGTGATGTTGTGAATGGAAAACTCATTCAAATCTCTCACGAGGAGATAAAACGTCGTGGAGCAAAACGTTCAACAACTATCGCTCTTTCATATGAGAGTGCAGAAGCCCTCCAGGTTGCACTTAAAAGTGCACTAAGAGACGTACGAAAAAGACATTTCTGGCACACTTTCTCAAACAGGATAATGTTCTCTCTATTTGAGTTATCAAAACAATGACCCGCCGATAAGCATACCCGTGCATCGCGCGGGTTTTGCTTTTACACCAAAATCATTTCTAAATTTTTAATACTCAAACTTATTTCACTTCTCCACTTCCCTAGTTCGGAAAGCCAAACTGTTCATCCACAACTAAAACCTCAAATGCCGGGTACGACCCCGAAGCTTGACTTATTTATGCAAAGATGGTAGTGTTCTTCCCAGATTTGAACGTTGACGTTCAACATAAACCCGCTTGAGTTCTGGCTTTTCGCTAGCACACAGGCACAACCAAAGGAATGAAAAATGATCGTTATTCTTGCCATGGTATACGTAGTCGCCCTTCTGTATGGGCTTGTGGCCGTGCTTTACTTCGCTGCCAAGAACAAAATCTTCTCTACATTTCTCCAAATGGGAACCCTGGAGATGATCGGTTCGGGAAGCGATGAGGATGGCCGCGTAGCAGACTATGTCGACACTCTGGTCAACATTCCGGGGTATCGAAAGGTCAAAAAGTGCACTATGAAAATCCCGTACTGGATTGAAGTTCCTGAAACCGACCTGAAAATATTGGAAGAAGTACACAAAAGCAATCCTGATACGAAACTCTTCCAATTATCTACAGTCCAAGATCACACCATAGAATTGGAAGAGGCGGTGATACCTTACCCGCCTCCGCCTGAGATCAAAATCATAGAAGAAGCTCCCGATCCGATGGTTGATCGGTCAAGATGGGAGAGAGTGATCCTTTGGCTATTCAGAAATCTCGGTCTGTATCGAGGAATAGAGCAGATTAAATACAAATGGATCAGTCTCTTCGGAGCGCAGAGGATCGGGAGCTTCGAGATCGTTAAGTCCCGCATCAAGGAAGAAAAAGAACGCCGGGGCAAATCGATCCTCGAATGGGTCCAGACTGATGACCCTGAAGATGTCGAATTCTTCATTTGGAAATCGCAGAGACCCGTCACGGTCGAGAACGTCGAACTGAGAGATGGCTCACGCTGCCACTTCTTGGCAAGCGTAACACTGCAGTTTGTCGTGCCTCGCCTGCCTGGGTTCATCTGGAAGCATCGCTTCTATCGAACGATCGAATCGATCATTGCTGCCCGTATCGTCGGCTGGGCACGGAATCGAACCTATGCTCAGCTCTTGCGTTACGAGAAGACCGACCCTTCGTCCACGTTCTTCCAGGCCGCATTGAGTCAGCTCAATGCGATTGGCTCCAAAGAAAAGGAACAGGGCCTCATCGAAGCCTATGGGGTGATGATCACCCAAGGCTGGATCGAGAGTTATCAACTATCTGAAAAAGATCAAGCGATCCATGAAGCGTCTCAACAACGAGAACTCGCTGCCCGTAAGGGTGACGCGTCTATCGTTGCCAGCCAAAAAGCCGGTGAGGCAGAGGTCGCTCTCGCCCATAAACAGAAGGAGGCTCGGATAATCAGGGCTGAAGGCGAGCGAGAGGCTCGAAAGATCGAGGCCGAAGGCGACAGAGCCAAAGTAGAACAAATCGTCGAAGGAGCAAAAGGTAATGTTGATATCATCGTTCAGCGACTCAAAGTCGATCAGCGAACGGCAACACCAGCACTAAGCACGCTCGTCGAGAGCGACGCCAAAACTGGAGTCAACATCAACGTTCCCTCAAAGAGTCCTTAGTGGCGGTTGAATGTCACGCCGCCCTGATAAATCAGGGCGGCTTTTTCTTGACAAGATAATATATATATGCTAATCTAGCCCCAGAAAGGACTTTGCAATCTATGAAAATACGACTACTACTTAGAAATCACGCCCCCATTCTTATAATATTTGGGGGGTGCGCTCTCATTACCGCTCTATCTTGGGGCCTCGGACACCTAATATCCCCCAACGGGAATCCGGCGGCACCCACAGTAGCCGCAGTTCAGAATCAAACCACTCCAGTTCCTCATTCGGCACCTCTGAATCCTTATACTAACACTGGGATGAAAGTTGCTCTCCTCTTTGGGGCAGCCATTGTAGTGCTAGTTCTCATCGTAAAATTCCTAGCAGGGAGAAAGAAAACACGTAAGAAAAGAATAGAAGGGCTCCCTACCCCAGTAACGATATGGGGAAAGATAATGGCCTTCATCGGAAGAACAACCGGCGGTGTGGAGTGGGAGAAGATGAAAATCTTCTTCCGGCACTCCGGGGTCGCCTTAGTGGTCACGGGACTCGCATTGACCTGCATCTACTGGTACGGAGATGTGAACAACATCCCGACGGAAAGCATGCTGACTGTCAAAATGGGCTATTTCGCCCTCATCATCTTCGCATTCGGAATAGCGGTTGCCGCCGCTCCGAAGTGGGTAAAGGTGATGGCGTTGGTCGTGATCTACAGCTTCACGAGCCTCGGCATTCTGGAGCTCAAGCGGGTAGACCGCCCGAACGCCGTCACGCGAGCGCAGGCGCCGGTCATTCCACCGACTGAACGACTGTGGCTTATGACCATGCAGCGCGTCAGCGAAGAGACCTTTAGGCCCTACGGGTTTGATGACAAAGAGACCCGCAGAGTCGCCGTGACCCGGTGGGAAAACAATGGTCGCTTCATTCAAATCAAGCGAACCACGCTCAACCGCCTCGGCGCGCCGGTCACCACCACATTCGAGTGGGATCGCGACATCTCTCCCAATTGCGGACGCTGGTACGAAACGTCCACTGGCCGCTCCGGACGCTGGGAAATGCATCCCGTTGCGGCAGGGAAATTCAATGGTTCCGTCTTCTACTGGGACGGAACCCAAGAACGAGAAATCAGTATGTCCTTGGTGGCGACGCAAGAGCGCCTCTAGGAACAAAAAAACGCTACGGCTTCAGTCAAAGACTGAAGCCGTTTTTGCTATAAACAAAACTGCCGCTCGTAAAACGAGCGGCAGTTTTTTGTTGTTTACCCGAATAGCTGGAGGAGCGTACCTTGTATGAAGTTCATTATCCCGTAGACTCCGAAGATTATCGATAGTCCGACAATGCCCCATAATAAGTGCCGCCTCCCATCGTCACGTTTCGCCGGATCATCAGCGCCCGAGACGAACTCTACTGCGCCCCAGAAGAAGACCACGATGGCAATCCCTATCAGAAGGCCGAACAGTGGATTGATGATGTTGGAAATGATCTTCTCCGGCACAGAATAGCAGCTAACCCTGGCTTATCTTATGTTCCGAATGTTACGTTCGTGATGTTCGGCTTCGCGAACCCAAAGGTGTTGAGCACAATGTTGATCAAGCCCCAGACAGAGAGCATCAAGAACACGCCGACAACACCCCAGAGGATGAAACTGCGGCCGCTCTTGCGTGCCTCTTCGTCACCTGCATTCAACACGAAGCGGAAGATACCCACGACGATGAAGAAGACCGCGATCGAAACCAAAACCGGGAAAATCAAGTTCAAGATCGTCACGATGCCCTGAAGGAGTGACGACAGGTCAGTTACCTGGATCTGATTGCCCTGCGCCAGCGCAACTCCCGGAAGCAATGAAACGATGCTTGTTGCGATATATTTTTTCATTGACAAAAATTAATGCTAATAACTAGTAATGAGGGTTATCCCTCGTCCGACATAAGGCTACAAATATTGACCGTTTGTGCCTTTTGCCGAACAAGCGACCCTTGAAAACCCTTTAAGCTTTCGTATTCAAGAGTATCATGAACTTAGGATTAATCAATAGAGGTGTGGATATCTAAAAAAACGGAAAAAGGGACACAAAAAGGTCAACGTCCTTTAAGGCCAGAGGAGCTTAAGGACTCGGAGTGTTACTACCGCCACCAATGAGAACCGGCGCATAGCTGCCCGGTTGAACTAAAGCCTTGAATAGCTCGTCGACGACGAGCCATGCGACGAGCACGATGACCAGGCCGATGAATACATTGAGAAAAATGCTGTGCGCTCTGCTTATCTGGCCCGAATTCCCCATGGCGGAAAGATAGAGCCAGCCCGCATACGCGAAACAGATAGCCGCGATCGGAACCGCGAGAAAAACAAGGAACTGCAGGATGTTGTTGGCAAGCGCGAGCAAGTACGCCCAGTTGCACTCATCCGTGTAGCCGTAACTTCCGTCTGCCCTGGTCCCCAGTGTTGAGTTGCAGCTCGGCACCAGTGACGCAGCGGGGTTCCACGCTGCCAATCCGAGCAGAGGCGCCGAGAGCAGGAACAGTGCTAAGAGTATGAGCAGTCCTTTTTGTATATTTTTAGGCATATTCTTCTGGTGATATTGGACGCTTATACATTCATTACCGTGGTGCGGCATACTGGAGCTGCTGTGCCGCTTTGCTGATAGCTTCGGCGGGGCCAACGAAACCCGAGATCACCGACTCCACCATGTCTTTAAATGCAGCGTCGGATACTGTTCGATCTGGATCAAGCCACGCATGAGTCACAATAGCCGCATTGGCAAACAGCTTCTGATACGGGTCTGCTGAACTTATGGACACGTCCTTTCTAACCGGCGGCAACCCTGCTGCCTCTGAAGCGACTCTTATAGGGTCAGCTGCGGTGAGCAGTTTTATCGCCGTAATTGAGCCAGGCACATCTTTCGCGCTCTTGAGAACTCCAAGACCGTAGAGGTGTCCATAGGTTCCCGTAAACGCGGCATCGCGCGACTGCGGAAGCTCTGCAACATCGAAATTGAGGTTCGGGCTCTTTTGACGAATATCAGCAAGTTCGGATGCAAAGCCGAAATAGATGGCTAAGCGATTCGAGAGGAACATGCTCTTGGAGTCCGGAAGCGCTTGATTCCAGGACAACACGCTCTTGCGGGGATCGGAGAACTGCGTATAGAAAGACAGTACGCTTGCGGGAGCAACGGGAGCCTGCTGCAAGGTGATCTTGACCGAGGAGGTCCGATCGCTCCATACCGATATCGTATTTCCGCTTTGCAGGAAAAGCGCCGAGAGGATCGCTTTAGCGTTGAGCACATTCTGGTATGCACCGAGCGCCACGCCGCTTTGCATAATGGCCCCCGATGAATCTTTTTGCGTGAGTTCTTGCGCCAATGAAAAGACCTCGTCCCAGAGCTTCGGAGGATTTGCAAGTCCCGCGCGCGCGAACATATCGCGATTCCAGTACATCACTAAGGGATCCACCGCGAAGGGAATGCCAACGATGCCTTTGCCGGTCAAGAATAGCTCACCACCCTCGACAAATGAGTCTTTGAAATCACGCGCGGGGAAAGAGTCGTACGGAATGAGGGTGAGCTTCGAAAGACTTGAAGCCGCGGTATCGTCGCGAATGATCACGACGTCAGGACCGGAACCGGTCGCGATAGCCTCGAGAAGATCGTTTTCAAACGTACTCTCGGGCATCTGCGTATAGGTAATCTTCAAATTCCCCGTGGTGCCGTGTCCTACCTTGTTTATCGCCGCATTCACCTCGCCAGCATCGAGCGTCCCCCATATCTGCACGCGAATGAGCTGGTTCTGGGTAGCACTCGAATTGGAGCTATAAATGGCAACGACCAGAAAACCCACGAGCAAAGCGACGAAAAAGATCCCGAGAACTACAAGCTGGAAAACACTGATATTCCTCATCGAGTTATTGCTTTCTTAAAGATTAATCCCCAGTGGTGTGCACCTGCCGAAACGTCGAGTTCGTACGAAAATCCTCGGCTTTCTGCTAACTTAAGGGCAGTCTCTCTCCTGATCAGATGGGCTGCGTCAGGACCGGAAAGATCGGATGTATCGGACCAGTCAACGATCAGAAGCCTTCCGCCGGACTTTAAGATCCTGAAGCTCTCCGAGAGCGCTCCTCCCCTATCATCCGCCTGCGAGAGTACGTCGGAGAGAATGACCCGATCCACCGAACCATCGCGCAAACGGGTGCCTCCCGGCTGCTCGATATCTCCCCAAATGACTTCTATGTTGCGCAAGCCTTCGTGATCCGCTTCTTTCTTGATGCGATCCAAGAGCTCCTGCTGGACATCTATCGCAAAGACCTTGCCCCGAGGACCTGCCATACGTCCAGCGGCAAGAGCATAAAAACCTGATCCGGCACCCAGATCGGCAACGTGCGCCCCCGGATAGATGTCGAACTGCACTAAGTTGGAGCCTGGACGAGCGAACATCGCTATGCCAACCGCGGCTGGCATATCTATTATATCGTGTACGAAGGAGAGCTGGTGTGTATAACGGAAGTCTGTTGGCACCGAAGCTTAGGCCTTATTACAAACAGGTAACCGACGCGAGGCTATCCCCCTCACGCAGGCGCATGATGCGAACGCCCTGCGTCTGACGCCCGAGCTCCGGAATCTCTTTGGCATCCACGCGAATAACCTGGCTCTTTTTCGATATCGCGACGATCTCCATCTCGTCGGAGAGCACTTTTGAGGCGATCAGCGGGCCAGTCTTCGCCGTAACCTTCGCAGTCTTGATACCCGAGCCGCCACGGCGCTGGATCTTATACTCTTTGAGGGGGGTGACTTTGCCATAGCCGTTGGATGAGACGACCAAAAAGAGCGGATCTTTCTCGTCTTTCCTGACGATATCGGCGCCCACCACCTTGTCCCCCTTCTTCAATTTAATCGCCCGGACGCCACCCGCGGCTCTCCCCATCGCCCGGACGTCGGATTCCTTGAATCGTATGGATTGTCCGTGCGCCGTCGCGACCGCGATGCTATCGCCTTTATCGACGAACGCGACCACTTGGAGCGCATCCCCCGAATCGAGTTTGATGGCGATGAGCCCCGAGCGCCGAACATCATGGAAACTTTTCGCATCTACCTTTTTAGCGACACCATGCGTAGTGACCATCATCAAAGAAAGGTTGGACTGCTTTGCCACCTTGGGCATGGGCAATATCGACGTGATCTGCTCGCCTTGCGAGAGCGCGAGATAATTCATAATGGACTTGCCTTTAGTCGCGCGCCTGCCTTCGGGGATCTCGTACATCTTTATCTGATACGCCTTTCCCTTATCCGAGAAAAAGAGGAGATCGGAGTGTGTCGAAGCGGTCAAAAAGATGGAGACGAAATCCTCTTCTTTAGTATCGAGGTCAACGACGCCCACCCCGCCGCGGCGCTGCTTGCGGTATTCTTCGGGGTCGGTCCGTTTGACATACCCACCGGAGGTCAAAACCAGTACCGAGTCGGTGTCTGCGATCGTGTCTTCGATGGAAAACGCTTTGGCCTCGTGTTTGACGATCTTGGTGAGCCGATCATTGCCGTACTTCTCCGAAAGTTCAGAGAGTTCCGTCTTGATGATAGCCGGGATGCGTTTGGGATTGGCCAAAATGTCTTTCAAGTCCTTGATGAGAACCTGCACCGCTTTGAGCTCATCCTCGATCTTCTTGCGCTCGAGGCCTGCAAGCCTCTGAAGCTTCATATCCAAGATCGCGTTGGCCTGTAGATCGCTGAATTTGAATTCTTTCATGAGCGCCGCGCGGGCGGAATCAACATCCTTGGCCGCTTTGATGAGCTTGATGATACGGTCGATGTGATCGAGCGCTTTGGTGAGGCCTAAGAGGATATGCTCGCGCGCCTGTGCGGTTTTGAGTTCGAATTCGGTCCGGCGACGGATGACTTCACGCCGATGTTTGAGGAAATTCTCAAGCAGGGATTTGAGAGAGAGCGTCTGGGGAACGCCGTCCACGAGCGCGACGCAGTTGTAGTGGAACGCTTCCTCAAGCTGGGTGTGTTTGTAGAGGTAATTGAGCACCGTTTGCGGGTGGCTGCCCGACTTGAGGTCTATGACAATACGTATCTCTTTGGTGGATTCATCCCGCAGGGCCTTGATGCCCTCGAGCTTCTTCTCGCGGACCAGATCAGCAATAGAAACAATGAGATCGGCTTTGTTCACCCGATACGGCAGCGATGAGATAACGATCTGAAACGCACCGCTTTTCGCCTCGGTGATCTCGGCCTCGCCACGCACAACGACACCTCCTTTGCCGTTAGCATAGGCATGGCTGATATCTTTCTGCCCGTACGCGATGCCGCCGGTCGGAAAATCGGGTCCTTTGACGAATTCTAAGAGGTCCTCTGTGGTGGCGTCTTTGTGGTCGACGAGATGCGTGAGCGCCTGCGCGACCTCGCGAAGGTTGTGCGGGGGAATGTTGGTTGCCATGCCAACCGCGATACCGAGCGTGCCATTGAGAAGCAGATTCGGAACTGCCGAGGGAAGCACGGAGGGCTCTTTCAGCCGTCCGTCGTAATTGGGTCTCCACTCAACGGTTTCTTTATCGAGATCTTTGAGGAGTTCGCCCGCAAGTCGCGACATCTTGGCCTCGGTGTAACGCATGGCTGCCGGAGAATCCCCGTCAACCGAACCGAAATTTCCCTGGCCAACGATCAGTGGGTAGCGGAACGAAAAATCCTGGGCCATTTTGACCATCGCGTCATACACGGCCATGTCGCCGTGAGGATGATATTTGCCGAGCACATCGCCGACCACAGTCGCCGATTTGCGAAAACGCGCCGAGGCGGTGAGCCCCGCTTCCTGCATCGCATACAGTATGCGGCGATGGACCGGTTTGAGGCCATCACGGACGTCAGGCAGCGCGCGCGCGGTAATGACTGACATCGCGTAGTCGAGATACGACTCGCGCATCTCGGCGGTGATACTGCGGGGCAAAACCGATAGCTTGGGGGCCTCTTTGGATGGCTCCTTCTTTTCTGCCATAGTGCCTCTATTGTATCAAAAAACAACCCTAAAATAAAGCCGTTGCGGCTGTACAAAGCACTCTCTTAATCTCCCGAGAAATGGTCACTATCGGGGAAGCGAAGCGGGTATGGTAGACGACGCGATCACAGGACTCGAAGAGCTTGCGGCATCGAATATGACTTTCGCTTCTTTGAACATACCGACGAAATCCTTGAAGGCACCTACCGTATCAAGGAGCGCCGCGCGCGCGGCCGCTACCGGAGAGGTGCTCGTAGAGATGACATCGGCGGTTCGGTGGTAAGTCTCGATCGAACCGCTCGTCACGAGCATAAGCCATGCGATAAAGATAACTCCGGTTATCGAAAGCGCGCTTATAAGCGCCGTCCGTCGCCGGTGCGGTTCGGATTCCTGCCTCAATCGTTCGATAAACTTAAACATAGCGGCGAATTAACTCACGGGAAATAGTACGACAATATCCCCCTCCCTTCCCTCCAAGTCCTTTTTCTTTATCGTCAGCTTGTCGGTCTTGTCAGAGCCGTTCTTGATGCCACCTTCTTTCAGAAAGACCTCCAGAGCATTCTTTGCCCCCACGGCACCGAAGTGCATCGGGATGATGAGCTTCGGTTCAAGGGAGACGGCAAGCTCATATGCCTCGGTCGGGGCAAGCACTCCGCTCCCGCCGATCGGCACGAACAAAATATCCACCTCGTCGATGCCCTCGGACGTCTCGGCAGGCAAATCTTTTTTTGAAAGCGCACCCAAGAAACAGAGATTGATATTCTCAAGCGACACCACATAAATCGTGTTGATGCTTTTCTCGCCACCGTACTGCGTTTCAGAAGTAAATCCGCGGACCAGCACACCCTTATACTCATATTCTCCGGGACCGGAGATGACGAAGGGCTTTTTATCACCGAGCGACACCGACTCCGCGCCGTTGAGATCCGGGTTATTGGCACTGATCAGCGCAAGGTCAGCGCCAAACCGAGAACCCTTGAGTTTCGAGCGTTTAGAAATAGGATTGAACGCGAGCGTCACGTCGCCGTACTGCACTTTGAAAAACTCCGCGCCTTCAAAGGTGATGATCATACGCTATAGCCTATAGCCTAAAGCGTGCAGAGGCAAGCGAAGAAGCCCGCGGCGACAGTATTGTCGCCGCGGGCGCACTCCCGGTCTTTCAGCCGGACCTTTCAGTATCGGATCCGGAGAGTCCGCGAATGATAACTTCCCGCCGAACACCATCCGAATTCTCGACATATAATCTACCTCCTTCAAGAACGATATCGGCAAGCTGATCGTAAAGGGACAGCGCGCTTTGAATCAAAAGCGACAAATTTCTCTGCTCGGTCTTCTGCTGAAGCAATTGCATCTGCTCCTGCGCGCCTGGTGTCAATTTGAGTATATACCGGTGATCTTGAGAATCATAAGAATCCTCAACCATAACAATCCTTTCTCTTTAGAGATTTCTGCGAGGACTGTAGCGCAAACGCGAAGAAAAAGCCACCTTGCCATCCAAAAGAAAATGAGTATACTTACCCTTCTGCGCCTGCCGAGGATTTCTCTCGGTCAATACCCAAGGCGATTAACAACATATAGAGAAGGAGTAACCTCTCGCAGTCTTAGGCCAGAGCCCCTTTTCTGAAGTTTTTATAATGCATAGCAATCAGAAAACGCTGACTTCCGCAGAAACGGAACGGAACGCAGAAGAACCAACCTTAGAAGAACTCGAAGCTCGCCGCCAAAAGGAGACACTGATGGGGCGAATGATTCATACGGTTTCGACCCCGCCCTCTCTCGGCGACGTCGTTGAAGGAAAAGTGCTTGGCATCGCGCGCGCCGCGGTTTTCGTGGACCTGCCGCCGTTTGGCACGGGCATCATTTACGGCCGCGAGTACATCAACGCCCGCGACCTCATCAAAAAGATAAATCCCGGCGACGTCATCGCCGCCAAGATCGTCGGGCTCGACAATACCGACGGCTATATCGAGCTGTCACTCAAAGAAGCGCGCAAGGCGCTCGTCTGGGGCGAAGCCGAACAAGCGATCAAAGAAAAGACGGTCATGGATCTGATCGTCAAGGAGGCGAACAAGGGCGGTCTCATTCTTGAATGGCAGGGACTGCAGGGATTCTTGCCTGCTTCGCAACTTAAACCCGAACATTATCCGCGCGTCACTGATGGAAACAAAGACCGCATCCTCGATGAACTGAAGAAGCTCGTGGGCACGCATCTTTCGGTCTCCATCATCACCGCCTCGCCGCAGGAAGGAAAACTCATCTTCTCGGAGAAAAATCAGACGGAAAAAGAAAAAGAGAAGATCATTGAGAAGTATGCGGTCGGTGACGAACTCGAAGGCACGATCACCGGCGCCGTCGACTTCGGGGTATTCGTAAAACTCGAAGAAGGCCTTGAAGGACTCGTGCATATCAGCGAGATAGACTGGGCGCTGGTGGACGACCCGCGGGCGCGCTTCAAGGTGGGCGACGCGGTGCGCGTGCGCATCATCGAGATCAAAGACGGGAAGGTCTCGCTTTCGATCAAAGCGCTGAAGGAAAATCCGTGGGGACCGGCTGAAAAGAAATATAAAAAGGGAGACGAGGTCAAAGGCGTCGTCATCAAATTCAACAAGCACGGCGCGCTCGCTTCGATCGAAGAGGGTGTCGCGGGGCTGGTGCACGTCTCCGAGTTCGGCGGCGAAGACAAACTGCGCGAGAAACTCGAGCTCGGCAAGACTTACAATTTCAAAATCACGCTCTTCGAACCCAAAGAACAGCGGATGACCCTCTCGTACATCAACAAATAGGAAAACCCGAAGCCGCCCGAGACAGAAGAGGCGGCTTTTGGTTGACACACATCCTACTTTGTCTATGCTTAAAGCAGAAAGGAGACGTATGAAAAACATACTCGATGTGGATGAGTTGCGCGCATCCGGTATACGAGCGGGAGATTTGGTGCACCTGCGTACCACCACCGTTGGCAACGGCAAGGACGTTACCTTTATCGGTGAAGTCGATAAAGGTATTCTCATCAGGATCAACGGGAAGGCCGAATCGTCAGTTATTCCCTGGGAACACATAAACCAGTTCTGGCTCGTCCAGAGCGCGTCTCAAACCTAAAGTCCGAGGGTTTTCCTCGGACTTTATGTTTGACAAAGGAGCCGGACCACGTAGGCTGTGGCAAGGAAAGGAAACGTTCTATGGCAAAGATCTACACATGCATATATTGCAACCGGACTCTTGTTAACAGCACTTACCACAATGAATGCAGGGTTGAATTCCTTGAGGACCTCTGCGGTCAAATCAAACAACACCTACAAAAAACCCTGGAGAGCCGCTCCCCGAAAAGCTCGCGGAGATTATACGTGCCGAAAACTACCGACCTATAGCAGAAAGCAGAAAAATCCGCGAAGCAGAAAGGGAACGTGAAAACAAGAAGCTATTACGGGCACTAGCTCGTCACGAGCATCTCCAAGTATGCGCCATAAAATGGGACAAGAAACATCCCGACCCCGATCCTATCACCTAGGGGAAAAAGAAGTGAGTGCGGTTAGCGAGAGCGAAAAAGCCGAGCGAGCGCTCGGCTTTTCTTTTTTCTTTCTCTAGAGGCCGTTAAACTCTCCCATCGCCTTTTCGCGGCCTTCGGACACAAGCATCTCCAGTGCCTCACCGATCTTTTTAGAGACTTTCTTGAATTCTTTCTGTTGATCCGGGGTAAATGTACCCAGAATGAAATCTCCCACCGCTTTTTCACCCTGCGGTTTCTTGACCTTCCCCTTTCCGGCGTCTTTCGAAATACCAACACGAATGCGAACAAAACCTTCGGTTTTCAACGCGCGAATGATGGACTCAACGCCGCGGTGCCCACCGGAGCCACGATTGAACGATATTTTGAAACGCCCCAGCGGAAGATCCAGATCATCATGGACGACCACGAGAGTCTCCGCCGCCTTTTTCGATGGTACAAACTTGGCCGCGGCGGCGCCGGATTTATTCATAAAGGTATCGGGTAGGACCACTGTGACCTTCTCGCCTCCGATCTTTCCCTCTGCGACCTCTGCATTGATCTTCTGGTCAAATTCAAAATCCGGCAACTCTTGCTTACGCGAGAAAGCGGAGACGATCATGCGTCCCGTATTGTGCCGCGTCCCCTCATACTCTTCTCCAGGATTTCCTAAACCAAGAATTACATATCGCATATTACCTATAGCGTATAGTGGAGCGTTCTTTGAATCAAGATTACGACCGAAGCGTACGGCTAGCATCAGCGCATGCGGCATTGGACAAATACGTCGCCTCTATGTTCAAACTCATCCATACAGATAAGGAACACAAGCACTCCTATGGTGTCAAATAGGCTTATATACTAAGATAGAGACCATCATGAATCCCCCCGAGACGCCCGAAGTGGCCTCCGCTGAAAGCTCATCCAAAAAGACTGGTCTTCTCGACACGGTCCGTTTTATTTTGATCTCGCTCGCCCTTGTCCTCGGGTTTCGCTATTTCGTAGCCCAGCCATTTATTGTCAGCGGCGATTCGATGATCCCCACCTTTCAGGACGGCGACTATTTGGTGGTAGATGAGATCTCCTATCGCTTCGAGAAACCCTCCCGCGGAGACGTGATCATCCTGCGCTATCCGGTAGATCCTTCAAAATTCTTCATCAAACGCATCATTGGGCTTCCGGGGGAAACGCTCTCATTCAACGGGTCAGAGATCACGGTGACTACCACCGAGGGGAAGAAGATCACACTCATCGAATCGTATGTGAAAAATGAGCGCAGTGATTTCATCACGGTAACGCTCAAAGACGACGAATATTATGTGCTTGGAGATAATCGCGCCGCGAGCTCCGACTCGCGACGCTGGGGTCCCCTTCCTGCTGGGGATATCGTCGGTCGCCCCGTCATACGGCTCCTGCCGGTCTCGAGGATCTCGTGGACACCTGGTTCCGCTAATCCCTAATCATGCCGGTCGCACCCGCAAAACCCGTCAGCCGGAGCGCGTCATCGGACGAGCGTTCTCCCTTTTTGCCGTTCACCCAACTACAGCGTTCCGCCGAGATCGCCTACTATTACGGCTTCATGCCCATCAAAACGCCTCCGATAAGCAAGGACGATATTTCCAAAGCGAAGCATGTGCTCGAATACGAACACCATGACAAGAATTACGGTTCAACGGAATGCCCCTTGCGTATCTCCGCCGAAGAAAAGATCGCGCTTCTGCGCTATACCGAGGAGAAAAGACTACTCAATCCCTCCCAGCCAGCGTTGCTCTATTCCGAAGGGGCGCCGCTGCGCGACGGAGAGCGCGCAACGCACAATTCTCTGCGACGGATCAATCTCGACATCGTAGGAACTGCCAAAAGCATTGCAGAAGCTGAGCTCATCAAAACCTCCATCGAGATCTTGAAAGATGAAGGGTTCGAAGATCTCTATGTAGACCTCAATAGCATCGGGGATAAGGACTCGGCCGCATACTTCGTCCGCGAGCTCAATCAGTATTACCGCTCCCACATGCAGGACTTGGCTCACTGCCGCGCACAAATGAAAAAAGACTTGTTCGCACCGCTCGAATGCGACAATAAAAAGTGTCGCGAGGTCACCGAATCGGCGCCTAAATCCATCGCGACGCTCACCGAATTGAGCCGCCTGCACTTCAAGGAAGTGCTCGAATATCTCGAGTCCATGAATATCCCGTACAAGATAGACAACCATGTGCTCGGCAATCGCCGCATCTGTTCGCATACGATCTTTCTCATAAAAACCCTCAACGCCTCCGGTTCGGCCGAGGCGCCCGAAGAGACACTGGCCCTCGGATACCGCTACAACGGACTCGCGAAGAAATTGGATATGAAGCGGGAGATTCCTGCGATAGGCGTAACACTTTTGTTCAAGCGCAGTGCGAGCAAGCAGAAAAAGTGCCGCATGCCTAAGAAACCGAAAGTTTATTTCATTCAGCTCGGTTTTGAAGCCAAGCTTAAAAGTTTGCAGGTCATCGAAGTCTTGCGGCACGCGAAGATCCCGCTCTACCAGGCACTCGCGAAAGACAAGCTCACGAGCCAGATACAGACTGCCGAAAATCTCAAGATCCCCTATGTGCTCATCATGGGACAAAAAGAGGCGCTTGAAGGGAGCGTGATCGTCCGGGATATGATGACGCGATTCCAGGAAATCGTCCCGATCGTAGGGCTCGCAGACTATTTAAAGAAGCTCAAATAAGGCAGGTTCCTAGGGCCACTTTGCAAAACGCAAACGGCTGTGTTATATTTTGCGCTCACATGATAAACGTCCAAGTCGAACGGAATAGCAACGAAAACTCGCTCTCGCTTCTGCGACGCTTCAACAAGCGCGTCCAGGGAGCGGGCATGGTCAAAGTAGTCCGCGGCAACCGATACAAAGAACGCAATAGATCGCGTCTCACGCGCAAAAAGCGCGCGCTCAATTCCCTCGCGCGGCGGCATGAAGTACTGACGCTCGTTAAGCTCGGGAAATTACCGGATAGGATGAGCGGCCGCTCGAACTAGCCTCACGGAGAATGCGGACGGAAAAAAGATTCTCGATCGTACACCTCACTGCAACCAACCCCGCCGAAGCGGGGTTGCCTTTTGAGCCCACGAAAAACGCCGTGTTGGGGAAAAGCTTCTCGCTCGAACTGATATTCGTCAACGAGACGCAATCACGGAACTTAAACCGCATCTACCGCGGAAAGAACAAGCCGGCAAACGTGCTGGCCTTCCCGCTCGCAAGGCGCGAGGGGCAGATCGTCATCTGTTCCCGGTACGCGAACCGGCAAGCGGCGGGTTTCGGCCGCTCGAAGAAAGATTTTATCGGATACCTATTTATCCACGGTCTCTTGCATTTGAAGGGATACCACCACGGTAGTACAATGGAGCAAAAGGAGAACGAGTTTTGCTCGCAGTTTCTGGAAAAAACGAAGTCTCCCTATTTTGTCCATGGCAAAAAAGATATCCGCAGGAATAGACATCGGCACATACCAGGTAAAGGTCATGGCCGCCGAGAACGCGCACGTCGGTGAGCGCATAGCACCCCGCGTCACGGGGACTGGATTCGCCGAATCCAAAGGCCTTCGCCACGGCTATATCATCAATCAAACCGACGTCACCAAGGCAATCCAAGCCGCTGTCGCGCAGGCCGAGAAAACATCGGGGTTTCGCATTAAAAGCGCCTATCTCTCCGTTGGCGGCATCGGCCTTTCATCCATGACTTCGACCGGCACGGTCGCGGTGTCGCGGGCAGACTCCGAGATCAGCGACCTCGACGTTGATAAAGCAATCGACGCAAGTCGCGCCGCGATACCGGCATCGCTGTCGGTCAATCGTCGAGTCATCCACACGATTCCCATCCAGTATCGCGTTGATGGAAAACCAGTTCTTGGCAACAAACCGACCGGCATGAAAGGCAACAAACTCGAAGCGAAAGTACTCTTCGTTACCGCCATCGAAAATCATCTCCAAGACCTCATACAAGCGGTCGAGGACGCAGGTGTTGAAGTGCCACAGGTGATCGCAGCGCCATTGGCGGCCAGTCTCGTCACACTCACTAAGAGCCAAAAGATCGCGGGCTCGGTCCTCGCCAACATCGGCGCAGAAACGGTCTCCATCGTCGTATTCGAAAACAACATCCCTATCTCGCTCGAAACGTTCCCGATCGGCTCCAACGATATCACGAACGATATCGCACTGGGTCTCAAGATCCCGCTTGAAGAGGCGGAGCGTGTAAAATTGGGAGCGATCACTGGCGCGACGTATCCGAAGAAAAAACTCGACGACATTATCGAAGCGCGCCTCTCGGACATTCTCGATCTTATCGAAGCGCATTTAAAAAAGATCGGACGGAGCGGACTGCTACCGGCGGGGATCATTCTCACCGGCGGTGGCTCGGGAATTTCTGCGCTCGAAGAGCTCGCGAGATCCTCCCTCAATCTTCCCTCGCGCATCGCGTCAATGAATTGGAGCGGCGGCATGCGCGAGCCCATCAAGGACGCATCATGGTCCGTTGCCTACGGGCTCTGCCGGATCGGACTTTCACAGGAAGATGAGGAGCAGACGCTCGGCGTCGGGCTCGCGCATAAAGCCCGCGGTACGCTCAAAAACCTTCTGCGTCAGCTCTTGCCCTAACGTTACCCTCCGGTGTTTCCCCCGAAGAACGGCATTTCGTTGAACATAAACTACGACACATACTCAAAAGGGCGCAACCCTTTTCTTTTTGACTGGTTCCAGTATGATACGGGCAAATATCAAAGTAGCGCCAGTCTTAACACTAAAACTGCGCTTTGGCTGATATGATTAGCCGAGGTGTATCTCACGTATGCCACAAATCAAACCAGAGGTAGAAGCGTTCGCACGGATCAAAGTCTTAGGTATCGGCGGGTCCGGCAAGAACGCGGTCAACCATATGATAAATTCGAAGGTCCGCGGCGTTGAATTCATCGCCATAAACACCGACGCGCAAGATCTTCAAAACTCCCTTCCCAAGAAAAAGATCCACATCGGAAAGAATTTGACCCACGGTCTCGGCACGGGCATGGACCCGGAGCTCGGCAAACGCTCGGTCGAGGAAAATCGCGAAGAGATCCAGGAAGCCATCAAGGGAGCCGATATGATATTCATCGCCGGCGGAATGGGCGGCGGCACCTGCACGGGCGCGGCACCGATCGTCGCGAAGATCGCCAAGGAACTCGGCGCGTTGACTGTAGCGGTTGTCACCAAACCATTCGCATTCGAAGGCCAGCAGCGCTCTCGATTCGCGGAACAGGGCCTCAACGAACTGCGCAAGGCCGTCGATGCGACCGTCGTCATCCCCAACGACCGCTTGCTCGCCAACGTCAGCAAAGAAACGACGGCGAAGACCGCGTTCGCCATGTGTGATGACGTACTTAAACAAGCAGTCGAAGGCATCTCCGACCTCATCACCATCCCGGGCATCATCAATACCGACTTCGCGGACATCAAATCCATCCTCCAGAATGCGGGCTCGGCACTGATGGGCATCGGCAGCGCATCGGGAGAGAAGCGCGCGGAAGAAGCCGCCAAAACCGCCATCAATTCTCCTCTCCTCGACCTCTCCATTCAGGGTGCGAAGGGCGTGCTCTTCTCCATTGCCGGCGGCGACGATCTCACTATGTTTGAAATACAAGACGCAGCGAAGGTCATCACTGAATCGGTTGATCCGGAAGCTAAGGTCATCTTCGGCACGGTCCGCGACGACCGGCTGAAGAAAGACGAGATCAAGATCACCGTTATCGCTTCGGGTTTCCCTGAAAACGTCGGACACCGAAAACTATTCAGCGAAGCCGTACCGGAACGCAAGGGCGGCAGTATTTTCAACGCATTGACGGGCGCATCTTCGCGGGAAAAAGAAGAAACGAAGATGGAAGACAAAAAAGAGCTCAAAGTACCAGCTCCCGGAGGCGCAGGTGAAGATGAGGATGACTGGGGAGCAGTTCCCGCTTTCTTGCGGCGCAAAAAATAAAGGCCGCTCAAAAGATTATTTTGAAAGACCGGAAAAACTGCCCCAGCGGGCAGTTTTTCCTTATCCGCTCGGCTTGCTCTTTTGCTTCGCAAAAACCATGCCCGCTCGCCTCCTCGCCGTCTTTCAAAATAACTTTCTCGGTTAGAGTTTGAAAGAAAAAGACCTACTCGCGGATTCCGCTTTCGGCCTTTTCGATGGGGACAGTGAATTACGGTTCATGCGCGTGCAGAATATTACCGCACGATCCGCATTTCCGCTCTTCCAAGTTCATCGCGGTACCACAGTTCGGACAGGGGCCAATATTTTTATCAGGCTCCTTACTTGCGCGTCCTAACACCAATCCCGCGAGAAACGCACTCATGGCAATGAACACCCACATATCGTTCCTTTCTGTTGAGGTTCAGTATCACTCTACATAAGCAGTGAACGGGGGTCAAATCCCTTGCCCCCCACTGACATTCGCTGTACGCTATACGCTATGTTTTATGATCTTGCGATCATCGGCGGCGGTCCGGCAGGCGTTGCGGCGGGGGTGTACGCCGCGCGCAAGCGCCTGAAAACCGTTTTTCTCACCAAAGATTTTGGCGGGCAGAGCACCGAGTCTTTGGACGTACAGAACTGGATAGGAACAGTCTCCATTCCAGGTGTAGAGCTCGCCGCTAACTTCAAAAACCACCTTGAGGCATACGCGAAAGGCGCTGTTGATATCAAAGACGGCCTCTGGGTAGAATCGGTTGAAAAAGCGAAAGATGGGTTCTCTATAAAGACTTCCGATGGAGATTTCAGCGCAAAAACCGTGCTCATCGCGACGGGCTCAACCCGCCGCAAGTTAGATGCGAAAAATGCAGTTGCGTTCGAAAATAAGGGGCTGACCTATTGTGCCTCCTGCGACGGACCACTCTTCAGCGACAAAGACGTCCTCGTCGTCGGCGGTGGCAACTCCGCATTCGAGAGTGCTGCTCAACTTCTCGCCTATTGCAAAAGCGTGACGATGTTCATTCGCGGCGAGAATTTCCGCGCTGATGAGATAACCGTACAGAAAGTCTCTGCCAACCCGAAATTCAAGCTGTTCAAGAATGCTCGAGTCGCGGAGGTCAAAGGCGAAAAATTCGTCTCATCGATCGTCTATGAGAACACTAAGACCGGCGAGACGAAAGAAATGCCGATGGATGGCATCTTTGTCGAGATCGGCCTTATCCCCTCGACTGATTTCGTCAAAAACCTCGTGAAGCTAGATCAGTGGGCACATATCATCGTAGACCCTCGAACCCAACGCACTTCTGTGGCAGGCGTCTGGGCCGCTGGCGATTCAACCGATGGTCTCTACCACCAGAACAACATCGCCGCTGGGGACGCGGTCAAAGCATTGGAGGATATTTACCTATATCTGCACGCGAAATAATCGGATAGAAGAGTATCTAGGACCGATGCATACAGTCTCTGCATCATCAGGGGGCTTCTTGAAAAAAGAATTCCAGAGACTAGAATATCAACGGAGGTTCTATGAAGATGCGCCGACATTCCGTGATAGACGCCGGTATGCTACTGTTCGTTTACTGCTACGCCTGGCTCGTTGCAACGGCGACCAAACTGATTGAGCGTAAACAAAAAGCTCGGCTGCGGCACTGACACAGCCAGTCAATTACCCAACCTCGGTTGGGTAATTTTTTACAGATTATATATGGTCACGAATATTTCCTCGCCGTCGCTCGGAAATTTCGCGACCCCGGCTCGTGGTTTCGTTTGCTAACGAAACATCACTGCGCCCGTCAAAAGCTAAAATCGCAAATTGCTTTGCGATTTCTGACGCTTTTTGAGCCCAGTGTACTTCCAATGGAACACTATGGAAAGCATGATAATTTCTTGGAACCGCGTGTTTGAAACCACCAACGCGTTGAACTTATCGCCCGCGTAAAGTCGACTTTTTTCGATTAAAGATTCTCACCATTGTGTAATAGAACACTATGACTAGGCCATCTAACGAACAGCTTCGAAGACAGCGAATCTCGCGAGCAGTGAGTAAGTTCAAACCCGAAACCATACAAAAGCTCGAACAAGCATTTGCGCTCGACGCAACAGTCGAAGAAGCTTGTTTTTATGCCAACATCTCCCCTTCAACCTACTATCACTGGATAAGTCAAAATAGAGACCTTTTGGAGAGGTTTGAAGCCATACGAACGCAGCCAATATTAAAAGCTCGGCAAACAATGGTACAAAATCTTGATAATCCGGTATACGCATTTCGGTATCTTGAGCGTAAAAGACCATATGAATTTGGGGTACGGCAAAAAGTAGAGATTACAAGTCGAGACGCCCATAGCGACCCTTCACCTAGTCCTGAAGTTCAAGCCCTTGTGGATGAATTTGAAGAAAAACTGCGTCAAAAGCTTGTCTGGGGTCGTAAACAAAAGGCATGAATTTAGGCGTTGTATTACAATGGTTACATGCAAAGTGCGCCACAAAGAGAAATAGACCTTAAAGAAGCAGTGTCGCTTTTAGGCGTTTCTTCGGCCACTGTTCGTAATTGGATAAGGCACGATTATCTTGTCCCGACAACCCAAGGAAGAAAGGTTTTATTCGACTACCAACAAGTTCGAGACCTGAAGGAAAAGATAGCCAATGGCGAACTCGGTCGACTTAATAAGCGAGCGAACAAAAAGCATGCTCAAGGCATGTTTATCCCCGAAGAATACGCGGACAGCGAGGAAATGTTGCATTTTGTTCAGTACGTACTGGATGAATTTCATTCCCGAGAATTAGATAAACATGCGCTGCTTTATGCACTTGTATTCAATGCAGTTAAAGCAGCTGGGCTCAAAAGCAAAAGTTTAAAGCAAGAACTGAATTGGTGGAAAGAGCGGACAAAAAATACTTTTTCTGAAACTGAATATTCTGACTTGCTCAAATATAAGTTGCCAAAGACCGGTGATTTTCTCGGACTCATTTACCAATCTCTTTCGTTGGAAGGAAAAAAGGCACAAGGCGGGTCTTACTATACTCCACGCTGGGTCGTAGAAGATATCGTGCAGGAATATGTCCAACCCTCTGGCATCGTTTTAGACCCATGCTGTGGCACCGGACAATTTTTACTTTCTGCTGCGACCGCAGTAAAACATCCATCACAATTGTGGGGGTTTGATATCGACGAAACTGCCGTCAAAATTGCACGTATTAACCTTCTGATTAAATTTGCTGACACAGATTTCGAACCAAATATATTTTTAAAAGACACTCTATTTTCTGACTCGGAAGCGCTCCCAGAATTTGATGTTGTGATGACAAACCCACCATGGGGAGTCCATTTCTCTCCCTCGGAGATTGTACAAATTCAGGAGAATTATCCGCACATAAGCTCCGACGAAGCATTTTCACTTTTTATATCAAAGGGGCGTGACATGCTTAAGGATGGTGGGGTTTTGGCTTATATATTGCCCGAAGCAATCCTCCACGTAAAAATCCATAGGGATGTTCGAAATTTAATACTGCATCAGACAGAAATCGCGAGAGTAAAGCACCTAAATCGCGTTTTTAAGAAAGTATTCACACCGGTAATACGTTTGGACGTCCGCAAGAAAATGCCAAGCGAAAATTCCGAATTTGAGGTGGAAAACGGCACTGTTCACAAAGTGCTGCAAGCACGGCTAAAGTCGAACCCTGACTTTACGTTCGATGTGTTCAACGGAAACAACGAACTTGCCATCATCGACAAGTTTTTCGCCGTAAAGCACACCTCACTTGCAGGTCAATCGGAGTGGGCTCTTGGAGTAGTAACTGGTGATAATAAGAAGTATCTTCTTCCCAAAAAAGAAGCTGGAAGCGAAGCCATTTTGACCGGTAAGGAGATAAAGCGATACTTGTTTAATTCACCAAAACATTTCATTAAGTTCGAGCCAGATAAATTTCAACAGGTAGCACCCGTAGGCAAATATAGAGCGGCGGAGAAACTGATATACAAATTCATTTCGAAGGATTTGGTTTTTGCTTATGACGACAAGCAGACGCTTACTCTGAATAGTGCCAACATTTTAATTCCAAAAGTTCCCAACTATCCTATAAAGACCGTACTCGCATTATTTAATTCTTCTCTTTACCAGTTTGTATATCAAAAGAAATTCCGCTCGATAAAGATTTTGCGAAGCGATGTCGAGAAGCTGCCCCTACCACTTATTTCTGAAAGTCAGCATAAAATAATTGCAAAAATGCTTGAAGTACTCCTGCGAAAAGAGACCCCTGCACAGGAACGCGCAGAAATGCACAATAAACTCGACTGTTCTATAATGGAACTGTTTAACCTAACCAAGGGTGAGCAGGAGTTTGTCAGGCAAGGCATTAAATCATCCGAGAAATTATTAACATACGAATAAACAATGGAGTACCTGAAAGAAAAACTGAACAAGCTGATTGACGAGCTGTCGGCAGATAAGCGGGAAATTATTCGCTCACGCTTAACTGACTTGGTGTCAGTGTACCCATTTAACGAGTACGAATACATCATTTCGTCACTCATGGGATTTGGAAAAATAACGCTGGACGATTATTACGAAATCAGAGACGAATATATTGCTCGAAATATGTACCTTTACATATTCGAGATAAGTTCACCACGAGGATTTGGCGAACAGTGGGCACAAGGTCATTTAAAGGAGCTTGTTCCTGACCTAGTTAAGCCCACGAAAAAAATTGAGCAAAATTACAAAGGTGACTACGACTTTTTGCTCAATGATGGCAGTAATTTGATACGCATTGAGGTTAAAGCGTCCCGTGCTGTCAATGGCGATAGTTCAGAGGCGCTTTACGTTAAAGCCCTTTCTTTTGAAAGTAAGCATTCGTTTTGGATGAATTTTCAGCAAATCAAGCCGGCACACTGTGACGTTTTTGTATGGGTAGCCGTTTGGCGCGACGTTATCAAGTACTGGGTCTTATCTTCAGATGAGGTAAAGAGCAATAAATACTATTCCAAGGGGCAGCATCGCGGGAACGTTGGAGAAGGCCAATTGCACTTGAAGGAGGACAATATCAAAGATTTCCAAATATACGAGGTTAAGCCGAATGAATTGAAGGAGGCCATAATACGCGCCTATGAACGACAAAAGGGCGCAGTGACAGCTGCCCACGCTGCGTGATAGAATTGGACTAACTGCCACAGGACAAAGCGAGCCACGCCAAGGAAATCGGCTATTTCTCGCAGAGTCCGCTCTGGCCTGAGAAATGCCGATTTGAGGTCGGGGCTTTTTTATTGCCCCATTTCAAGAAGTTGGGAGAACCGAAGCCCTTTTATGGCTTTGTGGGTCTCTCCCGACACCTGCAAGGCCATGAGCGGGCTTCTGTGGCACCTAAAGACGAAATCAAAGGCAGCAGCGACTTTCCGTCGGTCGAACGGGTCGATTTATTGTTGGAACAACTATCCGACGTGCTTTTCGACTCGTGGCTACGCGAGCTAAAAAACGGTTCCGCTCTTCCGGTAGAAACTGATAACATTTGAGTATGGCGACTGAAGACAAAAAAGAATACTGCGTAATCGACTGTCGCGTGAGTGATATCAGCCAAGTGGGCGGAAGCAGTTTGGAAGACCAAGAAATTATCGGACGTCGTTATGCCGAGGGTCGTAATTGGGATGTTGCCAAGGTCTTTAAGAAACCGCACTCTGCGACGACCGCAGAGCGAGAAGATATCGAAATGATTAAGCAATTTATTTCAGGATGGAACCGCAAGAACGCTTCAAGACCAATCCAGTATTATATTTTTAAATCCATCGACCGCCTCACGCGCGAGGGTTTCCCAGAATACGACCGCCTAAAAAAAGATTTTGCGAAAATCGGCGTACAAATTTGCGATAGCTACGGAATAATCCAACCTGAAAAGAATACGCTGGAGCATCTTGGAGTTGAATACGAGTGGAGTAGGTTCTACCCGAGTGAAGCAGCCGAGATGCTAGAAGCGCATAGAGGCAAGGCCGAAGCAAGAGATATCCTTACGCGAATGGTCGGGGCAGAAATTGGTTACGTACGTGATGGTTACGCTGGGAGACGTGCTCCTGACGGTCTCAAAAATAAAAAGATTATCATTGGCCGACGAGAGCGCGTTGTCCGAGAGGCAGACCCCGAAAGAGCACATTTCTTCGTCAAAATGTTTGACTTGCGAGCGGCTGGCGTTGACGACAAAGAAATTGTTAAGCAACTAAACGCAGAGGGCTTTAAGACACGCGCATACAGGCGTTGGGATAGAAGTGACGTAGAGAACTATAAAATCGTCGGCAAAAGAGGGGGCAAATCTTTAACAGTGAAGCAGCTTCAGCGTTTCGTGCTTCAGACAGAATATGCGGGAATAAATTACGAAAAATGGACAAAGCACCAACCCGTACGGATGCAGCAATTCACAGGCATCGTTTCCATCGACAAGTTTAATCGCGCAAACCGCGGAGCAATTTTTATTAAAGAAAATGCCGACAATACCGTTCAAGTCGTTCATAACTACACTCCATGGGGCAAAGTGAAGCGAATGAAGGACAATCCCTTATATCCATGGAAAGTGATTCCATGCCCTCACTGCAGAGCCGAATGCCTCGGGAGCGCGTCTCGAGGTAAATCCGGTGAGACGTTTCCCGCTTATCATTGCGGCGGCGCAAAAGTTAGTAAGCGAGCGCATGTCGGCTTCAGAGTCCCAAAGAAAGAGTTCGAAGAAAATATCAAGAATTATTTGGACAGTTTGCGATTTGATAAATCTTTTATCGACAAGCTACACGAAAAGCTGATTAAAAAATACCGCGAACGTGAGAAGGAAATCGTTGAACAGTCCTCTCGAATTAGCCACAACGTTGGAGATTTAAAAGCCGAACAAGTCCGCAAACTTGATGCACTTACGTTGACCGACAATGCGACAGTGCGGCGCATGCTCGAAGAGCAAGTGCACGAGCTTGATGCCCGTATTAAGGAGGCAGAAAGCAAACGCGGTCAGATTGAAATCACCGAGAGAAGCATCAAAGGGTTTATTAGCTACGCGCGACGCATAATGGAACACCCCGCAGAAATCATTGCAAACGCAGACAATCTGCAGTCACGCCGAGCCCTATTGAGCTTATTTTTTGAGGAAGTTCCGACCTACTCCGAGATAGTTAATGGAACACCAAAATTACAGCCACTCTTCAAGCTATCTGAAGATTTCAAACGGGATAAAACCCAACTGGTGACCCTACCGGGAATCGAACCCGGATTTTAGGCTTGAAAAGCCCACGTCCTAACCGTTAGACGATAGGGCCGCTTCGGCTGGAAAATAATAACATTTTTTGAAGATTCCGCAAAAAATGCTATATTCTTTCGGTCTGTGCAGTATGAAGGAGGAGTGGCAGAGTGGTCTAACGCGCCGCACTCGAAATGCGGTAGGGGAGAAATCCTCTCGTGAGTTCGAATCTCACCTCCTCCGCCAATAAAACATATTATCGGCATGATCCGAGTGGTTGGGACGGTGGGGCAACCTATAAACATATAAATGAATAAAAAAAGACCAGTAACAATTTTGCATTACTGGCTTTGTATGTTCGTAGGGATTGTTCAACCCACTGAAGCGAGCATCTTGTAGGTGCTCGCGACTCGGTGTTGCCGAAGCTCGTTGAGAATCCGGGCGATCAGCTTGGGATTCAAGACTTTTGACTGATCGATTTCCAGACCGTCAGGATTTAGGTATTGCGATGGAAGGCTCTTGCGGTCCGCGAAATCCTTTGTCAGGGCTTCATGGATTGATTCGAGCGTTCTTTTGATCGTTTCCACAGCGTCTTCCAGCTTTTCGGCGAACGGCTGTGAGGTGAGCATCGGCTTGAAGTTGTGGCCGGGGCCACGGAAGATCCCAACGGCGAACTTCGCTCCTTCCTTCTCCTGCTCGATAGTGATTTCAAGGTCGCTTGGATTCGTGAATATTTCCAGGGCGGTAATCATGCTGACTCCCACGTTGTTGTCCTTTCTGGTTGATGGTTTGCTGTCTGCGCTGGATACTACCAAGAATTGTTTGAAATAGCCAGAAATCGAACCTGACCCACACACATCATTTCAATGCTCAAAACTCTACTAAATAACTTTGTGGTGTCTCACCACTCTAGTACTTAACCCACTCTCTCCACCCGAAGACTTTTGTACCTGCCTGCTAGCAGACAGATCGACAGACCCAAGAACCTCGGAATTGGTATAATGAATGTATGAGCAGAAAAATCTCCAGTGGAGTAGTGCATGAACTACCGTCAGACTTGCGGAAAGCGCTGTCGTCTGATTCTAAAGCTTTGGAGGCTTGGGAAGACGTTACACCACTTTCCCGCAATGAATGGATTTGTTGGACTATCTCCGTTAAGACTCCAGAGAAAAGGAAAGAGCATGTCGACAGGGTTATCTCGGAACTAAAGGAAGGGATGCGCCGTCCGTGTTGTTGGTATGGTTGCACTCATCGAACAGATAAGGCATTGAGTCCTTCGCAGAAGTCTGTACTCAAAAGAAGAGCTAAAAAATGAGACGAATCAATCCAATCTCGCCCATAAAGAAGCTCTGATGTACTCGCGAGAAACAAAATCTGCGGGCGGGGTGGTAGTGAATCCCAACGGAGAGATTCTGGTTGTAAGTCAGCATGGCAATTCATGGTCTCTGCCTAAAGGACACATCGACGAGGGCGAGGATGCCCTTTCGGCGGCGAAGCGCGAGATCGGTGAAGAAAGCGGAATCAATGAAGTCACGTTCATAAAGGCGCTCGGGAGTTACAAGCGGTATAAGATCGGGAAAGACGGAGGCGAAGATAAAAATGAGCTCAAGCTCATCCATATGTTCTTGTTCAAGACCACGCAGATCAAGCTTGCACCGCAAGACCCGGACAACCCGGAAGCTCGCTGGGTCAACAAAGAAGATGTTTCGGCGTTACTGACCCACCCTAGAGACAAAGAGTTCTTTCATAACGTCTTGTTTGAGTTAAAGAATTTGTGATAGGATAGCTCCTGATTCGAACGTGCGGTTTGATAACAAAATGCGCGGTTAGCTCAGTTGGTAGAGCATCCCTTTGACGTAGGGAGGGTCGGGGGTTCAAGTCCCTCACCGCGCACAATGATCCGCGAGGACAGCCAGATGGCTGTCCGAGGGGGCATTAGTAAGCTTCATCCGGGACTTGAAAGCCGGAGCGCGACGGCGCGCGAGGCGGGGTCGCACAAATCTTCACCAGAAGATTATGGGTGACCAAGTCCCTCACCGCGCACCAAAATGGATTCAATCAAACCAATCATCTTAGCCGCAGGAAAGGGCAAGCGGATGCGCTCTGAATTGCCCAAAGTGCTTCTGCCGATGCGCGGAAAATCGCTGATAACGCATCTTCTTGAGGCGCTCACACCCGCACGAGTCTCAAAACCAGCAACGATCATCGTTGGCGTCGAGAGCGAGCAGGTGAAAGCTGCCTGCGGCCCTGAATACCACTATGTACTGCAGTCGGAACAACTTGGTACGGGGCACGCCGTGCTCTGTGCCGAAAAATCCCTCCGAGGAGTAGCTGAACACATCATGGTACTCTACGGAGATCATCCGCTGATGAATACCGAGACGATAAACCGCATCGCCGAAGCGCACCTTGCCAAACAGTCCCCGATCACTATGGCAACCGTTCCCCTCGAAGATTTCGATGGCTGGCGGGCATCGTTTAAAGACTTCGGGCGTATCATACGAAACGCCGAAGGAGACGTGGAGCGCATCGTCGAAACTAAAGATGCAAATGAAAAAGAACTTCTGATAACCGAGGTAAATCCTTCCTATTTCTGCTTCCGCGCATCGTGGCTGTGGAATGCCCTGAAGCTCTTGGACACCGACAATGCCCAGGGCGAATACTATCTGACGGCCCTGCCGGAAATGGCGCGCAGACACGGTGAGCCCATCACTAGTGTCTCGATCGACCCCATGACCGCGCTCGGAGCGAACACCCCGGAACAACTGGAAACACTGGAGCGTCTCATCGAGGGATACTGAATATAAAAGCGGCGACCAAAGGTCGCCGCTTTGTACGATAACGCCGTGAAAAAGAGTCACGCGGGCGGGGCTTCAAAATGTTTAGGCGGTAAAAAGGACCGCGCACCCAAACGATGGATGATTGGATTTGTAATTGCATCCACCGATTGCGCCATAAAGACCTCATTCAGGAATCGCCTATAACCCTCCTCCATGCACGCCTTGAAATCCTTATAGTAACCAATGATGTCATCACCCTTGATCAGGACAAATTCGCCCGGATGTTTGAGCACCTCGTCGAGATTCCTCCGCAAGGTCTCGACCTCCTGCCATAACTCACCTGCCTCTTCTTTAGTAGGAATAGGAATATAGATATCCATAACTATCCTTTCTCGTTTGACGCTCATGAAAAGAACGTTTTCATACTCATATTACATCTAGAATATATTTACAGCAATCCTGCTATTAATTGCATTTGCAAAAAACGCGCGGTAGAGTAACAAACGCCATGAAAATCTTAGGAATAGAAACATCCTGCGACGAGACCGCGCTGGCATTGCTTGAAGGTGCCGGTCAACTTCCCAAACCGCATTTTACGGTGCGCGCGGAAGTCGTGCATTCCCAGATAGAAACCCATAAACCGTTCGGCGGCGTGTTCCCTATGATGGCAAAGCGCGAGCATGCCAAAAATCTCATACCGCTCTTCAAAGAACTCCTCATCAAAGCAGGATGGCTTACCATCTCTCCATCACCGCATGTCTACGATACTAAGCGTATCAGTGCAACGCTCAAGCGGGAGCCGGAGTTGCTCAAACAATTCCTCGAATCAATTCCCTCGATCGAAAAACCGCCTATAGACGCGATCGCGGTCACTCACGGCCCCGGGCTCGAGCCGGCGCTCTGGGTTGGCATCAACTTCGCAACCGCATTGGGTGCGATCTGGAGTATTCCCGTGATCCCGACTAACCATATGGAAGGGCATATCGCTTCAGTGCTCTTGCCTGATGCCGGTCGAGAGACAACCGAGCTCGTCACTCCCGCCGTCGCATTGCTGATCTCCGGAGGCCATACGGAATTGATAGCGATCAGAGACCTTCTGCACTATTCTCTCATCGGACAAACGCACGACGATGCGGTCGGTGAAGCATTCGACAAGGTTGCGCGCTTGCTGAACCTCCCCTACCCCGGTGGTCCCCAGATCTCGCGACTGGCGAAAGAAGCACGCGAAAGGGACCTTCCGATGGTCTTTGCTCTGCCGCGGCCGATGCTACATTCAAAAGATTACGATTTCTCATTTTCGGGGATCAAAACGTCGGTGCTCTACCAGATGAGAAAGCTCGGTGTGCTCTCTTATGAACAAAAAGCCGCCATTGCACGCGAATTCGAAGACGCGGTCACACAAGTGCTCGTAGAAAAAACTAGGCGCGCGATCGTCGAATATGGCGCTAAAAGCCTCGTCATCGGAGGTGGCGTTGTCGCAAACGAATGGTTAAGAAATTCATTTGCACGGCTCCTCAAAGAAATGCCCGAAGTGAAACTGTTTGTGCCGCAGTTTAAACACTCAACTGACAACGCGACCATGATCGCGGCCGCCGGATACCTGCACTGCATACCCTCGACTTTGCACCAAAATCCCGAGATTCGCGCACAGGGAAATCTCAAACTGCACGCTTGACAAACTCCGCCGCCCGCCTACAATGATCCATCAGGTGTATCTAAGGTCCGCCTGGCATCGCCGTACGAGTTTGCAAAATAACTCGACTAAACCAAGATCCCATACTAAGGGGATTCACTGACTATAAGAGGCGCTTGCCTGCAGGCCAAGGCGCCGTCGCACGCGACGGCGCCTTTTTCTTTTATCTTTCTTTTTTGAAAACAGCCCTTCAGTTTGCTACTATACAACATCATGCCAGAGCCAGAGAAACGAGCAGGGGCCGCCGATATAGACGAGCGTCTGCTCAAACCCTATAACCCTTCCGAAGTCGAAAATCGGATCTACCAGCTCTGGGAGAAAAGCGGTTATTTCAATCCCGAGCAGTGCATCAAGGACGGGGTCGCCGACCTCTCGCGCCCTCCTTTTGCGATGGTTTTACCTCCCCCCAACGTAACCGGCAGCCTCCATATGGGCTCGGCGTTCATGCTCGCTATCGAAGATGTCATGGTGCGTTTTGCGCGAATGCAGGGGCGTCCGACACTCTGGATACCGGGAACCGACCATGCAGCTATAGCGACGCAGGCAAAGGTCGAGACTATGCTCTATAAAGAAGAACACAAGCGCCGTCATGATATTGGACGGGAAGCATTCCTCAAGCGCGTGGAGGCGTTCGCCACGGAAAGTCACGATGCTATCATCGGGCAGATCAGAAAGACTGGTTGTTCGATAGACTGGAGTCGCGAAGCATTCACACTCGACGAAAAGAGGAGCCTCGCGGTGCGCACTGCATTCAAACGCCTCTATGAAAGCGGCTTGATCTATCGTGGATATCGGATCGTCAACTGGGACCCGAAAGGTCAGACCACTATTTCCGACGACGAGATCATTTATCAGCCGGAGAAGACCACGCTCTATACCTTCAGATATTCGAAAGATTTCCCGATCGCAATCGCCACGACCCGTCCCGAAACGAAGGTTGGGGACACTGCCGTTGCAGTGCATCCTTCGGATAAGCGGTACCAGAAATTCGTCGGCAAGGAATTCGACGTGCGATTCGCGGGCGAGATGCTGCACCTAAAGATTGTCGCGGACGAGGCAGTAGATCCGGCGTTCGGCACCGGCGCAGTCGGGGTAACCCCAGCCCATTCAGTGGCTGACTGGGAAATAGCCGCGCGCCATCACTTGCCGCTCGTTCCCGTTATAGATGAATATGCACGCATGGCTGTCACCTCCGAAGCCCTGCAGGGGAAGAAAGCATCGGAAGCACGGAGCATCGTCGTCGACTGGCTTACCAAAGAAGGACTCATAGAAAAACAGGAAGCGATAGAGCACAACGTGGCCACAGCCGAGCGGACCGGCGGCATCGTCGAACCGCTGCCCAAGCTCCAATGGTTCATCGACGTCAACAAGAAATTCAAGAATCAAAGCGAAAAGATCAAGGGTATCAAAAAGGGACAGCAGGTCTCGCTCAAAGAACTCATCCTCGCTCCAGTAAAAAACGGGCAGATACGGATCGTCCCCGAGCGTTTCGAGAAAGTATATTTCCATTGGGCAGAAAACTTGAGGGATTGGTGCATCTCTCGACAGATCTGGTACGGACATCGGATTCCGGTCTGGTATCGAAGCGCCGATGGCAAGAGTGGACAGGAAGTGTACTGCGGGATCGAAAAACCAGAAGGAGAAGGTTGGGAGCAAGACCCGGACACGCTCGATACGTGGTTCTCATCGGGTCTCTGGACATTCTCGACCTTAGGATGGCCCGAGGAGACTGCCGACTTAGAAAGATACCATCCGATGACAGTGCTCGAAACCGGCTACGATATCTTATTCTTCTGGGTTGCCCGCATGATACTGATGAGCACTTACCTGCTCGGCGACATTCCCTTTGAAACGGTCTATCTGCATGGGCTTGTGCGCGATAAAAACGGGAACAAGATCAGCAAGTCGCTGGGCAACAATATCGATCCTCAAGAGATCATCGCCAAGTACGGCGCCGACGCGATGCGCATGAGCCTTATCATAGGGACCGGGCCGGGGAACGATTCAAAGCTATCAGAAGAAAAATTGAAAGCGTACAAGCATTTCGCCAACAAGCTCTGGAATATCACACGGTTCGTGCTGCACAACGCCCCTTCCTCCGAGCCGAGGTCAGAAGAAAGCGAGACTGACCTTAAGCTACGCGCGGAATTCGATGCGCTGATCGCCGATGTGACTGAAGATATGCAGCAGTACCGACTGCACCTTGCTGCGGACAAGCTCTATCAGTACGTATGGCATACGTTCGCAGACAAGATCCTCGAAGAAAGCAAGCTGGTCCTCGGAAACGGAACAGCGCTCGAACAGAGTTCACGCCGCCACTTTCTGCGCGAGACACTTATCGATATACTTATCTTACTCCACCCTTTTATGCCTTTTATCACCGAGGAGTTATGGTCGGTCCTCGCAAAAAACGCTCCTAGAGAAGAAAAGACGCTGCTGATAGCTCGGTCGTGGCCTCGTACAATCGCATGATGTTCTCGCAACAAGTCTTGATCTCGGCACTCGGCGGCATTCTGCCGGCGCTCATTTGGCTTCTCTTCTGGCTCGAAGAAGACCGGAAACATCCTGAACCGAAGCGGCTTTTGTTCCTGACATTTGCAACCGGGATGCTCATGGTCATCCCCGTGCTTAAACTCGAAACGATCGTCTATGAGAACTTACAGAATCAAACCGCATGGATCATCCTCTGGTCTCTCATCGAAGAGGTTGGGAAACTCACGGCGGCAGCGGTCATCGTGCTCTGGAGAAAGGAGGTCGATGAGCCGATCGACTACGTTATTTATCTCGTTACCACAGCGCTCGGTTTCGCGGCGGTAGAGAATACGCTCTTCATCTTCAATCCCCTTTCCCACGGTTTCGCGACCAGCGCTACTATTCTCGTCGGCGTAGAACGCTTCTTGGGCCCCACACTCCTGCATATCGGTGCGTCATCGGCGATGGGCATTTCAATGGCCCTTGCGTTCTACAAGAATCGCGTTTCAAAATATCTTCATATAGCCTTCGGACTTATCCTCGCATTCGTATTGCACGCGGCATTCAACTTATCTATAATGATGGGTGAGAATAATCTTCTGGTATCTTCACTGGTTTGGATCGCGATCATCGTTATCATACTGCTCTTGGAAAAAGTGAAAAAGATCCACCCTACCAAGGATTACTCATAACCACACAACTATGGCTAAAGGAAAACGATCTTTTTTTGAACGATTGACCGGAGCCGTCAATCTTGCGGAGGCCGAAGAAGCCGCTGAAAATTCGAAAGTCATTCTTCAACCACAGAAAAATGGCTGGGCGGAAGAAGACGAGAATGGAGAGACCGGCCAATTGGGTGTTGATGTGTATCAAACACCGGAGGATATCGTCATTAAAACGATGGTGGCCGGCGTGCGACCCGAGGATCTCGACATTTCGATAACGCGCGATATGGTCACGATAAAAGGCACGCGCGAGGCTGCTAACGAAGTTACCGAAGACAACTTCTTCTTCAAGGAACTCTACTGGGGGACTTTTTCACGCACGATAGTCCTGCCGCAGGAAATCGAAGTCGAGGAAGCGGAAGCGATAGAAAAGCACGGGCTTCTCATCATTCGTTTGCCGAAAGTAGATAAAGGCAGGCAGACGAAGCTCCGGGTAAAAACTACTTAAATATCCTTGCGCCGATTTTCTTGTGCCGGGGCACAGAGTCGCTACGCTCCTTGAGAACCCGCGGTTCTCAACGTCTCGCCTTCGGCAGACTGCTCTCCTCATCGGGGAACGTCCCTGTTCCCCGACCCCTTCCCCCTCTGGCCCCCATCACGCAAAATCGGCTTGCGCCGATTTTCTTGTGCACTACTCTTGAATTAGTCCGAACGCATTTCGCCGCCGTAGGCGGCGAGGACACCCCCCGTAAAAACGGAGCGGGCGGAGCCCGCGATCTTTGACAATTTCAAGTTTTTCTTTGGCGCAAACTAATTCTAGCATTCGCCAAGCGAATACGAAAAACCGCACACTTATGTGTGCGGCGGAGTTTGGGATAGAACCTCGCTCCTTGAATGCAACGATTGAGGTAGTTGCCGTACCTAGTTGTGCTTTCGGGAATGTATGTAGCTTATGATCCCGTACTAGCTTCTGTTGCCAGGGCGTTTTCTCCGTCCCCCGCTGGTTCAACCGATCAGATGCTCTGATCTCCCAGTATTGGTTACCTCACATGGGTTAGCTGCCTTCGCAGAGAACCGCAAACCTTGAAGCCTCCTCGATCTGATACTGAATGCGTGGATCTCGTGGGTGAATTATTGGCGCACCCACTTGAGCACGAACTCGATCAGACAGAGGAACTCCCGTCAACGCATGTCTGAATACTTCCCATGCGTCAGCGAGCTGTTCAGTCGAGAGTTTCCCCTCGACCCAACCTTCCTCAAGGAAACCGGCACTGACGTCGCAACTGTTCCACACGGATAAAACGTGTAGCCACGGTCGCTTCTCAATGCCAGTAATCCACTCGGTTGTTGTTGCGGGTTCACTGTAGCGCTTGCTGCTGAACTTTGCGATCAGAAACCGTTTCTCTTTCGAGTAGGGTTCCTTAACTTCTGGGTTCGGCGGCCATTCGCTCAGCACTGCAACAAACACTGGGTCTACCATTACTGCGGTATACCCAACCACGAGTGAGCGGATCTCACCAACCTTGACCCCCTTGTGAAAAGGGCCAGCCCACTCTTTCGGATCAGTCTTCTTTCGAATCCGATCTTTTAGAGGGACCGGAACGTTGTGTATTTCTCCACGACGTTCCTGGTTTCGGCGAATCTGCAGCTCCATATCCCTGTCACGAAACCAGCGAGACAAGCGTTCAGCTTCTCCAGCCGGACGTGGACGACGAGGGAGATGAGGTAACCTATGAGTCTTTTTTGGATCCATAGGCTTATAGTGCACTGCTACGTTGACTTAGATGACTCACTCAAGTCATCTTTCACATGCGATAGTCCTTTGTTAGTTAAACGTGTTAGACAAAGCCAACAAGCCCGCAAATGCTACGGCAATTCCAAAAATACTCGCTTACAACGAACTGCAGAGAGAATAACATATAGCTTGTGTTTAGTCAAGGTACAGAACAACCATCAAAATACGGCCTTTCTAGGCCGTTAAATCAGATAAAAATGTTCTTGTGTTCTTCCCTCCGATCTTCCAGACAAAAGTTCGAGTCGATGGTTTTCTTGAATTAGTCCTCTTTGGCTGTTTGAAAAGATGCGGGCTCCGCCCGCTCAATTCTCGCGCGGACAGTCCTCGCCGCCTGCGGCGGCAAAATGCGTTCGGACTAATTCAAGAGTAGTGCACCAGTTGGGAAAAGTCAAAGAATCTTTATTCGCCTCGCTTCGCTCGGCGAGCACTTCGTGCGGCCTGTTCAGCGTGAAATTCCCTAGGGAAGAATACAAGAACATTTTTATCAACTAACTCTCACCAAAACCATGAAATACATCCTCTACGCTCGGAAATCAACCGAGGAAGATGACCGACAAGTGCTTTCAATTCAAGCTCAGCTTGCTGAGCTGTCTTTGTATTGCGCCAAAGAAAAACTTGAAATTGTCGCCTCGCTTTGCGAGGCACAAACAGCCAAAGAGACTGGCCGTCCCAAGTTTCAAGAAATGTTGTCATTGATTGAGAAAGGAAAAGCCGAGGGTATTGTCTCATGGCACCCCGATCGTCTTGCGAGAAACAGTGTAGATGGTGGACGCATCATTTACATGATTGATAAAGGCTTGATTAGATCTTTGAAATTTCCCACCTTCTGGTTCGAACCGACACCGCAAGGTTCGTTTATGCTCAATATCGCTTTCGGCCAATCAAAATATTTTGTAGACAATTTGCGAGAGAATGTGAAGCGAGGTTTGAGACAAAAAATACGAAATGGCGTTTGGCCTGGCTGGGCTCCGGTGGGATACCTGAACAACCCAAAGACGAGAGGAATTGATGTTGATGCGGAGAAAGCCCCAAAAGTGAGGAGGTTATTTGAACTGTATTCCACCGGAAACTACACTCTCCACTCTCTCGCAAATTGGTGCAAGGAAAATGGTCTGAAAAGCAATACAAACGGCAATATCGCCATGAGCCATATTCCTGTCATGCTACAAAATATTTTCTACACCGGACTCATGAGGTGGAAGGGGGAAATTTTCGAAGGAACTCACGAGCCGATCATATCAAAGAAACTTTTCGACAAGGTGCAGGAGGTTTTGGAAAAACGCGGCAAGGTCTGCGAGATAAAGAAACACCACTTTGCTTTTCTTGGACTTATGAAATGCAAAAGTTGCGGATGTTCAATCACCGCCGAAATACAGAAAGGACACCACTACTACCGATGCACCAAGAAAAAAGGAAACTGCCAAGAAAAGCATTTTGTGCGGGAGGAAAAGTTAGCCGAGCAAATCAGAAATCTCTTACGAAAAGTTTCCTTGCCGAGCCACGACATGGAGAAGGTATTAGCAGAACTTGAAAAAGACGAAAGGCGAGCAAGGCAACAAGCTGTCCTTTCTGTTCAAAATCTTAAAGTCGAGTTAGCCGATGTCGAGAAAAAGCTGGACAAGCTTGTAGACTTGTATTTGAGTGAGGGGTTGACGCATGAAGAGTACGCGAGGAAAAAAGAAAAATTCATTTCCCAAAAGTTACAACTTCAGGAACAAATCACTGATTTTGAACAGAAAGGATTGTCGTGGCTCGAACTAGCTCGTGAGTTCGTAAAATCCTTGAATCAAGCCTTTATTCTGCAAAGTTCGGAGAACTTTGCAGGAATGACAACATTTCTTAAAACCATCGGCTCGAACTTTTGTCTGGAAGATCGGAAACTGCATTTTACGCTGAACAGGCCGCGCGAAGTGCTCGCCGAGCGAAGCGAGGCGAATAAAGATTCTTTGACTTTTCCCAACTGGTGCCGGGGGCCAGAGTCGAACTGGCGACCTACCGCTCTTCAGGCGGACGCTCTAACCAACTGAGCTACCCCGGCAAGGATACGTTTCTCCACCAACCTCTATTATTTGGGACGAACGTTCTCAAGTTGGCTCTCCGAAGAATAGTAGAGCTGTTTGAGGCGATCAACGTATGGCTGAAGGAAATAGAACGCCCCGAGTGCGACGCCGACAATGACCAACCAATAGAACCACTTCCATGCTCGCGACCACCACCAGCTCCGATAAAGTTTCGCAAGTATTCGATTGTTCTCTTCGGCAAGCTTCAGGGTCGCCCGAAGCAATTCCCTATCTTTTTCCTCCATAAAAGGAATCTTAGCAAATGCCGGAGGTTTTCTCAATTGCCCCTGGCATGAATCGAACATGCAATAACGCCTTAGGACGGCGCTGTTATATCCATTTAACTACAGGGGCAGACTAACGTCACCAATGTAGTACAAAAACTGCCGCTTGGAAAGCGGCAGTTTTTAATCTTTATCGCCCGATACCCAAAAGCTCTGCGATCTTGCGCTCGTTATATCCAACGACGATGTCACCTCCGATGTCGATGACGGGTACTCCGAGCTGCCCGCTTTTCTCTACCATTTCCTGCCGCCGCGCGAGATCCGACGCAACATTGTATTCCTCGTACGCAACACTATGCGCTTTAAAGAATTTCTTCACCGCACCGCAGAATACGCAGGTCGGAGTCGAATAGATGGTTACCTTTTTTGTCGCTGTTGCTTCTGGCATATCAATTGGCTCGTTGGTTGCCATACATTATACCGCCAGAAATACCTTGTGCACAATCAAAAACAATTGTTCTATAGTGCTTCTATACACCCGCTGCGAGCGGCGGGAATCGAACCCGCAACTAATGCTTGGGAAGCACTCGTTTTGCCACTAAACTACGCTCGCGTGCTATTCACTGCTGCCGATTATCTGAAGAAATTGATAAACTTCTGCCATACTGAAGTGTTCCCGGAATCGGTAGAGCCAGGATTTTGCTCCTCCGGCTCAACTATTATTACCATCTTCTCTCCCTCTTTGACAACCGGGAATTTTGTCCGCAGTTCTTCCTCCAATCCGCGCTCGGAGCCGAATTTCTGTATCTGACTTTGCAAAAACGCCTCCCGATCGCTCAATTCCTGCTCCTGTCGCCGCGCGTTCTCAAGCTCCTGCTGGCTTATCTGCTCACTTTTGTAGACTCCAAACGCCGCGCGCGCAAGAAAAAAGAATATCACTGCCAAGATGCCGATTATCCACGGTTTTTTCAGAAGACGCTTGAGGCTCCGTCGGCGTTTAAAATCTTTCATTGTGTGCTATTATAGCACCACCAAAATGTTTACGAACCGGAAACATCAGAAAATGATCCGCGCCGCGTGGGCGATCGTATGTGTCCTGATGGTCATCAGCATGATACTACTCTACTTCCCGGCACTGTTCCGCTAATGCAGCCGAGACAGAAGTTGAGACCGACCGGACGTACCTACGCTAATCTTTTTGCATCATCTTGAGAAAAACATCGTGAGAGATGCTCACTCTGCCCCGCTCAAGGAGCTTCTTTTTCCCTTTCTTCTGTTTCTGCCATAGTTTCATTTTCCGCGTCCTATCGCCGCCATAGAGATATCCGGTAACATCTTTTTTAAGGGCTGCAAGCCGGCGCGCGGCGATGATGCGCCCCAACGCAACCGACTGGATCTTGGTGACAAAAAGCTGCTTCGGCAAGATTTTGAACAATTTTTCCGCCACGGCTTCCGCCTCTTGCTCTGCTTTCCGGCGCGAGATGATACGGGAAAACGCCGGGACCACTTCCTCGGCGACCATGAGATCGAGCCTGACCACATCAGCTTCGGCCATAGTCGAGAGTGTGTAGGAGAGCGACGCAAAGCCGGAGGTAATGCTCTTTATCTCATCAAAAAAATTCCGCATGAGCTCGCGTAAGGGCATTGTAAGCGCAATAGATGTTCGATTGTCACTGAAATCCATGGTTTCTCCCACCTGCGCTTCATGCTCATAAAGCAATTGCATGATGGGCCCGAGGTAATCGGGCGGTGTGATGATCGTAACGTCCACCATAGGCTCGTAGACTTTGGCAATTTGTCCATAGTCAGGGAACTGTATCGGAGAGTATGCCGTGATGCGCTTCCCATCTTTGAGGACAACGTCATAGGTGACGCTGGGTGTCGTAACCACGAGCGTCAGACCGAACTCGCGCCGCAGGCGTTCGGTTATAATCTCTAAATGAAGCATACCGAGAAAACCGCAACGGAAGCCGCGCCCGAGGACTCCCGAGCTCTCTTCCTCGCTGGTAAGCGATGAATCGGATAGTTTGAGGCGTGAGATCGCTTGCCGTAGTGCATCAAAATCATCTTGGCTCTCGGGATACACCGAGGCCCAAACGACCGGCTTTGGCTGACTGTATCCGGGAAGCGCCGGCAGGGAGTGCTTGAACGAGGTAATGGTATCGCCGACTGATGCAATGCCGGGCTCTTTGATGCCGGTGACGACGTAGCCGATCTCCCCCGCCGAGAGCGTGTCCGCCGGTGTTTCGTTGGGCGAGAAGACACCAACCTCTATCGGCACGAAACGAGTACCCGAAGCGCAGAATTTTAAGGGTTCGCGGGCATTGACCGATCCGTCGAACACCCGCAGGTATACGATGACACCCGTATGATTTGAGTAGTGAAAATCAAAAATAAGACCGCGGAAACCTCGCTCTGACGACTCTGCCCGGGGCGGCGGCACCCGTGCGATGATCTCTTGTAGAAGTTTCTCCACTCCCTCCCCCGTTTTACCGGAAACTTCAAGAACTTCGGGTTCGGTGCACCCGACGATCTTTGCGATCTCCTTTTTGACCTCTGCCGTTCGCGCAAGGGGCGAATCGATCTTTGAAACAACGGGGATAATCGAGAGTTTTGCCTCGCGCGCCATGCCAAGCGTCGTCAAGGTCTGCGCCTGGACGCCCTGGGTCGCATCCACAAGAAGCACGACACCTTCAACCGCTTTCAAGGCACGCGAGACCTCATAATAGAAGTCTATATGGCCCGGAGTATCGATAAGATTGAGCGTGTAGCGCGCATTATTGTGGGTATAGAGCATGCGTACCGGCTTCATTTTTATCGTGATACCGCGCTCGCGTTCAAGCTCCATCGAATCCAGAAATTGCTCGCGCATCTGGCGCTTTTCGATCGTTTGGGTTATCTCAAGCATCCGATCGGCCAGCGTCGATTTCCCATGATCGATATGTGCAATGATTGAGAAATTTCTTATGTTTTCCATTTCGTCCTCGTATAGTACAGGATGGGTCTAAAAAATACAAAACCGCCCGAACTGATCGGGCGGTGTGCTCTACAAAAGACTTGTCGGGATCGGTGGGGCTGCTCCCGGGGCATCAACCAACTGGAACGTATAGTGCTCCGCTGCAATCTCCTTGCAACGAACAAACTGCGAAAGACGGAGTCTTTCGAGCAGGCCATCTACCTGAGGGATGATGTCTGCTATCTTATCGTGGCGGTCCGTTGAAAAAATGACCACGGCCCATACGGTGTCCTTTATTTGATAACTGCACCCGCAGAGGTCTGGCCATTGCTCGCGAAGCGGGCTTAAAAGTTCACGAGACGGTAGTGCTGCCATTCGTTGCTGAAGAGATGTGTGCATACGGATATCCTTTCTTCCCCAATCATAAGCGTTTTGCAACTCTTCAGTCAACCCACTGCACCACGAAGCAGTTACGGAAGATGCTCCACTTCCGCTGGCGGCACGGCACTCTTCCAAATCTTTTGATGAAGCGTCCGGCGCACTTCGGCGAGCTCGCGATTCTTAAGCATGGTCAATACGAGGACACCCGCAAGAAGACCCATGATACCGGCACAGAAACCTTGCATGAAGATACCCCAGACTTTCTCAAGCGGAAAAAAAGAGAAGACGCGCAAACCGATGAACGCCACATATCCCGTGATAACCGCCGCACAGAATGTATGGAAAAGGGTCGAGAACACCGGCGCTGTGAACCCCCGATAGGATCGCTCGAAGACCCACCAGTGCAATATCGTATTGACGAGCACGCCGAGCGTATAGGAGAGGGAGAGGACCAGAACGCTCGTTCCACTCTGTCCACTGACCTTGAGCAGATCCTCGATAAAGAATCGGAAAAGCGGGAATGCGTAGAACAATTTGGTCAGCAGATATCCCGACACGACGATAAGCGCCGCCGAGATCGCATTAATGAAGAGCGGCCGCGCAGTTTTCCCTTCCGCGTAAAAGCTCCGGACGAAGAGCACGATAAGAGACTGGCCGATGGTCGAGACGGTGAAGAGCGCGAGCGCGGCCGCGGTAAGGCGCGTATCCGCCCAATCGAATTTTCCTGCGCCGAGTATCACGCGCACGATCTGCGCGCGCAAGACGACGAAGAGTACCATCAGGGGCATCGACCAAAAGATGATATGCTGTGCCGACGCGATCATTTTATCCAGAAACTCTTGCGTATTCCCTTTTACATACAAACGTGACAGTGTCGGGAATACTGCCGAGGAGTAGCTCGCGCCGATGATAGTGAGCGGCACCGACTGCAGATTGAAGGCGAAGTTGAACACCGAGATCGAGCCCGCACTCATCAAGGATGCGAGCGATATCAGAAAGAAAGATGCGAGCTGATTTGCTGACAAAGTTACCGTCCGCGGCAGCGAGGTCAGCACGATCTGTTTGATGCTCCCTAAGCTAAACACCGCCGTAAAACGCGGTAGCAGTCGTTCGCTCGCAATAAAAGGAAGCTGCACTGCCATATGCAGGAATGCCCCGACCACCACGCCCCACGCAAGTCCCGGGATGCCCAAGATAGGATAGAACAAGAGCACGCCGGCGATGATACCCGCATTATAGAGCACAGGGCTCGCCGCATACACCAAGAACCGGTGATGCATCTGCGTCAGACTCGAGAAGAGATTTGAGAGCCCCAAGAGGAACGGCGAGAGTAGCATGATGCGCACGCAGACAATGAGCGTGGGAAGCGCTGGATCATGTGCGAACCCGGGCATAAGATACGGCACGAGCAGAGGTACAAGAAAAAAGACCGCGATGCTGACCGCGGCCATGGCGGCGAAAAAAACGGTGAACATCTGATCGGCGAATGCCCTGCCCCGTGCCGGGTCGACCTCAAAGCGCTCGATGAAGTAGGGCAAGAGGATCGATGCAGAGACCAGCGACCCGATGGATGCGAAGATGAGGTCGGGGATCCGAAATGAAGCGTAGTAGACATCGAGCGCATGTCCAGCGCCGAAGGTGAACGCGAGTAGTTTGTCGCGCAGGAGCGCGAGCAACTGCGAGAGGAATGCAAACGTGGCGAGAAGATACGCGGCCTCATGGAGGCCGCGTATCTCCCTGCCCAGAACGGCGAATATCTTTTTGACCATTACAATCCGCCGGTCATGAGCTATTCGTCCTTCACCGGTTTCTCCTCGACCGGCAGAGTCTCGCGTTTGTCAGGCTTTTCAGAATCTTTCAGCGTGCTAAAAGGATCACGCCCATTCTGGATATTCTTTATGATGACCGGAATATCCGCATTGCCCGGATTTAAGGTGAGTATATCGTTGAACTGCGTGAGCGCGTTGCTCGTCTTCCCGATCTGATAATAGCCAAGGCCCAAGAAATATTTAGCGTTCGAATACGATGGGGCAAGAAAGACCGCGCGCTCGAGTGCCTGTACCGAGCCGCGATAATCGTGGGCATTGTACTTCAAGAGACCGAGTTGGAAGAATACCGTCGGATCATTCGGCGCAAGGACCGCTGCAGATTCAACTGAAGCGATCGCATCTTTCACCTTTCCGTCAGCAGCCTGGATCTGCGAGAGCAGGAAGATCGCTTCGGTATAGTTATTCTTCATCTTAAGAGCGGCATCGATATGCTCCTTTGCCTTGGTGCGGTCATTGCGTGCAAGCTCGAGCCGGGCCTTAATAAGTTCGATCTCCGGACTGTGCGGATTAAGAAGGGACGCTTGGTCATAGGCAGTCTTTGCGCTTTCATACGCCCCCTGGATATTGAGGGGTACTACCGCTTCGTACACTCGGCCGAGGGAAACCCAATCCTGATAGTTGGTCTTGTCGAGCTCGGTTGCGGCGCGCGCATAATTGAGTGCCTTACCCATCAGCGACTGGAAATCAGAACGGATCTGATCGGCGGAAACACCCGTGGGAGGATTGGAGAGCAAGGTGTTGATCTTATTGAGCGTGAGCACAGCTAAGAATCGATCATACAGATCGTTCTTCGAAAGACTGGCTGCCTTGACGGCCAGGGTTTCGGCCTTATCCGCATTGCCTTCATTGTTGAACGCGATGCCTGCTCCTTGGAAATAGGCTGACGCGACGAATTTTCTTCCAAAACCGTACGAGAGTGCGACGACGCCTACCAAAAAGGCCGTTAGCACGAGCGCGGAGACAAAGCCGACTCTCGATTCATCCGTGAACGAAATGGTCTTTGCGCGCAGCAGACGCTCGTTATAGAGCGAAGCGATAAAAACTCCCGTGAACAGAAACGTCAGCGTCAGGATTACCGCGCTCGGTATATAGAAGATAAAGAAAGTCCACAAGAAAAGCGATGCGAAGAAGGAAGAGACCGAGAGATAGCGGTGCAAGCGGTCGGTGATCGGCGTGAGCAGATTCTTCACTCCCAAATAGACGATCGAGAGGATAAAAGCGAGCCACGCAAGGAAACCAACGATCCCGCTTGAGATAAGTTGGGTCGGGAGATAGCCGATGCCGAACGAGAAATCGGTGTTCCAAAAGATGCTCTGATTGATGCCTTCGGGTTTGTTCATCAGCCATTCATTGACGAAGCGATTCGGACCAGAACCGAACACTGGATCGCTCTTAAGTGTCGCAATAGCGACCTTCGTCGTTGAAGTCCAGTTCGGACGGACCTCAAGCTGCGCGATGTTGAATTTACCCGATACCCAATTGGCGAAATTCCGGCTCGGAGTATAGTAATCAGTCAACAGTGCTACCGAGATGACGATAAGGATAAGCGCGAGGATACTGCCGCGCCACCTGCGGACGGGGCTTGAGGTTCCTGCATCCTGCATCGACGACATCTCTTCCTCGACTGTTCCAGCGGAAGAAACCGCCGAGAAATCCCTTTTGAAGGCATACGCGTATACGAAATAAAAGAGGCACAGCGCCGCAAGCACATACCAGAGCGTCGGGAAGTTCACGATGATCAACGAGATGACCGAGAGTACAAAGACGATCCAGAGAAGCACCTTGAAGATCTGATTGAACTCCATGAGCTCGAGCGTGATGAGCGAGAGCAACGCGACAAGCCCAAAGAAGATACCGAGGTCATTCCATTTCCCGATAAGATTCGAGGTGATGTCGGTAAAGATCCCAAAGCTCAAAAACTGCGGACCGAACACGAAACGCAGGGCATGGAACACGACGATGAGGAACGACGAGGCAAAGAGAGAAAGATAGAGATAGAATACGCGCTCCTTGGGCCTAAACAGCGCCGAAAAAAGGAACATCACTAGGAACAGAATAACGACATTGGTCCATGTGCCAATCTCAAAACCTTGGCCGATGAAGGAAACGCTCAAGGCGGGAGAGGTCAGAGTCGAGAGTAGTACCGCCAGTATCACGAGACCTGCCGCTATGAATGCTGAATTGTTGGGCAGAAGATACTTGCCGTCTTTGAGACGCGCGATGAGCCAGAGGGCGAAGGAGACCAGCACCGTTAACGATACAAAGACTATTTTACTAAACTGGAACGGGAACGACGCCGAGGGGATAAAGAAGATAGGCAACAAAAATGCGGCCACTAACAAGATGTAATAGGCGATATTCTCGAGACGTGACACGCTGTCCATCGACTCCTCTATCCTCACTTTGATTTTTTCCATAACAAAATAACGAGAGGCTGTTAATTACGCTTTCGGAAAGTATATACTAGCTCTGCTTCGCTTTCAATGACTTTCTCACAGTTCATGAAGCATTGCAGACGCAAAACAAATGTTGTACAATTCCCCTGCCCTGCGTCGGGTAGCCGCCGAGCACCTCTTAGGTCGTGTTGATCAAGATGATTAAGATGACTTGAAAGGTGCTCGGAGGAAAGTCCGAACTGCTACCGAGCACCTTTTAGGTCGTGTTGATCAAGATGATTAAGATGACTTGAAAGGTGCTCGGTTAAGAAGGTAGCGGGTAACGCCCGTCCACTGCAAAGTGCGAGGTGCGAACAGAGACGGTCATGAGCGAAAGCGAATGACCGCCCCGTTAAGTGACGAAAGTCTACTTCATGGGGCGAGTTCTTTTGGCAACAGAAGAAGTGAAACGGCTAAATCCTTACCCAGCTGCAAGGTCGAGCCCCAACATGGAAGTGTTCATGGGGAGTGCCGCTTGAGCTCTTCAGTAATGGAGTGCCTAGATAAATGGCTATCCGTTCAATCGCAAGATTGAACGACAGAATTCGGCTTATAGACGCAAGGTAGACATGAGAGACTCCGCCCCAAAGGCGGAGTTTTTCATTTGACATCAAATGCCACTCAAGTAGTATGCAAATAAATTTGAACTTTAACAGAAAGGTAGTTATGGCTTGGCCTACACAGTTAGTTTTGGTTAGACACGCAGAATCTGAGGGAAATGTTCGCGGGGTTGATGAGCGTGCACAATTTGGGATGGCAACATATGCCTATCCTCTCACGTCCCGTGGACGAGAACAAGCAAAGATCACCGGGGAATATTTACACAATACATTCGGTTCTTTTGACGCCTATTACGTTTCGTATTACGAACGTTCAAAAGAAACAATGCAAATCATGTATCCAGAAGTGAAAACGTATGAAGACCCCCGCCTTGCAGAAGGCCAGCGTGGAATCTTCCATACGATGACACTTGAACAGATTCGAACTCGGTTTCCTGAAGAATTAGAACGTAGAGAACGCGAAGGACTCTACCATTACCGACCGCTCGGAGGAGAAAATTGGCCCGACATCGAACTTCGCATCCACAGCTTCATGGGGACCCTGAACCGTGACTATGGCGACCAAAATGTACTAATAGTAGTACATGGTCATTGGCTGAATCTTTTTCAACGACTAGTACACCACCTCTCAATTGAAGAAGTGCTTCGACGATACCAAGAGGGAGTTTTCGAAAATGCTTCAGTCACTATTTACCAAGGTATGGCGGTGAATAATTATTCAAGGCTCACCTTGGTTGACCAAGCTTTCGTTCCATGGAAAGGAAAACTCTAACGAAACTCAAAAAGCCCAACCGGTTCAACCAGCTGGGCTTTTCTTTTCTTAATTTGACAAAATACATGACCTTGTATAGACTACCCACCAGCAAACACAGTGTATCAAGAGTATGGAGTGTTAAGGGCTCTGGCCCAATCTCCATCGGCAACTTGTCCGCCCTAGGGCGAATGAAGTGCCAATTCCAGTCCGCCTCCGGCGGAAAAGATACAACGAAACTATTTTTCGTTTGTTCGGAAACCTACTTGATGTACTCCCCTCTCGGGAGTGTTTTTAGTTCGTTGAAAGGAAAATAATGAGACTCATAAAAATTCGGTTCCCATCGATTGACAAACGGTTTGAAGTCGAAAAACTGTTCGGAAAAGACACAGTTCTCTCAGAACGCAATTTTGAGACTGACGGTTTCTCCTTCACAGAGATTATGGCTGATGAGACATGCGTCAGACGCCTTGTTGAACTGAAAACATCGATTATGGTTCAGCGGGCTGAATGGCCACACCAAAGTCCAAGCAGCGAAGAGATCGAAAAACTGAGAATAGAACTTAATATCCCGATATGGGGAGCTTTTGGGGAAGACATTGAGTTTGAACGTAAGGGTGGAAAAGTGACATTCAAATACAACGAAGATATACCAGTGCCTGATTCCAGAGCGCATTATATCTATTCTCTCAAGGGGATAGTGCCAGCCAACATAGTCCAGCGTAGCAAAAAAGCTGTACTCACCTATGTGAAAAATCGAGTCAAAGGTTACATCGCAAAGGAGGATAAAAAACGTAGAAAAGACGAAGAGTTCGAGAGAAACTCTAATATACCGATCCAAACAAATTTTGGGTCGATTATCCTCAAAGGACGCATCGTCTCAGCTTGGGATGACACCCTCTCTGTCCGGCTTGAGGAACCCCTAGCATTTAGAGGCGAAAGTTCTGTTCGCTATGGCTATGGTGCAGCAATGACTGGCAAATGTCTTTTTGTAGGTAGAAGAAGGCTCTCAAATGATGCTCGAGCATCAGCAAAAAGACTGTTAATCGATATATACAGGCGACAACATGACAAACTAAAACACCGAAAGGCTGCAACCCTGGTGGAAGAACTGAACCGAGAAAAATAAAAAGAGTCTTCTGCTTCTACACTCACCCTGACTCGCTTAGAGTCGGGGTGTCTTTATTTTGCTTCTTCTTTCTTCTTCGTCTCGTGCGCGTGAGAATCCACTTCGTACGACGTGTTTTGCGCTTCAAAGAAATTGACGAGTTCAAAGACATCGGTCGCAGCGGACATCCACTTGGCGGGGTTAGTGACATTGTAGTGCTTGGGGAGCCCTAGCTCTTCAAGCCGGCGGTCGGCGACATATTGGACGTATTGATTGACATAGTCAGCGTTGAGACCGAGGATGCCATTCGGAAAGAGGTCACGGTTGTACGCGGTGTCCAAATCAACCCCTTCAATGATGATAGTGCGTATCTCGTCGGCAAATTCCTCGGTCAAGAGGTCAGAGTTCTCTTCCAAGATATTGTGGATGAGGTTAATGCCGAACTTCAGATGTAAAGACTCGTCGCGCAGTACCCAGTTGATCATGGAGCCAAAGTTGCGCAATTGATTTCTCTGGCGAAAGCTAAGCGAGACCATGAAACCCGAATAGAACCAGACACCTTCCATCACAATGTTAGTGGCCACCAGGTTTCGGATAAAATCTTTTTTGCCTTCGGTCGTTGTAATATCCAAGTTTTCCTCCGTCATGCGCTTGGTGTAGCGCGTGACATATTCTTCTTTCTTGTGCATCGAGGGAACTTCGAGGTGCAAAGTGAAGATCTTCTCGCGATCAAAGGGGAACGTCTCGAGCACATACTCGAATGCGACGCAGTGGTTCGCCTCCTCCCACATCTGTTTGGCAAGGTAGAGATGGCACTCGGGCGACTTGAGGTACGGATAGATGCCGAGAGCTATTGAGCGATTGACGATCAGCTCCGCCGGATTGAAGAACGCCATCGTAAATTTGACTGCATGCCGCTCGTCTTCGGTCATCTTCTGCCAATCGTCTAAATCTTCCTTGAGTGCGATCTCATGCGGGAACCACGTGTTCCTCACGGCCTGATTGTACAAATCATACGCCCACTTGTAGCGCAGTGGGTGAAGGTTCATATCCTCCGGCGATGCTTTCCCGATGAGCATGGGAATGGGTTAAGAATTAGGAGTAATAAATTATGACCGAGAAAACAAAGAGGCTATAAAAGATAAAATTATTATTCCGCTCAGAAAGCATCTCCAGTAACTTCTGAACTTTCATAGTGATTGAAATAGTAGCATCTTTACTTAACCGTCGCAATTGAAAAACGCGCACAAATTACTTGTATAAACCCTCAAAGCGAGGGAGGTTATTTTGAAAGACGGCGAGGAGGCCGGTTCAGGTGCCCTATCCTGGGCACCTGAGAGCGAGCCGAGCGGATTAGGAAAAATCCCCGCTGGGGGATTTTTCCGGTCTTTCAAAATAACCTCCCGAGCCTCATTCGCAACCGATGCAAATATTGTCTGCCCCCGGATCCACCGGACCATCTCCAGGATTGTGTATCGGTTTCTTCCCAAAATCTTTCAATAACTCCTGAACCTGCTCTGGCGTAAGCTTCGGGCGCGGCTGAACGGTCACCGGAACTGCCTCTATAGCTGGCGCAGCCGCCGCAACTGGAACCGCTACCGAGATCACTTCCTCGATTTTTACCGCCTGTGGGAGAGACGCAGGCTTAGCGACCGGGATTTCAACCGGCGTCTCTATTTCAAGGGACTTTTGTAAAGGCGCTGCGAAGCCGAGCTTCCGTTCAGCCATCTTCGCCGCAACGGCTCCGAAACCGATCTTGCCGATCTTCTCTGCTTTGTTGACACGCACGGTACTCTGCTCGGCGGTATGGCGTGGCTTCATGTGTAAGTAATAGGTAGTCTTGACGCCTTTCTCCCACGCGGCCGTGTAAATTTGCATCGTCTCGTCGATGTCACGCGTCTCAAGGTACATATTGCGCGAGAGCCCTTGATCAACCCATTTCTGTGCACGTGCGGCAACTTCGATAAATGCATACGGCGAGGTTGTGAACGATGTTTTGTACATTCCCTTGATGTGCTCGGGGATTCCCTCGATCAACGATATGTCTCCTTGACTTTCGATGATCGCGTGCCTCACCTTGTCCCACAGTCCCATATTTTTAAGATCTTTGACAAGATTATGGTTGATATCGATGTACTTGCCGGAGATTTTGTTGCGCGAGAAGACCTGTGCAAACCGCGGATCGATGCCCGGCGTCGTGCCGGCGACCAGTCCGATGTTCGCGTTCGGTGCCACCGCCATCAGGGTTGCGTTGCGGATACCTGACTTCACTTTCGCACGAAGCAGATCCCAGTTGAGTCCTTTGTGTTTGCTCTCCCGCGATACGGTTACGGGACGGGCGCGGTCATCTTCAAGAACTTGGATAGTGTCGAACGGTACCATGCCCAAGGACCAGCGTGAGCCGGGGAAATTCTTGTACGCACCGCGCTCGCGGGCGAGGTTCGCGCTCTCGTCGATCGCCATGTAGCTGATGAATTCAAAAATCCGGTCGGCAAAATCGTGCGCATGCGTGCTGTCGTAGCTCATACCGAACTGCTCGATTGTATCCGAAAATCCCATCACCCCGAGCCCGATCGCGCGATTCTCGGAATCCGAACGGCGTGCTTCGGGGATCGCGAGTTGGTTGATGTCGATCAGGTTATCGAGTTGCCGCACGGAAAGTCGTACCGATTCTTCGAGCTTCGCCCAGTTCATCTCACGATTGTAGACATGCTTAGCAAGGTTTATTGAGATCAAGTTACAAACGGCAACGTTGTTTCTGTCTTGCGGCAAACAGATCTCGGTGCAGAGATTCGACATATGGATCGTACCGGTGTTATTGTTGAGCGCCCGGAGGTTCATGGGGTCCTTCCACGTCAGCCACGGATGCGACGTTGACTGCAGAGAAACCAGAATCTGCCGGAATTGCTCCCGGGCCGGCGCTTTTTTGTACACACGCAGTTCGCCGCGCTCCGCTTTCGCAACATACTCCTTGTATTTCTCGGAAAACGCCGAGCCGTAAAGCTCGTTGAGTTCACCTGCTTCGGCCGGATCGAACATATACCAGTCTTGCCCACCCACGACGCGCTTCATAAACTCATCGGAGAGGAACACGGCGGTATTCGCGGTGCGCATGCGCATGTAGTCATCGCCCGCATTGTGCTTCCAATCAATGAATTCAGGAAAATCCAGGTGCCAGTTCTCCATGTAAAAACAGAGCGCGCCTTTTTTCTTGCCGCCGCGCTGGATCGCGCGTATCGCGGTGTCGATGATCTTCGCGAATGGAGTAGGTCCAGTGGACGCACCACCAAAATTCGACTTCAGGGGAGAGCCGGCCGCGCGCAATTTGGTTAATGATGCACCGATGCCGCCCGAACCCTTGGAGAGAAGCATGATGTCGGATACCGACTTCGCGATGTGATCCATGTCATCGTGAATCTCAAGTAGAAAACAGTTGGAGAGCGCCGGACGCATCGTGCCCGCTGCGACATTCGTCGAACCGCCGGCGATATATTCATGCTTGGACATCTTGTCATAGAAGCGGATCGCCTGCGCAGTCGGATCGGCTTCGTGATAAGAGAGCCCCATCGCGATACGCATGAACAGAAACTGCGGCGTCTCGGTCGGCTGCTGGTTCTCATCTTTGATCGCATAGCGATTCATCAGGGTGTCCACTCCCGAGTAGAGGAACAGATCATCGCGGTCAAGCATCAGCGCATCCGCGAGCCGCTCGAGGTCGTACTTCGTCACCATGTATGCATGCAGACGATGGTTGGCAACGCCGTCGCGGATGTAACGAATGAATGCGGCGCGATGCTTTTTCGCAAGGTCAGCAGGATCATCGAGATCGTATTCCCCGATCACCCGTCGGTAGATCGTCTTGAGGAAGAGGCGGGTAGCTACTTTGTCATATTCTATGTCATCTTTTATGTTTTGTACGGCCGCATTGATGGTCGCTTTGTCCATTTCCTCGGTAGTAATGCCATCATAGAGAGTAAGACGCGTGTCGGTGGCAACTTGCGTCACCATCGCGACCGGATCGGAGAGTCCTGCGCAGGCACGCTCGATGGAGCGGTTGATCTTGTCAGCGTTAAAGAGCTCCTTCGTGCCATCGCGCTTGCTGATAAAGATTGTCGGCGACATGGATCAGAGAAAATATTTCTTGAGAATGAAAACGATTTAGAAAAAAAGAATTTGCTCTACTATTTTAGCGCACAGCGAATGGAATGAAAGTGGGAAACCGACCTAAAAACAATGAAGGTAACGAAAACACGATCATGTAAAGAGCTTCGGTAAAAGAAACGCAAGTAGAAGCGCGCTTTGCCACCGAAAAATATTTTTTCTGGAAAGAAGAAAGATTTTTAGCGCATCGAAACGCTGTCGCCCACCTTCAAACCCGAGTTTTCCACAAATCCGGAGGGCACTTCGAGTACGAATCGCGCATCGTTCGTCGGATAAAAGATTTTCGGATACGTTTGGGGAGAAATTTTCTCGGCAACGGTCACGACAGAAAGATTTTCGTCGAACCAGATGATGTCGATGGGGAATCGCATCTCTTTCATCCAAATTCCCCACTTATTTTTCCACCCGAATTCAAACCACATGCCCGTATCAGGGGCAAGCGCATCCCTTCCGCTAAGACCTCTCACCAGTTCGGGGGTCGTCGAGGCGATTTCCGCTTGAACCTGTCTATTTTTAAAGGAAATCTCTACCTTTTCGGGCTCTGTAGGGGGCAGTGGAGAGGTCACCGGAGCCTGAATAGGACGGGGCCACAGAAATAAAAAGACGGTCGTGAGCACACCTATAAGTAGAACGACTTTAAAAATGCGTGAAGTCATCGCGAGAGAGTAGTTACAACAAGCTCCGGCTTCCGGTGCACCAGAAACTGCGGGAGATCTTTCGCGAGTTTCTCGAGTGTGACCGCAAGCCGCTGTTGTGCGGATTGCACAAGCGCCGTTTCTAATTCTTGTTCGCTCAAACGTTGAGAATGATGTGCAAGCGACCGATGCAACTCATGCGCGATCAGTTTCAAGATCATCTGGTGAAGATCTTGGTGGTACACATACACATGCTCGCCCGACACTCCGACAGAGGGAAGATCGACATCCTCGCCCATCACCACCATCACACCCGCCGCCGCATGCGCTCCGGTGTAGACTGTCGGCTTGATACCCGATGCTTTCAATTTTTCTTTGAGCTCGGCGAGTCCGCTCTCCATAAAAAATCTCGCGTCCGATTCCGAAAGCAGATATTTGACGGGATCGACGAGCGCTCCATTGCAGTGACCGCACCCGCCGCACACGACGCCATGATTCTGCACGCTCTTTTCATCTGTATGGAAGTTGATGGATCCGATAGCGCGCTCGACCAATGCTATCGCCTCTTTTGGTTCGATAGAAACGTGTTTGCCGGCGCGTCGTAGCAGCGTACAGGCTCCCAGCACATCCATCACGAGCCCCAAACCGCCGCCCGGAATGGCTATCGGCCGGTCGCAATCGTCCGAGTCGGACGCGCGATCGTCGATACAGCGCAAACGCAGGCCGATCGGGCCTTTATGGGTTAGGGAGAGAGGCCGGGAATTCTCCCTAACATACGCCGATGGATCGAATGTTTCGGTGTTCATGGAAAATGGCTAACGGGTTCTGTTTTTAAACCAATCCACTGTCCGGGAGAGGCCCGCTTCGAAGGAAAAGGCTGGCTTAAAGCCGAATCGCTCCGAGGCTTTGGATATATCGGCAAACGTATGCTGCACATCACCTATCCGCGGCGGCCGGAGGTCTAGATCGAGCGTTTTCCCGGTATGCTGCTCGATCAATCGTTTGACGGTGCGCAGATCGGTGCGCGATTGGGCACCGATATTGAAGACATCCCCATCAAATCTCTTTTCAGAGCGCATCGCAGCGATATTAGCCGCCACCACATCATCAACATAAGAGAAGTCTCTCGACTGGTCACCATCTCCCTCAAGGTAGGGTTTCTCACCATTTGGAAAATAGAGCGCTTCGAGCCACGCGGAGATCACCGTCGAGTACGGCGCGTTCCCGTACTGACCCGGCCCGTAGACATTGAAGTAGCGCAGGGAGAGAGCGTCCATTCCGTAGAGCTTGGCTGCCTGCCGGCAGAAAATCTCACACACATATTTATGTGCGGCATACGGCGACTGCGGATTGGGAGGATTCTCGCTCTCTTTGGTCGGCAATTTCTTTGCACCGCCATACACGGATGACGACGATGAAAAGATGAATCGCTTGACGCCATGATCCCGAGACTTTTCTAAAAGCACCGTGGTGCCGTAAACATTCACCTCGGTCGTCTCCGAAAGGTGCAAGACCGAATATGTTACGCGCGGTATGGCTGCGAAGTGAAAGACGTATTCCGGCTTATGCTGCGTAAAGATCGCATCGAGAAGTTTGGGGTCGGTGATCGAGCCGCGATAAAAAACCGATTCGCCGTTCTTGCTCTCCCTGATGTCGAGACCGACCAGCGCTGTCTGCGGGAACTCGCGCTTAAAGACGCGCACGAAATTCCCGCCGATAAAACCGGCGGAGCCGGTGACTAAGATCGATGAGGGTCGCATGACGAAATTCTAACACAACGGCGGCCGCGACTGCGGCTTGACAACAGGACAAGAACAAAACCTCTTAGTGCTTCGCTTCGTCTCCTTTTTCAAATTCCAAACAGACAGAATTGATGCAATAGCGTTTTCCTCCCTTCTCCGCCGGTCCATCATCAAAGACATGGCCGAGGTGCGCGCCACAGTTTCTGCACACGACTTCGGTTCGCAACATGCCGTGACTAGTGTCAGGTTTGAGTTCTACATGTTCGAGATTCATCGGATCGGTGAATGACGGCCACCCTGTTCCGGAATCGAATTTCGCATCTGAAGAAAAGAGTTCAGTACCGCAGACAACGCACCGATACATACCCCTATCGTGATTATTCCAGTATTGCCCGCTGAAGGGCGCTTCAGTCCCCTTCTCTTGCGTAACCTGATAGGCCTCTTCGGAAAGTTTTTTCTTCAGTTCTTCTTTGCTCGGTTTTTTCATAATGGTATTCTAGCACACTTCTTGGAATATCGAATCTTGTACCAAGCATGCTCTCTAAGAAAATAGATTTTCTTGCTTCCTCAACTACCAAAAGGTATTCTCAAAATCACATCTTGCCGTTAGCCATTAGTTTCGTTTAAACTCCACTGTCCATTCGATGCCATACTTATCCCTGAACATGGCAAAATAGGTACCCCAAGGACTTTCATCCATAGGCATTTCAACGCTGCCCCCTTCCGAAAGACCTTTGAAGAGTTTATCGGCTTCTTCTTTAGTTTCTGTAATAATCGCTATCTTGGATCTGTTTTCATTCTCGTTCACTCGTCCCATGCTTTCCGGGACATCATTCGCGATCAAAACGTTTTTGCCGATCGGCAACTCGATGCGCATGATCTTATCCGCTTCATTCGCCGCTACCGGGAACTCAGGGCTTGAGAGTTCTTTGAAGCGAATGATATTCGTAAACTCTCCGCCAAATACTGACTTGTAGAAATTAAATGCTTCTTCAGCATTTCCATTGAAGTTAATGTAGGGATTGATTGTTGCCATAGCGTAATTATTACATTTAGTACGAAGCTTTCTCAAGCTGGCTGAACTTCTATGTACAAGAACCGACCCATAACGCCTCTCGCTGCTATGCGTCCGCATATCTCCGATACTTTCTTCTTCGGGCGGAGGAGGAGAGATTCGCCCGCAACTCTCGCCTCGTCGTCACTCGGCTCGGTCTGGGCACCAGCTCGCGGTTTCGCCTGCTGGCGAAACACCGCTCCGCTGTTCGAATCTCACGGAAGCTCCGCTTCCTCAACTTGTTTGCAAAATGAGATAGCAAAAGCTATCAATTTTGCAAATACGGGGACGATGTCCCGAAGTTTGAACCGAAAACACGGCTTCCTTTCGTACGTAAACTTGGATAAGGTCGATTTCAACGAGCTGGGCATCAGATACAAGTTCGAGGAAGAACTACAACGATTCAACAAGTTTCAACGAAGCGTACTAGGGTTCTCCGGAGCCAAGACGAAACATGAGGAAGTTGATCAACGGACCTACGCGAAATACATTCTGAAAGAAGGTACGGGAGCGGAGAAACGTGAACTTATGGGGTGTTTTAAGTCCAGGATTAAAATTACAAAAGGTAGTGTAACTATTGAACCTTAGGATTGAGTACTTTCTCGATTTCAATGATCTCAGGTTTGTTTAGCGGCTCGTTGTGCTCAACCCATAAACCATCGTCGTCGAAGTTGAAATAAGACATGTAGGATTCTTTGTATTTTGAGTTAGTTTTTATCTCTGACTCTTTTACCCTCAATAAGTCTTCTGAAGAAAATCCTGTATGGTCTCCAGGTGAATTAACATCACTGAAGTACCAAACAAACCCGCCAAACATATATATTTTCGCAATCTTATTTGAGATATTAAATATGTTGACTGCAGCGGTGTCGTTTTTGGAAAGTAAATGTACTTGCGGTTGAATAATCGACCAGGTTTTTCTATCGTAGTATTGGTTATTAACCAATGTATACATCTCTTCGGTAAGTTCTTCGTTGTCGCTAAAATAATTTAGATGCGAGACGTAAAATTCGGTTGAACGGTACAGTTTGATTTTATTTTCTCCAATAATTTTAGTAACAAAATCGTCACTAAAAGGCTCCGTCATTCCTTGAAAATGAATTTTATACATTACCTGACTATCACGTAAGAGGATTGGGAACGGATCAATACATAAACGTAGAAAAGCTACTTCAGCCAACGTCCCCTTAAGAAACTGGTAGAAATCATCGGCAATTACTTCCTGCCGTTGTTTATCCCTTTCTGGATTCGTAAATCCTCTTTCATAAAAGGTCCTATAACCTTGCTTGTGTATATATTTTTGAACGGATGAAAGTCGATCCTTCTGCTCGTCAAAGAAATCCTTCAATGTTGTGTGTACCTCTGTGTACACACTTCCACTTGCTTCCAGTTGTTTTCTTATTGCTGCATCAAAAGGGAATTTTCCACCTTTTCTCCAATTTTTATATTCCTCACTATCCTGAAGTTCATTCTCATTTGAGAAATATGTAACAACTCTCGCGAGTTCAAGGGCAGAGCGTGTGCTGTAGAAGGCGGCATCAAAAAACCCCTCTTCGTAAAGCTTAATCGCATTCAGTATTAACTTCGATGATTCTAAAAAGAATCGGTGTAGCCCGGTCGTAAGAATATCAACCCGCCCCGAAAAGCTATTTTCAATGTTTAAAGCCGCCCACAAAAAAACATCCTTATCTTTTAGGGTATTTTTCTGCAAGTGTTGGTAGAAATAATCATCCTTACTCATAGACAATTAGAGAGGGGTGTTGGTCTGTGCCACAGGGGCGTGAGGAGCCATTTCTGCAATGAACCGAGTCGGCTGCAAATATGCCATTCCTCCTACGGTTTGAGAGGGTGTAATTTGACTAACATATGCTTCGGCCGCAGGCATAGTACGGGCATAGGTCAGGGCCAAATACCCTACTATATTTGCCGTAGGGTCGGCTTTGACTCGGGTAATTCCGACATAAAATAGCCGCCGATCCTCTTCGAGTTTTGCGGCTTGCTCGTCCTCGGTTAGATCCGGATCGGCCGATGCGGGTAAGAGGCCCTCAACGCAGCCAACAATGAATACGAACGGGGCACTCAGACCCTTACTTTTATGTAGACTCATTATCCTTACTTCCGAAACTTCAGATGGTATTTCTGGGTGCGTGATCGCTTCGTATAAGGCGTCGTAAAGTTCTTGAGAAGTTTCAAGTCCTTCTTTGCTTTGAGTGACAGCTTCACTGAGAAGTGCGGTATTGGGGTTTTCTGGAAGCCAGCGCGAAATGAATTCATCCAGATTTGCCGCGCCCTGCAACGAGTCTAGTTCAGCTTTGATTACGTTGAATCGACTCACGAGAGCGCCTGTATAAGGAACACTGACGGTACCTGCCACCAGCGCATTTAAGGCATTCCAAGGAGATGTGTGATTTGCTCTTACGTAATTCATTAAACGTCGATACGCATTCGTTCTCCAATCCGCCGCCCCATAGCCAAGGAGCCAACGTAAAGCGATTCGATCCTCGTTATCCAAAAGGAGCTTTAGGGTCGCGAAGCGCTCCTGGGCCTCCAATGTGTCGAGGCTCGATTCGGCGTAATAGGATTTTGTTGGGATATTTTTCGTTCTCAGTTGATCAAAAATTGGTGTAGCAAATGCTTCGCGTTGAGTGAGAACAATAATCTCGCTCGGCGCAATACCACTTGCTATCAACGCTGATATTCTTTCGGCAACTGCCTCCGTTTCCTGTGTGGCACTCCGGTATTGGCGTATTACAACTTCACCCGAGCCATTTTCTGGTCTCTCGGTCATCAGACGGCCCACAATTCGATCAGTGTTCCGCGCTATGAGGGCGTTCGCCATTCGTACGACAGTGGTCGGACACCTTCGACACTCTTCTATTGCATGATCGTCTGCCGCGTGCACCGTGCTCCAATCACGAATACCTTCAGGGTGTGCGTGTTTGAAGCTATAAATAGATTGATCGTCGTCACCAATAACGCAAAGAGAGCCGCTCTCCCCAAGAAAATGGAGGGCGTCTTGTTCAGCACGATTTAGATCTTGATATTCATCAACCAACAGGTGTCGAAATTCGTTTCTTTCTGGAGCCCCCGGATTATTTCGTAAGTATTGGTACAGATGCGGTATCAATTCATCGACGAGCATCGCTTTGTGAAAACGTAACCAGGCAACCAAATCGTCCACAAAAGATTGTTCTGCTGGAGAGCGAGTATACCCAGGCTCCTGAGTTTGTAGGCGTGCCCATGCGGCAGAGTAAGCCCTAATCAAACGCTTACGCTCACGCTTGTTTCCGTGTGTATTACTCAAATCTGCCAATAATGGCTCAAGTTCATATTTGTTGAGAGGTCTTGGTACTCGACCTAAGGCGGTAAGCACATGATTACGCATGAGTATCGACATCGCCAGACTGTGGAGTGTCTTTGCTTTCAACCTGTCAGCGCCCGTCACACCCAAGGACAGAAGTTCACGCTGAATATCTTCAGCAGCAACTCGTGTAAAGGTTACTGCGAGCACCTGCGTAGGATCGATGCCTTCAACTTCAAGTATGCGAGCCACACGTCGCTTCATTGCGAAGGATTTACCCGTGCCAGGACCCGCTAAAACCCGAATACGCCGATGGGTTGATCCCGCAATCCGATGCGCCGATGTTCCTGCGCTTAAACCGTCGTCCCATGCCATAGACTTTCACATTACTCCTAACCTACGAGCGAAGCCAACTTAGCCCTCCGCAGCGCATCACCGGGGTATGCCTTCGCATACCTCCGATACTTTCTTCTTCAGGCGGAGGAGGAGAGATTCGGTCACGAGTTACTAAGCTTTTTGTTCGTCCTGCGGACTCCAAAAATCCAAGTACTCTCGACCCCGCCTCGCGCCCGACCTTCGGTCGGACTTCGCTCGCTCCACTCGCTCCGTGCGCTGCGGCTTTCGAATCTCGCATTCACACGAAATGCGATTACGAATACCAAAAGGTATTCTCAAAATCGCATCGGAGGAGGAGAGATTCGAACTCTCGAGGGGTTTCCCCCTACTCGCTTTCCAAGCGAGCGCACTAGGCCACTATGCGACTCCTCCAGTCTTTCTGCGACCAGCGGTGATCGCTCACACTCTAAACTGTAATGCCACAACTTTCAACTACACAACAGCCTGATTGCCTAACAGCGCTTTGATCCGCTCCGGTATCGGGGGATGGGTCATAAACAGTTTGGTGATAAACCCCTGCTCCTCATGCGGACCGAACGGGTTGGATATATAGAGGTGCGCGGTCGCGTGGTTGGCATACTGCATCGGCTGATCGTAGGCGGAGATCTTTTTGAGCGCACGCGCGAGACCTTCGGGGAACCGCGTCAACAGCGCGCCATCGGCATCGGCGAGAAATTCACGTTTCCGCGAAATAGCAAGTTGGATCAACTGCGCAATGATGGGCGAAAGAATCACGAAGATAAGGCCGATGAGCACTAAGATACCAGCGCCTTTCCCTCCTTCGCGCCGGCGCCCGCCGAACCCGAACGATGAACGGGTGAAGATATGCGCCAAAATCGCGATGAACCCGACCAAGACGACCACGACCGTCTGCAGCAGCGTGTCGCGGTTGCCGATATGCGAGAGTTCGTGCGCGATGACGCCTTCAAGCTCATTGCGGTCGAGCATCTGCAGAAGACCAGTCGTCACCGCGATTGCGGCGTGTTCTTTATCCCTCCCCGTCGCGAACGCATTGGGGGCAGGATCGTTTATGACATAGAGGTGCGGTTCAGGAAGTCCCGCAGTGATGGAAAGATTCTCGACGATGTGAAAAAGTTCCGGGTACTGCTTAGGGTCAGCGGGGATCGCATGGGAGAGCGAGAGGGTTATCTTGTCCGAAAACCAGAAACTGGCGATATTCATCACTACCGAAAAGATTACCGCGACATAGAGGATCGCAGGGCTCTGATAGTAATAGCTGATGAACCAGCCGATACAAATGATTATCGCCAAAAACAAGGACATGAGAAACCATGTCCTGCGTACATTCTTTGATTGCTCGGTATAAAGCGTAGACACGAGGATAGCTTATAGGAATGAGACGGCAAACACAATAACAGCAGGCCAAACGGGCTCCTCTGCCGCTAGAAGCTCACGTGAACTGGCTCTTTCGCAGCGGTATCAGCACCGCTAAGCTCAAAGAGTTCCATCTTCTCGAAGTGGAACATAGAGGCAATGAGATTGCCGGGGAACGATTCGATCGCGGTGTTGAGGTCGCGAACATTGCCATTGTAGAAACGGCGGGCTGACTGTATTTTGTCCTCCGTGTCGGTCAGATCGCTTTGTAACTGTAAAAAGTTCTGATTCGCTTTCAGTTCCGGATACGCTTCAGCCACCGCGAACAAAGATTTAAGCGCTCCCGAGAGCACGTTCTCCGCTTGATTCTTATCGGCAAGGCTCTGGGCTCCCATTGCACTCGCGCGCGCTTTCGTAACATTCTCGAACGCCGATTTCTCGTGCGCTGCATAGCCTTTCACGGAGTTCACGAGGTTGGGAATGAGATCGTAGCGACGCTTAAGCTGTACATCAATATCCGCCCATGCCTCTTTAGAACGATTGATGAGAGAAACGAAGCGGTTGTAGGCGAATACGATCCATGCGAACACCAAAACGACGATGACTAAAAGAATAGAGAAGAGAGTCATGATTCTATGATTATGGATTGCGCTAGACAAACGCATTGTAGCACAATGCGTTGCAAAGAAAAGCCCTCAATCGCGCTTTAAAAGGCCTTTCCGGTGATGACCCCGTACGAAAGTACGAACACCACGATGATGACCCCAACGGCCAGCAAAATGAACTGTGCGCTTTTCATCCCATATCGATCGTTTTTCATACCTATTATTTTACGCTTAGAGCGATAATTCACAACCGAGAGCTGTGGATTGCGGAAAGCACAGGTGAAGTGCCGTTAGGCAAGTGGGTGGACTAACGAGGAGAAAGAGTGCGGTGCGAGTCGAGCGGTGATTTAGTGTTGATCTCCCGTTTCAGTTGTTCATACTTTACATAGGCCACGTAAACGCCCAAGAAACTTACCAATGCAAGGATGATGAGCATCGCTGCGACAATCGGCGGGCGCGGCGCAAGCAGGATGAAGGACGGATGCTTTGACACCAACCACTCCTCTTCAGTCATCGATTTTTTAGGTTCTTGCATACCCTCGATTATAAGAAAAAAGCAAAACCGCCGCTATCAATACGGTGTTGATAACGGCGGCTTCGGGCGTAACTGTCCGATTGACTGCTCACACTAATATTCCATTCCTCCCGGTGACATGCCCGCAGGCGGCTTTTCTTCTTTCGGTTCCTCCGCTACCGCCGCTTCGGTCGTCAAAAGTATCGCTGCTGCCGACGCCGCGTTCTGGACACACAGTCGCGTCACCTTTACTGGATCGATGATGCCGGCCGCGACCATATCGGGCACGTATATATCCTGGAGAGCGTCATACCCCGCGCTTCCCTTTCCGCTTTTCACTTTATCAACCACCACGGAGCCGTCGTCCTTGCCAGCATTGACTGCGATCTGACGCAAAGGAGATTCGAGCGCCTTGAGCACGATGGTGAAGCCTATCTCGAACTCGCGCGCGCCATATTCCTTGCTCTTATGCTTCTCATCTGCAATCCACGCGCCGACTTTCTCGCCCGCTTTGATCAGCGCGACTCCGCCGCCCGCGACAATACCCTCCGCGATAGCAGCTTTGGTCGCATTGACCGCGTCTTCGATCTTGAGCTTCAAATATTTCATTTCGGTCTCGGTCGCCGCGCCGACGCGAATGACCGCCACGCCACCAGTCAGTTTGGCGATCCGCTCGTCCAATTTCTCAACATCATATTTCGAATCGGTAGACTCGCGCTGCTTGCGGATCTGTGCGACGCGCGCTTCGATATCCGCCTTTTTCCCCTTGCCGCCGACGATGATGGTCCTGTCTTTATTGGCGACAACACGCGAAGCATTGCCCAAAACGGAAAGTGGCGCCGTCTCGAATTTGATGCCTAATTCATCCGAGACCACTTTCCCACCCACCGTAACCGCGATGTCCTGGAGAAGGTCTTTTTTGCGATCCCCGTAGCCGGGCGCTTTGACCGCGAGCACGTTGAAATTGCCGCGGACTTTGTTGACGATGAACGTTGCGAGCGCCTCGCCTTCCACATCATCAGCGATGATGACAAGGTCCTTCTTGCCGGTCTGCGCTATCTTCTCGAGAAGCGGAAGCACTTCCTTAACGCTCGATATCTTCTTGTCCGTTATCAAGAGCAGAGGGTCGCGATACTCCGCTTCCATACGCTCGGGGTTCGTGATGAGATACGGGGACACATAGCCTTTATCGAATTCAAGGCCTTCGACGACTTCAGAATCCACCCCCAGTGTCTGGGATTCTTCGACCGTCACGACCCCGTCCTTGCCGACCGTATCGATCGTATCGGCGATGATCTTCCCCATTTCCGCCGATTCAGCGGAGATGGTAGCGACCTGTCGTATCTCCTCTTTAGTCTTTATAGGTTTTGCGATGGCTTTGAGCGCGTCTACGACTTTCTCCGCCGCCCGTTCGATGCCGAAACGCACCCCCATCGGATTGACACCCATCGAAGTCTGGCGCAAGCCCTCCGCAATGATCGCGTGCGTCAGGATGACCGACGTCGTGGTTCCGTCTCCCGCACTGTCATTGGTCTTCTCGGCGACTTCTTTGATGATCTCCGCCCCCATGTTCTCGAATTTATCTTTGAGCGTGATCTCTTTAGCGATAGAAACGCCATCGTTGGTGATCGTCGGCGAGCCATAGCCTTTATCGAGGACGACGTTGCGTCCGCGCGGACCGATCGTGATGCGCACAGCATCGGCTACCGCCTGCACCCCCTGCACGAGCGAGCGACGGGCATCCTCATCGAATTTAATTATTTTCGACATTTTGTTTGATCGTAATTCTTAATGTTTATTTCACAATGGCAATAATATTGCTCTCGCTCACCAGCATATACTCTTCGCCATCGATCTTGATCATATCTCCCCACTGGAAAAGCACTGTGTCCCCAACTGAAACCTGCACCATGATCGTCTTCCCGTCTTCCATCCTGCCCGGCCCTACAGCAACAACAGTACCTTTCTTGGCACCCTTATCATCGCTGACGGTTTCGGGAATGATAATGCCGCTTTTCGTTTCTCCTTCTCCGCTCTTATTAAGTTCTTTGATGAGCACCCGATCGCCGAGCGGTCGTACCTTGATAGAATTTTTCTTCGCGCTATGTTTCTTCATACGAAGTTGGAAAATTACTGAACAATCCCGTTCAGATCCTTATAAAAAGAATTGATGGCGTGGTCATTATAGGTCAGCTTCACGATTGAAAATAGTTGACAGACTCCCACTTATATGCTAAATTATCGGGTAGGTCTGCACCCAAAAACAAAATGAAAGACATTGTATGAAGAACCTGCCATTTGAAAGCACTGATAAGGATGCTCATAAACTGACTGTAGAAGGAAAATCTTACGACGTGTATAAGCTCATACGACTGACCTCTCACACGGAACACGTCGAGATGAAGATAAGCACTCTAGAGCCTCAGATACTCAACAAATGTTGGAAAGATTCATGTCAAAAAGATTTCTCTCCCCGAGACCTCCTTTCTGCTTACAGAACTCTCGGAACATGGGAAGCGGTTGCAGGTGAACATCCAACCTGGTCTGATCATATTCGCCGAATTAATCAGGCAGATAGGCGATATCCACTTCTGCTCTATCAAGGCGACGTTGTTGACGGTACCCACCGTCTTATACGAGCTCTAGTAGAAGGTGTGGAGAATATCTCCGCTAAGATACTCGACAAACTGCCCGAGGAAGCTCGGCATGACCAGCGTCAATCATGAGCTGGAAATTCCTTATTCGGAGTTTCCGGCTCTTTTCATTCTCTTGCATTTCTCCCCTGTTCTGCTATGCTACTTCCAATGCAATCGTTAGTCTCAATACTGCCATACGTACAAATCGTACTCTCTGCCCTTCTGATTACCACCATCCTCCTCCAACGCTCATCGGCGGGATTGGGGGGAGCGTTCGGCGAGAGCTCGAATTTTAGCTCGTTTTTTCATGCACGGCGCGGAGCCGAGCGTTTTCTGTTCATCGGGACCATCATCCTGGGAGTTCTCTTTGCCGCAGTAGCGCTCGCCACCCTGCTGCTCCGCTAGTGACAGACCCTTCACGATCTTGATCCGTATCTCTGACTTTTGATTTTTATTCAATCTTCGATCTTTTTGTTGTGATTTCGGGCCAAATCAAGAAAACGATAGCAAAACAGTACCGTATCGGGGTGCTGGAAAAAGCGGCGCGGGTGCTTGCGGCATTTTCTCTCACCGAGCGGATCATCTTTTTCTCGATCGCGTGCGTCTTCGCTGCCACATCAGTCTCCCTTATCGTCAAACTCAACCGGGCGTTGACCGTCGAGATACCAGCCAATGGCGGTACGTTAACCGAGGGGCTTGTCGGCATTCCCCGATTCATCAATCCACTCCTTGCGATATCCGATGCTGATCGCGACATGACGTCGCTTGTCTACTCCGGTCTCATGAAAGTCTCTTCATCGGGAATTCTTATACCAGACCTCGCAAAAAAATATGACGTCTCGGATAATGGCCTTGAATACACCTTCGTACTCAAAGACGGCATAGTATTCCAAGACGGAACACCGGTAACCGCCGATGACGTAGTATTCACCATCAAGAAAGCGCAGGACCCGAACCTCAAGAGCCCCCGCCGTGCGAGTTGGGACGGCATCACCGTCGAGAAGGTCGACGACCGTACCATAAAGATCAAGCTCAAAACCCCCTATCCTCCGTTCCTTGAGAACACCACGATGGGGATTCTTCCCTCGCATATATGGAAAAGCGTCGACGTCGAGCAGTTCGCCTTCAGCCAGTTCAATGTTGAACCGATCGGGACCGGACCGTACAAGATAAAGAGTATCAAACGCAATAGCGGTGGTATTCCCCTCTCCTACACGCTCGTCCCGTTCAAAGACTACGCGCTGGACACCGCCCATATTAGTTCGATCATCTTGAAATTCTACCCGACTGAAGTCGCGCTGATCGACGCGTATGAGCGCAAAGATATCGATGCGCTCTCCAGCATCTCTTCGCATGAGGCACTGGCCCTCAAAAACCTCGGCGCGCGCGTCGAGAGCACCTCATTGCCGAGGATATTTGCCGTATTCTTCAATCAGAATAAAGCGCACGCATTCATCTACCCGGAGGTCCGCGCGGCACTGTCGAAAACAGTCGACCGGAAGCGCATCGTCTCCGAAGTGCTCTCCGGCTACGGCATCCCGGTGGACAATCCGCTCCCGAAGAATTTGTTCGCCAATACCGTGAGCACTTCAACGCAACCCGACCTCGCCACGGCAGTGCAGGAAGCGCGCGACTCGCTCGCGCGCAACGGCTGGAAGCCCGACCCTGCCGACGGCGTATTGAAGAAAACAGTAAAAAAAGAGACCATCCGACTCGAATTCTCCATCGCAACGGCGAACACCCCGGAGCTCAAGGCCGCAGCGAAGATCATCAAGGAGAATTGGGAGAGCATCGGCGCGAAAGTGACGCTGAACTTCTTTGACACGAGCGATCTCAATCAGAACGTCATTCGGCCACGCGAATACGATGCCCTCTTCTTCGGCGAAGTCATCGGGCGAGACCTCGATCTCTTCGCATTCTGGCATTCATCCCAGCGCAACGATCCAGGACTCAACGTCGCGCTCTATACCAATATCAAAGCCGACAAGTTGCTCGAGACCGCCCGTACGACGCCGTCACGCGCTGATCGCATCGACAAATACATCGAGTTCGCCCAAGAAGTTCAAAAGGATATGCCGGCAGCTTTCATTTATTCGCCCGATTTTATTTACATCGTACCCAAAGAGATACAGGGTCTGAATATCTCTGCGGTTACCATTCCCTCCGACCGGTTCCTCAATGCCAATGAATGGTTCATCGAAACCGATCGCGTGTGGAGATTATTCTCGGTGTCCGACACTACTAATCAATAGACTATAAGAACATGAATGAGTCACAGTCCAATCAAACGGGTTCCGGAACGCGCGGCGCGCCCCAGCGCCGCAAGCCCTATCACGCGCGCTTGAACAACTTCGACCGCAAACCTGCGTTCGGGCGTCCGAAAAAGCCGGCGCGCGGCGGAGGCCGCGGCCACCGTATGCCCCCTCCTCCGAAACTCCCGCCGAGAGCTCCGGCCGATAAAATACCGCCGCTGGGCAGCGGGGTGATCCGCATCGTCCCCTTGGGAGGCGTTGAGGAGATCGGCAAGAACATGACTGCTATCGAGATCGGGCAGGATATCATCGTCATCGATGCGGGATTGCAATTCAAAGAAGAGAACACACCCGGTATCGACTACATTCTCCCCAATACACGCTACCTCGAGGAGCGCAGAGACCGCGTGCGTGCGCTCATCGTCACGCACGGACACCTCGACCATACCGGTGCTATTCCGTACATCATGGAGAAGATCGGAAACCCACCGCTCTACTCCCGTCTTTTGACGACCGTGATGATTCAAAAACGGCAAGAGGAATTCCCGCACAACCCCGCCCTCAATATTAAGGTAGTCGAGAAGGATTCGGTTATCACCATCGGCAGTGTGAAAGTGCGATTTTTCTCCGTGACCCATACCATCCCCGATTCGATGGGCGTCATCATCGAGACACCGCAGGGCTGGATCGTTCACACGGGTGATCTCAAGCTCGAACATGAAAATGGCGTGCCGACCGAGCGCGAAGAAAAGGAATACGGCATCTTCAAGAACCAAAAAGTACTCCTTCTCATGGCGGATTCCACCAACGCGGATGTTCCCGGATTCTCAACGCCCGAATCCGTCGTGCAGAAAAATCTCGAGGAAATAATCAAAAATACGCGCGGACGTCTCATCATCGGCACCTTCTCGTCGCTCCTCGAGCGTATCATGAAGATCGTCGAGTTTTCGGAAAAGTACGGGAAGAAGGTGGTGATCGAGGGTCGGAGCATGAAATCCAATATCGAGATCATCAAACATCTCGGAATGCTCAAGGCGAAGAAAGAAACGATCATCGGCGTCGAAGCGATGGATGATTATCCGCCGGATCGGATCGTGATGATCGCAACCGGTGCGCAGGGCGACGAATTCGCCGCGCTCATGCGCATGGCCAATAAGACGCATAAACAGGTCAAGATCGGGAAACGCGATACGATCGTGCTCTCCTCATCGGTAGTCCCGGGCAATGAGCGCGCGGTGCAGAAACTGAAGGACAGCCTCTCAAGGCAGGGCGCGCGCATCCTCCACTACAAGATCGCCGACGTACACTCAAGCGGTCACGCCAATCGCGACGAGACCGCATGGATTCATTCCCGCATTAATCCACGATTCTTCATTCCCCTACACGGATATCACTATATGCTTCGCGTGCATGCAGATATCGAAATGGCTCGGGGAAATCCTGAAAAGAACATCATCATTCCGGACAATGGCTCCATCATCGAGATACGCGATCAAGGCGAGAAAATAATCAAGCTGAAAGAAAAAGCGCCGTCAGGACTTGTACTCGTCGACGGATTCTCAGTCGGCGATGTGCAGGAAGTCGTCATCCGAGACCGGCAGATGCTCGCCCAAGACGGGATGTTCGTCATCATCGCCAACGTCAGCATCCAGACGGGAAGGCTCAAGAAATCTCCGGATATCATCTCACGCGGCTTCGTATATCTGCGCGAATCACAGGATCTGTTGAGCCAAACCCGCCTCATCATCAAAAAGACCATTGAAGACATCGCGGTCGGCATGAAGCCGATAGACTTCGAGTATGTCAAAGAGCACGTCACCGACAACGTCAGCCGGTTCCTCTTCCAGAAAACGGCGAAGCGGCCAATCGTAATACCGGTTATAATTGGAGCGTAGGAAAATCCTATGCAAAAAACGAAACGGACCGCGATATACCTCTTGGGTTTCCTCATCGGAGTGCATGTCGCTCTGCCAGCGTATATAACTTCGTCATTTTTGGGGACGTTCGTTCCCGAGTCTGCCGTCGGCGCCATCTACTCGATCGGCTCGGCACTCTCCATCGCGGCGATCGCGCTTCTGCCGCAAATGCTCAACCGTTTCGGCAACTTCTTCTCGATCCTCGTCTTTATTTTGGCAGAGCTCGTAGCGATGGTAACCCTGGCGAGCGGGCAGACAAGCGCCGCGATCATCACGGCTGAAATTGTCAGTATCATCTCGATCTCGCTTTTGGCCCTTCCGCTCGACATTTTCCTCGAGCGTTACTCGAAAGAGACCTCGACCGGGGGTATTCGGGGAACATACCTGGTTTTCATAAACAGCGCATGGGTCATCTCGCAAGTGGTACTGGCGATCTTCATTTCAGGTTCCAATTATCGGAACATATTCTGGATCGCGGCCCTTGCGCTTATTCCGGTGCTTATCATCATCCGTTTCCAGTTCGACCGTTTTCGCGACCGCGAATACCGCGGCAATAATCCTCTGCACGCGCTCGCTTCCGCAGCGAAAAACCGGAACATCTTGACCGTGCTCATCGTCAATTTCCTTTTGCAATTCTTCTATTCATGGATGGTGATCTATTCGCCGATCTATCTGCATCAGTACCTCGGGTTCGATTGGAAGCACATTGGGGTGATGTTCGCGGTGATGCTCCTGCCGTTCGCGCTCTTCGAATTGCCATTCGGAAAGATCGCCGACCGATGGCTCGGAGAAAAGGAGATCATGTCGACGGGTTTCATCATACTCTCCTTCACTACGCTTTTGATGGGTCTTTCTAGTTCACGCGGATTCGTTTTCTGGACTATACTGCTCTTTGTCAGCCGCATCGGAGCCTCGATGGTGGAAGCGATGAGTGAAACGTATTTTTTCAAGCAGGTCAAAGATACCGACCTCGGCTATATCAGTCTCTTTCGCACCACCCGCCCCTGGGCTAACGTGATCGCCCCAGCGCTTGCGACCATCATACTCCCGCTCGCCGGCATCGAGAGTCTTTTTCTGGTGCTTGCATTTGTCATGGCATACGCCTTACGATTCGCGTTCACGCTCAAAGACACCAAATAAAAAGACCGCCTCTAAGGGCGGCTTTTCTTGGGCCTAGAAAGAGTCTTCATCGTCCATACTTTCCATATCAAGGTCATCGGATGAAGAGACGACCCCTTCATGTAATCCATCTTCGCAGTTGCATTCAGCGAGCATATCGCCCTCCTTGCTGCATCCTTCCGTCTCGCATACACCTGCCTTCGGTGATTCACTTTCACAATCTCCGGTACACACAAAGTGCTGCATACATCCCCAAAATTACGTTCGATAATGGAAGATTATATAGACGCAAAAAAGGCTTTCAACTGTGCATAACTCTTCCGGCAATATCTTTAACGAAATTTCAAGACTTCCGAAGCTCTAGCATAAGAAAGAGGGGGAACTCCTTGCGCGCCGTATCCTCGGCGCGCTTCCGCGGCCCGCTCTGGCTCGTCTTATTCGATATCCATTCCTCAAGACGCGTCACGGAAAAACTATTTTTGGCGAACGACTTGAAATATACCTGTAGCGGCCGATGGAAAGACATGGTCGTCTCGCCTTTTTTGTTACTCGGATTCATCTCGATCTCTATTTGAGAATCGGACATATACCTATCCAGCCGTCGGTACTGCACTGCTGCTGCATCGTCAAAGCCCCAGGACGAGCTCTTGGGTATGCGGAAGGCTGGGTGATTGAGGACGATGAGGAACCTGCCGCTTTCCTTCAGGGAGCGCGCGACTTCACTGACAGAGGCATCGAGACCTTTGATATTTTGGAGAGCGAGCACACAGATCGCGAGGTCAAAAGAACCTGAGGCGACCTCGTTCGGGAGTCTTTCGGCGGAACCGACAAGGAACCGGGCCTGCGGCGCGCGCGAAGACGCGCGCCGCACCAATTCCGGCGAAAGATCAACGCCGACAACCGCAGCACCCACTTTTGCGAACACTTCCGAGAAAAATCCTTGTCCACAGGCTATATCCAAAACACTCTTCCCGTTCACGTCGCCCGCGAGACGCATGAGATTCGGCACGATGACTTCCTGCTGATAGCTTTCCACATCAGAAACCACATCATCATACCAATCGGCTACCGCATTCCATGAAGTGTCCTTTTTCATTCTCTCAAGGTTACCACCTCTCCCTGCCGGTACGCCACTAATTTAGAAGGTTTAGCGTTTATAGTTCCTCCATCCACGTAAAAATCAACACGATCTCCGAAATACGCTTTTGCTTCTGCAATAGTCCTCGCGGGCGGCCTGCCTTCGGGATTGGCACTGGGAGCAACCAGAGGACCGGTCTTCGATAGAAGCTCTTGAAGAGCTTCGGTATCAGGCAGACGGAATGCAATGCTTTCTTTTCCCCGGTGCACATACCTCCACTCATCGCCGACGACGGGGAGGATGATGCTCACCGGACCTGGCCAGTTTTTCTCAAGAAACTCACGCAGGACCGTATCGGGTCTAATACCGAATTGTACCAGGTCGCGTATCTCTCCAATAAGAACAATGAATGGCTTGCCTGTTGAGCGCTCACGTACACGATAGATTCTCTCAATAGTCTCTGGCTTGAGAGCCGAGCCGACGAGACCGTAGATCGTGTCAGTCGGGATGACACCGATACCGCCTGATTCTATTGAATCGGCGGGGGTGATTTGAGACATTGTAGGAGCGCCGCAGTCTGCGTCCATCCGCACTTTCCATTAGATTGACGCGCACAGTTCGCATTCTTATAGCACGCATACTCCGCGCGATACACACAGGTGGAAACCACAGGCTCATCGGAACAAACTTCTCCACTGCACCCGGTCGGACGGCACGAAGAGAGCACTTCTCCTCCGGTAGCAACTGGACTTAGCGTGATAGGTATTGAAATGCTGTCTTCATTCTCCGGCAATCCGGAAGGATTATCTTTTTTGAGCACAAGCACTGCATTATTGCAGGGCGCACGTATACACTGGATATTAGGGATCTGATCTTTTGTAAATTTCAGCGTTACCTCAAATGGCACAAACTCTGTGGTCATCCAATCCCCTTGCGCCTGCGCGGGAGCTTGAACGAGGACGGTGCCATCAAGTTTTGTGAGCTGGATTGGGAATGATGCTTCAAAATACCAGTTTCCACGGGCCTTTCCTTTCACAACAAGAGGACTTGATACCGAATCGTTCTCTTTTGGAGAATCTACTATGATAAGATCGCTGTGGTCAGAGGGTTTTTCGATGACTTCAGTGAATGTCCTCCCGTCCGGGGTCTTGCACTGGCGCGGGTAACTTTCCATAATCGGGTACCCTGCTGCGGCGCACTCCTCGAACGTGTTGACCGTGCTCATTTGCTTAGGCGACCCGTAATTCACCAGAAAATACCATGCGCCTGCAGCGACAATGATTGCGACAATCGTCCATATGATATTCTTTTTCATAAAATTAAATAGATAGAATTATGGGCATGAAAATTCCGTGAAGAGAGCGACTCAAAGAATTTGACAGGGGTTTGGAAATCTGTATACTGGCGGTGGATAACATAGGTTAGTTATGGAACCCCACTGGGGGGGCAGAATACGTCCCCGCTTTGCTGAGGCAAGGCGGGGGCATTTTATTTATCAACCTTTATCCCAAGCTCTTTCAACCGCTTCGGGTCAAGAGACGACGGCGCGTTCATCATGAGATCGCGGCCTTCGCCCGTCTTGGCGAATGCGATTACTTCGCGGATGTTCGGCTCATTTTCCAAAAGCATCATGAGACGGTCGAAACCCCATGCGATGCCGCCGTGCGGCGGCGTGCCGGAACCAAGGGCGGCGAGCATATGGCCGAAATCACGCTCGATACGCGCGTCGTCATAACCCATGATCTGGAATACTGCCTTGAGCGCTTCCGGCCGGTGGTTACGAATACTTCCACCCCCGATCTCGAATCCATTCATCACGATATCGTACTGCGTCGTTAGAATCTCGGGAATATTTTTCTTCGCGAGAAGCCACTCCATGTGCTCTGACTGTGGTGCGGAGAATGGATTGTGCGAGAACGTCCACCCTTTTGTTTCCTCATCTTTCTCAAAGAATGGGAAATCAATAATCCAGAGGAATGCAAGAAGATTAGGGTCGTTCTTGTCCTTGCGGATGTCCGGCTTGTCGGAATTGTATTTTTTCATCGCTTCGGCATAGGTCATGCGCGGGAACGGGATTTCCTGAATTTTCTTCTCTGGATACACATTCTTGACTGTTTCAATGAGGATTTCTTCGTTGACGGCCATTACATCCTCGCGTTCGACAAAACTCATTTCCATATCAAGTTGTGTGAACTCGGGCTGGCGGTCGCCCCGCGTATCCTCGTCGCGCATGCACCGCGCGAACTGGAAATATTTCTCAAACCCTGCGGCCATCAAGAGTTGCTTGTACTGCTGGGGAGATTGCGGCAGTGAATAGAATTTTCCCTTATCGAGTCGGGAAGGCACCACATAGTCGCGCGAGCCCTCGGGGGTCGTCGCGGAAAGGAGCGGCGTTTCTATTTCTACAAATCCACGTTTCGCGAATTCAGTGCGCACGAATTGCTGAACTTTAGCGCGATTGCGGATATTTTTCTGCATCCGTGGCCGACGCAGGTCCAAATAGCGGTACTTGAGGCGCACTTCTTCGCCGATATCTTTGCCATCGCCGCGAACGTCGAGGGGTGGTGTTTCTGCTTGGTTGAGCACTGTAAGCGAGAGAACTTCGATCTCGACATTGCCGTTAGGCTCGTTCTTGTTCACCATTTTCGCCGGTCGTTCGTTGACCGTACCCGTCACTTCTATTACCCACTCGGGGCGAACTGTGTTGGCGGCTTCATGCGCTTCTTGGTGGTTCGGGAGTGCGACCATTTGCACTTTGCCCGAGCTATCGCGCAGGTCAATAAAAATAAGCTTGCCGTGGTCGCGGCGCACATCCACCCAGCCGGCGATTTTCACTTGGGCACCCACTCTGCTACGCAAATCCTCTATAAGAGTTCTTTCCATAAGCTCAACTATAACAAAAAAAGCTATACGTGGTAAGCTCCGCACAGACTATATAGGAGGAATGCTATGAAAAAGAAACTCGCACCCGAAGCGCTCTACAGCAATGAGTCGAGTGCACCGGCGCACTGGAGAGGTACCTCTCCAACACGCCTTTTTTATTGAGATGCTGCGACTTCCGGCAACTCTACCGTAAAGGTCGAGCCCTTCCCGGGACCGGCCGACTCGGCCCAGATCTTCCCATCATGGGCCTCAACGATATTTTTGGCGATGTAGAGTCCATACCCCGTCGAATGCACATTCACCTTTAGGGAATCCTTGCCCCGTCCGCCCTCGGTAAAGAGATGAGCCTTGTCCTCATCCGAAATGCCCACACCGGTATCTTTAACGTAAAAAACAATCCTGCCATCTTTATGAGCGAGACCAACGGTTACCGAACCATGGGGAGTGTACCGTATGGAATTGTCGATCAGATTACGGATGACATGCTCGCCGAACTGTCCGGCATCGATATTGGCCATGAATTGCTCTGATTCCTGCATAGTAGTCTCAAAGGAAAGTCCTTTTTCCTGTGCCGCAGGCTGGAGTTTGATGACCGCATCCTTGAGGAGATCTTTAAGATCGGTGGGTTTCTTATCGTAGGTTACCGTACCACGCTTGAGATTCGCGGCCTTGAGTATGTCCGTAACCGACGCGACGCCCTTGCGTAATTCTTTAAGCGCAGTCGTCGCGAGCACCTTCGTTTGGGGTAAGAGGTCGCCGAAATCACCCTCGATCATCTCCGAAAATGCGTACTCTCCCTTCGTCAGATATCCCTTCACCTCATGTCCGATGAAATGAATGAGCTTCTCCTGCCGATCATTAGTCTCCTCCAAATCTTTGGCCAACTCTTGAATCTTCTCGCGCTGCTGAACTTCCTTGATAACGCTTCTGATTAAGAAAGTCCCTACAATAACAGTCAAAACCAATAGGGTACCGTTAACAAAAACGTCTTGGAGGTTTTCAGATAAAATACTTCTAATTAAAATAAAAGCCCATAGCGAGAAGACAAATATCTCGGTAACAATAATCTTTATATTGAAAAGGTGCTGCTTCAATATCGCATAAACTATAGCAAAAAGAAAAATAGAGAAACTGAAATTGTCCAAGATAGTGAAACGTAGCGTGTGAAAAAAAGTCGGGATTAGGAAACTTACAATAGACGAAATAAGAGCAAAAAAGAACGCTCCTGCTAAAACATATCTAATCTGAACTTTCTTTGATTCATCTTTTTCTTGCCGTAACCTTAGGAAAAACTCATAAATTATTAAAACGATTACAACAGTAAAGTATGCAGAATAAATATTGAACCATTGCCCCAATTCACCCTCGTACCCTAACTGCTTTATTGAAGCAAGACTCCTAACGACAGAATCTGAGAAGAGAGTAACGAAAAAGAAGAAAATCGATAGAGGTAATATGACAAATTTTACCAGTACTGGCAGGTTTTTCTTAAGAAAAAAATAGCTCCAGATGAGTCCAAATGTTGCGACAATCAAGCCTAAAGCATACGATCCTCGCAGAATCGTTACTTCCGGATTCACTCTTAAATAAAAATTGTTGAATGTCCATAAGCTTGCAAAAAATGCGAATGTAAGGAATGTCACATTTTCCTTCTCGTGTTTGCTGTGTATCAAGATAATCACACCAAGCAAAAGATTTACAATGCTAAAGAAAAGAATGATGTACTGCATTTCTTTTTTAATTCAAGATCGAATCCTAAGAACGTTATTAACAAAGTTGCTATGAAAAACACTCAGAACATTCTCTTCAAATTTAGAATCAGAGTGTGCATAAAGAGTTCGAAGGAACATCTCTAAATTATACTTCAGATTGAAATATAGGGTATCAGAGCCAAATACTAACTTTTTCGGAGTGAAATAGTTAAGATAGTTCAAAATATATTTTGGATTTACAGCGGCAGTATCAAAATGCACGTTTTCAAACTCAGAGATACGTCTTATTATCTTAAAATCAGGCTCTTTAATATTATAAATACCTAAATGTGCGATCACAACCGGAACATTTATATCCGCAAGGAAACTTTTCCTCCCAGAAAAGAAGCGGTTCAGAAGGGCATATTCCCTCCTCTCGTATGAAAAACCTGTCGGAACATATGAGATTCCTCCGTGAAATAATAAATATAAATTATTTTTGTTTGCAAATTGATAAACAACTTTTAGTTTTGATTCGACGGTTATGTTATTGCGAGACGGCTCTGGATAAAATGACTGTATATTGGGATGTAATTTTATCCCTTTAATTGAATGCATGTTTAGCTGCTGGCCAAGATCTTTTTCTAAGTCAATTTCATTCAGGCTGAAATCTGCTGAACCTAGCCTAATAAATTTTGAGGAGGAAAAAGATTTATAGAGTTCATATGGCGATACTTTAGGATATATTGGCACAAGAACTGCAGAATCAATGAGTGAAGCGCTCAACACTTCCAGAAGTTTCTGCTCGCTAATTACCGGAAAACTCTTTTTTATCTCTCTAGTTATATAGCCAGGAGTATTACGGAATAAGAAACCCAACAAAGAAAGTGCGGAATTACTATACTTGAGTTTCTCTAGCAGAGTGGGACCCGAGACCTTGATTTTTTCTCCAAAAGAAACCTTTTCTGCTTTTGCTAGTCCAAAAACATCATGCGGATGAATGTGTGTGTCGTAAAAACTTAATCCTGTATCTTTCTTGATATTTTGGTACTTCTCAAATAATTGCCTATTCGTCATCTAATTTAAAAGCGAACTTGATCTTTTACTGAAATAAGCGCCCTTAACAATCCATCAATGTGCTCTTTCGTGTGATCAGCCATCAATGTTAAACGTAGTCTACTTTTCCCACGCTCTACGGCTGGCCAACGAATGCAGGGTAGAAAATAGCCTAGCTCAAGGAGCCTGCGGGAAACGAGAATTGCCTTTTTTTCTTCTCCTATAAATATAGGTATGATTTGCGTCTCGCTTCTCAGGGTGTTAAAGCCATGCTCATCAAGTCTATTCTTTAAATAATTGATGTTAGACCATAATCGTATTCTCCTTTGGGGCTCGCTAGAAACAATATCTATTGCCCTGAGCAAACCACAGGCTATAACAGGGGGAATAGGAGCTGAAAATATATATGGGCGCGCTGTTACCCGAAGGTATTTAATAAGATCTTTTGAGCCCGCAACAAAACCGCCGACCCCTCCAAAAACTTTCGTGAACGTACCCATGGTGACTTCTGGATGGTCCTTTAACTTAAAATACTCTGCGGTCCCCTTACCACTATCGCCTAGTACTCCGGTCGCGTGAGCATCATCAACCATAACAATAGCAGCATATCTCTTAGATATGCTCATAATTTCATCAAGTGGAGCTATGTCTCCGTCCATGCTAAACACCCCGTCTGTAACAATCAATTTTCTTTTATATTTTCCAGAGCGACGTAAAGCTTTCTCTAAATCAGCCATATCTCGATGCTTGTAAATAATCTTGTCAGCCCTGGAAAGCCTGGTACCGTCGACGATGCTCGCATGGTTAAGCTCATCACTGAGAACTAAAGCGGAGTCACGTAGGAACGTCTTATTTTTGAAATAATTAAAAAGAGATGTGCCCGGAGGTTGCAAAAGAGCGGGGATTGTTCCCTCATTAGCCATATAGCCAGTCGAAAAGGTTATAGCATCTTCTGTACCCTTAAATTCTGCTATCTTCCTCTCTAACTCCCCTTGTATGTAGATATTGCCAGAGACAAGTCGGGATCCCCCCGAACCCATACCATACTTTTCCACAGCTCTTTTCATTTCCTCCTTAATTCGAGGATCTGTAGCAACGCTAAGATAATTATTTGAACAAAAAATCAGAACTTTCCTGCCATCAATAGTAATTTCCGGATTTGTCGAAGCTCCTTCAATAGTAAAGATATCAGGATAAGCAATTTTATCCTCAATAAAGTCGAGGGTCTTCTTGAGTTCGGTGGAATTCATTCCTCCAAATTTCCAATCGGGCAACTTAATTCTAGCAAGGAATCAGTTAGTTGAACATCAAACCTAATCCCTACCCAAAAATGCATTTCCGTTATATTTTAATACAAGAACACCCAACTGCTTGAGTAAGCAGACATAAGGGTAAAAACGGAACTTTGAAAATTCAATGGCTATGACGACAAAAAAGAAACTGAATGTCTACAGCACATGGACAATTGGGATACTATCCCTCCAATTAATCGATGCCGCCGCACAAGTCTCCTATCAGGTAGTTGATCTCGGCACTTTAGGGGGTAATTGGAGTGAGGCATATGGAATAAACAACAAGGGAGAGGTTGTCGGCTCTTCGCTGACGAGCAATGGCGCGTTGCATGCTTTCCTGTACTCAAACAACGTGATGCGAGACCTGGGCACCTTGGGAGGCCCTCAGAGCGTTGCTCGGGGGATCAATAACAACGGAATTATAGTTGGTTATTCCCACATTAATGCCACTTACTCTCATGCATTCAAGTATGCTGCGGGGAGTATGCAAGACTTAGGTACATTCTCTGGGAGTAATAACTGGAGCTGGGGATACGCTATTAACGATAGCGGACAAATTGCTGGCTATGCTGGAAGTGGCACTCACGCTCGAGCATTTCTGTACTTCAATGGCTCGATGCAAGACCTCGGGACGATAGACGGAAACGACAGTTATGGTTATGCGATCAATGCAATTGGGCAAGTTGTTGGGGAAGCAAGCACCAATGGTCGTCTCCATGCCTTTTTGTACTCAAACGGGTTGACATATGATCTAGGATCCCTTGGCGGTAGCTGGAGTACAGCAAACGGCATCAACAACAACGGCCAGATCACTGGCGTCACCTACGTTAACGGTACTGTATACGAACATCCATTCCTATACTCAAACGGCACCATGCAAGACTTGGGCACTTTGGGAGGAAATAACACCTTCGCTCGCGGGATAAACTCTGACGGGAAAGTGGTTGGTGAGGACCAATATCAAGGATTCCTATACTACAACGGCTCGATGAGGCATATAAATGAGCTCATAGACCCAACTTCAGAATGGTCAATCGAAGGTGGAAATGCAATAAACGACCTCGGCCAAATCGTCGGGAGAGGTAGAAATTCATCTGGCCTTTATCACGCCTATCTACTAAATCCACTTATGCCTTGGTGTTTGGTCTCCCAGCCACAGCCAGTCTACGGGACTTGTCCAACACGAGAACCTGGGAAGGATAGTCTGATATTAATCACACACGGGGCGATACCTTCGTGGCGAGAGAATACTGTCGCAGAATCAACTGATTGGGTTGATGCGATGTCAAACTCTATCGCTCTCTACTTGGCAGATCACAGTCCTGCCCTAGATAACTGGCAAGTCGCTGGGTATAAGTGGGTAGAAGGTGCCAAATCAGACCTAAAAGAGATCTTGCTTGACACTGTTCTTGGTCGAGCAGAAAGGGAAGGTAACTCGCTCGGCAAGAGTTTGACTCCAGCGAATTGGGTATATATTCATTTTATCGCACACAGTGCTGGATCAGCGCTGATTCAAGCAACTACTGAAATAATAAAGAGTAATGTTCCCAATACGATAATTCATGAGACGTTTCTGGATCCAGATGTAGGATTAGGTTACAAAGGGAGGCAAAAATACGGACACAAAGCTAATTGGTCAGACAGCTACTTCTGCTACGACACGGATACTCAAAACACTGGCCTTCTTACACTAACAAGTGGCCCCATGGAGTATGCTTATGCAGTGGATGTTACTTTTCTTGATCCTTACAAGAAAAGTATTGTAGGATACGCCTCGGTACCAGAAGGGTTGACGGGGGAAATCATTGCGTGCAACCGAGCGACAAGTCTGCACGATTGGCCCATTAACTTTTATTCGAACACTGTAGTGGGAATTGTAAATTCTGATTACCGGGGGTTTGGTTTCCCATTGAGTGTAGAAGGGGGCAATTGGCTATTCGCCTCAACAAATTACACAGTGCACAACGATCCACCCGAGAAACTAGGGACAGCAGACCCTAATTGTTTGCCGGACCCGAGATCATCGGATCTACTTTGGGGGCAACGGAAGGACTTGAGTACACTCACGATCATTGGCAATCCAAGGGATGGATTCGTGATAGATGGTTACGGATTATCTGTGATACCTCATTCACCTGCATGGGTTGCGTTTTTCGTTGACACAACAAATCCTGTGAATCTTGTCTCATTTGAGGAAAAGTTCTCTGGCGTTAACGAATCTAGAGAACTTTTAACGGTTTTTTGGGACACAGACGTTGTCGGTTCAGTAGACGAACGAGTGGCTCAATCCGGGTTACGGCAATACACCTTTATGCTCCCAAAGACAACTAATGGCATTCATGTCCTTGGATTCAGGGTTGACTCATACACTAACGTCTCGTCAGTAGCAATGATCACGAACGTCATATTTGGTTTCGTCGATGTTCCCGACAAGTTCTCGTTGTCGGTAATGGAAATCACGACTAATAGGCAACCGGCATTCAAGCTTGTTGGGCCAGCAGGTTATACTTACCGGCTTGAAGCATCGACAAATCTGCATGACTGGAAGAGTATCGCTGTCTTAGTTAATACAAACGGTGTTGTTCCATTTGTTGATCCAAATCCACAATTAGCACCCCAACAGTTCTTCCGTGCAGCAGTACCCTAGTTCTTTTCTCTCACAAACACAAAGGATTCGTTTATATAAGCGAATCCTTTTTTCTTTTTTTCAAAATGTCGACTAATAAACCAATTAACGAACCGATGATAAACCAAACTACGATTCCTTCCCAAAGCGATGGATAATATAAATTCCACAATGAACCCATAAAGTTACTAAACCATGTAAGAGGAAAGAATTGAAACGCGAGGAAATATACACAACCATAACCTATATCACCCATCACACCAGATGTGCATAAATCAAAAAGCAACGCAAACAAAGTTGCGATTCCTCCTCCCACTAACCCTCCCTTCAACCAATATGGCCACTGTTTCCAGGATTTCATATTAATTAAATTCTATCATGCTTTACATTCCAATTATGCACAGGTGTGATTCGACAAAAACGCAGTTTGTAATAAAGATTTCTTCTACTACAATTGAACAATGGATTCAAAAGAAATGGATCAAGAATTACCTGCCACTAAGCAGAAAATTCTTAGCGTGTGGGCGTTGGCGTGGGAGCTTGGGTTTCAAATCGCGATTCCGCTCGTAATTTTTGCGCTGGCCGGCAGATATGCTGATAAATACTTCGGCACGACACCATGGCTTCTAGTCGCAGGCGTTGTCCTTGCTGCATTTACCTCTACTACGATTGTCTATCGCAAGATTTCAAAAATACTCAAATAAAATGCGCCGCGCATAAGCACGGCGCAAAACATGTCAGAGGGTCACCATCCTCTCGCCTTCCGTAAATCCCTCCTGCAACTAGGACACTCTGGGCAGTCGGTTCCCCATCCGCAATGCTCGCAGAAATATTTCCCCTTCGGCACACTATCGGCCTGTCGATGCGGCATAGGTTTGAATGTGAATGTCACCAAGAAGCTCGTGTAGCCGCACCACGGACAGACATACACCTCGACGCGGTCAGTTTGCCCGATCGTACTGTCATAGTTCATCTTAAGCTCTCTCCAAGAACAAAAGTACCCTTCCGTTTTTCCACTGCATACTGGATTTGATTTACTCATATTGACCTCTCTAAAGAACTGGGACCAAAATAAAATCCTGCCCTCAGCGCGCAGATATCTCTGTGCAACAAGGGCGGGATTTCACCGCGGTGCCACCTTGATTTACCCTCTTAATAAGAAGAGGGCCTTGCCGACTCCGCTCATTCAAGCGACATCGGTTTTCCTATGATTACGGAGGATACCGGATTCTCACGTCCCGAGTTTACGGTATGCAAGAACCATCTTGCCCTTAAGGACTCGCTTTAGCCCAACCCCGCTTTCGCAGGACTTAAGCGATAGATATTCAAACCATGATCTACAAAAAGTCTATGCTTCAAATAAACGGATGTCAAACGAATCTGGCGAAAGGGCTCAAATAGTGTAAAATTGCGGCTATGGAACACATCTCAATAGTCGCGGAGACGCTTTTTCATATCGGGCCCCTGCCGGTTACTAACACGATGCTGACAGGCTGGCTCGTTGCTATTTTCCTCATCGTTCTCTCGCTCGTCGTCTCGAATGGGCTCAAGCATGTACCCGGCAAACTCCAAAACTTCGTCGAAGTCATCATCGAGCAATTCCTGAAATTCGTAGAAACCATCGCGGGCGATCGCAAAACAGCCGAGCGCTTCTTCCCTATCGTCGCGACTATTTTCCTTTTCGTCCTCTGCTCAAACTGGCTCGGCACGCTTCCGGGCATCGGCTCTATCGGCACTACGATCAATGGTGAATTCGTCCCTCTCTTCCGCTCGGTGCACTCTGATGTGAACATGACGCTCGCGCTCGCGCTCATCACGGTCGTCCTTTCGCATATCTACGGCCTCATGACCGTCGGCGCTAAACACCATCTCGGCAAATTCATCACCTTTAAGGGTCCTATAGCCGCATTCACGGGAATCCTTGAAATCATCAGCGAACTCTCAAAAATCATCTCGCTCTCGTTCCGATTGTTCGGCAACATCTTCGCCGGTGAAGTCCTCTTGATCATTATGGGTATGCTCGTCCCCTACGTCGCCCCGGTTCCCTTCCTCGGCCTTGAACTTTTTGTGGGCTTTATCCAAGCCCTCATTTTCGCGACACTCGCGATGGTCGCGTTCTCATCCTTCACCCGCGCCGAGGGGCACTAAAAAATCCAGGCAAAGAAAAAGGGCTGGCGGAGTGCCAGCCCGTGTAAGGTAAAGAAAATGATGTTCAAAATCTCTACCTCATTTTTTTGAAGAACTATAGTCTCTTGGTCCTGCCTTACCCTCGTATACCCACGAAGGAAATGATTCCCCTGAATGATAGAACCATAGACCTAAACCACCGAAGATCCCTACAATGAGTAAAACAAATCCGATCATTGTTACAATAACCGATGTCCAGGTTGTTCCCTCAACGAATTTCGCGACGATTAACCCCACCAGTAAAACCAGAAGAGGTATTACGCAGTTTATCCATGCTATGAAGAGGAACCATCGGAGCGCTTCTTTCTCGCGCTCGGACTTTTTTTGTGCAACTTTCATCTTTCATCTTCCTTTCTGTTTCGCGTACCAAACGCGGATGTTCTTTCGCCAACTATCAATCAATGGATTTGGTAGAAATGGTACACTAGGACCACCAAGGATCCCTTGTTCCCGCCGCTCGACCGCAAGCTCGTAGAACAAAACCATAAACCAACCTCCTACAAGGATAATTAATCCTTGTGGAATGCCCGTGCTACCGTGGTGAAAACGAAGGTTATAAGCATAGAATCCAAGAGTCAACAAGATCACAAGCAATTGTCCCCATAGTACGGTTCTCAACTCCCCCATATCCGCACTTTGCGGATGCTCCAGCATGGTTATCTTGGCCCATCCTGCACCAAGTAAAAGGATCGCTGCGATGAACAGAAGCATATTCATACTTCTAGCAAGAGCCGTTAATGCTACGCCGTAGCCACACGCCGCAATAAGAATCTCGAGAAAAAATCTCAAGTAGCGGGTGTAGGGATTACGCAGGGTGAGTAACCGTCCGTGAATCCAATCCCATGTGAGAAAATAAAAGGCCGCGAGGAGCATGACTAGTCTGCCGATCTTCTCTCCTGTGGGTATTGAACCCTCCAGAAGTGTCTTCTCAACTGCTTCGGACACAATGAGACCGAATACAACCGCATGAAGAAAATCAATGAAAACGAGCAGCGACTCGCTGACTTTCTCTTCCCTCTCGTTAGTCATATAGACCTCCGTTTCTGACTTGATTGTGTTTTCAACGAACCGCCACCGTGCTCACGGCACAGTTTCTGATGCAACAATGTCACATTATAGTGAATTATGCAAACATTCCGATTGTTTTCAACCAAGCGCTCATTTTCGCGACACTCGCGATGGTCGCGTTCTCAAGTTTTACACGCGCTGAAGCGCCATTAAAATATAAAGTGCCTAATATGACTGAATGCAGTTGGATATACTTGACCAACCAATCGATGGATTAATATCGCATGTAACAAGCCCGCTTTGCGTCTCATTAGAAGAAACTTGTTTAAAGAATTGTTGGGTTAGCTTGCATTGTCCTTGTTGATTTCCAAATACTCGATATGTAGATACAAAACCGTCTACAACACCCGAGATTACAGCAGATTTGCATGAAGTGATCGCCTTATTAAAGCAATCAGAGTTGCCGATTCCCCCTTGTTGTTCAGTGTTATCTTTATAACTTAATATTCCACAATCCAGAAAGGATTGCGGCTCGGAAGTTTTAATGTGGTTGTATTTTCCGTCAACAGAAACTCCTTTTGAGACGGAAGAAGTTTGGGCTCCATTGCAAGAAAATCCAGTCGGTTCAGCTTCGACTGACCCATACCAGTTCGTATCACCGCACGCATAGCCAAACTTGTCATTTATCTTGTAATACATAATAAACTCGTTGGGACTTTCCCGACAGGTCATGTCAGGGTCCAGACTCTTGAAAACAGCATCTTCGCATGTCCCTACATATGAATGGGCGGACTTAGAATTGTAGATGCGAAAAGCCACAAGTCTAGAACTGCTAATTCGAGTCATTTCACTATAGAGCGCCGAATCGCTTTCATGCACATGTGTAACATTGGCCGAACCATCATCGATTATTTTGTCGCTCATCGAACCAATGATTGACTCCGCTGTTTCTAGCATGGGCGCGTAATCAATTTTGAACAAAACGTCCTGGGCTGCACTGCCGATCTTCTGCCGTGCCGAAAAAATATTGTCTTGTTTTGAGATTTTCACCGTAGATGAACTTAGATCAAGCGGCACAACAAAAGCTGCTGTTACAACCTTGCAAATGGGAAGTTGTTGAAAATAGCCGAAAACTTCCATAGCACTTCCGTATGCTGTCCATGTAGAGGCGCTACCAACTAAAAATTCCCTACCGTTTATGACTTTCTTATACGTAAACAAGTTTTTAGGTATTAGGGAAGTATTTGCCCAAAGGTCATCACATTTACTTTTATCCGTTGTTGCGTTGACCGTCACTGCAACACCCGTTGTACTTGAAATCGTAGACTCGAGGTTAACCGTAAACACATCATCGAAACCATACGAATGAGGAACCTCATCAAGCTTCATCGTTGAAGGATATCTAAGCGAAAGGCTAAATGGCTCGTTAATGTAAGTTTTCCATTCACCTGGAATGGTTTTGTAAAAACTCTTTTCCTGAAAAGCCTTCACACTTGGTGAAACTTGATTTTGTTCCCAAAAAATAAACCCTAAAAACCCAATGGGTAAAAAAGAAACGAGAATCCAAGACGCAACTTTCCACCTTAGGCCGAATCTATTACCAATTTTTCTGATTAGAATGGTAAGAAGGCTAAAAACTGCAGTCGAGATGAACACAGTGGCAATCATACCAACCATGAAAGTTTTAGAACTTAGCACGGCTTGCTGATATCCAATCAACACGTTTATACCAAGCACTACAATAAAGAATATAAGCGGGGTCAAGAAAAGTCGACCTTTAGGAGGCGAGGTCTGTTTCTGTATCTCTGCGGAGGATTGAATATCTGTGGGTATTGGGGAAATCGGCGTTAGAGAAAGCGCTGAATTAATATCAGTAGGATTCCAGCCAGATTGAACTAGTTCCTGAAGAATTTGGTCATCCGAAAGGCCACTCTGACGAGCCTGCTTTATATATTGAGTAAGCTCCGATGATGCTGACATTGTATATTTAGAGTTTAGCATTCATTTGAAAAAACGCCTGTGTATAGTAATATTATGAACAAACGAGGCGGTTGCCCCTCTTTTTTATCTTTTAGCAATTAATAATTAATATTAGAGAAAATGACAGATTTAACATCTCTTGCGGCTGGGTTGGCTATCGGTCTCGGCGCCATCGGCCCGGGTATCGGCATTGGGCTTCTCGCCGGCAAGGCCATGGAGGCTATCGGGCGCAATCCTGACGCCGCACCGAAGATACAGACGGCCATGATCCTCGCGATCGCGTTCGCAGAAGCCATCGCGATCTACGCGCTCGTCGTCGCCCTCATTATCAAGTTCGTCAAGTAGCCGCCAGTAGATGAGCGAGCTGTTGTCCAACCTAGGGATAAACTGGAAGATTCTTTTGGCGCAGATCATCAACTTCGCCATCCTCCTTTTCATTTTGCAGAGATTCCTCTACAAGCCCATCATCTCCCTTCTGGACAAACGACAGAAAGAGATCGCGAAAGCACACGAGGATGCGAAAGCGACTGCCGCGAAACTCGCTGATGCGGATACGGAGAAAGAGAAGCGGCTCGCTGAAGCTCGCCGCCAGTCGGAGACGTTGATAAAACAAGCCGAAGCGGATGCTGCGAAGGCGGCAGAGCGCATCATCGCAGATACAAAGTCTGAAATGGCTCGGGTATCTAAAGAAGAGCGCACAAAGATGACGCAGGAGAAGGACAAGCTCATGCAAGAGGCGACACGAAGCTTAGGCGAGACTGTCGCGATGGCAGTTGAGAAAAGCGTTGGGGATATTTTGGATGCAAAAAGTCGGGAGAAACTGGTAGAGCAGGCGCTCAAGACCGCGCAGCATAAACTCGCTCATTAATCTCATGCGTTATAATGCCAAACAATACGCGAAAGTGCTCTACGACTTGATTGAGGAACATCCTCACCATGCAAGCAAAGTCGTCAAAGAATTCGCCGCAACGCTCGCACGGCACGGGCGGACAAATCTCCTGCGTGGGATTCTCGCAGAATTTGAGCGCGAGTGGTACACACAAAAAGGCGTTACGCCGGTAGTCGTAGAAACGGAAAAAGTCGGCGCCGTCTCAAAAGCGGAGCTCAAAAAACTCGTCGGGACTGATATCGAAATAACCGAGAAGATTGATCCCAAACTAGGCGCCGGTACGCGCATCACGATCGGCGACATGCGGATAGACAACACCGTCGCGCGGCGCATGCAGGATCTTAAGAGAACAGTGCAGAAAGTTTAAATAAACGACAATGACAAAAGATAGTATTTTAGAGCAGCTGAAAGAAGAGATCTCCGGACTTTCCACGGGCGCAAAGATGGAACACGTCGGCACGGTAACGCGCGTCGGCGACGGCGTCGCGGAAATCCGCGGACTTTCAAAAGTGATGTACTCCGAACTCGTTGAATTTGAAACGGGATCAGAAACGGTTCTTGGTATGGCACTGAACCTCGAAGAAGGCTCGCTCAAAGCGGTCATTCTCGGCGAATCAAAGTCGGTGCAGGAGGGCCAGACGGTCAAAGGCACTGGCAACGTCCTCTCGGTCGCTGTCTCGGACGCGGTCGTCGGCCGTGTCGTGGATGCCCTCGGCAATCCGGTAGACGGCGGACCCGCGTTCAAGACCGAGAGCATGAAGCGCTATCCGCTTGAAAAGATCGCTCCAGGCGTCATTACGCGCGAGTCGGTCAACACACCGCTCCACACCGGTATCAAAGCTATAGACGCGATGATCCCCATCGGCCGCGGCCAGCGCGAGCTCATCATCGGCGACCGTCAGACCGGAAAGACGGCGATCGCGATAGACACCATCATCAACCAGAAGAAAGAAAAGTCGGTCATCTGCATCTATGTCGCTATCGGCCAGAAGGAGTCCAAAGTCGCGCAGATAGTAGAGCAGTTAAAGAAATCCGGCGCGATGAGCTATACCATCGTCGTTACCGCACCTGCTTCCGCGGCCGCACCGCTTCAATACATCGCCCCTTTTACTGGCGTCGCCATCGGCGAATATTTTATGGACCAGGGTAAAGATGCACTCATTGTCTACGACGATCTCTCAAAGCACGCAGTCGCCTATCGCGAAATCTCTCTGCTTCTGCGGCGCCCACCGGGCCGCGAAGCGTATCCGGGCGATATTTTCTACCTCCACTCTCGCCTACTTGAGCGCGCAGCAAAACTCTCAAAAGATTACGGCGGCGGGTCGCTCACGGCGCTTCCTATCATCGAGACCCAACTCTCCGACGTCTCGGCCTACATTCCGACGAACGTCATCTCCATCACCGACGGACAAATCTATCTTGAACCAGAGCTCTTCTACCAAGGTGTCCGGCCAGCCCTCAACGTCGGCCTCTCGGTCTCGCGCGTGGGCTCTGCGGCGCAGACGAAGGCGATGAAGAAAGTCGCGGGTACGATGCGCCTTGAGCTTGCACAATTCCGCGAGCTTGCCGCATTCGCCCAGTTCGGCCAAGACTTGGATCCGTCTACAAAGCAGAAACTGGACCGCGGGCGGCGTCTCTCCGAACTACTCAAGCAAGATCAGTACCACAATATGCCCTTTGAGGAGATGACAGTGTCAATCTTCAGCGCCGTCCGTGGATTCCTGGATGGCGTAGAGGTCGCGGACGTACGCCGATTTGAAAAAGAATTCCTGCAATTCCTCCATGAGCGCCACGAAGCAACGATGAAGAAGTTGCGCGACGGCAAAGAGCTCTCAAAAGAAGTAGAAGACGGACTTACCGCCGCCGCGAAAGATTTCACAGAACATTATTTCAAGAAATCCTAATAAGAACTGGTCAATGGAAAATAAATCGGTTAATACTCAAAACCAGAAAATGAAAGTCATCGTTTTAGGCCTTGGATTAATATTCATATTGGGTTTTCTATTCTTCTGGTTTGAATATAGACCTTCACAAATTCGAAAACAGTGCTATCAAAAAACTCAAACGGGGTTTGCTAGTGTACTACCGGAAAATGTAAAGATGGCAGAATATGAGAGTTGTTTACATAGTTTTGGGATTTAATTTATCATGGCCGGCTCACGAGCATTAAAAAACCGAATACGCGCGACAAAGAACATTCGCCAGATAACGCGGGCGATGGAGGCGGTTTCGGCTGTCAAAATGCGCCGCAGTCAGGGTATCGCGCTTGCAACTCGCCCCTACGCACTGACGGCACTCTCTATTTTGCATGCGATTGAGAAAACAAATAGCTCTAGTGAATTGCACTCGCCTCTCACAGAAAAACGCGCGGTGAAGAATCTCTGCTTGGTCGTCATCACTTCTGATAAAGGACTCGCAGGCGCTTTCAACGCGAACGTCCTACGAAAAGCAGAACAGATCGTCTCAAAATCAGACGCAAATGTTTCCATCGTTGCCATCGGTAAAAAAGGTCGCGACTATTTCGCTCGTCGTCACGTGCCAATTCTTAAAGATTTCCTCGGAGCTGGAGATTTTGGGGTGATAGACGAAACAGAAGAGATTACCGAGTTTCTCATGTCCCTCTTCTTGGAGAAAAAGTGTGACGAAGTAAAAATCCTCTACACGAATTTCCTTTCGGCGCTTAAACAAGAAGTCATCGAGCGCACGCTCCTTCCCTTCTCAAAAGAATCCGTTGAAAGCATCATTGATTCCATCATCCCGCTTGAAGGCCGTTATGCGAATATCCCTCGCTCGATGGAACTTGCCGGTGCTCAATCCGGTGTCCTCAAGTTCGAGCCGTCCCCTGCCGAAGTCCTCGGGAAACTCTTGCCGAAATTCCTCGGCGTGCAAGTCTACCATGCAATACTAGAAGCAAACGCCTCCGAGCACTCGTCGCGCATGATAGCCATGAAGAATGCATCGGACAGCGCCGGCGAACTGGTAGACACCCTGAACATCCGTTACAACAAGTCTCGCCAAGCAGCTATCACCAAAGAACTTGCGGAGATCACCGGCGGTAGCGAAGCATTAGCAAATTAAAATAAAACATGAGTGTAAAAGAGGATAAGCGCCTAAGAGACTTAGAAGAGTATATTAATTTCCTTAAAGATGTTTTAAGGGAAACGGGGAAAATAACTAACTTAGACGAACTGTGGGAAGATTGGAAAAAACAAGTCGGCTTTTTTCGTCCCAAAAAATTAAAATGATTTGATATAATTCATAATCAAAAATGCTATACGCACTTCTCTGTGTCTTGATCTTAGTCACAATCATCAAACTCTTAGGTTTAGAGTGGATTTATAGCATAATAACTCTTCTCGTTTTGACTGCTATAGCGCTCCTTGTTTGGAACCTCTATTCTGAACAAATCATTTCTTTCGCCTTAGGGATTGGTGTTCTTGCGGTTGCAGCAATAATACTCTTAATCCTAAGAGACAAAGGAAAAATTAAAGATCCTTTTTCTTTGGGAGGATTAGCTAACCACTTTAGTAAAAACAAGAAGGAAAAAGGAACAACAAGTAGGCTGGGAGAGAGGCTTAGAAATGAGAATAATTTAAGAGTCTTGCTCGGAAACGAAGACTTGGTGAACAAAGTTGAGAACCGCCAAGTAGGTACAGAAGAAGATAGTTTATATGAAATGGCCCTAAAAGAAGTCCGAGAAGCTGGTAGAGCATCACCATCCTTCCTGCAACGTAAACTTTCTATCAGTTATGAACGCGCTGCGCGGCTTATCGAGCTTCTAGCAAAACATGGCGTAATCGAACATGGCTTAGGAGCAAAACCTCATAATCTAAAAATATGACCGGAAAAATATCACAAATCATTGGGCCGGTCATTGACGTCGCGTTCGAGGGGGAACCGCCTTCGATAAACACAGCGCTCGAGCTTCACGACAAGGAAGGAAAGAAAACCGTACTGGAAGTCGCCGCACAGCTGGGCGCCGGACAGGTCCGCACCGTTTCCCTTGGCCCGACCGAAGGCCTCACGCGCGGCACTGCGGTCAAAAACACCGGCAAGCCGATTTCCGTTCCCGTCGGCAAAGAGATCCTCGGCCGCATGTTCAATCTCCTCGGCGAGCCGATAGACAACCTTGGCCCCTCGGAAGCGAAAGAGTACTGGCCCATTCACCGCGGCGCTCCTCCGTTCACTGCGCAATCAACGAAAGTAGAGATCTTTGAGACCGGCATCAAAGTCATCGATCTCATCGCACCATTCATCAAAGGCGGCAAAGTCGGACTCTTCGGCGGCGCAGGTGTTGGCAAGACCGTGCTTCTCCAAGAGCTCATCCGAAATGTCGCGACCGTGCACAAAGGATATTCTGTCTTTGCTGGAGTCGGTGAAAGAACGCGCGAAGGCAACGACCTCTATCACGAAATGAAGGCATCGGGCGTACTCAAACAGACCGCGCTTGTCTTCGGACAAATGAACGAAGTCCCCGGCGCGCGCCTCCGTGTCGCACTCTCCGCGCTCACCATGGCTGAATACTATCGCGAGACCGAAGGCAAAGACGTGCTTCTCTTCATAGACAACATCTTCCGCTTCACGCAGGCAGGCTCCGAAGTCTCGGCGCTCCTCGGCCGAGTACCTTCTGCCGTCGGCTACCAACCGACGCTCTCGACTGAAATGGGCAACTTGCAGGAGCGCATCACCTCGACCGGCAAGGGATCTATCACCTCTGTGCAAGCCATTTTCGTCCCTGCGGATGACATCACCGACCCCGCGCCGGCAACCGCTTTCTCGCACCTCGATTCCACCGTCGTTCTCTCGCGACCACTGACCGAACTGGGCATCTATCCGGCTGTTGATCCTTTGGATTCTTCTTCAACAGCGCTCACTCCAGCGCTTGTCGGCGACGAGCACTACCGTGTCGCGCGCGAGGTACAGCGCATCCTTCAACGCTACAAGGACCTGCAGGACATCATTGCGATACTCGGTATCGAAGAGCTCTCCGACGAGGACAAAAAGCTCGTGGAGCGTGCGCGAAAGATACAGCGCTTCCTCTCGCAGCCGTTCAACGTCGCCGAAGCCTTTACCGGACGCGCCGGAAAATACGTCCCGCGCAAAGAGACGGTTCGCGGATTCAAAGAAATCATTGATGGGCACAAGGACGATATTCCCGAAGACAAGTTCTACATGGTGGGCGGAATAGATGAAGTCAAAAAATAGCGATGCAGCTCTATATCTACACGCTTGGAAAAACGCTCTTTGAAGGAGAAACGCTCGGAGTGAATCTTCCGTCCGAAGACGGCGAGATCGGCATTCTCCCCCATCACGCACCGCTCGTGACAAACCTCAAGAAAGGAACCCTTTTGGTTAAAAACAATTCGGAACAAAAAGAATTCTCCATTGAAGGCGGCTTCGCCTACACGGACGGCGCGCACCTCGTTGTTCTCGCGGATTGATTGACAGGCCTTACACAGGGCCGTAGGATAATCGCAGGAGGACATCATGAATAGATTCACGAAAGGCGATTGCGTCGTACCAAGATTCAACTACACGTACACACACCAAAGTAAGAGCCTGACTGCTACGCGTGGCTTGATCGTCGGCAAACGGCAACTGACTATCGAAGCTATCCTTAGGCTTAGTAACGGAGATTCCTTGTTGCGGTTCAAGGAAATGCGGGGTTTCGAGTACGATTCGGGATTCTTTCTTCCATTCGTCGAGGAAAAACTCCAAGCCGCTTAATGTTGGGCACAAAGCCATCCCTTCCGGGGATGGCTTTTTCATTGGAAGAAAGTGTCTTCCGGGCGCTCTCTAGAAACATCTGTTTTCTTTAATTTGAAACGGGATCCTCAACCTCTTCTTTGCCAAATGGCACAACCCCTTCCATAGGCATCGGTGCCATAAATTCCGGCGAGGCCGATTGAGCATCAGATTCGATCACGGCTGCGGGCTCCGATGAAGATGAGTCTGCCGATCGAAGCCAATCCGAAAGATTCGCCTGCGAGAGAGTAGTACCCGACGATTGCATCTGCGACATCGCGAGGAAAGAGAATGACATGGCTAACACCACGAACTCGAAGACAAGCATCATCTTCGATAGCCGGCCCATGACATGCGCACGCTGCTCCATAGGTATCAGTATAGCGATCGTATAGCCCTTCGCAACGGAAAACTAGAGGTCGGGCTAAGCTTCGCCCAATTCGCTTATATGCGCTGCAAGGATAAAATCGTTCTTTGAGAGGCCTTTGATGGAATGGGTGATGAGCGAGATTTTGACTTTGTTGAACGAAATTTCTATATCAGGGTGATGCCACTCTCGCTCGGCAACTTCGCCAACACGATTGACAAATGCAAGCGCCGATTTGAAGTCATAGAAATCAAACTGCCGATAGAGTGCTCCATCTTTTATCTGCCAACCTTTTCGGAGCTCTCCCAAGAGCCGATCGGCCTCTTCTTTAGAGAGCGGCGGCACCTCTTTTTCACAGGGGATGCAGCGCTCTGAAGTTAAACGGCTCATGCAAAACCTCTTTACTGCACCACGACCTTGCCGAAATTGCGCGCGTTCAAGTGATCGTGATATCCCCACGTACCAGCCTTGGTAAAGGTAAAGGAATAGGAACTGCCTGGAGCAACACCCGTGCATGCGTCGAAGCTTGGGGTGGCGCCCGCGGCACAATGCGCCTGGAGGTTGGTACCGTCATAAACGGTGTGTGCCGGATGATTAGCAGTTGCAGGCCAGAAGTCGGAAGAGCTGTTGTTCTTGAACGCGACGGTATCACCAACGTTGATGGTAACGCTTGAAGGCGAGAATCCGCTATCGGTATAGGTTACCGTCACCGTCTTGGCAGAAGATTGCGATGGGGTCGAAGGCGACGGTGAGGGAGTAACTGAAGCATCTAAAGAGTTTTGCGATGCGGTGACATCGGCGCTGTTCTGGATCTCTGCAGTCGAAGCTGAATTCCGCGCTGAAAAGAAGAACAATCCGGCAATGATCAAGACGATGATGACTAATGACGTAACGATAGTTGATCGAGACATGAGTGTAGTGTTACGAATAATGAACCCCTATGATAGCGCACTTGCAAAGAGCGTAGCAAGCGCATCGTAAAAGTTCGGTGAAAATCAATGAAGCTTACGTGAATGACCCTCTCCACCCGATCAGTGATCGGCAATGAGCGTAGCGAAACGTTTCTGCAATTTCTCGAGCTTCGGCGCAATGACAAGCTCGCAATACGCGGCGTCGGAGTTGCGTTTGTAATAGTCCTTGTGATAGTTCTCGGCCGGATAGAACATATCCAGCGGTTTGACTTCGGTGACGATCGGTTTGTCATACGCCTTGGTGTCCATCAGTTCTTTGACCAACGCTTCCGCGGCCTTTTTTTGCCCTTCAGTTGTGTAGAAGATCACGGAGCGGTACTGCGTCCCCACGTCGTTGCCCTGCCGATTGAGCTGTGTCGGATCATGCACATTGAAAAATACCGCCAGTAGATCATCGAAAGAAACAATCGAAGGATCATAGACCACTTCCGTGACCTCTGCGTGTCCCGTCGCTCCGCCGCAGACTTCTTCGTAAGTGGGATTGGGTTTGGTGCCTCCCGCATAGCCGGGGCGAACGGAGGAAACACCTTTGAGCATCGAAAACGCCGCCTCGGTGCACCAAAAACAGCCGCCACCGAAAACCGCTATCTCTGTTTTATTTTTTTCCATGTCCATAGTATATAAAAAATTCACCTCGTCTCAAAGAGACGAGGTGAAGTGTTAAAAGACCAGAGGTTAAAGGGAAACTGCACGGGAACGAAGGTGCGAATCCCGACTGTGGGCACAGTACCAAAACACAAAGAGCCAGTCGTCGCACCAGTACACGTGCGGCACGTAGCCGATGGGGCTGCGAGAACCCGAACACATTGTGTGGTTCTTGAGGTCAAGGTGCTTGCCCGTTTCCTGGTGGTACTTGAGCTCGTAGAGGAGGCGTTCGGTTAAGGTGATGCCTTTGATGTTCGCTTCCGTGAGGTCGTCGGCCGATTTGGATTTGAGTTCTTCATCGGCTTCTACCCGATCTCTGATCCAGAGGGTGTAGGTGCCATTCGTAGCGTCGCGGTCGTTGGTGGAGACTGTCTTGTCGAGACTCTGGATGGTGTACTTCCGGGCTGCGAAGCGTGTGGTGCAGAGGTCGAAGGCTCGTTGGGCTGTCATACCCTTGGGTACCAGGATGAGGCGATTGAAGCCTTCGCGACGGGCGGGGATTTTTACCTCCTCGGGATTGAGAGTGATGCCGAGCTTTTTATAGAGAGCGGTCCATTCCAAGAGCTGGTCTTGGGCTATCTTCACCGACAGAGTGGTTGGTTGGAATGGAGCAACAACCCAGCAGGGCTCTTTGCGCAAGAAACTCTTTAATTGAGCTTCCCATGAATCGCCATCGTTTCCCGAAAGCTTTCGGGAGATATCGTGTATTAGACCGAGCCGATTCTCCGGAACGGTTACCAAAACTCGCAGCAGCGAGCCGAGAATGTCTTTTGACATAGTCTTTCCTTTCAATGTTTATCGGCGCGTACCGTGCTCTGTCACAGTGGCAAAGGTATCCGGCACTCGCTCGACTCTGCCGGAGTTTTAGCACAAGATATACCGTACTGTCAATATCCTTGCTTACGGCTTTATTGAGCCGTATAATTTCCCAATGGATTCTTTGTCTATATCAGTCGCCTTTATTGCGGGGCTTGTCTCATTCATCTCCCCCTGCGTCCTCCCCATTATTCCGGGGTTCTTGGCGTATCTCGCCGGCTCAACGGTCGGCGGAGAGCCGGTCAAGCGCCGTGATACGTTTTTAAGCGCGCTCTTTTTTGTCCTAGGATTTTCGTTCGTCTTTGCATTGCTCGGCGTCCTTCTCAACACGGTGCTCTCAAACGTCGCGTACAGCGTGCAGAACTGGCTTTCATATATCGGCGGCACCATCATCATTTTTTTCGGGCTCTACGTGACGGGACTCATTCACATCCCATTTCTCGAACGGGATTATAAATTCCGCGTGATGAAGAAATTCTCGTCGCGGCATATCACGTCGTTCGTCTTCGGCCTCGCGTTCGCGGCTGGATGGACTCCGTGCGTCGGCGCGGCGCTCGGCGCCATCCTCGGGCTTGCCGCTTCAGAGCCAGGCTCGGCATTCACGCTCCTCTTCACCTACGCGCTGGGACTCGGCATTCCGTTTCTTGTCGTGGGACTTTTTGCGGGCGAAGCCGCTAATTTCCTCAATCGTTTCGCTACGATAGTCAAATATATCAACATCGTCTTCGGACTTCTCTTGATCGTGATCGGCATTCTCGTCTTTACCGGAGAGCTCGCCCGCATCGCGAGTTTCGATTTCGTTAATAGATTATTGCTCACACAATGAATCCACTGACCCGCATAATCGTCCTTATCGTCGTCCTCGCTGGTATCATCGGCGCGATCGCCTACCTTGAAGCTGGAAAAGTGCATCCGACGGCACTCGTGCCGCAGACTCAAGAACTTTCCGTGACCTCAACACCGGCAACCACGACACCCGAGACCGTAAAGAAAACTGAACCGATCGTATCGCACACTCCCGACATCATCGCCGCGAAAGAAAAGAAATACAAAAAATTCACGGAGATCGCGAATCCCTCCGGCTTCCTCAACACGGGCGGCAAACCTATCACGATCGGGGAATTGGTCGGCAAGAAAGTGATCATGGTGGACTTCTGGACGTACTCGTGCATCAACTGCCAGCGCACCTTGCCCTATCTCACCGCATGGTATGCAAAATACAAAGACGAAGGGTTTGAGATCGTCTCGATTCATACGCCTGAATTTGAATTCGAAAAAGACCCCGGGAACGTCGCCGATGCCGCAAAAAGATTCTCCGTAACCTACCCCATCGTGCAGGATAACGACTACGGCACCTGGCGCGCCTATAACAATTTCTACTGGCCCCATCATTATCTCATCGACATCGACGGGTACGTCGTGGAAGACCACATCGGCGAGGGCGGCTACGCAGAGACAGAGAGCAAGATCCAAGAGCTTCTCGCCGAGCGCGCTAAACGGCTGGGCGAAGATATGCCCAAAACCGCACCGATCGGTACGCCCAAAGGCGCCGAGACTGTTGATACGAGCCATCCGTTAAGTCCGGAGATGTATTTCGGCGCATTCCGAAACGAATACCTGGGGAACGGGATTCAAGGAGAGACGGGTTCACAGACGCTCACCGTGCCGGGGAACCTGACCGCAGACAGGATCTATCTCGACGGAGGCTGGAATTTCTCCCGAGAATATACGACGAACACGACGGCAAACGCAGCGATCAAATTGCACTACCATGCGCAAAAAGTATTCATCGTCGCGCACGCAGAGAAACCTGTGAAAGCTAAGATCCTCATAGACGGCTCGCCTATCCCTGCCGCTATGCGCGGGGCTGACATCAGCGCCGATGGGACGGTAACCTTCAGCGAGAACCGCCTCTATCGCCTCGTCGAGGACCGATCATGGGGCGAGCATACGATCGAGATCATCATCGAATCGCCCGGATTGGACGCATACACCTTCACGTTCGGATAATTCCCTCCTCTACCACCAGTACGCGAGGATGAGCGTCTGGATAAAGATCGAAACAAGGTAATACGCGACGTTCAGCACATATAGTTTTATCGGCCGCTCTTCCCAAAGAACCGACCCGAGAAGCACCGTTGCGATGAAACCGATACCCACGTAGAGCGTCAACTTGCATGCGCCCTCAATGCCCATGATGCCGAGCCGATGTACGAGATAGGCAAGCGCGTACGAGACGACCAGACTGCCGATGAACATGGCGAAATATCTCGCCCCCATGCCTCCCTTCGCCTGCGATTCTTTCATCTTCTCTGGTGTGATGCCCATCAAAGACATCCACAGCTTCCCGAAGATCGGACCATACCACAGGAATCCGGTGATCATAGCCGCGACCGCCGCGACTAGCACCGCCCAATAATTTATTGCAAAATTCATGTTATCGAGTAAACCTTTCTTCTAAAAGACGACCTTACGATGCTTTCAGTATACCACTAGAAAAACGTCCTGCGGCTTTCGACTCCTCATTTATGCAAAAGACCGCTCTGCTTAAAGCAGAGCGGTCTTCGCGTACCCGCTTTAGAGAGCGAGCGTCACGAACGAGTTGTCAGAACTCGTCGCGGCATTCCCGAAGGAATCCTTGGAAACGACGACATAGTAGTACGTCGTGCTCGTTGCAAGATTGGTAAGCGTGATCGAATGCCCCGTAACCGAAGCGGAATTTGAGGCCGAGAGCTTCCCTGACGCGCTTACGACCGGAGTCGAAGTCGCGTACCAGACCTTCGAATCAGATGAGACATTCGTGTTCCAGTTGATCGAGGCTGTGGTGCTCGCCGGTGTTGCGACGATGCTCGAGATGCTCAAGGGCAAGGTCGTGAAGGTGTAGAGATTCGAGGTGCTCGTTGCGGTGTTGCCCGCTGCATCTGCCGAAACTACGAGGAAGTAGTACGTCGTAGCCGAGGTGAGACCCGAGAGGCCCACCGTATGGTTCGTGGTCAGAGACAGGTCGCTCGTCATCTGCTTGTTTGAGGCATTGAGGATATCAGTTGACGTTGCAAACCATACCCGTGAGTTCGAGGACTCGTTGGTCATCCAAGAGATCGAAGCGCTGTTAACCAGCGGCGTTGCTGAAACACCGAAGATAAACGGTGCAGTCGTGTCCGAGACTTCAGGAGGTGTGGTGAATGAGTGTTCGGAACTCGTCGCGGTATTGCCGGAAGCGTCGGTGGAGACAACGAAATAATAATACGTCGTGCTTGCAGAGAGCGTAGTGAAGCTCAAAGAATGGCTGAACACGAGCGATCCGTTCGAATTGCTCATCTTGCCGGAAGCACTGGTCACCGGAGTCGAACTGGCGAGCCATACGAGCGATGTCGAAGGCTCATTGGTGCTCCAGTTGATGGTCGCCGACGTTGAATTGATCGAGGCCGAGACCGACGAAATCACCGGCGGGAGTACATCAGGCGTGGTCGTCGAGGTTCCACCGGAGCAAGCGCCGATGCTATCTCCATGCCCTAAATGAGCTTGGAGCGCATGGGTATCCACTGATATGGTTTCCTGTCCCTTGTGACAGATCGTCACTTTATGCTCCTCATCATCGGAGCGCGTCGAAGTTGCATGATGACCATCTTCGTTCTCACCCTGGTCATCATCGCCCTTGCCATTGGCGTCCTTGTTCAACTGGGCGAACAGCTTATTGAGCTGTTTAGAAGTCTTCGGGCCGACGATACCAGCCTGTTCGATGCCGTATTTCTTCTGGAATTTCTTTACCGCTTTTTCGGTCAATGCTCCGAAATGCCCGGTGATGAACCCTTCCGGATACACTTGCGAGTCCTGTGCAAGCATCTGCTGGAGCACTTTGACATCATCTCCTGAGAGTCCGCGATAGAGCGAGCGCGTCAGACGTATCTGTTGATTGATGTCGGCCTTCTGCTGATTGACCAACTGGATCTGCGCTTGCAAAGCAGCCACCTTTGACAAGAGGCTGTCGATATTCGCCTTTACTTGCGCAGCTGCGCTCGTATTTGTCTGAGCGAAGCTCAAAGCCGGAGAGAAGACTACAGCGAGCGAGACTAAAAATCCCGCGATACTGTACTTTTTCATAATATAGTTTGTTATATTGCTAAACGTGATGGGGCGATATATTTATTCTAGGCGCCCCAGGGCCACTGTAGGCCTTACAAAAAGAGACGAAAAGACTCGGAAAACATTACCGTAGGGGCCACAGGCATAATTGTGAAATATCAAGGGTTTTTTGTACAGTTCGCATAGGCAGACGCTTGCCGTTGATGCTCAAGACAACCCATATTGAACTGCTCGAGAGCGCTCTGACACGCCTCCCCTGGATGCGCTTCACCCCACGAAAAGCCCTCATATTCCGATGACAAAGGGGCATAGGGATTCTTAGGCTTGAGGTCAGGACATATCTGGCGTCCGAGAAAGTAGCCACTGTCGTTCGAGTAATCATGGAAGAGGGCATCTTTCGAATAGAAACCAAAATACCAGACGATACCGGCGGCAACGAGCATCACGAAGAGGACTTTCATCTTAGAAACCCGAAGGAAGCGTAACGGAGGAGAGAAACGCGGGAATAACGAAGGGGAGGATGAGTAGCGGACCCACAATGACCACTATGGTGATAACGAGCGTCCAGAGGAAATATTTGCGCATTTTCTCCGACGAAGCAAAAACCGCATCTACCTTCGCCTCTATTTCGGAAAGTTTCTTTTCTATTTTTTCATGTTCATCCATGACCTCTAGTATAACGCATAAAAAGGAAGAGGCCCTCGATCATCGATCGAAAGCCTCGGAAAGTGATGCTCCATAAAGGAGCGAAGAACATAGTAAGCATTAAAATGCTTACATGGAAAATAATACACCCGGGAATCCCGCACGGCAAGGGGGTTGTGGATAAGTCATCGGCTAGAAATCGGTCCTCAATATTTGTCAAAAACCCTCAAGGGAACCCTAACCTCTACATCTTATTCTCACGCTCCGTAGCCACTTTCTTAAGCTCTCCGAAGATCTTCTCGACTTCCGCATCAGTCATCACTTTCCGGTCATTCCCCTCATGGTCAAGATCGCCGATACGGATATTGGGAATCGCATGATAATGCAAATGCTTGATGCTCTGGCCGGTCTTTCTGCCTTCGCGGATAAGGATCGAGACATCCTCATAGCCTAAAGCGCGCAGGAGTCCGATACCGAAGTGCTGGAGGTCGAGCATGTCCTCCATCTCATTGCGCGTAATGTCGTGGAGCGAGATGATGTGGCGTTTAGGCACAATCAGGAGATGGTGCTTGTGATAGGGCGCGAGCGCGTAGGTAAGGTAGGCCAACGGGGTTTCTTTAACGACGCGGTTGGCACCGCCGCAAAAAGGACATTCCGAAGAGTCTGTCCGCTGTTGTATCAGATCTTTATAGAGCATAGTGCATGTATTTTAAAAATGCCGAATCGGCTTGTATATAAATATTCTCCAGACAACATCTCCATAATAGCACGCGTAAAACATGCTAGTATAGGCACACTGCATGCATTACAAAAGCTCAACGATCGTTTCGGGACTTACGGTCATAGCCGCCGCAGCGCTCATTGTGTGGGCCCTACTGTCAGCGCGAACACCACCGGCGCCTCAAACCGACGAGAGTTCGCATATAGCCTCTTTCATCGAGGGATTCGGCAGACAATTGCAAAAAGTCTCATTATCCGGAAGTCGCGAGGCGGCCGCGCAGGCGATCGATCAATACTATACGCCCTACCTGACCCCCGAGACCCTCTCCCTTTGGAGCAACGACCCGATGCGCGAAGCGCCCGGACGCCTGACCTCAAGCCCGTGGCCCGATCATATCACCGTGCTCTCGGTGACGAAAAATCCGGACGATTCATACACCGTCGTCGGTGACGTTGTGGAGATGACCAGCGAAGAAATCACGCATGGAGGGAATGCCGGGTCATACCAAGCGACGATCCGGCTCGAAAAGCGTGGCGGCGGCTATCTCATCGCTTCGTTTCAGGTCACAAACCCCGACTAGTTGGAGTATTGGAAATATTTAATGTGAGGGTAAATCCGCTTTTGGTCTGTGAACCCATCCGATACTACTTGAACGCCTTGTGAACAACAGCATGCGTGATAGAGAGCACGATGCCGAAGAGAAATGCGTTCCAGAAACCGGCGACAGCGAAACCAGGCACCAAAGCACTCGCGAGCATGATAAGCCCCGTGTTTATCACGAGCACGAAGAGCCCGAACGTGATAATGGTAATGGGAAGGGTAAGAATAATAAGGATCGGTTTGATAAGGATATTGAGTGCACCGAGCACCAACGCGACGACCAATGCCGCGACAAAGCCGCTGACAGTGACGCCAGGGAGAATATACGACGCCGCGAGTATGACTAGTGCATTAATGATCCAGCGCGCAAGAAGTTTCATAGAGCCATTGTATCATAAAAATTGCTAGAGATAGTACTAGGAACCATGCCGCACACACCTTTTAATCATCGAGAATATAAAACAAAGAAAAGAATTCCTCGAAGCTTGTAGGTAAACATTTTGTAAACGCGACCAACGCTCTTTATATTCGCCGTGTATTTCTGCAGAGAGGATCGCTTTATAAAAGGATAGAACCTGACCTCTTGCCTATTTTTCCCCCTCATTTTCCATTTAAAATTAACAATAAGGGGTGGAACGAGCTTACCAGACTTCAATACCTTATCCATAATATCCCAACCAGCTCCGCGAAGAATATCGGTCGGCTTCGAGCTTGAACTTTTTACCTGCGCCCGGAAATCACAAGCCTTGCACTGAACATCAAAAAGTGGGTAGCTTGGAGGCAAAAGCATTAAATCGTGATCGCAGTTTGGACATTTAATAAGCCTGACCACCTCTGCTTCCCCACTGTCTCCGTAGACTTTGTAACTTTTTACTGGCATGGTGCCAGTATATATCTTTCTTCACATTTTTCCAGCAAAAAACAAAACGGCTGCCTTGGCGGCCATTTGATTCTGTTTTTTCTCCTTAGGTTTCTTTGAACAGATTTACTGCCCTATTTTATAGGCAAGCCACAGTCCCCCAAACGCGCCCGCTGTGCTGAATATAAGGGATGAAAAAGAGAAGATACCGGCGCCCCAAAGACCTGGTATCGCTCCGCCGATCACAGAACCTACTCCTATCAAAAGCCACATGAGTTTAGGGTTCATGGTCGCTGGAAGCGGATGATCAGCGCATAAACGAGACCGAGCGGCGGATCGTATCAAACGTCCGAACCAGCGTGTTTCGGTCAAATTCTTTGACCGTGTCAGGGTAGTTGTCGATGACGCCGTAGTGTATGAAATAACGGATCGCTGTGCACGGCGAGCTGGTCGAGAATGCATAGACGGTCTCTTCGTACCTATTCCCCGCACCCGCGCCGGTAGAAGAAGCAATCGAGTAGGTAATGCCGCCTTCGGTATACTGATGCGCAGTGACATTATCGTAGAGGTAGATGTCGCCCGTGCAATTTTTCGCACGCGGCAGAGTTTCTACGGAAATTCCCGTATCAGTCCCGAGATTCGTGCCCGTAGCCATGGCAGCTGGAATAGTGAACTTAACTCCGTGAATGGGTTTTTTCGGACCGAACTGGTCGTAGGTGTACGATTCATTGACGCTAAAACCTTGTGGATAACTCAGCGACACGCCGAGCGTCGAGGAAGCGTAGGTATTAAGGACCTCCGGCTGCGGAGTCACAACCTCTGGCTCTTGTGGTTTTGATCTCCAGAATACGAGCAGTGCCGCGATAATGACGACGACCACGACTGCCACGATAATGAGATTCTTTTTCATAGCCATATACTATACCTCCTTTTTGCTTTCGCCAATGTTCGCAATCCCTTGCGGTAGAGCGCTTAGATGAATAGAGGGTCGAGACATGCTACACTGATGCCGCCTAAAATCCCCCCGCAGCTATGGAACGAACCGACGAACAATTCATCGAGGAGCACCTAGAGGGGAATCCGCACGCCCTCGGCGTCCTTATCAACCGGCATCTTGCATCTATCTATAATTATACGTATGTCATGACGGGCTCCTCGGCCGATGCCGAAGACATAACTCAAGAGACGTTTGTGAAGGTGTGGCGGCATATCAAAAAATATCGCCCGCAGCAGAGTTTCAAAACATGGCTTTTTACGATCGCACATCGGACGGCTATCGATTGGCTCCGGAAGCGAAAACACCTTCATTTCTCCGACTTCGATGACGATGAGGACGGGAACACCCTGACAGAGAAGCTCGCAGATACGCAAGCGCTTCCCGACGAGGTGCTTGCGCGCGCATATGATAAAGCATTCTTAGAGAAGATGCTCCTTACGCTCCATCCGCGCTACCGAGAAGTGCTCAATCTCTATTATTTCGAGGAACTCACCTTCGATGAGATAGGCACCATACTTAGGAAACCGCTCAATACCGTTAAAAGCCAGCACCGCCGGGCTCTGATAGCATTGCGCAAGAATCTGGATGCACCAAAACTCAACGAAGGCTCGTTACAGTAATCAGAGGCACTCGCCTCTGTTTCGCGCGAAAGTTTATAAGGACTCCCCGAATTTGACGACCTTTATTCGGATGTTCAGAAAGAAGGATGCACCAGATGGGCATCCTTCTTTCGTATACTTTCCTATGGATCCATATGAGAAACTATTTGCCCATGTGCGGCACAAAGAGCCGCCCAAAGGCCTCTACCAAGCCATTATAGGACGCATCAGCATCGAAGCGAGCACACAGGCGCGCCGGCGATCCTATCTCTTTGGCGCTCTTTCGGTCATATCCTTGGGTGCATTCATTCCCGCTCTCCAGTATGCCGTTTCAGGTCTCTCGCAGTCCGGCTTGAACAACTACCTCTCTCTACTCCTCTCGGACGGACAAACGATGCTTCTCTACTGGAAAGATTTCGCGCTGGCAGTCACCGATTCAGTGCCGCTGATGAGCATCACCGCTTCTCTTGCGGCGCTTTTCGTATTTTTAGGATCAGTCAAAGCGCTGGTGTCGACCCTGCGCGCCGCGCAGGGCATCAGCGGGCATAGGCTCCATCGAGCATGAGAAATTTCCTGGAGTCAAAAGTATTCAAAACGATACTGTGGGGATTGGGCATCCTCATCGTCGCGCTTTTTATCTTTCAAGCGGGCATGGCAGTGGGTTTCCACCGTGCTGAATTCTCCTACCGCTGGGGCGACAATTATTATCGAACCTTCGGCGGGCATCCGGGCAATTTTATGATACGGGTCCCGCACGACCGGGAGTTCCCTAACGCCCACGGTACGATCGGCAAGATAATCAAGGTAGACCTTCCCATAATCTTAATATCCGACCGCGAGAACGTAGAGAAAGCGGTCGCGATCGCCAGTACTACCGAGATTCGAAGGTTCCGTGACGCGATCGCTCCTACTGACCTTTCGGTCGGAGAATTCGCCGTAGTCATCGGCTCACCGAATGAAAAGGGTCAGATAAACGCAGAGCTGATCCGCCTTCTTCCCGAACCGCCGGTAGGAGAGAGTGCGACCGGAACCGTGCTGCATTGGTAAGAGAACTACCAGGGGGACTCTGCGATTAAAAATATTCATGCGCATCAACAACTTGCCTGTTTTCCAAAAAATAAAAGCTTACGCGACCGCGCACAAGCTCATCTCGGTCATCATCATCGCTGCGGCGCTCTTGGGAGCGTACATGGTGTATGCACGAGCGACTTCGACTTCCGGTGAGACACGCTATATACTCGGTACCGTAACGAAAAGCACGCTTATCGCCTCTGTATCCGCATCCGGGCAAGTATCGGCATCGACGCAACTTGATGTAAAGTCGAAGGTCTCGGGCGACATCGTTTGGGTCGGCGTTAAAGCAGGCGATACTGTTTACACAGGAGAGGCTCTTGCAAGCATCGACAACACTGATGGAAAGAAAGCAGTGACGAACGCCGAGCAATCGCTCGCTGAAGCCAATCTCCAATACCAAAAGGACAGCGCACAAGCTCCGATAGACTATCAAAAAGCGCAGGATGCGCTGGCAAGCGCGAAGGAAGACCTGGCCACGACCTATGTCGACACCTTCAATACGATATCGAACGCATATCTCGATCTTCCCCCGGTGATCACGGGCATTCACGATGCGCTCTTCGGCTATGATCTAAGCGACGGACACAGCCAGTGGAACGTAGACACGCTCGTGAATCTTTTCATGAACGACGATCGAGAGACGATGCGAACCTTCGCGACCAGCGCAACGAACGACTACGCCACCGCCCGGAGCAAATATGACGCGAGTATACTCGAATATAAACAAACAACGCGATACGCGACCGGCGACGAGCTCGAGAAACTTTTGGGGGAGACCATCGACACCGCAACTGCCATAGCGCAGAGCCTGCAGAGCGAGCTCAACCTTCTTTCCGAAACTACCGATCTCGCTTCAGCGCACAATTTTCACCTGAACGCCGGAGTGACGTCGATGCAAACGAACGCACGCACCTGGCTCTCGACCACAAACACCGTGCTCAATGACCTCTTGTCGCAAAAGAAAGCGATCGAAACGGATAAACAGGGGATAAAAACAGACGAGCAGAACATCACCTTACTTCAAGTCGGGAATGCATCGGGCAGTAACCCGATAAGCCTTCAGATATCGAGGAATAGCATCCAAAACCAAGAAGATAACCTCGTGAGCCTCAATCAGACGCTTGCCGACTATACCGTGCGCGCGCCGTTTTCAGGTACCATCGCAGCGTTCAATGTGAAAGTGCACGATAGCGCGAGTTCCGGAACGACGATCGCGACGCTCATCACCACACAAAAGATCGCGACGCTCTCGCTCAACGAAGTGGACGCGGCCAAGATAAAAGTGGGCGACAAAGCGACGCTGACCTTCGACGCGATCGATGGACTCTCGTTGACCGGTTCAGTCGCCGAGATCGATCCGGTAGGCACGGTCTCCCAAGGGGTCGTATCATACAACGTCAAAATAGCATTCGATACCCAAAACGCACCGATAAAACCGGGAATGACCGCGAACGCTTCGATCATCACGGACGTGCATCAAGACGTCCTCATGGTGCCTGCGAGCGCCATACGAACCGTCAACGGAACGAGCGTCGCGCAAGTCTTCTCGCCTGCCCTTCCGACGACCGGGGGGAATCAGGGTGTTACCTCGACCATAGCGCCACAAATGAAACCGGTCGAAGTCGGGATCTCCAATGATAGCGAGACGGAGATCATCTCGGGACTCTCTGAAGGCGACCAGATAGTGACCCGAACCATCACCGCAAGTCAGACGACCGCTACGGCGCAATCGGCACCGAGCCTCTTTGGAGGCGGAACCCGAACCGGAGGCTCCGGTGGAGGCGGTAACGCGGGAAACCGTGTCTTCATCGGGAGATAGTGCAGGGTAAACGCAGAACAGCGAATGATCGAAGTAAAAAACGTTACGAAAACCTATACGACCGGCGCGATCGAGTTTCAAGCGCTCCGTGGCGTCAGCTTCACGATCTCTGACGGCGAGTTCGTCGCCATCATGGGACCGTCGGGATCCGGGAAATCAACGCTGATGCATATTTTGGGGGCGCTCGACACGCCAACATCAGGCACCTACTTTCTCGACGAGAAAGACGTATCAAAACTCTCTGACGACGAGCTCGCCGATATACGGAAGGACAAAATAGGCTTCGTCTTTCAATCATTCAATCTCCTGCCCCGCGCGACGGTGCTCCGCAACACGACGCTTCCGCTCATCTATGCAGGCGTCATGGGAGTGGAGCGCGAACGGAGAGCGTCCGCTGCGCTTTCCGCAGCGGGTTTCGATACCGGACATTTCCTCCATCGCTCCAATGAGCTCTCCGGCGGCCAAATACAGCGGGTGGCCATCGCGCGAGCCCTCGTCAACGATCCCGCGCTCATCCTCGCCGACGAACCGACGGGAAATCTCGACACCAAAACCGGAGAGATCGTACTCTCGACATTCAAGACGCTCAACCAGCAACAAGGGCGCACCATCATCCTCATCACGCACGAACCTGACGTCGCTAGACATGCCAAGCGCATCATTCACATCAGAGACGGTCGCATCGAAAGCGACACAGTGAATGGACAAGAACGCAAACTATCATGAACAGCAGCGATCTATTAGAAGAAACCTACGCGGCGCTCTCCGCAAATAAGGTTCGCTCGGGGCTTACCATCTTGGGTATCGTCATCGGCATTTCATCCGTCATTGCGATGATCGCGATAGGACAAGGAGCACAGGGTTCGATCCAAGCACGCATCCAGTCGCTCGGATCGAACCTCATCCAAGTGACGCCGGGCGCGCAGCGAGGACAGGGATTCGGCATAAGCACGGGGCGCGGAGCGGCGCGAACGCTCACTGAAGACGACGCGACGGCTATTGCGGGGCAAGTCCAATCCATCGCAGCGATATCTCCCGAGATAAGCGGCCGCTACCAGATAACCGCTAAGGGCACGAATACCAATACGTCGGTCGTCGGTGCGACGGAAAACTATACGCAAGTCCATAATCTCACCGTCGACGAAGGCTCGTTCATTTCGGAATCGCAAGCCGCATCCGGAGCGAAAGTCGCGGTCATTGGCCCCGCAGCCCGCGATGACCTCTTTGGCCAAGATGCGGAAGCGGTCGGACAAACTCTGCGCATCAATAAACTCGAATTCAAAATCATCGGCGTAACCGCCGCCAAAGGAGGAACCGGGTTCTTCAACCAAGACGACATGATCTTCGTTCCCTTAGGGAGCGCCGAGCGATATCTCTCGGGTGGGAAATACCTGACGAATATAAGCATCGAAGCGAGCAGCGCCGATGCAATGACCCAAGTCCAGAGCGACATCACCGACCTGTTGCTTGCACGGCATCGTATCACCGACCCAACACAGGCGGACTTCAGCATCCTCAATCAAAACGACATCATCTCGACCGCTTCGAGCGTCACCCAAACATTCACGATACTGCTCGCCGCAGTCGCAGGCATTTCCCTGCTCGTCGGCGGTATCGGCATCATGAATATGATGCTCACAACCGTAACCGAGCGCACCAGAGAGATCGGCTTGCGCAAAGCGATCGGCGCGAAGCGCCGCGACATCAACGCCCAATTCCTCGTCGAAGCGCTCGTACTGACCTTAGTCGGCGGTCTCATCGGGATCATTCTCGGATGGGGTGTGTCGCGGGCAATAACGTATTTTGGATTGCTTGAAACAAAGGTCTCGGCCTTCTCGATACTGCTTGCCTTCGGAGTATCGGCCTTCATCGGCGTTGCCTTCGGTTACTATCCGGCGCGACGAGCGTCACGACTAAATCCGATAGAGGCTTTGCGCTATGAATAAGATTATTAATTATAAATAGTAATAAAAAACATGAATAAAACACTTGGTATCGTGATCGCGATCATCGTTGTCGGTGGCGCTTCGTTCTATGGCGGCACGCTCTATGCAAAATCGAGCATGCCAACGCGTAATGGCAATGGCGCGCGGTCTGGGCAGTTTGGGGGACAGTTTTCCGGCGTAGGAGGCGCTGGCGGACGCGGGGCAGGCGCAGGCATGGGATTCGCCGCCGGAGAAATACTCTCGAAGGACGATAAAAGCATCACGCTCTCTATGCGTGACGGAAGCTCGAAGATTGTTTTCTATTCCGCGAGTACTCCGGTCATGAAAAGCGTCTCGGGTAGCGCATCGGACTTGAAAACTGGTCTTGAAGTGCAGGCCTTCGGAACCGCGAATTCGGACGGCTCTATCACGGCACAATCGCTGCAGATACGCCCGGCGAGCAGCACGATGCCTATTCGGTAGCTCTCATACTTACCACGAGAGGTGCTATACTGGTCACATGGCCGATTTAGTTATGGCATTAAGGCCCGAAAGTCTTCAGGAAACGGTGCAGCAACTGGTCGCCTATCAAACATTCTGGGTCTACGCGGTGCTCGTCGTAGTCTCCTTTATCGAGGGTCCGATACTTGCCCTCGTCTGCGGCGCGCTAATCAAAGCGGGGGTCCTGCCACTTTTATATCCGTACCTTGCGCTCATGGCCGGAGATCTCATCGGAGACGTGTTCTGGTATAGCTTGGGCTACTATGGGGGAAGCCGATTTGTGGATAGGTTCGGGAGATATTTCAGCATCTCGCGTGATCAGGTCAACATGATCGAGGATTTCTTTCACCGACATACAAAAAAAATACTCATCATCTCCAAGATGACGATGGGATTCGGATTCGCGCTCGTAACACTCTTCACCGCAGGACTCGTAAGGATCCCTTTTAAACAATACATCCTGCTCAACGCGGTCGGACAGTTCTTCTGGACTGCATTCCTTATGTCCATAGGCTATGTCTTCGGAACGCTCTACCTGCAGGTCAATGGCATCATCGGGAAGATGAGCGTCGTAGCGCTCTTTGTACTCGGACTTATCGCTATCTTTGGGATAGGAAAATATTTCGGGAGACGCTTTGTGGGCGCAAACGCATCATGATATCCATCATCATCCCAACCCTCAACGAAGAGTCAGTGCTTGAGAAAACGCTAGACGAGATCGTCCATAACTTTAAGTCTACCGTGTACGAGATCATCGTCTCTGACGGCGGAAGCAAAGACAAAACGCAAGAAATAGCGCGACGCTACACCGACAAAGTGCTCGTGTATCGCGACACTAAACGCCAAACCATAGCGCAAGCTCGGAACATGGGTGCGAAAGCGGCTTCAGGCGAATTCTTTGTATTCCTCGACGCCGATGTGACCATTCCCCACCCCGATGACTTTTTCCATAAAGCCATAGAGCGGTTCCAAACGAACAAGAATCTCCTCGGAATGACCGTCGCGCTTGCCGTCAGCAAAGAAAACGCGACTCTGGCAGATACCGTGCTGTTCTTCATCATCAATCGGACGTACGCGCTCATGAACAATGTCCTCCACGCTGGCGCATCTCCGGGGGAATTCCAGATGATACGCCGAAGCGCGTTCGAAAAGCTCCGTGGCTACCGCGAAGACCTTTCAGCTGCGGAAGACAATGAGCTCTTCTACCGCCTTTCAAAGATCGGCGGGACGCGGATGGAGCTTGGTTTGACCGCGTATCAGACTGGCCGGCGTATACATAAGGTCGGATGGCCAAAACTTCTCACCCTCTGGCTCACCAATTGGTTCAGCATGATGGTGTTCAAACGCTCCGTAAGCAAAGAATGGGAACCGATCCGATAAATGGCTATGAATGAAAAACCAAGCATTAGCCTCATCATACCTGCGTACAATGAAGCGGCGAGCATCGGGGCATGCCTTGAGCAGGCTCTGCGGCATTCTCGCGGGCGATTTTCCGAGATCATCGTCTCCGACAGCGGGAGTACCGACCGAACGGGCGAGATCGCACTCAAATATCCCGGCGTAAAAGTCGTAACGGGAGAAAAGCTTGGACCCAATGCCGCGCGGCAATTGGGGTTGGAACATTCGTCAGGAGAGTTGGTCGCGTTCCTCGACGCTGATACCCATTTAACCGAAGGCTGGGTACCGATGGTCGAGCATATGTTTACGAAACGCCCCGACGTAGTATCTTTAAGCGGCCCGTATCGCTACTATGATGGGAAACCTTTCCAGAGATTTCTCCTCGGCGCGCTCTGGTGGCTCACCGCTCCGCTCGCCTACCGTATGACCGGATATGCAGTGCTCGGGGGAAATTTCGTCGCGCGCCGCTCTGCCCTTCTTGCAATGGGTGGATTCAATAAAAACATCCGCTTCTATGGGGACGACACCGATACTGCTCGGCGATTGCACCAGTTCGGAAAAGTCATCTTTCGTATGGATTTCTTCGTATACTCATCACTTCGGCGCTTCTCGGCGGAAGGAATGTTCAAAACCAACATAGTCTACGCGCTCAACTTCATCTCTCAAGCACTCTTCCACCGAACACTCACGAAGGCCTCTTCGGATATCAGACAATAAAACCATGCGGCCACAAACTAAAGCTTCATCCGTCAGCATTATATTCCTGATCGCCGGAGCGCTCTTCGCCCTCATACGGATCACTGATCTAGGACAGAGCCTGCCGATGCTCATCGTATATGCAGTACTCCTCGTGAATACCTTCTTCTCGGTGCGTATCTTTTCGGCGATAACGCCACCATCGTCCATACAGAAAACCTGCGACGCCGGGCTTTTTTTCATCTATCTTCTCACCGCATGGGAATTCGGGAGTCCGAAGGGTTTCGCTTTCGCGTTCCTGCTGCTCTTTATTGTCGCGTGCGTAAAGTACTCGTTTCTCCTCTACGAGACTAGCCACCCGAAACTCATCAAACGAAAGATCCTCGTTGACCTGTCAGGGGCCCTCGCGGGAGCGCTTACGCTCTGCGGTATCATGGCAGGCTATCAATACGCGTCGCTCTGGAGCCTTGCGATCGTGTTTTCCTTCGCAAACGTGTTTTTATTTTTTGTGCAACCGCTCTACCAGCTCGATGCCGAGAGCCAACGTCATGCGTAAGAAACTGCTCTACGCCATCTTACTTGCCAACATCATGGTAACGATCACCTTCTGGTGGGAAGGCTCGCATGCGCTCATCAGAGGCATCGATGGAACACTCATCGCATTCGGCAGGCTCTGGGGACTTTTAGCAGAGCTCACCATTTTACTGCAGCTCATCCTCATCAGTCGCATCCGCCTGATCGAGCAGGAATTCGGCTTCGACAAACTCAACCGGCTGCATCGAACGGTAGGCAAATATATCGCCAGTCTTATCATCCTGCACCCGCTTTCGCTGACCATCGGATACGCCTACGCGAATAACGCTCCGATCATCTCACAATTTCTGACGTTCTTGACCGACTGGCAAGACGTCCTGAAAGCATTTCTGGGCCTTTTACTGCTAGTGACTCTGGTCGTGCTTTCACTCTCCTTCTCGCGCCCGAGAATGAAATATGAAACATGGCATGTCAGTCACCTCCTGATGTACGGCGCCATCGCACTGATCTTCTGGCACCAGGTGAACACAGCCGATGTCAGCCATGGAGCGGCGTACTATTACTGGTATACGCTGAACTTCTCGGTTTTCGGTGCCCTAGTGGCCTATCGATTCATCCACCCATTCGTGCTCTTCTACCGACACCGGTTCTCTGTCGAGAAAGTCGTCGAGGAAACACATAACGTCTGCTCGATCTACATCGGCGGTCGGCACCTCGAGAGATTCACCTTCGACTCCGGGCAGTATCTGCATGTTCTTTTTATGACAAAAGGATTCAGGCAACCGCACCCATTCTCGATATCGAAAGCATTCGACGGAAAAGGCCTGCGCATCTCACCGAAAAATCTCGGCGACTTCACGGCGCGCGTACGCTCTGTACCGCCAGGCACCAAGGTGCTTTTGGAAGGCCCGTTCGGAAAATTCACGCAAAAAGTAGCCGTTACCGAAAAATTTTTGCTGATCGCCGGCGGCATCGGCATCACTCCGCTACGAGCCCTCGCGGAATCGCTCTCGCATCAGAAAAAAGACGTAGTGCTGCTCTTCGGCAACCGTTCTCCGGAAGATATCGTCTTCAAAGCTGAACTCGAAGCGCTTAACATACCGATCCATCACATTCTCTCTGAAAAAGACGCGGGCAAATACGAGCGCGGATACATCGACGAAGAAAAAATACAACGGCTGGTGCCTGATTTCCTCGAACGCGACAGTTACGTCTGCGGGCCCCCTCCCATGGTCCGCTCCATCATCGCGATCTTAGAGCGCCTTACAGTAGCGCGCAAACAGATACATTTCGAGCTGTTCAACTACTAAGGCTAGCTAGCAATCACATCGTCGATCCAGAGCTCTGTGACGGGAGTATCACTCCTTTTTCCATCATCGGCATAGGGCGAGGCTCGGGCTGATTAAAGAGATCCTCGGCCAACGGGATCAGTATCGACGATGGGTAATAATATTCTTGCCCGGCTGGCGCCTTGGTTATCGGGAAAAGAAGCGCCGGAACATACAGTTCCTGATTCTCGCCGTTGGCATACGAATAATAATGCATCAGCACATTCGATGGGGTGCCTGCCTCCAGGTATATCTTTCTGACCTGCATGCCCTCGGGGTAGTAAGAAGAGCCGTATATGCCGCCACTCGTAAGGTACGAGAGAACTTTCTGCGGATCGGAAATAAGGGGATAGGATGAAGCGTCGTAATGCTGGGACGTGAGGTTGTTTACCGAGTACACTCTGCGCTCGCGCACCGAGACAGAGACCTGCAGGCCGTAGGGGTATCCTCCTGATTCATATACGGGCAGTCCCTTGATGATAAGCGGGAAGGTTACGGTAACGACCTCCGGCATATAGATCGGCATCATTTTACTGTCGGAGGAAGGCGTGGCTAAATCTTGGGGCGAGCCTGCAGGAGAAAAACCTTCTGAAGCTTGCGGCGGAAGCACTTCGCGAGTGCCCATCATGCGGTAATCGGGCATCTTCTGGACGATAGGATCGCCGTAGATCGAGCGATTGATGCCATGATCCTGTATGAATTGCTCGGCGATCGCGATAATTTCCTTTTCCGAGAGCGTAGCACGCGCGCCCACCGGTACCTCCCCTTTCATCGCGGGCCACTCTTGGTAGTCCGGATTGATCGAAACAGATCCCTCGACCGTATTGACGTCGATCTGGTAGCCACTGGTCTTATTTTCTGCCACCTCGAAATTCAAGAGCTTAAGGTTGTCGAACGAGAGAAGGTCGATAAGCCCGAGGTTGAATGCCTTGAGCTCTGTGATGAACTCATCGCGAGCATCCTCTCCCTTCACGCGCTTATACACCACTCCCTCTTTCGGAATAGTAAAGGCTGTACCTTTGTATACATAGATAAGTTGGTCAGCAAAACCCGGATAAATCGCTGGTGTGGGCACTATCGTTGCACCTGAAGCCCCACCGTACCCGGCTCCTCCTTCAACCGACACTGCCATACGGCTCGGAGCGGCAAGTGTGGAAGCAGGAGCGCTAGATTTTGAATCAACGCTCGGATTTGCGGAACTCACGCTCTGCACCTGATCCGTCGCTCCCCCTTTTCCCGAAGTATTCACCGAGAGCGAGCCGAACCCATGGTTTTTGGTCGCCGTGAATTGCTGCTCGAATGAAAGTCCTTGCCTTGGCGCGGGGGTAAGAGAATTAGCGGCAACAATGATGAGCGTAATAGCTGCAAGCGAGCCAGCCGCAACAAGCAGGCGCGGGAAGCCCAACCAGGACGAGCGTATTGGCACAGCCAATACCGAGGACCCCAGAAGCTCTGCGCGCAAGCGCGCGGCGAAAGTGGCATCGAATTTAGTATTCGGTTTCGAGGAAAGCAGTTGGGAGACGAGTGTGCGGAGCTCGCGCTCGCGGCTACGCAGACTCGGCTCGAGCGTGAACAATTCTTGTATGATCTGGTCGACGTTTTTCATGACATTATGATTTAAGCACTAGCATAAGCAGCACGAGGATCGGCATAGTCCCTTTCAAGGAGCGCAGAGCGCGGGAATAGATCATTTTGCAGTTGTCTTCGCTTTTCCCGACGATCTCCGAGATTTCTTTGTACGACAAATCCTGCCAAACGCGGAGAAGGATGATGTCGCGCGAGAGCGAGGGCAACAAGCTCAACTGCCTGCGCAATTCATCGATCTGCTTCCGCGTGTCGAAATCGGCCGGCATGTCGGTTTCGCTCGGAGCATCCCATGCATCGTCAAGTGGCGTCTCTCGCGAAGCCTTCCGGTAGTGATCGATCACCGCGTTCTGCGCGATCCTATACAGCCATGATTTAAATGACCGCAGCGCATCGAACTGATGGATATTCTTGAGCGCCTTGAAGAAGGTCTCCTGTGTCAAATCCTCGGCTGTCTGCTTATGGTGGGTCTTGTAATAGATAAAGTCATAGATACCGTGTACATAGGTATCATAGATCGCGCCGAAGGACTGTCTGTTGCCTTTCCGGCAGTCTTCAATAAGCTCGCGCTCGTTCATGTCTCTATTATAGCCTCACCCTTCTACTACGAACCAGCCTCGAAAACGTGACAAAAACGAGGGGCTTATGCAGCTGCTATCCGGTGTGCTTCTCGTGCTTGCGGAACAAATCCTCGAATTTGAGTTTGGCGAACGCGAAGAGATACACGATCTCGAGAATACCGACAGTATTGACGATGAGGAGCGCGAGGAACCACCACGGCTCGCCGCGCCGGGCCGAATGCCAGAGCGCAAGCCCTTTCCAAAATATGCTCCAGAGCGCAACGATAGCGATGAACGGCGGGAGCCAAAGCGGAAACCCGATCCCGAAATTTCCACCCCAATCATGCGTGTACATAGTAGTAAGTATTAGATTATTAGGATTTTATTATAGCAAACCTAGGTTCAGGGTTCGAATCAAAATCCAACGAGTATCTTTTTCACTATAACGCGTATGGTGAAAAAGTCACTTACTGGACGGCTTGAGCTAGAACCGTAACAGGGCAAGCCAGTCTTGACGGTTTAGCCGCATTTCTCCATCTTCAAACGACGGGACTCGAGCGCTCTAATTTTTCAGTGCTTTCAAAGCCGCGAGTGCGTAGTGCTTCATATGTTTTGAGAGACTTGGGAGGTTATCTAGTTCTTCGGCAGTGCACCACTTCCATCCTCCGCTCTTTTCTGATTCCTGCTCAACAACTTTATCCGTATCGCACGAAGCAAAATACACGAATGTTATATGTTCGTGCGAATCTGAAATATTGTGTCTGTTCAAAAATACCGGTGGGATTAACTCCTTGTATCCTCTTGCGACAGAGGCCGGTAAAGGATACTTGATGTGGCCTTGCCAAATTTGAATCTCTGATATACCCACCTCCTCCCGCACCTCCCGAACTGCCGCCTCGACAGGATCTTCGTTGAGCTCAACGTGGCCACCGACAGAGAGCCACTTATTGTATTTGTCGTGCAACCTCAATAGAATTCGGTCTTTATATACCAAAAGGACTTCCACCGTAAAATCGATATTTTCGTGGATGTGTGGCATGTAATAATTTTAATACGACTCGAGCACAGCTCAAACTAGCTGACCTCCTCGGTCTCGTAAATTATGCCGTCAAGCCCCATAAGGCTTTTGTGACGCTTTTTAGTTCACTATTTCGATGTTCCTCGGAATAGTTATTCTTTAAAATAATAGAAGCCACTTTTAAAGAAGCGAATACTTTCTCTCAAGATAGGAAGAATTGCGGAAGAGCCGAGAAAAACAATTAACAACAGAATAAAATAATTATTTAAGGCAGGACTTACGGTGAATCCGTATGTTTCATCGACCACGTATTTCTCTGGTAATGCAGAATTGTCAACATTCTGAACATTTACGGCACAACTATTTAGAATATTGGGAAGAGAATTTTTAAGTTCCAACTGGAAGTCTTCTAAAGAAATACTTTTTCTCGAAAATACAATATCGCGTGTGGCTGAAACACCATTACAACTAACATATGAATTGATTTGCTTTTGTGAATCTTCGATTTGAGAGCTTCTAAGAAAGACGTCTATATCGTACTTCAATAACCATTTTGCAATAAAAGGAAAAGAGTTTGCATTATCAAGCTCCAACAAAGCAGAATCGACCTGCGATTTCAGTTGAGACACTTGGATTTGATCTGGCTGAATATTTCCTCCAGTAACCTCAACAGAGTAAGGTCCCATCTGGGCTACAAGACGATGTGGGTCCTGTCTAGTTATGGTTACACCATCCACTTGTGGGACTAATCTGAGATAAAAAATATGTGCTGTGAGTAAACACCAGATTAGAAAAAGAGTAATAGCTACTCCCCGAACACATATGCAATCTACCTTTGAGTCTTTATTTAAATGCCAATTCATAAGCTCCTCGGAATCCAAATCTATCTCAATGACTGCGGGGCAAGGATTTTTGGAAACCCACGGTTTTCCAACGTCGCTCCGCTCCTGCCTTCCTCGTCGGGAAAGAACATTCTTTCCCGACCCCTATCTATCCAAGCCCCGCAGAAATTACTCTGCGGCTAATTTCTGCGGGGCTTGGATTCGAACCAAGATGACATGATTCAGAGTCATGTATCCTACCATTAGATGACCCCGCAAAGAAAAACGTAAAGAAACAAACTGCCTCCGGAGAGGCAGTATCAAAATACTAGAAAAGTCAGCTTTCTTCAAGCACGATCAGTCGAGCTGGATGACGTAGAAACCGTTTTTCTCAAGAAGTTCTTTCTGTTGACCAAATTGCCTGGCAAGATCGTCGATAGTCAATTTAAGGGTGTATCCCACCTTTTTAATTAAACTTCTGCCGGTATATTTTTTTACATCCGGATCCCACTCCTCTAGAACAAGCATGTCGCCCTCTTTCACGTCAAAATCTGCAATGCGGAACTCAAACCGCTTTTTCCCTTTTGCCACAAGATCAAAATACTGCGGATGGATCTTCTTTTTTACTACAGCCATACGATCATCCTACGGCGCAACCGAGGCGAACGCAACCATCTAGGGAGCAAGCGCTGACGCCACCGCACTGAGGAGGTTCGACGCGGACATACTCTGCGAGGTAAAGAATATCGGTTCCTCGGTCAACTTCACCGGCGTATATGTCGTACCGAAGACATTGGCGGCGGAAGCGTTCGCGACCTGCTGGAGGCCAAACGTATGGCCATGGGTCGCCCATGCGACGACGAGCGCGTCGCCGTTCTGCCGGTTGAAGGCATACAAAAACGTTTGGGCGCCGTTGAGTACGCTCTCCTGCACAAACGATGCGCCTTCCAGCCACTGTCCAGTCATCAAAAATGCCGAGGTTTGGGGCTTGATGCCGATCGGCGAGTCTAAGCCGCTCGCGCCTTCCCACCCAGCCCACGCACAATCGGGATTGTATGCATTGAAGATGTGCGGGATGAGAACGCCAAGGCCGCCTCCTTTTTCCATTACTACGAATTTCACCAGCTTGTTCATTCCTGCATACCAGGTGTCCGAGCGCCACAATCCCCTCCCGTCATTTGCAACATTTTCTCCGCATCCGGACGAATACGGGGCGTACGGAACTCCTAAAGCACTCAAACCGGTCATCCCCACCTCATCGACACCCAAGAGCTTCCCGGGAAAAAGCTGTTTGATCTTTTCTATGACCTGATCAGTGCGCGGCGAATCAAAATCATAATTCGGCTGACCTTCATCCGGCCAACCATACCCGAGCCAATAATCATGCCACATCACCATATCGATGTACTGTCCGGCTCCGGCCGCGCTTAGGTTTCGAAGATCAGGTATAATCGCTCCCTGAAAAGAGGGGGCAACTGCCATGATCGACGGGTCTATCGCTTTCAGCGCTTGATAGGCCTTCTGAATGAAGGCGGTATACGCTGTCGCAATCTGACTGTACGGGTACTGACTAAAGGTTGGCGTACCGTCGTAACCGCAACAGTACGGTTCATTAGTAAATTCGATTCCTTTGATTCTACCGGGATAGAGCGTTCGATATCGATTGAGCACCGCGGTAACAAACTCCGCGAAACGATCTGCTACTTGAGAACCTTGCGCCCATGAGGGTGCGTATTCTCCCGTAAGCAGAAGGATCATATCTCGATCAGCATTTGCCTGCATCCGCGCGTCTGCAATAGTCCAGTCGAATGTACCAGCCGAAGTTTCGGCATCCAACCAGGTAACGCTCACCCTCGCCCATTGCATCTTCGCCAAGGTGGCGACATCTTTGGGGAACGTCCAACCCGTGGCGAACGCAGCCCCCGTAAATCCCAAAAAGGTAGAGGTACGGTAGTCGCTCGGTAGGATAAGAAACTCCGACCGATCAGTCGCGCTCTCGACGAAATAATGCCCAGGAGAAAGAAGAGGGAGGGTGCCCGCCGGACCGCTGTACGCCTGCCGTCCGGTGACATCATAAATTGTAATGGTTGAGCTGTCCGATGTCGTGAGGGTCGGGGGTTCGTTTTGTTTAAAGATCATCCAGTTGAATCTCGGGCTGAATGATATGCGCGGGTGAGCGTAATCATACGAAGCGCTGTTTTTCCACGGTATCGTCCCACCGCTGTCGGCGACCACGATGGTCGCGGGCTGCGAAACCAAAACGTGCCCGTCCGAGACCGAAAAGTTCACCGCGTACGACCCCGATTGGCCAAAATCCGGAGTCCAGGAGAACGTCCGCGTTGCGGAGGAAAATGATGCCCCGGACGGAAGATTCGACGCGGAAAAGGTGAGCGTATCACTATCCGCGTCGGAAGCAGCGGGTGAAAACTGCAGAGTTTGGCCCTCGGTGACGGTCAACCCAGAGAATGATTGGAAAACGGGTGGGTGGTTTGTGGGAGGAGGCGGAGTGGTCGTAGTAGTTGTCGTGGAAGTGGGGTTCGTAGGGTTGTTGTTCGTATTCGTGGTAGTGGTGGTAGTTGAAGTAGTGTTCGTATTTACCGTGGTGTTGTTCACAGAAACAGCGGCAGCACCACCGGCATTGCTCAAGATATTATTCGTATCGGAAAATTGAGCACTCGAGTCTTGGGCCGTGATAGTGGGGGCCGAGGTGTCCACGAGCGCAAACGCGGTCGCACTCCTCGAAGTCCCCGAGGGATCGAGGAGACGAAGTATATAGACACCCAGCGGGAGTAGCGAGACGTTCCCGGTCCTCCCGACAATCCAAGAATACGTACCCGTGTTCGGGACTGTACTTACAATGTAGTGAGTAGACGTATTGAGATTGCACAATGAGAGGGCGGCGCCGCAGAAAACGAGCTCAAGCGTCATCGAGGACGTAGTACTGCTGGACCAGGTGATATCCTTCCACGAGCCCCGCTCCCACCGCGATCCTAAAGCGGGCGAGGTCAACATCACGGGCGTTAGCGCCGGTGACATCGGAAGGGCCCCCGAAGCACAGGCTGGAAACGTCCTCTCAATGCTTTGATTGAGAAGTGCGGAGGTTTTGGGTCCAACACGACCAACGAGCGCCAAACTATTTTTTTGCTGAAAACGGATCACGGCCGCTTTAGTCAGCGGGCCGAAATATCCGGTGATCCGATTCTCGGGATAGACTCCTTCTTTATTAAGGATCGTCTGCAAAAGGAACACGGAAGAGTTCTCGGCGCCGGGATCGAGCTGGGGGAGCGTACAAGATACAACTGGATGGCCCGGGGCCTCTGAAAGAGCGACGGTATTCCCCGAAACAGGGACAGAGGCCGATGAAGAGACTACGGTTGTGACGGCAGGCTTGGGTGCCGTGGACGGTGCAGAAGGAGCCGGAGCCGAGAGACAGAGCAGGGCGTTGATCTTCGCACGCGTCGCGACGCCCACAAGTCCGAACTCAACGATACTATAGCGGGACTGGAACGATTTAACTGCAGCCTGCGTCGCATCACCAAAAAGCCCCGTTGGGGTTGAGAGGTTTAAAAACCCTTGCGCAGAGAGAAACCGCTGCAGTATGGAGACCTGCCCGTCGGAGGTCTGATCCGTAGACCCTAGCGAGAGCGTTTGAGTGATACTCTCGCATGCCGCGCCTGAAACTGAAGGGATGCCGACCAAACAAATCGAAAGCACTGCAGCTGAAGACCATACCACACTAAAAGCGAGCAACCAGGTTCTTTTCATCTCTTTAACTCAAATAAGAATACTTCCAGTATAGCAAGCATGCCGCACCTTTGAGGGTGTTTATGCACATCCGCCCAGAAAAATGAAGCTTATACCGATTGCGTTTTGAGCACCGCGGATTGCAAAGAGAGGGGCTTTCTCGATCGCGCGCGACTTTCCGCCGCCTTCATAAAGGCGGTGAAGAGCGGATGGGGGCTAAGCGGTCGCGCTTTAAATTCAGGATGGAATTGCGTGCCGAGAAAGAACGGATGGGCCGTTTTAGGCAATTCCACGATCTCCATAAGCACGCCGTTAGGCGAAGTTCCAGAAAATACCATTCCGGCTTTTTCGATCTTGGAAACATAGGCCGGATTGACTTCATACCGATGTCGATGACGCTCCGAAATAGAATCTACTCCGTACGCGCGCCGGGCTATCGTTCCCTCCTTTAGATGCGCCGTGTACGCGCCGAGCCGCATGCTGCCGCCATAATCCTCATGCTCAAGCTTCGCTTTCTGATCCGGCATGATATCGATAACCGGATGCGCAGTTTCTTTATCGATCTCGGTGGTATTGGCGGTTTTGAGACCCAACACCGTGCGCGCGTATTCGACTACGGCAAGCTGCATCCCGTAGCAAAGGCCGAAATACGGTATCTTCTTTTCGCGCGCAAAACGGATGACCTTGAGTTTGCCCTCGATGCCGGTCTCGCCAAAACCTCCGGGCACCAGGATACCGTCATAGCGCAACAGCGTGTTGACATCGATGCTCCCATTCTCGAAATCTTTGGCATTGAGCCAATGCAGTACCGGCTTGACGCCGATCTTATAGGCGGAGAGCTTGATCGCTTCGATCACGGAGATATACGCATCGGAGAGCACGAAACTTCCGGTATCAAAATATTTCCCCACGATGGCAATCTGCACTTCGCTCGAGAGATTTTTTATCCGGTTGACGAACGAGCGCCACCGAACGAGACTGTCGCGCCTGACCCGGGAAGTCAACGAGAGCGTTTCTAGGATTCGATCTCCTATTTTGTCCCGTTCGAAATTAAGTGGCACTTCGTAGATACTCTCGATGTCGGGAGCCGAGATGACATTTTGAACCGGGACGTTGCACGAAGTCGCTATTTTCTCTTTGCGCTTCCCATCCAGCGGCTCGGTGCTCCGCGCAATGATGATATCCGGCTGAACGCCGTACGAATTGAGCATTCTCACGGCATTCTGCGTTGGCCGCGTTTTCATCTCTCCGATTGTCCCGGGAATCGGCAGATAGGTTACCAGAATGAACATGACGTCATGGGGATTTTTGAGCTTGAGCACCCGCGCGGCCTCGATAAACATGATGTTCTGATAGTCTCCGACGGTGCCACCGATCTCGATAAGGGTGACGCCCTTTCCATCGGCGCCCACATCAGCCGCCCGCTGTATCCGGCGTGTGATCTCGTCAGTGATATGCGGAATGGCCTCGACGCACTTGCCTTTATAGCCGAGGCTGCGTTCCTTCTCTATCACATGCTGATAGACCATGCCGCTCGTCATATAATCCTCGGTTTTGAGGTCAGTCTCGAGAAATCGCTCATAGTTGCCCATATCCTGATCGGTCTCAAGACCGGAATCGAGCACGAATACTTCGCCGTGCTCAGTCGGATTCATGGTCCCAGCATCTACATTAAGATACGGGTCAACCTTGATGGGGTTGACCTGAAATCCTTTTGACTGGAGGATCTTGGCGATCGAAGAAGCGGCGATACCTTTCCCTACTCCGGACATAACGCCACCGATCACGAAAATATATTTATGCGATCGCTTCCGCATTTAGAAATGGTAGCAGAAAACGATCGGATCGCAAAGCACGTGTGCTATTTGAGGTATCGGCGGACCGCAAGATAGCTCGACAGAGCACCCAAGATAAGCCCCGTTCCCAAGACGATGAGCGTTACCTCTGCGAAATTCGCGATGTAATACTGGAATAAATGCAGATCGCCCGCCTGATTTTGCGTCAAAAAGAACGGCAGAGGATAGAACAGTGGGCCGAACCAGTAAGTCACCGGGTAGAAGGCGAGTATCGCGAGAAGCGCCGACACGAAGCCATAGATTAACCCGGCGATGATGAACGGGCCGCGAATGTAGGTGTGGCTCGCCCCGACGAGACGCATGACCGATATCTCCTCACGGCGGATATAGATCGCAAGACGGATCGTGTTGAATGCGACCGCTAGCGATGCGATGATGAGCACGAGGGTGCGAGCGAGGCTCGATTTCCTCGATGTGTCGATGATCTGGCTAAGCTTGTCGATCGCGGTCTTATTCTGGAAATAGTTCACTTTATCCACTAAGGGCGTTCCTTCTTTGGAGAGCACGGGGTTCGCCTTGAGGTAATCGGCGACTCCTTGGTACTGCGACGGCTCTTTTGTCTTGATATTGAGGATAGCACCGAGCGGATTGTCCCCCACCTCTTCGAGCGATTGAAGGATCAGCTGATCATCCTGATGCTTAGCTTTGAAATTCTCCAGTGCCTGTTCGCGCGAGACGTACTCTACTTCGGCGACCTCCGGGAATGATTCGAGCGTTTTTTTGAGCGCAAGAACGTCCGACTCTTGCGCGGTCGTTACGAAGTAGACGTTGATATCGACATTCTGCTTGAGCTCATCAAGAGAAGATTGTAAGAGAGCGTTATTGAATACCAACGACCCCACCACAAAAAGGGTAATGGACATCACCAAGATTGAAGCGACGGATACAAAACCATTCCGCCAGAAATTGATCCACCCTGTGTTCAATACTCTTTTAACATTGACCCAAAACATGTCAGCGCGTTAGACGAAAACTTCTTTCGATGCGAGTGATTGTATCAGATTTCTGCATTTCTTTCTTACATTCTCTATACGATATATTTCCCATGCTTATCATCCCTGACGATCTTGCCCGCATCGAGCGTGATAACGCGCTGTTTGAGGAAATCGATCACCCCCTTGTTGTGCGTCGTCAGAATAACGGTCGTACCGAGATCGTTTATCTTCTTGAATATCTGCACGATCTCGAACGTACTGATAGGATCGAGGTTCCCCGTCGGCTCGTCGGCGATCAGTACATCGGGCTGGTTGACGATCGCGCGTGCGATGGCGACGCGCTGTTTTTCGCCGCTCGAGAGCTCGTGCGGGAAATTCCAGAGCTTGTGTCCGAGGTCAACAAGCTCGAGTACATGCGGTACGTCCGACTGTATCTCTTCGTCGGTTCGACCAGCGACCTCCATCGCGAATGCGACATTCTCGAACGTCGTTTTATTCGGCAGGAGTCTGAAATCCTGAAATACGGTCCCGATACGGCGGCGATAGCTGTTCATAGGCCGATTTTTGAGTGTATGGATGTTGACCGACTCGAAAAAGACCGTTCCTGATGAAGGCCGCTCTTCGGCAAGTATCATCTTGAGTATCGTGGTCTTTCCTGCCCCCGAATGTCCGACGATGGAGACGAATTCCTTGGGTTCTATCGTAAAAGTCACGCCATTGAGCGCAGCGCAATTATCAGCGTAGATTTTAGAGACTTTATCGAAATAGATCATTGAGAAATTTGGGAATACAGAAAAATGAAGCCAGACGGCATGTGGTCTATTTTAGGGTAGAATCGGGAAAAAGCCAATTTATGAAGAGGAAACGCGTACTCGATAGGATGCACAAAAACGTCAGGCCCTAATAATACAAACCAAAGCTACAGCGCTCGCTCAGCTTCGATAAATTTGTCGAGATCGCCATTCAGCACGTTCTCCACCTGTGCAGTCTCAACGTCCGTGCGATGGTCTTTGACCATTTTGTAGGGATGGAGTACGTATGAGCGAATCTGATTACCCCATTCTGCGCTTGTCGTTTTCGATATATACATCCCTTTCTCCTTGGCGACCCGCTCCTCTTCGCGTAGTTTATAGAGTTTTCCCTTCAGAATCACGATAGCCTTCTCACGGTTCGCCGCTTGGCTGCGCTCGCTCTCGACATGCACAGCAAGTTTCGTCGGTTTGTGTACGAGGCGCACTGCGGTCTCTCGCTTGTTGACATTCTGCCCTCCGGGACCGCTGGAGCGGGCAAAACTGACTTCGAGTTCATCTTCCGGAATCTCTATTTCTCCGACTTTCTCCAGTTTTGGAATAACTTCTACCATCGAAAATGAGGTGTGGCGCTTCTGGCTCGCATTGAAAGGCGATATGCGAACAAGACGATGCACTCCCGATTCATGTTTAATAGTTCCGTAGACATTTTTGCCGCTGATTTCCATGGTGATATTGCGATACCCGCCATGGTCGTTCTGATTCTCATGGAGAACGTTGATGCCCCAACCGCGACCTTCGATGTATCTTTGGTACATTCTGACCAGCATCGCGGAGAAATCTTCAGCATCATCGCCACCGGCACCGGAGAAAACCGTGAGTATCGCATCACCGCCGTCGTATGCGCCCTTGCCTTCCGCCTCAAGTTTGAGGCGCTGATGCTCCTTGATTGTGCGCTGCGCCTCCTCTTTATTCAGCCAAAAGTCCGGAGATTGCATCTCCTGCTCTAAATTCTCGATTCTTTTTTTCTTATCATCCATCGAAATGTTTCTTTACGACTTCGCTTGAACTTATCTTATCAGAAATTCCTGACTTCGGAAGCCCGTCGGGACAGAGCGGCAGCTACACCTCAAGCAAAATCTTCCTTTCATTTAGAAATTGGCACGCGCAAAAAACAAGAAAATGTAGGGGAGAGTTTACGTTTGGTATTCTGCGCTCACCCGCAGGCGAAGACTTAGGGTCAATATTCCGCTTGGACGGTGGGCAGCGGGCAGCGGGCAAAATAGTTACATCAAAACTCGATTGATTTCTTCGTTTGCCCAACCAGAAGTCATAAGCTCTTGGCGAATTTGGTCATTTGACATACCCCTACTTCGTGCTTCCCTCACATAACTTTCCAACTGCTGATTTACTGGCGGAGTGGCTTGTGCCGGAGCCATTGCTGGTGCTAATACACCGCTGGCTTTTCTTTTGTTTTTCCATATCACAAAGAAAGCGATAATCGCTCCGACAGTAATTACTAAGGCAATAATGAGCGTGATAAAGCTGTGAGCAATCATCGAGACAATGATTGTCACGACCGTGAGCACAAGTGCGACAAGAAACGTTATTACGCCAATTAGCAAGCGACTTATCGCGCCGAAAATCGGGAGGAAGTCGAGAAGAACGCTAATCGGGCCAAAGAGTGCGGAAAGCCCAAACCACATCAGCAAAAAGCCCACCAGGCGTAAAATCCAAAGCAGTGTCGCATATTCAGTGTGGAGCGTCGAGATTCCCTGTTCGCGAGTACCAATGAACAAACGGTAGAGATTATTTCCGTTTTGGTCAAAATACGGATCGATTCTACTTCCGCTCAATTTTCCAAAAATTGTACCCTCAAATCCGGGGCTCAAAACATGATAGCTTACCCGCAAGTCTCCGATTTGCGGGCTATCGAATGTTCCGTCAGCACTCTTTTTGATAAAAATGTAACTGTCGTTTGCTAAAACTGCTCCATCACTCAAAGTCACATTTTGAGAATTGAGTGGAAGTTTAGAAAAGTCTGGCAGGGCAACACTTTGCGGGTCAAAATTGTAAACACCAATTGTTGCGGCAGTAACTTTGTTAGTATAGCTGTCCAAGCCTTTCTGCGGATTTTCGTGTCCTTCAGGATGTTCAAAGTTGCTTGAAGATTTTGGATTTGCTTCCCATCCTTTTGAGTACGAGTATGTGGTCTCGGTTGTCTCTGAACCTCCAGTGTTAGTTCTGCTATGAGATTCGGATTTTTCTACCCAAGAATACATCTCAACTTCGCGCTCCGCGGCAATAAACTTATCGGGATTCAAAAACAAATTATCTCCGATGACTTGATCGGAGTTTACATTTCCCGTTGTAGAAATAAGTTTGCCGCTCAGTGTAGAGTCGGCGCTAACTGTTGCGGAACTTATGTCGGTAGCAGTTTTCGCGATGTTGGATAAATCAACTCGTCCTTCGTTCCAATAGAGTAAACCGAACGAAGCAACAAAAAGAATAAGTCCAATGAGTACTCCTTTTATCGAGTTGATGATCCGACCGCCATAGCCAGTAGACGTTACATCTCTAAATTGATTTGGCATATTTTATTGAAAGTTACAGTAATCTTGAGTAAAAGCAAATGACACAGAGTCGGTACTGAAAGAGACTTCACCCTTCTCGTGGAAATTCTTCGTCCCTTGTTTCACCTCCTTCAAATAAGACGTCAGTTTTGATGTGGGGGAATTACACTTCAACACTTTTCCAACACTCATATCGAAACCCTCCTGCATACCCTGAGTAAAAGCCTGGATGTCTGCATCGCTTGCGCCACTGCTTTTCGCCCTATCCCTATACGCTTGATCGAGGTGAAAAGTCCCCCCCAAAACCTCGTCCTGAAATTGGCACTGCGTTCCGGAAAAACCGAGGATCTCGTATCGAGTAGATATTCCAAATACTTTGTATATTTGTCGAATCGGAGTACATGTCACAGACTTATCTATAAGAATATTAATAAGATTAATAAGACAGTCAATATCGTCATCTTTGCAGGTAGCAGTAGAAGGAGCACTAAAGGAAGTAGGTTGGCTAGTAGAGGGGAGCTCGAGATTATTTTGCTCCGTAGTGCTTTTCTGATCGACGGTATTTTGAAGTGACAAACTATTCCCTTTACCAAAAAAGAAATACGCAGACGCGGCGGCGGACGCAAGCGCAACAAGTAGCACGGCAAAGCTTAGTAGCAATCCTTTGTTATTCATCATTGGCATATTACTCGGGTATGCTGCGCTTGGAATGTGTTGCGGAGGCGGAGAAGGTGGCTTAAACTCACTACCATTAGGAGAAAGGGCTTGGTTTATTTGGTCAACTGACCACCCCGCCTTTTGGAGTTCCTGGCGAATCAGATCGTCAGACAAACCTCGTTGTTTTGCCTGTATCAGATAGTTTTCCAAAGTAGGGTCAATCATATACAAAGATTAGGCGAATCTTTTTTCAGACTTCTTCATGAAAAGTATACCCCCCCTCCAACGGTTAGCAATGCACAACAATTTCTGGGCATTGCAACGACATTTTGTATCTTTTTCTCTAAAACTGGAGCCAGTGGTCGGGTTTGAACCGACGACCCCCGCTTTACGAAAGCGGTGCTCTACCAACTGAGCTACACTGGCACTTAATTTCTTCAAAAACAATTGAACAGGCATTCAGTCCCTCAAAACAACGACGTGGGGAAGACATTGTGGAGCCGATGGCCAGAATTGAACTGGCGACCTACCCCTTACCATGGGGTTGCTCTACCAACTGAGCTACATCGGCATGTCTGCACAACGCCATCGAATAATAGTATATCATCGGGGCTTTTTCAAACATGACAAGAGCTTTGCCACACCGAGTGCGAACAACTCGCCGTAGGCTTTAATCGAGAAAATAGTATACTAGAGCATGCCCATTGCAACGCTTGTACTAACGATCGCCGGTCTTGCGCTCTTCGAGACCATCAGCAGTATTGACAACGCCATCATCAACGGCGAGGTGCTTGCGACGATGCACCCCAAAGCGCGACGATGGTTCCTCTTCTGGGGCGTGCTCTTCGCAGTTTTCATCATCCGCGGCGCCCTGCCGTGGGCGATCATGTGGATGGCTAATCCGAAACTTGGCGCCATCGGCTCCTTTACCGCGATGTTCTCGCAAAATCCCGCAGTGTCAGCGTCCGTCGAAGCGTCAGCGCCGATACTGCTCTTGGGCGGCGGCGTATTCCTCATCCTTCTCTTCTTTCACTGGCTCTTCCTCGAAAAGAAAAATATCGGGCTGCCGCATGAACCGTTCTTCATCAGGCAAGGACTCTGGTTCTATGCTGTCGCGGCTGTCATTCTCACGGTCATAACGTGGTTCGCGATCCATGAGGATCCGCTCGTCGCGTTCGGGGCAGTCGTCGGTTCTACTGGTTTTTTCATAACGCACGGGTTCAAAGAACAAGCGCAGCGAGCTGAAACGAATTTGACTGCATCAGGACGCTCTGATGTCAGTAAAATCCTCTATCTCGAAGTGATCGACGCGACCTTCTCGATCGACAGCGTGCTCGGCGCGTTCGCGTTCACGCTCTCCGTGCCGCTCATCATCATCGGGAACGGGCTCGGAGCATATCTCGTACGACAATTGACCGTACGCAACATGCACTGGCTCAAGCGCTACCTCTTTCTCAAAAACGGCGCCATGTACTCGATCCTCTTCCTTGGCATCATCATGACGCTCGACGCGTTCCATTTCCCTATTCCCTCGTGGGCATCGCCGGCGGTCACCTTCCTCACCGTCCTCTATTTTTTCGAACGCTCGCGCAATCTCAACAAACTCCTCGTAGCATGAACTAAAAAACTTCCGACCTAGTCGGAAGTTTTTTGATGAACGTACGTTTCAATCTTCATTGAAACGCTTCGCGAAGAACTCGAATGCCTGTGCGCGAATGTTGAGCATATAGAAAAGCGACGTGTAGTGGCCGCTCAATACTACCTCGGTCTCGGGATACCCCATCGCCGCACGCAATTCCAAGCCTTTCTTGAAGGGCACAACCGTGTCGCACGCACCCAAGATAAGCATGCATTTCTTCGGATCGACATACGGCCCAAGAAGCTTCGGGTCCCATTCAATCCCTTCTAGACCGCGCTTGAACTCTGCGAGCGAGAGATGGTGCTCTTTGAGGTATGTTTTACGCTTAAGGCTCACCCCACAATGCGTGAGTGTGCCGTCGGTGCTATACGAAATGATATACGGAAGATCGCCGCCGGTAAGCGCGAGCACCGACGCGCGGACGCGCGGTTCGACGGCACAGAGGAGCGCTCCTTTGATGCTTCCCATACTCGTCCCCAACACGCCTATCTTGCGCGGATTAAGCTCGGGACGCGTTTCGATCCAATCAATGACCTGGCGATTGTCCAAGACCGACTGGCGTAACAGCGCATTGATTGCATCCGCAGTCGTGGGATTGCGTTCCCGCTCGCGATGCACGATTACCGCGGCGAAGCCGCAACGTACGATGTAGTGCGAAAGGAACCGCTCCAGAGAATAATGTTCGCCAGCGGATATCGGCAACACGACAATGACGGGGACTGCTTCCGTGACTGGTGGGCGATAGTATTCGAGGTCGAGTACTTTATTGGCACCATTGAATGTCGAGACTTCAAGTTCGATATGCTTGAACTGATGCTTTCCATAGCATGGGTACTCCAAGAGAGGCCTGCAGGTGAGCGGTTGATACGATATCTCTTGTGCGAGCTTCTCCGAAAGCGGAAGCGGGGCGTGGCGATAGGTGTGTGAGGGAAGATTCAGGCACCCGAGACTTACCAGAGGCAGAATGAGTGAGAAGACGAGACGACATAGACGCATACTGATCCTTTCTTGTTAAGGTTTCTCCGCACATAGTATCCGGCCACAGAGGCAAGTCAATGGTGATGATGAATCACTGCGCTCGGGGTCTCAGCTGACGGGTCTGGTCACAGCTCTTGCTCGCGCCGTCGCGCTCGCAAGGCCGCTACCCCGCCTCACTTCCTCGCCTGCTAGCTCGGCCTCGCTGCGCTCGGACGTTGCGGCTGTCAGCAACCGTCGTGCCAAAGGCACCAAAAATCGGCAGCTCTGGCTGCCGATTTTTGCCGCAACGCGGCTGACGGGTGCTGACCCCGCGACCTCTCGCGTGACAGGCGAGTGCTCTACCGTTGAGCTACAGCCGCAAAAACAAAGAGACTTTAGCAGATTTTACCGTGCCCTTCAACCCACGCTGAAGGCCCGCGGGCAACAATTTGCCCACGGGCCCATCCAAAACACTAGTAGCAGAGATTGGCGTTATATGCTCCCCCGCTTGCAAGATTGAGTTTCGTGAAGCATTGCTTCGCGGGAATATCATAGGAATGACCTTGAGGTCCGGTTCCTCCGGTTATGTCAGATCCGATAGCCGGCCAGGGAAGATTGGGATTTGGAAGTTTCGAACTGTTCCACCAACTCGGGGCTGACGAGCGGTAGAGCGACTTGTACGGAGTGAGATCACTCGGCAGTGAGACGCCACCAGCCTCATCTGTTTGCATTTTGATCGTTCCCGTGAACGTATCATAGTTTCCCCAGCGGGTTAAGGTCGGCGGCACCAGGGGATCACCGCTTTGGTAAACGAAATTGTAGATATTCTGGCTCCCGCCGGTGGTCAAGTTATAGCCGTTATACGAGCCCTGAACACCCGCAGTTCCCAACACGTTATCGATGATGCTCACATAGTTGTTGTTCGAGGCAACATAGAGGGGATTGAGACTGCCCGTCTTCCCGGGATCAGAGCCCAAGAGCCGGTTGCGGAATACCACGATATGGCTCGCCGGATCATAGATTTCGTCAAAAACGATATTGGGACCCTCGTTTCCTTCAAACAGATCCATGAACGGATGCCCGCCATGGGTCATCATCGTCTCGGGAAGCCATGTGGAGATGTAGTAAGGGAACTTCACGCCATAGTTGTAGGCGAAGACACTGCCGGAGGTGGAGCGCGCATCAATCATATTCGGAATATTCGTGAAGATGTTGTTCTCAACTAGCACATCGGAAGACGTGTTGTCGCCGACATCATTTGCATAATTGTTAGACTGGAGATTCTGCGCGTCGTGGAAATAGCTGTCGCGGATTTCGATGCTCTTTGAATAACTGACTTCCACATTATGTTGGTATGGATTCATAGACTCGACATTTTTCATCCAGTTTGCATAGCCGCCAACGAACCGAACTAGATACTGGCTACCGGAACCAGTCCCGTCGAGCTTGAGATCTTCGATACCCGAGAAGTCGGTCTGGAGAGACTTGTTGCTCCCCCACCACCAGGCTTGAGGCGAGAGCGATGAATTCCAGAGCGTCCCATAAATTCCCGGGGAGATAGTTATGGAGGTGCCATTGATGGCAGTAACCAGAACACACTGTTGGAGGCCGATACCCGTTCGATTGTCTCCGGTGAGAGTTACCGGCGATGACCACGGACTGCTACCTCCCGCGTGCTGGTCGAGGCACATGACCTGCCCGACCGAGAGGCCGGTAGTTTTATCGAGCGTGATTTGCGTCGTTCCCTGGCCGAATCCGGTAATCCAATTCGCCACGGTGAGCGTTCCTGGACCGCCCGGCGGGTCGGCTTGGCCATAGGCCTTTCCTATTTGCACCAATTCAGTGTCGAAATTCCCGCTGAACTTAAGATACGTCTTATCCGGACCAGCGCCGCGAAGCGTTACAGAGTTGTTGCCGAGGCGAATCGGTGTCGAACCGACAAGACTGTACGTGCCGGGGTTGAGATAAACGACTTGGCCGGCGGGACATGCTGAAAGCGCAGAATTTATCTGACTTATCGTCACGCTTTGAGGGGTTGCGATCGTTCCTCCCGCCGTACCCAACGTGGCGCAGATAGTCGTCCGAACGGGTATGCCTCCCGGAACGCCCGCGCCGCTCCACGGGGTGCCACTGACAGGATTGGCACTCCGGTCAGGAGGAAGCAGGAATCCACTTTGAGTCTTGGTAGTCGCCGACGCAACCGATGAAGGCGCGGAATTATTCCCCACCGCATCGTAGGCTGAAACCGTGTAGGTATAGGAGGTGTTGGGAGAAAGTCCGGTGTCGCTATAAGAGGTTTGGGCGGTGGTGTCAATCTGCACTCCATTGCGGAATACTTTGTAGCCAGTTACAGCCACATTATCCGTCGAAGCACTCCAGGAGAGGTTGATCTGGTTGGCAGAAAAGGCGGAGGCTGAAAGGTTAGTGGGGGTTGAGGGCGGCGTGGAATCGAGTGCGAAGTAGATAGTCGTAGATTGCCCGGAATCCATAAGAACGGTACACGCGAGCGCATTACCGCTGCAGGCTCCAGACCAACTGCTGACATAGTAACCAGTGGTCGGCGCGGCAGTAAGCACCACTTGAGAACCGATCCCGAAATTGGCCGAACACGTTGCCCCGCAGTTGATGCCGCCTGGGTTTGACGTCACTGTGCCGGAGCCTAGTCGAGTTACCGTGAGTGCAACAGGAATATACGTCCCGAAATATTCTTGGCCATCCCAGCCGTCGATCGTGGAGTTATCAAAATCCACTTGATACCACGTTGTTCCGCCGGCAGATGTAGGACCTCCGATTATGGTGCCTGAAGCGCCCGCGGGTTGTGTACCGACAAGCGTTACCACCGCAGCTGTGGCCCAGATATTGGCTCTTGCGGGAGGCGCAACATTGGTTATCTCCACCCGATCGCCGATGTTGAATTTATTCGTACTCACCAGATTGAACGTCGCAGACACCGTGGTGTTTCCCACGACTGTGAGGGTGCAGGTCGATGCGGTACCCGTGCACGCGCCGCTCCAACCGGCAAATGATGAGCCGGAAGCGGGGGTCGCGGTGAGAGTTACCGATGTCCCAGAAGTGACTGACGTAGGACAAGCTCCTCCACCGCAGGTGATCGAGCCCGTGCCGCTGCCTGCCGTACTCACTGAAAGCACGTAGGTAGTGGGAGGCGTATACCCCGAGAGATAATCTTCGACGCTCCAACCGTCAGCACCGGTATCAAAATTCACATTCCACCAGAAGTATCCGTCCGCATAGATTGTCCCGCCGATAATGGTTCCCAGAGCGCCGGTATTCTGCGTGCCCACGAGAGTTGCCGAAATGGAAGGTGTCGCACGCACATTGAGAGGTCCGGAGCTTACCGTGACCCGATCATTGAGTTGGAATTTCGTCGAGGAAAGCGGCTGCGTCGTCGCAGTTACCGAGGCTGACTGCCCCGAATTATTCCCTGCGGCATCGTAGGCAGAGACGCTGTAGGTGTAGGAGGTGCTGGGAGAAAGTCCGGTGTCTCCATAGGAAGTTTGGGCGGTGGTGCCGATCTGTACCCCTCCACGGAATACCTTGTAGCCGGTTACACCGACGTTATCCGTCGATGCTGACCACGAGAGGTTGATCTGGTTGGCGGAGACAACGTTGGCGGAGATGCTTGCGGGAATAGAGGGGGCGGAGGTGTCGGCTGCGATGGAGAAGGTCGCAGACACTGCAGTGTTGGCATTGATGGTCAGCGCGCAACTGGAAGCAGTACCGTTGCACGCGCCGCTCCAACCGGCAAATGATGAGCCGGAAGCGGGGGTTGCGGTGAGGGTTATGGGAGTTCCCCCCGTTATCGTAGCCGAGCAGGTCGCCCCGCAGTTGATGCCCCCGCCGGAGACCGTGCCCGAACCGGCACCGCTCTTAGTGACCGAGAGCGTGTAGGTGGGAGGTGCTACCGAAGGCGTGGCAACGGAAACCGTCCCGGTTTTCCCGGAGAGATTCCCTGCGGCATCGAATGCATCAATCGCAAAACGATATGTTGTACCGGCCGAAAGCGAATTGACCTGATAGGTCGTCCCGGAAACCTTGGTAAGGGCGTTGAGTTTCTTGCATGAGTTGCCTCTGCAATCATAAATATCGTAACCCGCTACCCCCACGTTATCCGTCGAAGCATTCCACGTCAGTCTGATCTGGGAAGACGAAAGAGCCGTGGCAGAGAGACCCATAGGAGTAGAAGGTGCTGTAGTATCAAGAGTTTGCGCTTGCACTGCAGTCGTGAAGGTCTGGTCGGATGATTGTGCAAGATTTCCCGCAGCATCGGCCGAACTCACCCGGAAATGATAGGTGGTATTGCTTGAGAGACCCGAGAGCGAAACGGAATGCGATGTCGAAAGCGCGCTATTGAGCGGGGTTTGAGATCCATACGATGTGGTCAAACCATAATCAACCTGACTGGTCGCATTTTCATCGGTCATCCATGAAATGGATGCGGAAGAGGTGGTAATTCCAGAGCTCGAAAGAACAGAAATGACTGGAACGGTGGTATCGGGCTGAACTGCAGTTGTCGCCGAGATAGCGCTTGACTGCCCCGAATTATTCCCTGCGGCATCGTAGGCAGAGACGCTGTAGGTGTAGGAGGTGCTGGGAGAAAGTCCGGTGTCTCCATAGGAAGTTTGGGCGGTGGTGCCGATCTGTACCCCTCCACGGAATACCTTGTAGCCGGTTACACCGACGTTATCCGTCGATGCTGACCACGAGAGGTTGATCTGGTTGGCGGAGACAACGTTGGCGGAGATGCTTGCGGGAATAGAGGGGGCGGAGGTGTCGGCTGGGGGCGGAGGTGGAGCAGGAGTCCAATTGTAGAGCGCTTGGGCTTCCGCTTGTGAGAGAGCTTTAGTGTAGATCCTGACATCATCAATCGTGCCGCTCGAGAAGAGCGACGACCCGCCGCGCGACATCAGATAGATCGGATTGGCGGGGCTGGCGTTGAAACCATTGGTATTATCCGCACTGTTATGCTGAACGAGGACCGAGCTCGTAGCTCCGTCGATAAAGAGACTCACTTCCCGCTGAGACCCCTGGCTTTTATCAAAGACGGCTACGTAATGATGCCAGCCGGAACCGGGATATTGAAAACAGCTGTTGTTGTAGCCCATATTCCCGTGGAGTACCAGCCAAACTATGTTGGAAGCGCCCGGACAATTTGTAGAGGAGGATTCCGTGGATACGGCAAAACCCGTATCCGAATTATTCAGGTTGGGAGACGATTCAAGAATCATACTCGTTCCTGAACCCATGCCGCCGTTGAGCCAGAAAGCGACCGAAACGACAGCGGTATTGAGCGGAACTGCAGGAGATGTTACTGCGCTGTTGGTACCGTTAAAAGAAAGCGCACCGTTGATCTTTGCGGTCGAGCCGGAAACCCATGTAGGAGAGCCTAGTAGCGTGCCGTTCATCCCGTTGCCGGACGAATCGGTTACCGTTGAGCCGGTACCCTCATCGAGTTTCCAATAAAGGGCGAGGCCTTGATCAAGATTATATGAGGCTACCTGGGCCAGGGGGAGGGGTAAGAGGGCCATCTCCGAGGCTGACTCTTGGAGCTTGTAAATCAAACCAGCGCCCGTTGCCACGATAACTACGAGCGCAATGACAAAATTAAGTGAAATATATCTCATACCTAAAGTAGACTTATGATACGGTGCCGAATTTAAGACCTTTTATAATAGTGAACCCTGGAAATGATTATATACCCGGTGCTCTCTTACAGCTATGTTGGTGTGGAAAAGTCAAGAAAAATAAGGATAAAAAGAGGCCCGCCCTTTTACAAGGGCGGGTACGTATCGATCAGGAGATCTTTCGGCGCCGCTGACACCACAATTTCACTGCACGGGGCAGATACAAGAGTCCGAAAAGCAGCCGGAGTGCAAGCGGGAAGCGAAGTTCAAGGGAGTCATCGTTCCAGAATTTTGAGGGCATAAAAAATCCTTTCGTTAGGTACACCTAAGACCCATCATACGCCCTCATCCCTATTCGGCAAGTAGTTTGTAATCCCCGCGTGAGTATATTATATTTTCCCCATTGCCGGTGTAGTTCAACGGTCAGAACGAGGGACTCATAAGCCCTAGACAGTGGTTCGACTCCACTCACCGGCACCAGATTGCCGTTTGAAGAGACTCGAGAGATTTTAGTTTGAAAAGACCGCCGATAGCGAAGCCGTGGACTGTGCAGACTTGAAAAAGTAGTAGGAAGCGGCGAAAAAAGCGACGATAAGGATAACGAGCATCATCCCGGCGGCCTGCTCTGTTTTCACGATGCCCGCATCAATAAGCCACCGCACCAGCTTCGGTACGGATGACCTTCCGAGAATTTTCTTGGATTTGCTCTCCTGCATGGGATATCTCAATTGTATCGTAGAAAAAGAATCTGTCTAAACCTTTATTGGTTGGACAGTAAAGAATTTACTTCATGAAATTTGCGGGGGCCGGAATTGCACCGGCATCTCAAGGTTATGAGCCTTGCGAATTACTGTTACTCTACCCCGCGATAAGCGGGGTTCATCATACAACAGCACTAGAGCGAAGGCAACCGCTAGATATAGTGAAATTCTCGGAAAACATTCGCGTACAACGACACAACGCGTTGCGCCTCACGTTTGGAGAGCACGAAATCAGAACCCTTGTGGGCGACGAGGTTGCGGATCTTGTGCGCTTCCCAGGCATCTTCGATCGTATCGAAATCGCTTCTCTCCACGCGCTTCAATTTCTCCCCCACATTCTCTCCGATATACCCCATAGGATCGAGCATCTCCGCCAGCATGATGTCCGCCTCAAGGATAGCCAGCCGCCAATCAGCTGGATTTTCGCTCTGCACATGGGCGATGATTCGCTCCCATCGGTGGTTCACATGTTCCTGCGCGGCGGCGACCATATGTGCCGGAGTTTCTTTGAACTTCTCGTGCTTTCGACGTTCGGCAACGACCTGGCTGACGCGGATCAGAGAATAGATGATACCGGAGAGGAACAGAAGCGACGCGAGCGTTGAGACGATCTTGAAAAGATCAGCAATGCCCGCGAGAATAAAACTCAAGACCGTCTCTTGTTTGAAGAGTAACAGCTCGGCTTCATCGACCCATCCATCAACACCCGAATCGAAATCGATATCCCAAAAGCGCGTCGCGCCGCTCGCTTGCGCTCCGCCGATGATCACTCCGGCCGAGCCGCTTTCCTGCGAGCCAATGCGCACACCGCCGGGCGACTCGCGGACATTGCCGAGGGGGCCGGAGACATAAACCCGTGCTCCCTTCGCGCTTTGGTAATACGTGAGCGAGGTCGGATGGAAAAGCTGTACATACACGGAACGGAAAAGTGGCGAACGGGTCGCATTAGCGAGCCCCGCGACGATCATAAGGACCACGAGCAAAATAAAGAACACTTCGGTCGTCTTTTCGCTTAGCGGTGCGCTTCCCGATGGTTTAGGACCGTGAGATGGGCGAGGACCCGGGGCTCTCGATGGAGAGGGTCGAGCCTGATTTTGCGGAGGCATACTACTTTATCTTCTCAAATTTCTTGCCGAGCTCAAAGAGCGTGGATTCACAACCGTGCGCGGCTTGCAGTTGCAAGCCCAGCGGCAGTGACTTTCCGCCGACGAGAGTGGTACCAGAAGGGATAGAGATGGCGGGGATGCCAGCGATATTGGCAGGAACCGTGAAGATGTCGGCAAGATACATCTGGAGCGGGTCGGCGGTCTTCTCGCCTATTTTAAACGCGGGCGTCGGCGCAGTCGGCGTGGCGACCGCGTGCACACCGCTTGAAAATACGTTCTTGAAATCATCGGTGATAAGCGCCCGCACCCGGTTCGCCTTCCCGTAATAGGCATCGTAGTAACCGGCCGAGAGCACGTAGGTGCCGAGCATGATCCTCCGGCGTGCCTCTTTGCCGAACAAGCGCCCTCGCGTCAAAAAATAATCCTGGATCACGTCTCCACCCTCTTCGAGCGCGCCAAACTTGACCCCGTCGTAGCGCGCGAGGTTGGAGGACACTTCCGCAGGCATGATGATGTAATACACCGAGAGCGAATAGCGGATCATGGGGAGGCTGACGTCGCGCAGCTCGCATCCCGACTGCTCCAATTTCTCGAGGCTCTCCGAGAAGTTTTTCGCGACATCTTTGTCGACCCCTTCCGCGAGCGCGAAATCGCGCGGTACGCCGATCACGAATCGTTTAGATGATTTTCCGCGAGGGTACGTAGTCTCGGAAATAGTCGTGCTATCGAGGGGGTCCGCTCCGCGGATGGTATTGAAAATAAGCTCGGCGTCTTCAACCGTCTTTGCGAATGGTCCGATCTGATCGAGCGATGAACCCATCGCCATAAGCCCCGACCGCGAGACAGCGCCGTAGGTTGGCTTGAAACCCACCACACCACAAAAAGATGCGGGTTCGCGGATGGAACCACCAGTATCAGAACCCAAAGCGGCGAGCGCGGCATCCATGGCGACGGCGGCGGCGGAGCCGCCGGATGAACCGCCCGCTACGCGCGCAGGATCATGCGGATTTTTGGTGGGACCGTAAGCGGAATTCTCCGTCGAGCCGCCCATCGCGAATTCGTCCATGTTCGTCCGTCCGAGGAAAACCGCGCCGGCGTCCCGTAACTTCTTCGAGACCGTGGCATCGTAGGGAGCGTAGTATCCTTCGAGGATCTTCGATGCGGCGCCGGCGCGGTGCCCCTTCACCAAGATATTGTCTTTCATCGCGAAGGGAATACCGGTCAACGTATGCACATTCTTCTTCGATTGAAGACGCTGATCGGCCTCATGAGCCTGGTCGAGTACATCGTCAAAAACCTCGAGATACGCGTTCACTGGAGGGTTCTTCTTTTCGATCGAATCAAGATACACTTGCGCAAGCTCGCGGGCGGAAAAATCGCCTTTTTTCAGATGTGAATGCGCCGACGCTACGGTGAGGCCATGAAGATCCAGCTTCATCAGAGTATCTTCTTGACCTTCACATAATCGTCCTGCCTGCGCGGCGCCGCTGCAAGAAGCTCCGCACTAAATTCGCCGGGAAGATGCGGGTTTTTGTCTTCACGGAATACGTTGCGGACCTCGCCTGCCTCTTTCTTCGTTGTACCTCCCGAAACCTGCTGAATCTCGCTCACATACCCCAAAATCGAATCCACTTCTGTGCGAAGCGATTCTTTTTCCTCGGCGGGGATATCCAGCCGTGCAAGCGCGGCAAGATTTTCGATATCTTTGAGCGTCAACATAATGTCATGATAGCATTCCGCGCGCCGATCGAAAAATTTGACAATGGAACGAAAATGCAGCGGGTGCGAACGGTGCTAGGCGACCATCTTCAGGAATTCCTCTTCGGAGAGGGCCCGCACGTTCAGTTGCTGCGCTTCCTTGAGTTTAGAGCCGGGGTTTTCGCCCACGACCACATAATCGGTATTCTTTGAAACCGAACCGGAGGTTTTGCCTCCACGCGTTTTTATCAAGCGTTTCGCCTCATCGCGCCCAAGACCTGCAAGCGTGCCGGTCAGTACGAATGTTTTACCCGAAAGCGCGCCGCCTCTACCCACGACGGGTGCGAGTTTCTTAATGCGTACCTGCCGGAGCAGTTTATCCAGGAACCTCTGATGTTTTTTATCGCCAAACCAATCAGAAAGCGATCGCGCCACCACCGCACCTACGTTCTCGATAGCATCGAAATCTTCAAGTCGCGCCGTCCGTATCTTCTCTATCGTGCGGAAATGCTCTGCGACATCTTCCGCCGTCTCCTCCCCCACTTGAGGAATGGAAAGTGCTGTGATAAAGCGCGGCATGGTGACTGCGCGCGCGGCCTCGATCGCCGCGAGCAGATTATCCGCCGACTTTCCCGCAAAACGCGGCATCTGCAGGAGGTCACCACGCTTGAGCGTGAAAATATCCGCCGCATCCGATATCAAATGATTATCCAAAAGCGCATCGATGACTTTGGGACCCAGTCCGTCAACATCAAACGCATGCTTGCCGACAAAATAATAGAGCTTGCGCCTCTCTGCTGCCACCGATAAGCGGTTAACGCAGCGCCATGCGGCCTCGCCGGGGACCCGTTCGATGCGCCCATCGCCGCCGCATGCGGGGATGGTTCTTGGAAATTCATACGACTTGCTGTTTTTGGGACGCAATTCCAATACTACCGAGACGATGTCGGGAATAACGTCGCCAGCTTTCTGCAGTATGACGGTGTCGCCGATCCTGACATCGAGCCGCTTGATCTCGTCTTCATTATGGAGCGTTGCGCGCGAGACCGTTGAACCGGCAACCGAAACCGGACGCAAAACCGCGACCGGCGTAACGACTCCCGTGCGCCCGACTTGAAAGACGATGTCTTCGATCACCGTCGTCACCTGCTCCGCCGGAAATTTGAAGGCGATACCAAAACGAGGAGCTTTGCCCGTATAACCGAGCGCTTCCTGGAGCCGCCGCTCATTGACTTTAAGCACCACGCCATCGATCAGGTAATCTTCCTTGCCCGCTTTCTCCTGCCACTGACGCCAATATGAAATCACCTCCTCTACCGTTTTACAGAGCCGAAAGTGCGGATTGACCTTGAACCCGAGCTTGCGAAGCATCGTGAGCTCCTCGATCTGCGTTTGAGGGATACCTTCAGGGGCCTGCGCGATATCGTAGACAAACACCTCAAGTTTCCTCGACGCAGTTATCGAAGGATCAAGCTGGCGAATGGAACCGGCTGCGACATTGCGGGCATTGGCATACTGCGGCTTCCCTTCTTTCTCCTGCTCTCGGTTGAGTTCAACCAAGCGACTCTTGCGCATCCACACTTCGCCCTCGACAACGAGATTGATCGGTTGCAGGAGCGACAGCGGCACTGCTTCGATAGTGCGCACATTCTGCGTCACATTCTCACCGACTCGTCCGTCGCCGCGCGTCGCCGCGCGGACGAAGCGCCCGCTCTCGTACTCCAGCACAACTTTGAGTCCGTCGATCTTGAGTTCGCAACAGTAGCTCAATGCGCTGTCAGAGACGGAGGCTGATTTGAGAAAACGGCGGACGCGCGCGTCGAAATCTCGGATATCATCTTCAGAAAACGCATCATTGAAAGACCATTGCGGCACTGTATGCACCACTTTCTTAAATTGCGGCAAAGGCTTCCCCGCGACCCGCTGGGTGGGAGAATCGGGAGTGATGAGTTCGGGATACTCTCGCTCAAGTTCGACAAGTTCGTGCTTGAGCGAGTCGAGCGCCGTTTCCGGGATGTTCGTCTGGTCGAGCACATGGTACTCATAGCGATACTTCTCGATTGCCTGACGCAGTTTTTCAACACGCGCTCTGATTGATGAGGGAATGGACTTTGCCATAGTTCAGTATTGCGTAACAATAGCACGCTCGATCTTGCGATTGCTCGTTGAGTTGTACAGTACATTGTAGCCTCGGGAGATGATCGTGGTCGTGATGCTTCCGTCGATCGAGCTGACCTGCTTGCCAACCTCGAGCACTACTCCGTACTTCGGAGTGCCAGAACTGTCAGAGATGTTATAGGAAAAGGTAGTCGTAGCATAATTCGCCGAAGCGCTCGAGACGACCGGTGCCGGGCTTATCGAAGCGCCGTTGCACTGGATCTGCGAGAGATTGGCATTTCCGTCCACTGCAGTACGTGGAAACGTAACCGGAATGCCGTGCAAATCCCAATAGAGCACACATTCCGTTCCTGAATCCGCCGCAAAGAAAGCGTACTCGGATTCCTTGAGCGACGAGCTCAACAGGAATTCCTTGAGCGAGAGATTGAGCATGGACGCCCCGATCGCCAAAATGATGCTCCCGAAGAGCACGGCGTAGTAGAGGGTGAAGCCCCTGTGCCTTGAGACTTCAGGAGTGAGACGATGTCGGCGAAGAGAGTAGTGCGTCATGTTACCAGTTCGTGAGCTGCTCCACTATCTCGACCTTTTTCGTGCTAAAGATCGTCTTCCAGGTCACCGTCGCGGTAACCCGCACTTCGCGATTGGCTACACGTGCCGCATCGTTGACCCATTGAATGACAACCCAGCGCGTAAACTTGCTGTCCAGATAGGTGCTCGGAAAGTACGCGTAGAGACCATACGTATCGGTACAGCTCGGGGAGGTACACTGACTTTTGAGCAATCCTCCAACACCGCGCCCATGCAGGTTCGATGCGCCATCTCCTTGCAGCGAATCAACCTCGCAACCATTGGCCGTGAAGCATAGATTGCATGCGCTTAGATTGCTGCCGTTGATACAGTTGTTGTTATCGAGCCCATTAAGCCACGACACTCCGTTGAGGCGGTTCGTATCACGGAGGTTTCTCACATACTCGATGGCATCCCGAGCAAGCGCGATCGCGACGAGCCGATCTTTTCCAGTCGTCGCGGCAGTAAGAGAATTCGACGCTATGGAGAGCGGTGCGATGATAGCCATCGAGAGTATCGTCACCGCAAGCATCGTCTCGACGAGCGTAAAACTTTTTCTCGTCGCCTTCAACACTGTCCGTTGTTTTTTCTTACTCATTGCATACATCGCGTTTTTTATTCAGCGTTATGGGGAATACGTTGGGAAATTGAGGTCATGATCGAAAAGGAAGTCTGTGTGGAGGCTTTCTGTCCGGCGCGCCCCTTTATCGCGATGATGACGTATGGCTGGGCTCCCGAATTCGCCGCGGTGTTGAAGACGAAAAAGCGCATGTACGTTATCGTGACGCTAGCCGAGGTCATATCGAGGAAGCCGTTGGTCGGATCCGAATCCGTGTAGCCCGACCAGGCGCTTCCGGTAAGTTTCTCTTGGATGCGAGTCCCGTTGAACCGGTATATCAGAGCCTTGCCGCTGCGGTCCCGCAAAGCTACATAGACACCGCCGCCCGAGAACGACTGGCTCGGGTTATAGAGACAATCTTGGGTATTGCCCCCGATCGTGATCGGCGCTGTGGGCACCGAGGTCAGGCAATAGAATTTGCTTCCGAGCCGCAAATTCCGCGAGATATCGTCAACGACGAAGTTGAGGTTATCTACCGCAGTCTTCACCGAGCGCGCTTTCTGATTGGCATCCATCAGCACGAGCATCGAAGCGATGGAGATGAGCACAACCAAGGAGAAGAGCGCGACTGAAACCAGCAGTTCGACCGTCGAGAACCCGACCGAGAAAGATTTCTTGAAGGACTTATTCATCATGGCGACAATGATATCTGACCGGTCGAGAAAACATAGATGATGCGGGTGCTTCCATCGTCGGCGCTGACAGTGATCTGCGCTTGCGATTTTCCGGTCGCATTGATGCAATCGCTCGTCGGGATCGCATTAGCGACAGCACTGCCCGTGCCGTTGAAACAGGCATTGGGGTCGGGGCGCCGGAAGGTGATATCGAGGGAACCCGACGGGATATCGACACAGGCGCTCTGATTGATGGAAACCGTGCATAATCGGGAGATTTTATTGTTGTTCTTTATCTTATAGTCCCGGACTTTTTCCAAAACGCTGTAAAAATGATCGTTGTTGGTATCGGCGAACAAGGAGAACGTATCCCCCGGCGACGCGGTGGAGAAATGTATCCCATACCCTGCGTCAAAGGGCGCGTTACCGCCGGCGGAGCGCACATTGATGCCGTATACCTGCGCTTCCCGTATCGAGAGCGCGACGTCGTACGCGAGGTTCGTCAGTAAGATCGAACGCTCGTAGCGGCTTTTCCCGAACCGTGCGATGCCGGTGATGATTATCATGATGGAAAGCGAAACGAGCAATTCGATGAGGGTAAAGCCTCGGGTGCGTTTGCTATACAGAAAGCGGCGGAGCGATAGCATGTTAGAATCCGATATTAAAAAGCGAGAAACCAAAAAACTGCACGGCAAAGAGACCCGCAATGAGGAATGGTCCGAAAGGAAGCTCGCTTTTCATCGAAAGCCCGCTCGATCCGCGAAATCTCGAAGCGGCAATGAGCACAAGCCCGACCGCCGCCCCGAACCAAAACCCCAGCACGATAGCGGAGATCCCACCGCCAAGCCCTCCAGCAAAACCCAGACCCAGCGCAAGCTTTCCATCTCCCAATCCCATCCATCTACCGCCCGATAACCTCCACAGAAGATAGAACGGAATGAACAAAAGCGGGCCCGCCAAAAGATCAGCCAGGAAATAGGAATCGAAGCCGTGCAAAAAACCTAGCAACACTCGGAATAAAAGAGTGAGCGCGGTGAACCCGTACACAAAGGGGTCGGGGATCACTTTGTGCCGCGCATCATACACCAGGATTGCCAAAAGCAACGGCCATGAAACGATGCTGAACAAAAGCAAGAGGATATCGTCGGTACCCATTCCCGAATGCAAAAACTGCCACGCGATGGAAAAATAGATCAGCGCGGCAGCAAGCTCGACGAGAGGATACTGCCAGGAGATCTTGCTGCGGCAGGAACGGCAGCGCCCGCGCAACACAAAGAAACTGAACACCGGCACCAGGTCATACCATGAGAGCTTCGCGGCGCAGGTAAGACAAGCGGAGCGGCCCGCGAGGGTGCGTCCGGTATTGAACCTCAACACCACCACATTGAGAAAGCTCCCGATCGCGGAACCCAAGAGCAGTACATAAAAGAAAAATACCCAGACCATGGCTATAGTATAGCAGGCAACGGGGCCAAAATCAGAAGCCGCAGTGCGCAAGCGCGCTACGGATTGGTATCGGAAGAGCTCCCGTTCCAGAGATCATTGGAGAGTTCAAAGTGGCTCGTGCTGTCGCTGCTGAAGAACGTGTTGAGCACGATATTGATGATGCCCCACATCGAGAGCATCACCACGACGGAAATAAGCCCCCACAGCAAGAGCTTCGCTCCCTCCTGCCTACGTTTGACGTCAGCACCGGCGTTTATATAGCGAAAGATACCGAATGCGAGGAGGAAAACCGCAAGGTTCACTAAAAGACCCGTGATGGGTTTCCCATACGCCAGTAACTTGCCGACAAGACTTTTGAATGTAACTCCTCCCGTCGTCTGCGCCGACGAAAGCAGTGGCGCGCAGAGGATGAGAAACACGAGCACGAGTGCAACGAGAGCGTGCCACTGCTTTCCTCTCGTGAATGTGCTATCCCTGAATCGCATTGATAGTATTGCTAACGAGCTGTGCGAGCGCCCACGCTCCCAAGACAACTCCTGCTCCGATCGTCGTATAGAGGAATGCGGTCTTTGCGGTCGCAAGCTTTGCCGGATTACCGCGGGCCAAGATGAACATAAGACCGGTGATGAGGAAGAAGAGGACAATGATGGGAATGAGAAGATTAATGAAGGCGCGCAGCGTCTTCTCCAGAAATCCCAAGAGCGTTATATTGCCCAAGGGATCCTTGAGCCCGCCGGAGAGATCGGGCGGTTCGCCGCTTGGCGGTCCGGCTGTGCACGAGCGCGTCGTCGGTCCCGGTGTTCCGGTGCAACCGTCGGGACTGGAAGTATAGGTTCTAGTTTGAGAAGAGCCGAACGTGCAACTCGCCGGCTCCCAATCGCTATAGGTATAGGTGCACGAAGGCGGCGGCCTGACGCTTACGATAACCGAAGCCGAGCTCTGCCCGCCAGGACCCGTGCAGGTAAGGGTGTAGCGCTGGGGTGTACCGCTTACCACCGGATCGGTTTCCTCGGAATCAGAGCCAGTACCGGATATATTTTCGCTCCAGTTTCCCCATGCGCCGCTTGCCGTACAGCTTGTCGCGCCCGTAACCGACCAGCTTATCGTCGCGGTATCGCCTGAATTTTGGACCGGATTGGGACTTGCGGTAAGTGTGATCGCGGGCTTGGGCGGCGGTGTTACCGTAACCTGCGCTTGGCAGGTAATGGTCTGATTGCCGGAAGAAATCCGCGCAACGCCGCGCTTGCAGCCGGCATAGCGGTACGAGGCGTCAATGGTCGTCTCCGACCCCGAGATGGACTCGTCGCCGGTTGCCGAGTTGGTCCCCGGACAAACCGATCCGCTCCATACGTAGGTGTAGTTGCCGGTGCCTCCGGTCGGCGAGGCGCTGTAGATAACATCCGCCTCTCCCGTCGTGGGATCCACCGTGGTGGTTGCAGGAGAGACCGAACAGGTCGCACGGAAGGGTGTGGGCGTCGCGCAGATACCCGGATCACCGTTGCTTAAATCACAATAACCGCTAGAGCATTGCGAATCTAGCGTACATGAATCACCATTTAAGAGGCCAGAGACGGTTACCGTTACGCTGCACTGTCCATATGACTGATATCCGCCTACTGGTTGTCCGGTCGCTTTTACAATACGGGTGACAGCACCTTGCGTATCGTAACTTTCAGTAATGGTCTGACCAGAGCTAATCGTGTTTCCAGAACCATCCATCCAAACGTATGTGTACGGAGCACTTCCAGCTGCACCTCCGGTTACTTGGGAAGTTAAAGTGGTCGTTTGGTTAGCTTTAACCGGGTTTGGCGACGCAGAACAAGTTATATCGAGAGCCTCATGGCATACCCAAGGACTACCAGTGCATGAGAGCGCGAACGTAGCAGTCGGCAGACTTAAAATCACTGCCCCTACTGACATCAAAAGAATCTTGAAGAAGCGAGAGGTCATGGGCAAATGTTATCTTAGCATGCTTACAGCGCTGTTCTTGATAAGTTATGCACATAACACAACATGGAAAGGCACAGCCTTTCCATGTTGTTGTCACCTTACAAAACCTGATTATTGGCAGACGTACTCACCTGCTCCAAGCTTTGTTGATCTCGAAATGGAAATACCATTGGAATCAACACACCAGTGGGCGGTTGATGATGTCTTGAGTGGGACTGAAACAGCGTAATTAGCACCGGTAGTCGGGGTTACGTTACATACTGCATTTGCGGAATCTGAACTCTGAGTGTTTGCATGGGTGAGTATCGTCACTAACTGGGCGTTCGTGCATAGACCAGTGAAAGTATTGTTAGTGTTTTGATCTTGAAAGATGGCCGCCTGGGACCGAATTTGGGCCAAATCTCCCTTAATAGCAGCGTCGGCTGCTTTGCCGCGCGCCGTGTTGAGACTCGCGAGGACGATGGATGCCAAGATACCGATGATCGCGATAACTACCAAAAGCTCGATGAGCGTAAAACCTTTCGAGTGTAACTTTTTTGACATTGTTTGCTTGTAACTATTGATAAATTGTGCATCCGCTCCCCGTTAAAGGCCAGATGCCGACCTTATATTAATGGCCGCCCACGCTGCTGCGAAGGCAGATACTGTTTAAGTACCCGCTTATTATACGGCTAAATGAACCGGGGGTGAAAAGAGACGTGTGGATAACCACTGGAGCACTACTTAAGACTGTAGAGTACGGTTCTAGAATCTTCATCATAAGCATTGCGCACAAAATGGCTATTATTGGAGGCTATATAGTTCATTGCGCTTTCGCCAGAAATTACAATATAGGAGGCGTGAAAATCATTTTTAAGCGCTCGAGCAATATTATCGCCTTCCACAAAAGCATAGGTGTGTGCATTCGTACCCCACAGCGCAGCGTGAGCCGCTTCCATAATATCTGGACATCGTGCTTCCCTGCATAGATATCCATCCTTTAAATGCACGGACTCCCAGTATAGTCCGGGATTGTAGGTATACATGAAGCGCGGTTCGAGGCCTGAACTGTAATAATTTTTGGGACTATAGTAATACAATTGGGGAAACCAACTCCAGTCTTCAAGTACCACGATATCTCCGGGTTTGGAATGCATCTCAAGCCAACCACCGATAGAAGAAAAATCGGTCACATTATATGCGATAGATTCCTGGAGGGTGAGCAAGTTGCTCAAAAACAAATAACCGACCACTACGAAGATACTCATTGCTACAGCTTTACGGACGACTTCGTTTGAAAGAACGACATAGGAACGCATCTTGTCGAGTGTGAGCGCCACATAGAGAGCTGCAAAGAACGTGAAAAAATCCACAAAGCGAGCGCTCACAACGATAGAACCCAGCGCAAAGGAAATGGTCACTAAAAATATGCAGGTCTGTAGATGCCGCCTTTGTTCAGAAATATCAGACCATATTGATTTTGTTATAAATCTTAATTGGGCAATATAGCCGTACACGTCAAGGACCACTGCTAGTATAAATCCCGAGAACATGAATGTATCTATCCTCGCAAACAAAAAAACGTTGATCGGGTAAAGTTCAGCACCTTCCGCAATCGGTACATTCTTTCCAAGGATAGTATCCCAGTAAATGCCGAAAAGGGTATCTTTGAGAAAGAGAAGAAATCCGGACGAAACCAGAAACGTTGCGGCTACAGCGGCAAGGGTGCCATAAATGCTGGCCAAAAGGGTCTTCCGATCTCCTATGGATCGATGAAATCTCTCCGCAAGGTAAAAGCATAAGGTAACGCAAACCGGCAAAAAGAATGTCGAACTGTGCCAAAACAAATACGCAAAACTAATTAGGAATACTCCGATACGGTTTCTTTTGTAGAGAAAATAGAGTAACAGCAACAATAACGCGGGTGCTAGTGTATAAGGGCGAGAAAGCAGGAATCGCTTTACGAAACCGGCATTTGTGACTGAGAACAGAATGAGTGTCCAGATAAACGGATTCTTTACGGAAAACTGCTTCAGGCACCAATACAAAAGTGTGAACGCGGCCCCCGCGGCGAAAACTGCATATAATTTAATGCCCAAGAACAGAGGCGTAATAAACGTGAACGGTATGACTAAAAGATAAAAGAGGAAATTATAATACATAAAGTATTCATTCCCCTGGGCCATCTTCGAAAAATAGATCGACTTGAAATCCGAGAATGATTGGAAAAATCCTTTATTGAGCATCTCTTGCGCGAATCGAAAATGAAAAAAATGGTCGTCATTTCCCGCAAGTTTCCCTACCGAGAAATATACAGCGAAAAAAATAGAAAAGAAAAAAACGAACACAAGAAACGTGGTAAACACCGGACGTTGGCGTAAGAAAATCACTGCATTGGTATATTGATCCGATACTTTCTTTCCGAAGAAATACATATTCGTATATGCTAGAAAATACTAGCAAATTTTCACAGATGTTTGAATCTCAAGTGCACTGTTAGATCCTCAGTATCTTGCTATAATACGCAGAAATAAAACCATGAACCACGCGCAAAGATACATCATTCTCGGTACTTTCCTTGTAGCATCTCTGCTCCATGGCCTGCAGTGGTATTTCTTTGACGCAATTGATGTAACCATGTGGTCATCGCAAGCTCAATATGTTGTCGAGAATAACCCTAAACAATTCATCACCGCGTGGGCATATGGTCATCCAGGAGCACCGATTATTATCGGGACAATAGCGACCCATTGGACTTTACATCTATCATATGATGACTCATTGATAGTCTTTTTATCATTATTTAACGGATTGACAATTGCAGTTATTTGCGGGCTCTGTTTTCTTTTAAGCAAAAACACTTTGTGGTGGCTTGCGGTCCTAATACCCTTGTCGTCAAGCTATCTGTATGGATACTCCACACCGCCATCGGCCGTTGCGTCGCTTTTAATCGTACTGCTATGCCTCTTCACCTTGTATATCTGTAAAGTCCAGAAAACCTCCTGGAAACAGGGGGCCTTGTGGGGATTTGTGGCTGGATTAGCCATCGCCACTAGAGCCGACATAGGCGGAATTTCCTTTCTTTTCTTTCTTATTCCTACGGTGAAAAAAATCGGACTGAAAAATGTAATAACAGCCACTCTCACTTCAATTATGACATTTATTATTGTGGATCCGTATATGTGGTACATGCCAGTTCAGCACATCAAAGATATTATCGGAAAGATATTCTATCATTATGCAGAATTCGCGCCTCAACATATACCGCTGGACTTACTTACTACCATCTCACTACTCACGATTATAAGTATCACAGTTTCGATTCTCTTGTTTTACAAAAAAAGAGACTTATTTCCCCTTCCAATAAGCTTTTACAGAACGATCTTAATAATGAGCTTTTTTCTGTATGTGACCTTCCTCACATCTCATTATCAAGCTGCCCGCTATTTTATGCCGGTAATTTTCATCTGGGAGACATTACTTCCGCTCTTTATTCTCTCGGTCATTCCACACATCATTTCAGAATTCAATGGAATATCCACAAAAGGATTGCGCCTCCTGTTTACAGTTTGTTTAATTGCTGCCTTGGCAGCGCAACCAGTCCTGATAACCCTGCAAGACCTAATGATCAACGCCCAGTTTCTCTATCATTAAGCTGTCGGGAGAAGTTAATTTAGGAGATGCTCGAAGATAAATTATAGATCGGCACCAGAACAGACATAAGGAGGATGCCGACCCCGAAGGCAAGGAGGATGATCATCGCCGGCTCGATAAGCCCGATCAGGGCATCAACGGCATTCGTGACTTCTCGGGCGTAAAATTTCGCCAGGGTGCTCAATATGGTACCGAGCTCTCCCGTTTCTTCGCCAACTTTGATCATCTGAACAAGGATTGTCGGAATCTCTTTGTATTGGGAGAAGGCAAGCGAGACCGTGCTCCCCGTCCGCACCGAGTCTGACACTTCTTTAAGAATTCGTTCATACGTCGCATCTTCCACAACTGTCGCCGTGATATCGAGCGTCTTGACGATCGGTATTGCGCTGGAGAGCATGGTATTCATGTTGTCCGCGATACGGGAGAGGTAGAGCTTTTTGTAGAGATTGCCCAGATAGGGGACGGAGAGACGCAACCGGGAGAATTGAGCCTTGCCCTGTGCCGTCTTGTTGTAGCGGAACAGCGCTACTCCCGCTATAGCCAGAACTATCAGGAGGATAAAACCGTAGTGCGTGAGGAGATTGCTTGCGCCTATGACGATCTTTGTGTAGATAGGGATTTGCTGCCCTGCCCCCTCGATGATCTCGCTTATTTTAGGAATGATATTGGTGAGCATGAAGGTCATGACCGCGATAAAAACAACGACGACGAATGAGGGGTAAACCAGAGCATTTTTGACCTTGCCCGTGACTTCGTAGGAGCGGTCGAGGTAGTCGGCGAGATAGTTAAACGTCTGGTCGAGCTTTCCGGATTCTTCGCCTGCGCGAACCATGTTAACGTAAAAGTCGGAGAACACTCGCGGATGCCTTGAGAGCGCTTTTGAGATGGAACTGCCCGACTGCAGATCGTCGGCGATCTGCGTCATGTGCTTTGAAAGCTGTTTGTTGGAATTCTCCGACGCAAGCAGGGTGAAAACGCGCAAGGCCGAGACTTGCGCATTGAAGAGAGTCGCCATTTGCCGCGAGAGGATGACGATGTCTTTGTTCGAGACGCGGCTGAGGAACGAGATCTCGAAATTAAGCAGCGACTTCTCCTCCGCGCTCTTTATGGACGTGATAACGAGACCGCGGCGCTGAATGGAATTGATGGCGGCTTCAGTGCTGAACGCATCGATCGTCCCTTGCTGCTTGTCTCCGTTTTTATCGAGCGCTTCGTATTTGAATAACATGATGAAAAACTTGGTGCTCTTGGCTTGAAGGGCTCTGGGCTATGAGCCCGAAGCTCTTACAAAAACCGGTCCAGCGACTTGGGATTGAGGGAATACTGATAGGCGCTGTCGACCGTGATTTCCCCCGAGCGGACAAGGTCGGCGAGACAGCGGTTGATATCGATCATCCCCTGATCCATCCCGGTCTCGATGACCGTGCTGATCTCGTGCGTCCTGCCTTCACGAATGAGATTAGCCACCGCGGCGTTGGCGATCAGAAGTTCGAAGGCGGGCACAAGGCCTCCGGAGACGCGCGGAATGAGACGCTGGGAGAAAATGCCTAGAAGGCTTCCGGAGAGCTGGAGCTTGATCTGGCCTTGCTGTTCGGCGGGGAACGAATCGATGATGCGATCGATGGTCTGCGCTGCATTGTTGGTATGGAGCGTCGAGAATACTAGATGGCCGGTTTCGGCGGCAGTGACTGCGGTCTGCATCGTATCGGTCCCGCGCATCTCGCCGATGAGCACCACATCAACGTCCTGCCGGAGCATGTTTATGAGACCTGACGCGAAATCGCGGGTATCGGAGCGCACCTCGCGCTGATCGATGATCGATTTCTTCGCTTCGTAGACATACTCGACGGGGTCTTCGATAGTGATGATGTGTTCGGAGCGCTCGTTATTGATGATCTCCACCATCGAAGCGAGCGTCGTCGTCTTGCCATGCCCTACCGGTCCCACGACGAGAAAGAACCCCTGTTGTTTGCGGGTGAAATCTTCCAATACTTTGGGAAGTCCGAGATCTTGGAGCGTGCGGATGTGATTGGGAATAAGACGCAGGGCGATGGAGAATTTGCCGAGGCGCTGATAGACGTTGCCACGAAAACGGGTGCCGTTCTTGAACGTGAACGAGAAATCAACTTCCCGGTCCGCATCAAAAAGCTTCTGATTATCCGGCGTGAGCATGAGGTCCATGAAGCTCTTGATGGCGTCGCGGGTCAGGATCGATTTCTTGACGAGCGGAACCAAAAACGCGCTCACGCGAATGATCGGATAGCGACCTTCGGAGAGATGCAGATCGGAACCCCCTTCTTTTGAGAGCACCGCGACATAGTCATCGAGTTCGTGGCGATAATCCATCGTAAGAAATTAAGGATTAAAGATAGCCATACTGATCAGCGGCGTTGTTTTCCCTCCGTCTGCTTGATGCACTTGAGGACTTCGTTAAAAACTTCTGAAGGAATGGTGCTCGCTTTGACGATATAGCCGTTCGCCCCCAACTTTTTTGCACGTTCGATGTCGGCCGACTGTCCCTGGTTCGTCAGGAAGATCACCGCGGACTTAGGGGCGAGCTTCTCGGCGCGGATCTTTTCCAAAAGACCAAAGCCGTCCATATCAGGCATCACGATATCGATGAGCATCACATCGGGTTCAAAGCCTTCTTTTAACTTGGCGATAGCGGCATCCGACGCCAGCGCGGTCACCACCTCGACCCCGCTCTTGGCGAACTTGACTGAATACATGTTGAGCAGGAATTCATCGTCATCGACGATGAGCACCTTGTATTTTTTCTGTTCGCTCATGGGTTTGACTAGTATACCATTAAAAAGCCGTCCTATAATCTGCTACAAACCCCCTATTTCCTCGAAAGGCACAATGCGATTGAGGGTTTTGATCATCGCGTCTTCTTTCATGGTAAGCATTCCCTGCCGACGGCCGATCTTCATCAACTCGGTCTCGGGAGCATTCTTCAGTATCGCTGCTTCGAGCTCTTTGTTCATGTCCAGCACCTCGAAAACGGCGACGCGGCCGCGGATACCCTTGGGACAATCGGCGGTCGGAGCAGCTTCATGGACATGCTCGAACTTAGGCAGCTTTGCCCGAATCTCCGGCGGCACATCGGCGAATTGCTTTTCATACATGACCTTGATACTGCCCTCCACCGGGACCGGCTTGCCACCACCTTCGCAGAGCTGCACCACGAGACGCTGGGCCGCGGCGAGGATGAGCGTCGGCGCGATGAGGTACGGGTCAACGCCCATGTCGATGAGGCGCGGAATGACACCGACTGCATTGTTGGTGTGGATGGTCGAGAATACCAGATGGCCGGTGAGCGCCGCTTGCACGGCAAGCTGCGCGGTTTCTTTATCGCGGATCTCGCCGACCATGATGACATCTGGGTCCTGACGCAAGGTCGTGCGCAAGCCGTTCGCGAAGGTGTAGCCGATCTCCGGACGCACTTGCGATTGGCTCATGCCCGGGATGTTGTACTCGACCGGGTCTTCGAGGGAGAGTACGTTCTTTTTATCCCGATCGAGCTCATTGAGCATCGAATAGAGCGTGGTTGATTTTCCCGAGCCGGTCGGACCGGAGATAAGGACCATGCCATAGGGCCTCCCGAGTGCAGAACGCAACAGGTCGAGGTTACGCTCTGAAAGCCCGAGCTCCTCGAGTTTGCGGACACCGAGCTCCGAGTCGAGGATTCGCATCACGATCTTCTCCCCGTAGTAGGCAGGGAACGTGGAGACGCGGAAGTCCACTTTGCGCCGGTCTATGGTCGCACTGAACCGCCCGTCCTGCGGCTTGCGCCGCTCATCGAGACGCATGTTCGAGAGTATCTTGATGCGCGCCACCACCGCCTGATGGACCTTCTGCGGAAGAATAAGGCTCGTGGTCAGCACGCCATCGACGCGGAACCGAACCCGGACCTTGTCGGAGAGCGGCTCGATATGGATGTCGGAGGCTCTGCCCTCCGTCGCATAATGCAGCACCGTCGCGACGATCTTGGTCACCGGGGCATCTTCGATGATCTTGGTCTCGCCCTCGATTGATTCAGGCTCGACGTAGGTACTCTGCGCTTCTTGGCTTGTGGAGAGTTCCGTTTCAAGCTCGGAGAGAGCCTTGTTCACTTCCCCCGAGAGGCTCTTGTACAACTGAATGATGCGCTGAAAGTCCTCTTCAGAGATAAGGTAGACCTGATACGAGATGTTGTTCTTGGACGCGATGAAGTTGAGTGCATCCCGAGCTTCGATATTGTCCGGATCCACCACGCCAACTTCCAGCACGCCTTTATTGAGCCCGATCGGCACGAAGCGATAGTAGAGGGCAGACTCTTCGGGAACGAATTTGAGCACTTCAGGCGTGATCGCGCGGTTCCCGATATGCGCGGGTGGAATGCCCACGAGCTCGCCCTTGGCACCCAAGATATCGTCGGCGTTGACACCGCGCTTGTGCAGAGCGGACTCGAGCGTGGCACCCGGCTCAAGCATCTCCTGCTTGATACTTGGTATGTCCTCTCTTTGCACAACACCCTTTTGCACTAAGGTTTCAAGAATTCCCATGGTTTATTTCTGCGAATTAGCCGACGTTTCTATAGGAAGCGGTTTGAAGGGATCGGGGCGCCCGAGCGGCTCTGCCGTAGTCGCAACCGTGTAATCAATAAGGCTTTTGAAGACGGGGTTCTGGAAGACGCTGCCATCGATATGTAGCCCATGCAGCTCATTGAGCACCGAAAGGATCTCCTGTCCCGCAAGCTCCGCTTCCGGGGGAGGTTCGGTCGCGGTCAAGATCTCGCTCGCGCTATTATCAGAACGGAAATACAGATAGCCCGCGAACACGAGCGCCAGCACACCCACCCCGATCAGTATATTCTTATATTTCTTGATGATCTCCATATGCTATTTGTTCCAATACGTATCTATAGTAAGAGAAAATCCGTAGGTGGAAACCGTCGGCGTGCTCGATGCGACCCCCTTCCCGGGCGTCCCCGTTTCTTTTTGTTGGTTTACAGAGCCTCGCGTGATGGAGACAGAAACGACATCCGACAGTTCGAGGTTGCGTTCGAGTTCATGCAAGAAATTCAAGAATTCAGGGTAAGAGGACTGAAAGGAAATTGAGAGTTCGAGCACCCCCACACCGCCGGTGGGAGAAGGATTAGTGACAGGGTTGCCATCAGGGCCGGTCGTCGTAGACGGAGTGGATGCAGCGGACGCATCGCGGAAGGTGAACGAATCGATCTTTATGCCGAACACCGATGCCAGCGCGCTGATGTCTTTGGCAAGCGTGATGCCATCGGGCTTTTGTGGCAGCATGATAGCGAGCCGGCGCTTGTCTTCTTGCGAGAAACTATCGTATGTCGAGAGCAGCTGGCCCCGCAGTATCCGCACCTCGTTGGCATTGTCGACGGATCGCTCGTACTCCGATTTTTTGTATTGCAGATCCTGAATGTTGCCGTAGTGGGGTTTCAGATACATGAGGATCGTCGCGACGGAAGCCAAGAGCATCAGGACGGGGATGATGTTGCGTACGGAGAAAGGCATATCAATTCGTTTCTATGTAGCGCTTGTAATCCACGAGTTTGGGGTCAACGATAGCGGAGAAACTGAAACCGACGCTCCCGTTCTTTTGAAGGGTGAAATTCGAGAACTGCGGCGACTGGAGGAACTGGAGATCCTCAAAATATGCCGACTGTAGGATGAGCGAGTTGTAGCTCGCCGCGATGCCTGCAAGCGAGATCACGACGGGGCTCGAAGGGTCGTTGGCATGGAGCGCAAGCGAACTGAACGAGACATTTTCATACGTCGCTCGCCCCAGCGCTTCTAAGAACTTCGACATGGCGATATGCCGATTCAAAAGATTGTTGGCAAGGCTGGTTTGGCCGCTCACTTTTTTAAGCTCTGCGATGGTGGAGAGTTCGAATGAACCGCGGGCGGCGACGAGGGTTCCGTTAAGGGCCGTGATATCGCGGTCGAGGCTGCGTTCGGTAATCAAGACCGCGCCCACAAGCCCCAGGGTTATGATAAAGATTACACTCGCGATAACAGACAACAGGCTGATACGCCCGCCGACTGCCACGGGCACCGGCGCTATCGGCTGTTTGGGTATGAATGAAGGCTGAAACTTCGCGTCCATAGAGTTTGCCTAATTATACACCGCCGCCGCAGGTATTTCTCTGTCGTATCCACACGTCAAAAGCGATGACTGCCCGGCTGCTTCCCGCTCTCTCTTCTGCATATCGGGATCACCAGCTTCTTATGAAAGCTCCTGCAACTTGCGCAGGGCAAGACCGATCGCAACTGCGAATTCGGGGCCCGCAGTCTGCAGGATCGATCGTAGAAAGGCTGGTGATTGGACTTTCGAGAACGGATCCGCCATCACCGCTTCAGTCTCGAAGAATTTCTGTGCGAATATATGAAAGTCTTTGAGCAACACTCCCCCTCCGGTGAGCAATACCTTGTTGAGTCGCTGGCCGGTCCTGCTTTCATAATTGAATATGACGCGATTGGCTTCGGAGAGTATGTAGGAGAGGGTGGTCGAAGCCGTTTCATAGACATCTTTACGGTTTGTGGTATCGAGGCCCACATTGCGTTTGAGCAATTCGGCTTCTTTGACCGAGAGATTGAGCGCGCGGGCGAGCGAGAGCGTGATATCTTGCGATCCCCGATTGATCGCATGTGAACTTTTAACGATGCCCCGGTCGACGATGTAGAGTTTCGTCGTTGCCGCACCCATGTCGAGGATCATGACGGGAGCCGTTTCCTGCCCGAGCGCCGCGCGGATAGTACTGAATATCTCGACTTCATAAAAAGAGGAGGTGAGGCCGGCGGACTTCACCAGATCCTGATACCCGCGGATGGCATCGTTATGGATCACCGCCAAGAGCACCTCCACCATCCGCCCGGATTTTATTTCCGTGTCCGGATGCTCGCCGAACGGATTGGAGATCGCACCGGACTCTTTGGGAATGACCCACCAGTCAAGGGCGACTTCCGTGATAGGCACGGGAATATATTTGCGCGCTTCGATCGGAACCATCTGGGCGAACTGCCGATCATCCACGAGTGGCAATTCGACAGTCGTAACGAAACTCGACGATATCGGGATCGCAACACCGCAATCGCGGCTGGTCACTTTAGATTCGCGCAGGACATCGGTCAGCGCCTCGGCCATCCGGCTGACGGAGAGCTTGACGGCATTGCCGATATCGGCTTTCCCATAGGGGCCTACCGAGAGTTCTCCGTAGGTCTCAAGTACCGCATAACCGTGCGACTTGCGCAACTGCACCACTTTCACCGAGGATGAGCCAAAGTCAACGCCCAGAGCGCTCGATCCCCCGCGAAATACATTTAAAAGATTGCTCAACGGATTCGCCATGACTATTTCAGTATATAGTGTGCGATAATTATAGCATTGAAATCCGCTTCTTATATGCCTAAAGCCCTCCAACTGCTGACGTCCGCCTGGAAAAACGCCCTCGACCTGCTTCTGCCTCCCTCGAGAGAAACGAGAGTGCTCGAGACGATGAGTGCATCCGCGCTCTTCGCCCGCGCGCGCCGCGCGCAGAGAGAACTTCCCGGCATTATGTCGGTCTTCGATTATCGTGATGAGCTCATCACGACATTGATCTGGCAGATCAAATTCAAGGGGAACAAACGGCTCGTTGGGCTTGCGGCGGAAATACTGCTCGATGTCATGCTCGCCGAGCTTGCGGATCGGTACTTCTTTGAAGGCGCCCGCGCGCCCATCCTGCTTCCCGTGCCGCTCTCCGAAGGTCGGCTGCGCGAGCGCGGATTCAATCAAACACAGCGCATCGCGAAAGCGATGTTTGAGCGCGACGGTGGCAAGAATTTCTCGCTTGCCATGCCGGTCGCGCGTATCAAGGAGACCAAAAGCCAATCGCATACCGCCTCGCGTGCCGAGCGCATCGAGAATATGCGCGGGGCATTCACGATCGCCGATCGGCAGAAGGTCAGCGGCGAACATTTCATCATCCTCGACGACGTCTCCACTACTGGGTGCACGATCGGCGAGATCAAGAACGTACTTGAGGAAGCAGGCGCAGCATCGGTTGTGGGACTTACCCTCGCGCACTAAAAGTTGAAAGTTGCGACTTAAAAGTTTAAAGTAAGCTCTCTGGAGGAGTGCCGGAGCGGTTAACGGAACGGTTTGCTAAACCGTGGACCTCTAAAAGGGTCCCGTGGGTTCGAATCCCACCTCCTCCGTTTACATAAAAACAATCTATACACCTTACGTCGTGCAAAAGAAACTTTTAACCAATATAATGGTGAGGTTACGTGTTGAATAATGAAACAGATTCATACACGAATAGGCTTTTTTAAAAATTAAATTATTAAATTATGCTTTTATATTTAGGTTTAATTTATTTAATTTTCCGAATTGTCCAGTTTCTTATTTCTCATAAAGGCCAGAATACAGAAGAAATAGGAAAGATTATTGGCTTCTTCATTCTTGAGCTCGTCTTAGCAATCGTAGGTATTATTGGTGTCGCAGCTGTTTTCTCCGATGTCTCTGGCGGTAATGATGCTTTATTAGGTCTGTTCATAGTTCTTGGAGTGGCTTGTCTAATCGCTTCTGGACGAGTTGGTATATATGTACGCAAATTATCAAAAGGAACTACAGAAGTCTCAAATGCAAATCCTGATGCTAAGAAGCGGTTTGGGATGGCGAAAATCTTAGCGACAGTATCTTTTCTCACGTTGATACCTGCGTGGCAATTCTATCAAGCATCATTCAAATCTTGGGCAGCCTTGATCTATACAATTTCACTTCTTTGCGCAATCCTCGCTATTAGATCCGCCAATCAGAGTCGTTCTGATCAATACATTAAAAGAATTTCGATTTGGGGTTTGATTGTATTTGGTTGTTTTATTGCCATTCTGGCAGTATTCATGTTGTTAGGAATCACAATGAAGGTTTAATGGTACGTTAAAATTAGCGTTATTCTCTTGTACATAGGTTCTAACGTCATCCACGATTCTCCGCCAGAAACATTATCGACACATAGCACAAATAATAATAAAAAATCGTATGGAACGAGCGCTCGGTTTTGGGGGATTTTTCTTTAAGGCAGCCGATCCCGAAGGATTGGCGCTTTGGTATGAAAAGCACCTTGGTGTAACACGGGCGACGGAAAAGAATGGCCATGAGCCCTGGCATGAAGAGGCGGGACCGACTGTGTTCCGACCATTTCCTCGCGACACGAAGATGTTTCCAAATACTAGTTTTATGCTCAATTTCCGGGTTGCTGACCTTGAGAAGATGGTTGCGCAGCTTCGGGCAACGGGGATTACGGTTGAAGTGGATCCTGAACACTATCCGTATGGGCGATTTGCGTCACTCAAGGATCCCGAAGGTAATCCCATCCAGCTTTGGCAAGCGGAATAAAAGAGTTTGTTATTCAAGCTCGAGCTCGATCACTATACCTTATAATGAACCTAGGATTAGGGGAAACTTTCTTGGTGCGGCTATCGTCGCCATCATCTACACAATCTATATCCTAATGCATCCGCTTCCCAAAAAATTGGGCAACGCAGCGGTATTGATCGTTTTGAATGTCCTTACAATCGTGTTTATGGCTTTTGCCTTTAAATAACGATCGTATGAATAAAATAATTGATAGCATCTTAAAATAAATGTATATGCACGGACCCTCATATTTTGAAATTCAAGCGGATGACACAGATAGAGCGGTGAAATTTTACCGCAAGGTTTTCGGCTGGGAATTTACGAAAGACGAGCGTCAGCCCATAGAATACTGGCGCATTATGGCCAACGGACAACGCGGCGGGCTTTTGAAGCGTCCTCGTCCCGCTCCCGCGAAAGAGCAGGGCGCTAACGCCTATGTCTGCTCCATGGAAGTCGAGAATTTTGATGCGGCGGCGGACAAGATTGTAAAGAACGGTGGGCAAGTCGCTTTGCCCAAGTTCGCCGTGCCTGAAGTGTGTTGGCAGGGTTACTTTTTGGATCCCGAGGGCAATACATTTGGATTATTCCAACCAGATCCAAATGCAAAATAAATTATGAGAAAAATCGGAGAATTGGATACCAACGTTAAGCATAGTTCTGTACGGGTTTAGTCTGAACGTAGAGTGACACGATATTAATCTTCTCGTCAAGACTTGCGTGCGCATCAATAACCAGTACGCTCAAAGCCAGAAAGGATACTGTATGATGTTTCTCTTAGTGGAGTGTTTTAACGGCGGAAGTTACAAGGTTGGCATCGTGACAGGAGAGACCCCTGAAGCTGCCGCGAAGAAGTTGGGTGCTACTATTGAGGGGCGTATGACAAAATCTGACAGCTTGGGTGCCTATTACCTAAAAACTGAACCCCAAGGACCGGCCTACATACTGGAACACTGGGCCGAGCTTACTACCTTACCCCGTCGAGAAATTCAGTAACGCAACCGTATCGCTCCGTCCAGTTCTAGGTTCATCCCAATGTGCCGCAAGCACCAACCACACGCTCAGGTTGGTGCTTTTTCATATTTTTGCCACAAGGCAACATAGGATCAGTGTTGCTGTATGTAATATCAAGCGGATTTGCTCGTCTGTATACTCGTATCCCAAGAGGATTATTATCGATAATCATTTTGACTATGAATATCATTACAAAAATATGGCGTCCGGCTGTGGCAGCGGCAGTTACCAGCGCTCTGGTAGCGCTCCCAGCTTTTGTTTTTGCTATGGAATCCACACAAACGGCGAGCACCACGATTGTCGTCGTACCAGTACAAACTTCGGTTGACGTGCACATCAATGCAAACGGCCACGCTGATATCAAAGGCGCAGCGATTACGAGTATCGGGAACTCGAGCATCGAGGTCACCACCACCTGGGGTGGCACGGTGCTCAACTGGACGGTTAACTACGCGAGCTCGACCGAGTTTCTCTACAAAGGCGGCCGGAGCGCGAGCGCTTCGGTACTGGGGGTAGGCGATGTGGTGAATATCAACGGCATGCTCACCGGCAGCGGCCTTACACTCAACGCAAAAGTGATCCGTGACCGCTCTAAAGAAAAGGTTGCTCTCGAACGGCACATCTTCGAAGGAAGACTGAATGCCTCGATCAGCACCACGACGCTTCCGACGACCTTCGGACTTAAAATCGGGAATATCAATTACACGGTCAATGTTCCGACCGGTACGCAGATTCTGAACAGAAACTGGGGTGTCACCGATCTTACTACATTCCAAGTCAACGACACGGTGCGGGTGTACGGTTCCTATAACACATCGACGACCTCGTCCATCGATGTGGTAGTCGTCCGCGACGTGACACGCTAAGGATCAAGAGTCCACGGAATAAGGTAAGAAAAAAGCGCGCGAACTGAAAAGTTCGCGCGCTGTACACTATCTCTTCTCAAACTCTAATTCTGACTTCTCTGCCCTGCGTCTTGAGGAACTCCGATGCGACGGCTCGGTCGACGAAGTAGGTCCGCTTTTTTATTCCGGCCGCAAGCGCGTTGCCGTTGTAATCCACATGCACGAAACAGGCGATCTTGAGCTTGCGCAAACCTCGCTGGTGGCGAAGCCTCAACTTGGCTTCGACCAGCAGCCGAAGAACTTCCCAAAAGTCGAGTTTGCTTCCGTACGCGACGCCGCACGGCGCATGAACGTAAAGCACGACCGTCCGCATGCCCTTGAGCCTTGAAGCGGCTTTCACATGCCGCAGGAACACCGCACCGTCTTTCTTGGCGCACAGGATCGGCGAATGCCGCGACAGAAGCAAAGCTCCGCCGTTGAGCGAAAGCGGATGGTGCCGCTCAATCGCGCAGAGCGTGCAATGATGTCCGTAGACATCCCGAAACTGGTCGCCATCGGGACACGCTACAAATATGGTTCCGGCAGGATCTTCGATCCGATGATGCTGGATCTCCTTGAGAGCGCCGGCCTCTCGAGCTTGTTTGATCTGATCTCTGTCCGTGGAGGACAAATGCAGCATAGCTTTCCTTTCGTTTAGGTGTTTATGGTATGAAGTTGAATTGCAAAGTACGTACGAAAGATATAGTACATGATTTTACGATTTTGTCAATCACTGGAAATCCCTAGTTTCCCTTTACAATATCGAAGTATGCAGGCCGAAACTCCTCTTGAAAACATCATACCGATACGCGATGCGCAGAAAAAAGCGCTCAAGCGCCTGGGAATCGAGAGCGCCCGAGATCTGCTTTCGCACTTCCCTGCCCGCTACGAGACCCCCTCCGCCACGCAGAGTGTTTCCACACTCGAAGCGGGAATGGAAGCGGTCGCCTACGGACGCATCCACGGCTTAAAGACCCTTAAGGCATTTCGCAAGAAAATCCCGATGGCGGAAGCCTCGTTTGCCGATGATACCGGGGCGATAAAGGTCGTGTGGTTCCACCAGCCCTACATCGCCAAGATGATCAGTGAGGGAAGTTTGGTGCGACTGGAAGGAAAGATCAGCGAACGCAAAGGCTCACGCTACTTTTCAAACCCGAAGATCGAACGGATCGAGAAAATCCCCAACGCCTCGGACAGCCTCTTTACGGGGACGCCCCAAACTCATGCGCTCCATCCGATCTATCCCGAGACGCGCGGGGTTACCTCAAATTGGCTCTACCATGCAGTGCAAAAAACCATTCGCGCCGGAGTGCTCGACGAGCTGACCGATCCCCTACCGAACGAACTGCGCGAGAAATACCATCTGCCCAACCTCAAAACCGCACTCATCTGGATCCACGCGCCGCAGAACGAAAACGACGCGATGGCGGCACGCAAACGCTTTGCCTTCGAGGAAGTCTTCACCATACAGCTCGAAAAACAGCGCGCACGCAAAGCAATCTCTAGCGAGCCTGCGTTTTCGATCGCCCCGTCGCGCAATGAGATCAACGAATTCATGCGCCGTTTCCCATTCACCGCGACCCTAGCGCAACAGCGCGCGATCGACGCGATACTCTCCGATCTCAAAAAAGGCCATCCGATGGCGCGACTCTTGGAGGGAGACGTCGGGTCGGGAAAGACTTTCGTCGCCGCGGCGAGCGCCTATGCGACAATGATTTCGAGACCCAAGGGACAAGATTTCGGCAATCTGCAGGTGGCATATATGGCGCCGACCGAGGTCTTGGCGCGACAGCAATTCGAGTCATTCATCCAATACTCCCGGCATCTGGGTATCCAAGTCGGTCTCATTACCGCAAGCGGCTGTCAGAAATTCCCCTCAAAGGTAGACCCGAGCACGGCAACGGACATATCCCGAGCCCAGCTCCTCAAGTGGGTCGAGAACGGCGAGATACCCATTCTCGTCGGCACGCATGCGCTGATACAAAAGACGGTGCGCTTCAAACATCTCGCATTCGCAATAATCGACGAGCAGCACCGTTTCGGAGTGAACCAGCGCCGAGCGCTCATCACCAAAGAGGGCGTGACCCCCCATCTCTTGTCCATGACCGCGACTCCCATTCCCCGGACGCTGGCACTCACCATATACGGCGATCTCGATCTCACCCTTCTCGATGAGATGCCGCCGGGGAGAAAAACCGTCATCACCGAAGTCGTCGCGCCCGATGGGCGCGCGGCAGTGTACGAGCGAGCACACACAGAGCTGTCAGCGGGACGACAGGCATATGTCATCTGCCCGCGCATTGATGAGCCGGACCCAGCGAAAGAGCTCGCGCTGCAGGCAAAATCGGTGAAAGAAGAAGCGGCCCGCCTCAAAAAAGAAGTGTTCCCAGAATATACGATCGGCGTCATGCACAGCAAAATGAAATCCGATGAAAAAGAGCGCGTCATGGAATCCTTCAAAAGCGGCGCAATCCGCATATTGGTCTCAACCTCGGTGGTCGAAGTTGGGGTCAACGTCCCGAACGCGACCGTCATGATCATCGAAGGAGCCGAGCGGTTCGGCCTCGCGCAGCTGCACCAGCTGCGCGGCCGCGTAGTCCGTTCGGCGCACCAGGCCTACTGTTACGTATTCACGGATACCAAATCAAAAAATTCTGCGGAGCGACTGAAAGCGCTCCAGACCGCGAAAAACGGATTCGAACTGGCGGAACGAGACCTCGAGTTTCGTGGCGCGGGCACGCTCTCCGGCCGGGAGCAATGGGGTGTCTCCGATATCGCGATGGAAGCGCTGAAAAATATCAAAATGGTGGAGGCGGCTCGGACTGAAGCGGGACTCATCATCGAATCCGATCCAGAATTAACAGGGCACCCGCTCTTAAAAGAAAAGCTCGCCCTGAAAAAAGAGATACACTTTGAATAAAAGGCTCGCGCTAAAGAATTACGGTGGGGATGGGGTAAAGGGAGTAACGGTTATGGAAACGCTTTGACTCGAATTGCCCCCGGGACCAGTACAGGAAAGGGTATACGTCGCGGTATCCGGCTGAAAAGCTCCGACCCCTGGAGTTACACGGGTACTGCCTGATGCAGATACAAGTAGGGGGAGGCCTGGGAATGGGCCTGCTCCTACTTCTAGTGTGCCTGAAATCCCGCACGGGGGGGTCGCACCCGAGGTGGTCCACGTCAACGTGCTACTCTCTCCTGCTATGATGGCAGTCGGATCTGCAGAGAAGTTCAAGACCGGAGGAGCACTGCCACTGATCACCACCACACTCTGGCTCGTCGAACCACCCGAACCGTTGCAGTTGAGGGTAAAGGTCGTTGTGGTTTGAATCGCGCCAGGGTCAAGACTTCCCGACAAAGTCTTGGAACCTGGCCAGGAGCCCACACTGCCGGAGCCGCTCCCCGTGCACGAGGTTGCATTGGCAGTCGACCACGTCAGCAGCGTATGTCCGTTGGCGCTCACCGAAGTGGGGTTTGCCGAGAAGGTGATGGTCGGAGCGGAACTTGAGGGGAAGAAGAACGAACCGAAACTCGAACTCCCGGAAGGGGTCGAAGTCGCTTCGAGTGTCGCGTACAATTGATACGAATCAGCCAGGCTGGCACCGGTCGTATCGCAGAAATTACCGCAGAGATAGTTCATCGCCGCGGGTGAGACGTACGTGTAGCCGACGGGGCCACCGGAAGCGCTCGTGCAACTTGAACCGCAGGGATCGTCGGGGACTGCAGGCATGTAGGGCTGGATATCGCTTTTGAATTTGGTCCATCCGGCTGCTTCGGCGGTATTCGGAGCGGCACTTGAAACCGCGACACATGAAGCGGCGTAGGACTTGTCTGCTCCACAGGTGCTTTGGAGCGTGGGAGCGTTCCCATTATTGTCCGCCTTGTAATGCTGGACTGCGAGGTCTATCTGGTGAACCTGTTCGATACGCTTTGCATCCCTGCCCTTGCGATACGAGGAAGCGGTCACCGCGAAGAAAATACTGGCCAACAGCGTGATGATCGAAATGACCGTCAAGAGCTCGATGAGGGAGAAACCTTTGCGCATTTTTCGCATAGAGATATTATACCCTCCGCAAATGAAATTGCATCGGAAAAGGGTGGGTATTCAAAAGATTCCGCCCTCTTGGATCGGCTTTGCTAAGTGTCGTCACGAATCACTAAGTCTTTTGGAATCGAGAAATTCCAAAAGCCCAAGTGTTCGCGACCCCGCCTCGCTCCGCCTGAGGCGGATGCTGCGGCTCGGATACGCTAAAAATCCAAAGCGGTTTGGATTTTCTTAACGCGTATCCGCCCTCTTGGATTCGCCCGCGACTCAAAGCTCGCCGTCGCTCGCTTTGGCCTGGGCACCAGCTCGCGGTTTGCCGAAGAGGCAAACATCGCTCCGCTGTTCGAATCCAGCCGCACGCAAAATGATTTGCGTGCTAGGGCGGAATATTTCGCTTCGCTCTATATTCCGCCCTCTTGGATTCGAACCAAGGACCTACGAGGTATAAGCTCGTTGCTCTAACCAGCTGAGCTAAGGGCGGTTGCAGAAAAGGTTCCTGCGCACCTCAAGTGTAATAAACCTAGGAGAAAAGAAAAGACGGCTCGACCACTCGGCTCTATGCCTGATGCTCGATACTACCCTTTTTCTTCGGCATGATGCCGTTTGCGATCAGCAGTGTCTCAAAATCCTCCCGCTCGATGGTCTCCACTTCGATGAGTTTTGCGGCGATTGAGTCGAGCGCTTTTCTCTGTCCCGTAACGATGTCTTTCGCTTTTTTCATCGCACTGGCGATAAGCGACGACACTTCGGCATCGATCTCGGCGCTCACCCGCTCCGAGTATTCTTTCTCGCTCCATGTTCCTTTCCCATACAAAGGCACTCCTCCCGCCGTTTCAAGGGCAACCGGCCCGACTTTCTCGGACATGCCATATTTGGTGACCATGTCGCGCGCAAGCGCGGTCAGCACCTGTAGATCGTTTGCAGGACCGGTCGTCACATCCCCGAAAACCAATTCCTCCGCGACGTAGCCACCGAGGCTCACCGCAATGTCATCGAGAAATTCCTTTCGTGATTGGAGTTTGCGATCTTCAAGCGGAAGCTTGAGCGTGTAGCCCGCGGCTCTGCCGCGGGAGATGATCGAGACTTTGTGTACGGGGTCGGCGTAGGGCAGGACCGAAGCGACAAGCGCGTGCCCTGCTTCATGATAGGCAGTGATCTCTTTTTCTTTCTTGGAGAGCAGGTGACTCTTGCGCTCGGGCCCGAGCATGACCTTCTCGATCGCGCGGATGAGATCGTACTGCGACACTTTCGTCCGATTTTCACGAGCGGCGAGTATCGCTCCCTCATTCATCAACGAATAGAGATCAGCACCCGAAAATCCGGGGGTACGCTCCGCAATGACGGAGAGATTGACATCCTCGGCGAACGGCTTTTGACGCGAGTGTATCTTGAGAATCTCTTCGCGATCGCCCCGGTCGGGAAGATCGAGCACGACGCGTCGGTCGAATCGCCCGGGTCGCAGAAGCGCCGGATCGAGCACATCGGGACGATTCGTCGCGGCCATGACGATGACTTTTTCAGTGGGCTCGAAGCCGTCGAGCTCGACGAGTATTTGGTTGAGGGTCTGCTCACGCTCATCATTGCCGCCACCCACTCCGGTACCACGCACCCGGCCGACGGCGTCTATCTCGTCCATAAAGATGATGGCGGGAGAGACTTGCTTCGCGAGTTTAAAGAGATCGCGGACGCGCGATGCGCCGACACCGACGAACATCTCGACGAATTCGGAACCCGAGATCGAGAAGAATGAGACTCCCGCCTCGCCCGCAACTGCGCGTGCCAAGAGCGTCTTTCCCGTTCCGGGCGCACCCATCAGGAGTATTCCTTTGGGGATGCGTGCGCCGATCTCAAAGAATTTCCGGGGGTTCTTGAGAAAATCAACCACTTCGGTGAGCTCCTCTTTCGCCTCTTTGACCCCCGCAACGTCCTTGAAGGTAACCCGCTGACGTTTGTCATCGGGAGCGATCATCCGCGCTTTCGATTGGCCGAAGGTGAATGCTTGCATGCCTGCACCGCGCACTTGCCGGGTCAAAAACCATATGAACACCAAAATAAAGATCATCGGTAGTATGAATGGTGCAAGATTGACGAACCAGAACGTAAAACCTGAAGGCGCTTTCACGAGTACTTTGACCGCCCCGAGCTTCGCTTTATCAACGCCAAAATTCACCAGCGACTCGCTTAATGAAACATTGTCTTCCTTGCGCGCCGTTTTAGTTTCCGTCTCTCCGCGGTACGTTATCTCGATCTTGTCTCCGTTGATCGCAATCTCCGTCACCTTGCCCGCGTTGATATCGGATGAGAGCTCCGAGAGCGCGACTTCCGAGCTCGGCGTTTGATTTTCCGAGATAAGCGAATACAAAAGGGTAAGCGCCAAAAAGATGATGAGCGCAGTCGAAAGATTCAGGATTAGCTTGGGTTTTTTAGGCTCCATAAGAAGACTTCAAGAGGATGAGCCCCCGTATTATACACAAACGCCCACTTTTGGAAATAAAAAGCGGCCAGATCGAGGGAATGTGCTCTCCCTTGATCTGGCCGGGGCAAAATCAGACGCTTATAGAAACCGCTCGAACTTCAAACGCCTCCAAAACAATTCCAGGTCATTGAACTCCTTTACAAAACTTCTTCCCTCTTCCTTCCGCAAGAAGGCCGTACAGAAGGGGTTGAGGCACCTTCGGTACATGGTGCACAGAAACCGGTTCCCTATGGGAGGACGATAGTCAGGCCGGCGCATCTCCGGAAATCTCCAGAGGAACGCGTGCCCGCAGAATTCGCAAGGTCGCTTGCGATGCTTGAACATGCTTATTCCGAACTTCGCCGCATACGCGACAACCGCGGCGATGACGATGGTAGAGTACATCATGCTTTCCTTTCTGTTTTTTGGTGGTTTCGTTGAGGAACTTATCTGAAGCAAAAGATATCATGCAAACATTAGTTAGTCAATCATGCCGGGATTTGCTACCATAACGCCATGCCTGACCTCGCCACCAACCGAAAAGCGCGTTTTAACTATGAACTCCTGCAAGAATTGGAGGCGGGTATCGAATTGCTCGGATTTGAAGTGAAAGCGATCCGGCAAGGAAAAGCGTCTCTCGACGGCTCACACGTCACTATTCGCGGTGGCGAAGCGTATCTCGTCGGCGCAACTATCGCTCCCTACCAGCCGGGCAACACGCCGCGCGACTACGAACCCACCCGCAGCCGACGGCTTTTGCTGACGAAAGAAGAAATTGAGACGCTCGGCAGCGGCGAGATGCAGCGAGGTTTGACAATAGTGCCAATCTCACTGTACAATAAGGACGGCCTTATCAAGGTTCGCATCGCGATAGCGCGCGGTAAGAAGAAATTCGACAAACGCGAGAGCATCAAACGCCGCGAAGCGGATCGGGATATCCAACGGGAAATGACGGAACGTTGATATTTTCATAGGGGGATGAACGGCATAGACAAAGGAATGTCTTTTGGAATGCGCGATGGAGCTCCAGTAACTCCATAAACTGCTGGAAACCATAACTGCCAAAAACGCAGTTGCAAAGGCAAAGGCCATCGTTTCTCCGTATTTCGGAGCGAAGGACCTCGCCTTCGTTTACGCATAATACGTAAACGTGTTCCCGGTGCGCTCGCCTGAATCGCATCGCGGGGCATGATATTTTCGGGCTAGGACGTGCTCCCTTCTCGGTTCACATCCGAACCATAGAGAATAAGCTCTCGTATGTTCTGTCGCTCTTATAGTACGAGCGCCGAAAACAAAAGACCGACTACATCGTGTAGACTTTCCCCAATTCACCCTTTGCACGGCGGTTCGATTCCGCCCATCTCCAATTTTGAAAAATCAGCTCGCCAGTCATGGCGGGCGATTTTTCTTAATTGGAGTGGAGTGAGCGAAGGGTTTCGCTCACGTGCGGAATCGAAGACCGCAGCGATATTTTTTCAGCAGAAAAAATCGCGAGGGGTGGGCTGCAAGTTTACCGAGCGACGGCAAGGTAAAACTTGTAGCCGATCCGCGTAACTTCTGCCCATCTCCATAGAAATAAAAACATGCGCAATGCGGAACAATAAAATCTCCCTCAGTCTTTATTGTTGGAAAGAATTTGCAATTTTATGCTGGCATGTGTAATCTTCGAGCAGAACCTCAACAAAAGGATATATTATGGGATGTGAAAGACCTGGTGGACCGATAATCGATCTACTTATACGGGATGTAAACATAAAGTTTCCTCCTGCTTGGGAAGGAGAACTGCCCTCCCCAGCAACGAGGGAACAGCTTGAAAGTCAGCTTCGTGAAGGTCTGGACAAGAAGAAACTCTCTCCAGAGCAAACGAAAGAAGTCTTCGATTTTTTTGAGGAGTACGAGAAACGATACTTCGAAGATATGAACACAAGTCAGTGCTATCACCGACCATGCAAGGGCGCTGCGGTCATTCAAGGGGAGACCGGAATCTTTTGCGAAAGGTGCGGCAAACTTCCGGACCTGACTCCACCCGAATACATTCGCTGATATAAGCAAGACCGAAAACCACATGGTGAGTAGGTCTTTTTCTTACACAAAACAGGTTCCAACGTCGTTCAGGCATCTTCACAAGGAATATTTAGCATAAGGCAACCTGGGTACTTAAGATGTCTCAGAGCTTTCTCGTAGAAAATATTGGTTTTCCAACTTTGATAATATTGAACAGTGCGCCTAAAAATGCGAGCAATCCAACGCCGGTGAAAACTACCGGGATCACCCACTGATTTCCGCCCTTAATGCGAGCTTTGGATGGATTATTTGGATCATAAAGTATGTCTACCTCGCTACCTACACTATATGCGGAGCTTGAACAGACATTATTTGTGAAATTGTATTCTTTTCCATCCGCAGTGAAAGTCGCTTGAGGGCAATAACTTTTTTCGGTGTGTCCATTACTATGGCTAGTGGTTACAGTATTTCCTGTTATAGTTCCTACTGTTTGGACAGCTATCATAGAAAAAAGAAGAACTGTTACAAAAAAATATATACCGATAGCCACAAAAATAAAACCAAACGAGCCAATGAACCATCGAAATTTAGGTGATGCTGTGACGAGAGGGCTTTCTTCTTGCTTCTGAAGAGTATTGATTTGTGGCACAAATGACTCTGGTATCAATGGTGCGATCGATTGCGGAACAGAGTTATCGGCAAGCGCAGAATTTACATCAATTTCGCTCCAACCGCTCTTCAAGAGTTCGGCCTTAATAGAATCATTGGATTTTCCCGAAACTCGAGATAGTTTTATGTAATCTATCAGTTCTTTATTTACTGCCATAACACTATTTTAAGAAATTTCTTTGGCAATACAACAAACTTGTTCAAACCGCGGCTCATTTCCAAGAAAACAGGTTCTAGCAGGGAGTTTGCGGTTCTGGCTTTGATCCTTTGACATAAGATACAGGTTACCGTAGTGTCAATTCCGGTTTTTCAGTTCTAAACAATCAACAACAGGAGGATTGATGCTAACTCACCCTAACGTCCGTGCGGCCTTTGCCCTACTTGGTGTGAACGATTTCAGAAGTCTCTCGCGGGCATATGGCGAGGAGGACCAGAGGCTAATGAAAACCAAAGCATGGGACGACTCTGAGCCTAGCCTTATCACCAACAGGATTAAAATGCTTTTGGAGGGAATCAACCCATCCGACCTTTCTGAATCAGATAAAATCTGGTGGCATGAGATTCTGTGGTTCTGGTATCACCACGCAACTAGTATTGCCATCTGGAAACGAAAAGATCGGAAGCTTGCCCAGTTGTACGCTGGCAAAGCACTGGAGCTACAAATGCCCGACCACCCGAATAAAATCACGAGACTTTTACATTTTCTCGTGCACGAGAAACTCAAGGAAGCAGAACTCTGGGCAGACCAAATTACTGAAAGTCCAGAACGGGAGACAGCGGCAGCGACACTCCAAGAATACAAAAATGGAGAGTTCTTCTGAGTGATCACAAACCAACTACCCTAAATCAGTAGTTGGTTTTTTTATTTGATATAAATGGTTCTAACGTCGTGCAGGCATCTCCAACGACAAACGTAACCCGCCCGCATGGGTGGTTTGTTTTTTCGATGGTGATGAGAAAGCGAATTGATTCGCTTTCGAGAGGAGTCGAAAGACGGAGCATGCCGCTATTGCGGCAGCGAGGCGGGGTCGAGAGCACTTAGCGGATTGCAAATGCCTAGGACACTCTGCCTTTGAAGCGACTTGACATGATACTAAAATACGTGATAGTATTCCCCGGTGACAGAACCTTGAAATTTGGGTCCATATCTGTTCACTGCAGAAATCGATTTCTTACCTGCACTGGTTAAGAAACCGATCCTGTAGTGAACAACAACATATGAAAGCCAAAAAAGCTATGAAATACAAGCTGGAGTTCCATCCGAACCCCAACTGTCTGAGCATCCATGTAACAAGCCGACTGGTGAACAACATGTGCGAGAACTTCGAGAGCCCGAGCGACAAAATCGACGTGTGGAATGGCAACACAATAGTCGGTGAGAAAGACCCACCGGTTTATGTAACTCGCCTGTTCGGGGTCGATGGCATCAAAACGGTCCATATCGATCAGTACGAAATCTCGCTCACCAAAGGCTCAGCCTTCGAATGGAACGATATGCTGGGGCGCATCATAACCATCCTCAATATCGAACTGTTCCCGGACAGCGAGCCTCAGCAGATGGGCGCTCCAAAGAAACCGGGCAGGGCGCTCCTCCGCGCCCTGCGTAAGCAAGGCTGTGACGTATAGCAGTGAAGCGCACCTAAGACACCGCTCACAATCTCCCAGCGACCATAATCGGTCACTGGTTTTTTTATGAGACAAAAACGGTTCTAACGTCGTTCAGGCATCTCCACCCATAAACGCAAAACTGCCCTAAAGGGCAGTTTTCGTTGGGATTGATTAAATCAGTTATTTGATCGCGGCATGCACCAGCTCCTTGGGAATCGAGGCTGTGCCTTTCAAAGCTTCTTTGATGCTTTTACCAACCTTCCCGCCCAAAGAATCAGCAATCTCAACGGCGCCGGAAAGAGCGCTCTTCGTTATCGCTTCGACATTGCCGCCGACTTCACCGGCGGTCTTAATCGCACTCAACACCGCATTGACCGCGGTTTTAGAAACGTTCCCGCCGATCTCGGCGGCTCCACTGATACTTCCCGAAACCGCACCCTTGGCCGCACTCGCTGCGTCACCGCCGATATCAGAAACGCTTTTTATAGAACTTCTGACCACCGCGGCCACGCCATCCTCGGCCGAAATGGCCGTGCCCGCAAGCGCAGCGACTGCACCTTTGGCAACCCCTACCACAGTCCCCATGACTTCAGTCGTTCCACCGCCGACGTTCTGCACCGTTTTAACCAAAAGATTTCCGACCGTATCCTCCAAAACGGCCACCGTCTCACCCGTGCCCTTGATCGCGGCGACGACCGCATTTTTCGCTTCGTTAATAACTTTGTCTATCATAATCGTATACATTATCACTGATAAGTAACACTATCAGTATACCAAGCAGTCCAGCGCGAGACACGAGGCCCGGTGAATATCTCGAATCGAAGGTGGAGCGCCAGTTTAGGTTATCCCTTGAATCGCGGCGCCGGATATGGAATCATGGGAAAGACAACAGGTTCGATTCCTAAGGAGGATGGAAGGTAAAGGTCAGTATCCTTGGCCGGAACGTACACTACAGTTCCGGCTTTCTTTTTACCCATTCAATCAGCGCAACACGCTCTGCAATTCGACGATGCCCACCGGTTTGACCAAATGATGGTCGAAACCGGCATTGCGTGAACGCATCTTGTCTTCTTCTTGCCCAAAACCGGTCAATGCGACGAGGCGCGAGGCAACCGCGCTTTTTCTCAAGCGGCGGGCGACCTCATAGCCATCCATGTCAGGCAGGCCGATGTCGAGCAGAATGACTTGTGGTGCGAGCGTCGAAACGACTTCAAGCGCTTGTTGCCCGTTGTAAACTTCGCTCACCTGATGACCTTGGTATTGAAGCAACCTCGACATCGCATGCGCCGCGGCCTCATTATCATCAACGATAAGGATCCGAAGCGGTGCGGATGGTGACGCAACCTCGGGGGACGGCTCCGGGGAGAGCGCTATCGGCAACTGCGCTGTGTTCTGCATCGGCAAGGTCACCGTGAAGGTGCTGCCTTTCCCTAAACCATCGCTCTGTGCGCGAATGTCGCCTCCATGCATCTCCACCAATCTCTTGGTAAGCGATAGACCGATGCCCAGACCGGTCCCTACTCCGGGCGTTGGTTTCACTTGACGGAACGGTTTGAAGATATACTTGAGCTCATCAGAGGAGATGCCGATGCCGTCGTCACGAACCGAGAGCGTGAGATGTTCAGGAGAAATCGAGCAGGAAAGCTCAATGCGCCCGCCATCCTTGGTGTACTTTCCTGCATTGAAGAGAAGATTGACGATGATCTGATCGAACCGGACTTTATCCGCATGTACCCACACCACTTCAGAAGGCAACGAGATGCCGAGAGTCTGCGCACGGCCTTTGAAAAAACGCTCCGTGTTCTGCAGACACTGCCGTATGGCAGGCTCAAGCTGAAACATTTCTTTCTGGAGCTTAAATTTCTTCTGGGTCATACGCGAGATATCGAGGAGGTCTTCGAGCATACGGCGCATGCTGCGTGCCTGCTGTTGGGCAGTATCGACAAGGCCCACTACCTCGGGGTCATTGCTTTTGAGTTTAAGGATCTCCAGTGCGCTTAAAATGGGCGCGAGCGGATTACGGAGCTCATGCGCGAGGATCGCGATGAATTCGTTCTTCGACTTGTCTTCGATGTTCAACCGTCGCATGGCTTGCCGAAGCTCGGTGAGTTTGTCTTCAAGCATGCCTTCAAACGTCCGCCGCTCTTCGATGAGCGCTGAAAACATCAGAAAGATCGGGGCGATCAGCACCATGAAGAGTTCGATCGATAAAAGCCGCTGATTAAGAGGAACCGGGCCTGTTTGCACCGCAACAACACCCCCCATAGATAACATGGTCATGAGAAACAGCGCCAAGGTCATCGAACGGATATCAAGCCGAAGCGCTATCCAAAAGAGAGCAGCGAAATTCACATACAAAAGCACGAAAACCAACGGTTGCAGGAGCGGCATCCAGAATAAGCCGAAGAGCGTGGCGATAAGCAGGCCGAAAGATCCCAGGATCGCCAGAAGATCTTTCCGCTCGACAGAAAGACTCGGATTTCGAAACCAGGTGCAGATGAGCGGAGTCAGTATCAGAATGCTTAGGGTGCCACCAGCCCACGTACGAGACCAGATGATCCACCACGATGAAGTAGGATCGAGAACCATGCCGCTCAACCACTGGGCAGAAACGTTGATGCTGGGAAGCAGGATCGTGGCAAAGAGAGAGACCGCGAGAAGCGAGAAGATATCGCGCACCCGCCGGAGCGAATTGTCGAATCCTACTCGCCGCAGCAGATAACCTCCCACCAAAGGCTGGAGCGTATTGCCCAAAGTCCCGGCGGCTATCAAGAGCATCGGTGGGTTTATCGGGCTCGTGAGCACTGAAAGAAATGACGCGAGGCTAATGGGAAGCCACATGCGATAGCCCTTGAGCGCTACCGCCGATAGGGCGATGCCGGCGGTAGGCCAGATAACTGCGGGATTTGTATAGAAATGATAGAACAGGTATTGACTGAACTTTGCAGTCAGAAAACAAGAAATAAGTACGAGGAAAAATGGCCCGATCTCCTGCCCAGCAAATACCGATGCTATTGACGTGCGTATCCCTTGAGGAGGCGACATAGCGATTTAGAGGTAAGTGTATACAGGCGAATCTGAATGGTTCATGAAGGCTACTAATGATCTGCGCGCACTTACATTCTTACGTGAAGGAAAGCCCGAAAGCAACTCTACCAAGGGAGGGCTAGGACCTGCGATCCTCGAAATGTAATGGAAGGGCTTCTTCTTCGTCTTCATGATAGGCACATGGATATGTGCCTTCTTTAAAAGACAGAACATAATCACCATAAAATCCATGATCACGACCATCATTATCTTGGCACTGCTCTTGGGAGGCGGCACGTCAATCGCCGCGGAACATTCAATGCCCGGTGAAGTGCTCTACCCGGTAAAAGTCTTCGTCAACGAAGGGGTACGCGGCTCGTTCGCGTTCTCGGATGAAGCGAATGCCCGAGTGGAAGCGTGGCGCGCGCAGCGCCGGCTCGCTGAAGCAGAAATGCTTTCCGTGTCAGGCAAGTTGAACGCAGATACCCAAGCAACGGTAGACTCGAAATTGGACGAGGAAGTTTCCGCGTTCTCCAAAGATGTCGCGGATATGACCGCGCACGAGAAAGCGGATGCGGCGGCTGAAACAAGCTCCGACTTCGAGGCGGCGCTCTCGGCGCATGAAAGAATACTCGCAGAGCTTGCCGCACGCGGTACCGCGGATGAACGCTCGAACGCGCTGACCGTACTCAACCGCGTGAGAGATTCTCTGCAGGCAATAGCACAGGCACGCGCGGATGCCGAACTGAAACTCTCGGCAGAAACGGGAGCATCGGTCCAGTCGGGGGCCGAAGGCAAGCTCAATGCCGCGGAGAACAAAATCGCTGAAGTGAAGAAATTCATCGAACATATCTCGCTGAGCGCGCAAGCGCAGAGCGATGCGCAAGCGAAGCTCGCGCTTGCAGAAAACGCGATCGTGAGCGGCAAGACATCGCTTAATGCAAAAAATTACGGCGTCGCATTCGCTGATTTCCAGCAAGCGATCCGGCTGGCACAGGAAGCCCAGGTCTCGGCACAGACAGAGCATTCCCTCAATCTCGATATCAAGCTCGGAACAACGTCTGATACAGACGATCGAGGCAAATCCCCTGGAGCAACCGCAAGTTCTTCGGTGAATGTAAAGAAATCAGGAGAAGGAACGACGGTCCATTCTGAAAACAGCGTTGATCTACATCTCGGCATTTAACGGAGAGCCTCAAATGCACTACAGACGAGCCGCCCAAACATAGTTTGGGCGGCTCTGTCATCTTGATACGCGCATATACTCTCCGAAAGCCGGGAGATTGTATTCCCTGCAAAATTTGATACAATTTCGGCACTAAAAAAACTTCGAGTGTATCAGAAAACCAGAATCAACAGAGCCATCACTGCAGACCCGCTTCGGGTCCTCGGTGAGAATGGTGAAAACATCGGTATCATCAGCCTTGCCCAGGCGCTTGAGCGCGCGGCAGCCGAAGGACTCGACCTGATCGAGATCTCGCCCAATGCCAACCCGCCGGTTGCAAAAATAATGGATTATGGTAAATTCCAATACGCTGAAAATAAGAAGCGCAAGGAGGCAAAAGCCAAGACCCACAACGTAGAAACCAAGGCAATCCAGATAACGATCGGTACGGGAGACCATGATCTGGAGCTCAAGGCCAAAAAGGCCGGCGAATGGCTCTCCGAAGGCCACCGCATAAAGATCGACCTCTTCCTGCGCGGTCGCGCCAAGTATATGGATCAGAAGTTCTTGACGGAGCGGCTTGAGCGCATTCTCAAGCTCATTCCAGTTTCGTACAAGGTCGCCGAAACGCCCAAAAAGAGCCCGAAGGGACTAACGCTCGTGATCGAGAAGAATTGATATGAAAACGAACAAAACGGTAATGAAACGAATACGCGTGACGAAAACCGGCAAAGTGAAAGTCCGGGCGAAAGGGCATGACCATTTCAATGCGAAGGAGCGCCGGCGTCGTCAGCTCGCGAAAAAGCGGACGCAAGATTTTACCTTCACTAATAAGACTGCGAGCCGCTACCTCGTCCGCTAAATCCAAATACCATGACCCGAGTAAAAAAAGCAGTTAATGCACTCAAGACCCGCCGCAATACGCTCAAGCGCGTAAAAGGCTATCGACATGGCCCCTCTAAAAAGGAGCGGTTGGCGTATGAAGCCATCGTCCACGCGGGCTCGCACGCGTTCGCGCACCGCCGCGACAAGAAAGGCGCCTTCCGCCGCCTCTGGAATGTTCGCATCAATGCTGCACTCAAAGAGAACGGCTTCCTCTCCTACTCAAAATTCATCGGCGCACTAAAGAAGAAAAATATCGCGGTTGATCGCAAAATCCTCGCAACGCTCGCTGAAAAGAATCCCTCATCGTTCAAGCGACTCATCGCAAAAGCAGTTTAAAAAGAAATCCCCGAACACAGGTTCGGGGATTTTTGTTATGAACAAGAACTACCTTGCGAGAACGGCGGAGGGGTAGCCCCCGTCGCGACCGTCGTCGAGCCAGTAGTAGTCCCCGTTCCACCTACCACCGCCCCAGCAGAGAAAGAGCGAGCACCGGCGGCCGTGCGGGTCCTCAAGAATGAGGCCATCAAAGAAGACATATCGAGTGTTCCCTTGTTCATCTTTCTTCCAACTCTCCGGCAGAAGCGCGCGATTCTCCCAGCAGGTTTTGAATGAGCGGCCTCCGAGACGAGTCGTGTGCTTCATCGCTTTGAGCCGTTTGAGTCGTTCTTCTCCGCTCGTATAGGTTTCTTCCCCCTCCAAGCAAAACTCGAAACGAACCTGGCTCAAATCGAGTTCGGGAAGATCGTTTTCCCGCGAGTCGCAGTCTTTGGTGATGATTTTCCAGCCTTCTCCAATAAAAACGGGGTCGAAATCTCCGATGAATGGGAGCTTGCCTGTATGCATCATGAGAGCCCGGCCTCCATTCTTCAAAAACTTCGTGAATTCGATGCCGAGCTTCTTGGGGTCGCGCACTGCTTGCTGGAGAACGTCGCCGTCCAATTGTACCCAATCCACATTCGTGGCGAGCTTGGACATCACTTCATGAGACTGATCGATCGTGACTGATTTCATGTTTCCTTTCGGTTGTGACTCATCCCTTTTGGGACTTATCGGTTTTTCTGCGTTGTTTCTGTATACCGTACCTTTACTTTCAAAGGACAGCGTTTACGGTAAGTAAAGTAGCACTAATATGAGATATGGTCAAGCTTTCTTGACCTTTTGCGTATAAGGTTTAGTAGAGGCCTAAAATTCGATCTGATGTGTACTTCCCACTTCCGGAAATACTGCATTGACCCCAAGCTCGTCGCGCAGGCGTTGGGCCAGAAACATCGAAGACTTCGGCTCGCCCATGACGACAAATACTTCTTTCAGGGTTTCTGCCGAGCTGGCGACCCACTCTACGAGGTGGTCCGAATCTTTATGGGACGAATAGCCGCTGATGAGACGGATTTCGGCGCGAACGGGGATCTGCTTGCCACGAATAGTGACCGTATGTGCTCCGTCCTGGAGCGCGCGCCCCATCGTACCAACCGCCTGATAGCCTACTAACAGCACTAGGTTGCGGGGATCGGGCAAATACCGCTCTTCATGACTGACCACCCTTCCCCCTTCTGACATGCCGCCGCCGGCGATGATGATCTTCGGACTCTGCACCAGATCAATGCGCTCTGACTCCTGGTGGGTCGCCGTCAACTGCAGTCGCGGAAACTTGAAGATGTCATCGCCGCCGGCGATCTCCTCTTGCACTCCGGGCTTGAAATCCTTTTTCATCTTTCGGTAGACCTCGGTGACTTTTATGGCAAGCGGCGAATCCAGAAAAACCGGCACGGAGGGCACTTTCCCCTCCTCCACCAAATTGTTGAGCTCATAGAGGATGACTTGGCTGCGCTCTATGGAGAACGCGGGGATAATGAGTGCGCTCTTTCTTTCTATAGCAGCGAGAACCGCAGCGCGCAGTTTCTCCCGTCGCTCGTCGCGATTCTCGTGATTGCGATCGCCATAGACGCTTTCAACCAACAGGTAATTAACCCGTAGCAGTGGCTCCGTATCACGCACGAGAATAGACGGGGTGTTGCCAAGATCGCCGGAAAAGACGACCGTCCGGCCATTGCGCGCAAATTCATAAAAGCATGAGCCGAGGATATGCCCCGCATCTTTAGGGGTTATGGTCACGCCGTTTTTAAGAGCAAGCGGGGTGTGATAGGGCAGCTCTTTCCACTGCAAGAGCGCATCAGCGACGTTTTTCGCATCATACATCGGCGCTATGCCTTTCTTCTCCTCATCGTGTGCCATGATATTGAGCATATCGTCGAACATAAGCTCCGCGATCATCTTGGTCTCCGGCGTCGAATAGATCGGGCCCCTGAATCCTTCTTTGACGAGCTTAGGGACCCGGCCGATATGGTCGGCATGGGAATGTGTGATCAAAAGGACATCGATGGAGGAGGGTTCATAAGCGAATGGCCGTGCATTTTTCTCTGACGCATCGGGCGCTCCTTGCATGAGCCCGCAGTCAACAAGCACCCGCTCTGGCACTCCGGTATCACTGCCTATCGCAAAAAGAAAATTCGAGCCGGTTGCGTCTCCGACCCCGCCATAAAAAGTGATCGAAGATTCAGAGCTTTGCATCGAGGTTAGAAGCCGACACTATCGGAGAGCGCCGATTACCCAGCCAATAGGCGAGAGCTCCGCCTAAAAGATCCATAATCAAATCTTTGAAGGTATCGAGAGGATAATTCCCGATGGTATTAAACGTATTGCCGGAGAGATATTCCTGTAATTCCCAAAGAAGCCCGGCAATGAGCACCAAGAGAAGCGTCCACAAAAAGAGTTGCCCTCCCGTAAAAACCCTGTTCTCTCGCTTGGCATAGGCGTGGATAGACCAGATGGCTAAACCGCCGAGCGCGACCCCTCCTAGAAAATGCAGCGGGATATCATACCACCAGATGCGCCAGAGAAGATCATACCGCTCTGCCAAGCCAAACAGGATCGCTACCGAAATAGTCGCCACGAAAGAAATGAAGAGCGGGATCCGGTGCATACTGCATGAGTATAACAATGTAAAAAGTAAAACTCCAACGCACTGCGCGTCAGAGTCTTATTTCAGGGTCACTTGAGAGTATTGGCCCTAAGCTTTGCTTAGGTGGGTACCACAGCCGCATAATGTCGATCGGAACCCAGAACTCATTCGGCGACGTTCGCAAAATAAGTTCTGGGCTCAACCACGACGCGGACATTTCGGGTTCCCTTAAAAATTGTATAGAGTTAATACTTCAAATAACCCTGCATACAGTATAACGCTTCGAATGCGCGTGACAATACACGCCGTGCACTAGAGAACACGAAGCGCGACAGCGTAAAAGAACTACCTCTTGCGCTTCTGCGCAAGAGGTAGTTCCGGCAACGGCTTCTGCATGTGGAGCCAGCTAAATATATTAAGTGGGCTTGCATTCGAATGCCGGTCAGAATGGGATTCACTCATCGCAGCATCCGATAAAAAGCTCTGTGAGCGTTAAAACGCCTGGTCACATACAGATAACCATGTACAGTGTAAAACACAGTTCATGAAAATTTAGGGAAGGCCAAAATAGCTTCGGAGAAAAAGGAACGTAAAAACGGCCTCATCCGAAGAATTCAAACACAGTTTAGGAACATGTTTTCAACAAAACTCGGCTCGACATCTATTCCAGAATGCCGTCAAGATTCACATCATAGATGATCTGCTCCTGCACCAGCCGATAGTCGATGAGCTCCTTCTCTGAAAACCAGTGCTCTATCTCCATTTCGGCCTCCTTGACCGAGCCCGAAGCGTGTACAAGATTGCGCACCGCGCGGTTGTCGGTGTCTGACATCTGATAGGAATCAAGAACGTAATCTCCGCGGATGGTCCCGACGTCAGAGGTTAAGGGCTCCGTCCCCCCGACCAACTTGCGCACAATACCCACCGCATGCGCGCCCTCCCAAACCATCGCGACGACGGGGCCCGAGGTGAGATATTTCACCAGACCTGCAAGGATCTTCGCGGTTATCTCAAGCGGATCTTCCGATGGAGGGGTCAGCCCTTTCGCTTTGTATCCCTTGATCGTCTTCTCTCCGGTTACGCGCCGCCAATGAGGGTCAAGCGTGTAGTGCGTTTCCACGTGCTTTGCCGACGGAACGAGCATTTTTATGCCGGAGAGTTTGAGCCCGACATTCTCAAAACGTCGGACGATCTCGCCGATGAGCGAGCGTTGGACGCCGTCAGGTTTGACGATAACGAATGTTCGCTCGAATTTCGGATGCGCCGTTTTCATAATAAGAAGCTCATAGTACCAAATCCATCTCGCCGCGCAACTAAGGAACGGCGGTCAAAACCTCGGCCGGCCCGTCAGTGATAAGGAGGGTATGTTCGAAATGCGCGCTGCGTTTGCCGTCGACGGTCCGGAACGTAAACCCATCCTCATCAAGTCGGACATCCGCTTTCCCCTCGTTGACCATCGGCTCGATCGCGATGACCATTCCGCTCTTGAGCACCGCTCCCTTCCCCCGTTTGCCGAAATTCGGAATATACGGATCTTCATGCACCGCAAAACCGACACCGTGACCCGCAAGCTCTCGGACGATGCCATAGTGATACGGCTTGATGAAGTGTTCGATAGCATACCCGACATCGCCGACATGACTGCCGGAGCGCGCCGCCGCGATACCAGCAACGAGCGCCTGTTGAGTGACTGCAATGAGCTTTTCCGCTGCAGGATCTATCTTCCCCACGCCGATCGTAATAGCGCTGTCGACGAACATTTTGTTATGGATAAGACCCATATCGAGCGAAACGATATCGCCTTCCTTGAGAACCTTTTTTGATTCGTTAGGCACCCCGTGCACCACCTCATCATTAACCGAGACACAGAGGCTTGCCGGGTAGGGTCGTGGTGCTCCCTTGGGTTTATAGTTTAGAAATGATGGCGTATCACCCCCGTCGAGCACCAATTTTCGCGCAAGTGCATCCAATTCATGAGCGCTCACGCCGGGTCGCACTGCTGCTTCCACCGCTTTAAGGACTTGGGCGAGACGCTTGCCACCCTCGCGCAGGATGGCGATCGCTTCGGTGTTTTTGATCGTGATCATGGAGGTTACGGTTTCAGTCCGACCCGCTGGAGGATGATGTCGTGGATCTGCTCGATAGGACGATGCCCGTCGATGTCGTGAAAGAAATAATCGCCGTTATCTTCATAGTACGTCAGTGCCCTTGCGACATCAGTGTCGAACCAATCAAGCCGCTTCTCGATAGCTTCCTTCGTGTCATCGCTGCGGCCGCGAGAAAGAAGACGTCTCATCGCTTCTTCACGGGTGATGTTCTGATAAAGGACGTGCGGTTTGGTCCAGTTGTAAAAGGTTCGTGCCGAATCGAGCGTGAACGCTTCGCTGTACTTGCGCGGCGTACCGTCCATAACCAGATGCACATCGGTCTTTAAGTTGTGGATGAAAAAATCCGCCCAGCGCGATATCGTTAAAAATTCGGGTTGTAAGCCGCCCGCCATATTTATCTTTTTTGAGAGCTGCTGGGTAGGGGTCAAGCCTTGGATAAATTCCCGATAGAGCTTTCCAGTCTCGAGATTAACAATCTCCCGGTCAGGATCTACTTTCTTGAGGTATTTCATTAACAAATCAGCCTGCGTGCCTTTGCCGCAGCCTGAGCGTCCGATGAATATAAAAACGTAAGACTGTATCCCCATGTCGTACCTACAGTATAGAGCAAAAAGAGGCGCTTCACAATGTCCTCATCGCAACGGCATGAACGCGAGCGGATAAAATAGTGGAAAGATATGTTAAAATCTATCTATATACGTCACGCAGCAGAACATCACCCTGGTATAGAGATTATAGATACAAATTAGCATAACGATCCTCGTGCCCCGCACACAGCGCGCATTCACACTCATCGAATTGTTAGTCGTCATCGCGATCATTAATCTGCTTGCGAGTATGGTCCTCGCATCGTTGAACAATGCACGGAAAAACGCGAAGGGGGCGCAAGTTCTTGAAAGCGTCCGCTCGATTCAGATCGCCCTGGACCAATATGCACAAGATCACAACGGCAATTATCCGCACGATGTGTCCACGGGAAACCCCGAGGTGTGTCTAATGGATCAATCAAATCCTCCGCAATTCTTTCCCTGCAGCAGCACCCTCTCCGAACTCACGCAAAGCGGTGGGTACCTCTCCGCACTGCCGCACTTCACCTCCTCCGACTTCTCTTCAGGATTCTTAATGGGATACATGACTACGCCGAATAACGGTAATTCCGAAACCTATTATTGCGGTAGGAAACAATTCCGCTACATGCTCTTCTTCACCGATCCGACCGGGATACGAAATTTCGCGTGGGCGGAGGCAAACAGTGGCGGAGGTTTTACGGACCTCATGAATGGTAATCCCCATACGGCCTACGGCGGGACCTACTGTATCTCCGATGTTTTTCAGTAAAAAGCTTAGTATTCCCGCATTGAGATCTGCGCGTCGATCTTTTTCATGAGATCGAGCACTACCGAGACGACGATGAGAAGCGCCGTTCCGCCGATCGCAAGCTGGGTATTGCCGGTGATATTGCGCATCAGAAGCGGCAAGATAGCGACGATACCAAGGAAGAGCGCGCCGACGAGCGTGATACGCGTCAAGATGCGCGAGATATATTCTGCCGTAGACTGTCCGGGCCGGACACCGGGGATGAACGCTCCGTTTTTCTGCAAGTTAGTCGAGAGCTGATGGGGATCGAAGGTGACCGCCGTATAGAAGTAGGTAAATACCACGACGAGCACGAAATACACGATGGAGTAGAGCCAGACGTTGGAAAGGAAGGAGAGAAGCGCGGATGAGATGCTCTGCACGATGGGGTTGTTCACGCCAGAAAGGAAATTTGCGATCATTTGCGGGAACAAAAGAATGGAAAGCGCGAAGATGATCGGGATGACACCGGCTTGATTGAGGCGAAGCGGCAAATATGTCGAGACGCCACCGTAGACTTTCATGCCGCGCACGCGCCGCGCATAGGTGACCGGTATCGGACGCTCCGCCTCGGTGATCACCACAACACCAAAGACGATGAGGAGGGCTGCGATGAGAAAGCCAATATAAAGCGGTATCTGCGCGCTATCGAAGTTAAAGATAAGCTGGCTGGTCGCCGTCGGGATGCGCGAGACTATACCCGCGAAGATGAGCAGCGAGACGCCGTTGCCGATACCAAACTCGGTGATAAGCTCGCCGATCCACATCAACAAGAGCGCCCCTCCCATGATCATAACGACATTGATAAAAAGCCCGAACGCATTGAGGTGTGTTACCACCTGCTGGCGCTCAAGTAGGATGAGAAAGCCGTAGCCCTGAATGAACGAGAGTGGCACTGTGATCAATCTCGAATACTGGGCGAATTTCACGCGTCCCGCTTCTCCTTCTTCCTGATAGAGCGCTTTGAGCTTCGGGAAAACCATGGTCAAAAGCTGCATGATGATGGTCGCGGTGATAAAAGGACCGACGCCGAGCATCATGATGGAGAGGTTGGAGAGCCCTCCGCCGGAGAAGATGTCGAGCAGTCCGAGGAATTGGTTATTGGAAAAGACATTGCGCAATTGCACCGGATCGATGCCCGGGATAGGAATGGTCGCCAGCAGCCTGAAGATAATGAGCGCACCGACCGTAAAGAACACGCGTTTGCGCAGGATGGGATCCTTGAATATCTGGGTGAGTTTTTGGACGAAGGATGGCATCGGGGTCGAAGGCGCTATTGCTTAGATGCTACTACCGCGCCGCCGGCTTTCTCGATCTTCGCTCGCGCCGCGGCAGAGATCGCACAGCCTTGCACCGTGATCTTTTTCGTCAATGCTCCGTCAGAGAGAATCTTGACTGTCGGGATGCTGCCACTCTCTCTCGAGAGGATGCCTTTTTCTAAGAGGCTCTGGGGTGTAACCGTATCCCCCGCAGAGAACTTTTGTTCGATGATTTCTAAACTGACAGGAACACTCGCCTCAAAACGCGACTTGAAACGATACCCGCGCAGTTTCGGCAGGCGCATGATGACATCCCGTGCCTCCGGACGGATCTTGTGACCAGCGCGGGCTTTCTGCCCTTTCGTGCCGCGACCGGAAGTCTTGCCGCGCTTGCCGCCCCTACCCACGGACTGTGAGTATTTGCGTTTGGTATTTCGTTGTACGTTATGTAATTGCATGGTTGTAGAAGATTGAAAATCTATTCGCTCGCCGGCGCTGCTACCTCTGCCGCAGCCACGGGCGCGCTTTCGTTAACACCTGCCTTTGTAGTCCGTGGTATCCGTGTCCGCAACTGCAAGAGCGCCTGCAGGGTAGCGCGGGCGGTGTTGAGCGTGTTTTTGCTTGGAGAGAATATCTTTGCCGTGATGTCTTTGATGCCGGCGAGCTCTAGGACAGAGCGGACCGCGCTTCCCGCGACCACACCGCGGCCCGGCGCGGGCTGGAGCATGATGCGCGCGCTGGAGAATTTCGCTTCGACGCGGTGCGCGATGGAGCTCGACGGAGTGAGCATGAGCTGCCGCATGTTCTTTTTGGCGTTGCGCATCGCTTTGTCGATGGCGATAGCCGTATCAGAGCCTTTTCCGGTACCGACACCGACCGATCCGTGGCGATTGCCGAGTATCATCGCTACGCTGAAACTGAAACGACGGCCGCCTTTCGAGACACGCGCAACGCGGCGTATAGTGATGATTTTCTGGTCGAATTCGGAACGCGCCCGCGGCTCACGAGAGCTGCGACGGACGTTCTTTTTCCGCAAAGACTGGCGATCGGGCGCCGCAGAGAAAAAACGCTCTTTCTTCGCGGGCGCGTTGGAGTTGGAGGCAGGAGCTTGTGCAACGGCTGGAGCCCCTGTTTCGATCACCTCTTCCTTTTTCACTTCTTCTGGATTCATGGTTTATATTAAAATTTCAATCCCCCCTCCCGTGCACCATCCGCAACTGCCTTGACCCGCCCGGTATAGATATAGCCGCCACGATCAAAAGCGACCTGGGAGAGCTTGTGCGTGCTAGCAAGCGAGGCGATGGTTTTTCCAAGCGCTTTTGCCTTCTCTATCATCGAGCCTTTTTTCTCTCCTTTAGTGGAAGCGGCGGCGATGGTTTTTCCAGTCGTGTCGTCGATCAGCTGAACATAGATGTACTTATTGGACTTGAATACCGAGAGACGCGGACGTTTGGAAGTTCCAGAAACTCTCGCGCGGACACGCGCATGTCTGCGCGCTCGCTGCAGATGTTTTTTGTTTTTGTCGTGTTTCATGATTATCCGCTTGCGACAGCCTTCTTACCCTGCTTCCGCTTGATCTGCTCACCTTCATACCTGATGCCCTTGCCTTTGTACGGCTCGGGCTTTTTCATCGCGCGCAGTTCCGCGGCGAAGCGTCCGACCTGCTCTTTATCAATACCCGAGATGGTTATCACCCCTTTTTCGGTCTTGACCGTAATGCCGGTCGGAATGGGAACTTTGACTGGGTGAGAGAAACCAAGGGAGAGGGTGATTTCATTCCCCTTCGCATCCGCCTTGTAGCCGATGCCTTCAATGACCAGTTTCTTCTCGAATGGCTTGTTGACGCCAGCTATCATGCTCTTGAGATGGGACGCGTAGGTCCCCCAGAGAGCGCGGGTTTCATTCGAAGCGCTTTTCGGGGTCAGTGTTGCACTTCCGCTTCCCACTTCAACCGCGATGACCGGGCGGAACTGGCGGGTGATCTCGCCGAGCGGACCTTTTACGGTTACACGCCCATTAGCGACACTTACCTGTGTCTTTTCGGGGATAGCGATCGGTTTTTTAGCGAGTCTAGACATGTTTTACCAGATTTTGAACAATAACTCCCCTCCGATCTTTTGTTTTCGGGCGGTAATGTTGGTCATAATCCCTTTCGGAGTTGAAAGGATAGAGCGTCCGAGGCCGTTTAAGACCGGGTAGAGGTGGGTGGACTTCACATACACGCGGCGCGAGGGCTTCGAGATGCGCGCGACACCGTTCAGTTTTGGTTGCTTGTGCTCGTTAAATGCGAGCGTGACTTCGAGGAATTTATGCATTTTCTTGCCCTTGCGCTCTACGGCGATGAGATACCCCTCTTTCTGGAGCACCTCGGCGACTGCGGCCAAGAGTTTTGAGTAAGGAAAAGAGACGGAAGGGTGGCCAGCGCGTCCCGCGTTCTGTAATTTGACTATGAAGTTTGATAAATTATCGACTACCATGACGATTTTCGAATACCGGGTATCATGCCCTCATTGGCAAACTCACGGAAGCAGATGCGGCAGAGTCCGAAGTCACGCATAAATCCACGCTTCCTACCGCAACGGAAACAGCGCCGGACCACGCGGCTTTTGTACTTGGGTTTCTTGAGCGACCGTACGTATGTGGATGTTTTCGCCATTTTTTGAAAACAATAAAAATAATTGGTTCGGTGGGTATCTCTCGCCTCATCCATTATCTGTATATACCGGGGCGGAGACTCCAACAGTGCCAATTACCTATAGCGCGTTAGCGCAGAGCCATACTAGCAGAGGAGAAGAGGGGGTGTCAATAAAAGAAAATGAGGATTAGACGACATATTGAAGATTGTAGCAAAAAAACAAAACCAGCTATTACTCCCCAATAAACCTCGGCTGTTTTATAACCAGCTAAGTGTCTGACTCTTCGAGAACATGCATTAAGTATTAATTGGCCGTTTCTTTGTAGGCCTCATTGTCTATTTTCCATAGTCCACTCTCTTTTTTGAGAGTGATGGTACCGGTGGTCTTACCATCAGAAATTATTGCGGTTGCTCCGTCCCCTGAAATATTTACCGAAGTGAATTGGAAAGAACTATTAGGTAAGCTGCTTACAAACGTCTTCACCATGCTTTCTTTAAAAGAATCCGGAAGAGAGTCTATTTGCTGCTGTTGGGACTTAATCTTTTGAATATAAGCGCTCGTGCCATACTTTAAAGCAATGGCCTCGGCTTGCTGAAAAGAAGTGACCGCTCTTAGTTCAGAGAGTTGTGTGGTAACCAACTCCTGTATAGCTTGAGAGTCAGTAACCGATGTCGTCGAGGAAACAAATTTGAAGGTTGAGAGGATTTTAACCAACTTGGTATTTCCACTTATCCCGCTCAAAAAGGCATAGTTGACTCCGTTTTTACTAAACGCGTATCCAGGCTTCTCTGTTATTTCATCAACCAATTCAAAAGTTAAAACACCATTCACCCCTTTGAACAGTGGAAGATTCTTTTCGAGGTATGTAACTTCACGTACGCCACCAAACTTTTGCAATCTTTTACTTGCCCATTCCAAAGAATTACTTGAACTCTCCTCAAAGAACAGCATCAGTGGACTTGGTGGTTCCGTTGCCACTGGTGGTGGCTGTTTTTGATTTGCCAAGTTAACTTGGCCCTCCTCCACAGGAATTATGTTCATATCTGCCGGATACTGAAACTCAAACCCATACTTGTCGTTTGTATATGTCTTCCAGCCCTCGGTTGAAGTCGCTTCGGTTGGATTCGGAATAGCAGGGTTTTCGGAATTCACATCGGTTACCGGAGGAGTATAGGGCAAGAGGTTCGTACTCTCTGATGCCCCAAAGTATTTATCATAGAGTGTGGTGAGTTGCGGGAGGAAATAGTAAGCCGCTCCGCCGGCGAGGAGGAGGATGATGACTGTTATCCAAAAGCCCGCATGACTGCGGCGTTTGACCGGCATCTGCGGTTGAGGCATCGCCGTAGCAGCCTGTGCGGCCTGCTGGAACATGGTTTGGAGCGCCGGAATCGGCGGAACGGGATCGCTCGGCGGAAGAACCGCCTCAACATCTGTTGCACTCCAGCCAGCCCTTAAGAGCTCTGCCTTTATCTGCTCGTCCGTCATGCCCGCCTTCCGAGCCTGGTTTATATATTGAGTGAGTTGTGGAGTAACTGCCATAGATTTCTATGGTAGCATAGCGCCTTTTGGGCGCAAAGAGGCTTATACACCTGACTACGCACCTTTTTTGAAGGGAAAACCGAGGTGCGAGAACAGCGCCCGCGCAGATTCTTTATCCGATGCGGTCGTTACTACGGTGACGGAGAGACCAAAGACATCTTTGAGTTCTTCATCAACGGTTTCCGGAAAGATCGTGTGTTCTTTGATGCCGATCGTCAGATTGCCCATCTCGTCGATAGAATCGGTAGAAAGGCCTTTGAAATCTTTGGTACGCGGAAGCGCGATATTGAGCAGCCGATCGAGGAAATCCTGCATACGCTTGCCCCGCAGGGTCACCTGGAAGCCGATGACGTCGCCTTGGCGGCTCTTGAATGACGCAATGGACTTCTTCGCGCCGCGCGGAGCTGGCTTTTGTCCGGTGATCTTGGTAAGGCGATCCTGCACGACTTCATTCTTTTTCTTATCCTTGAAAGAACCAGTGCCGACGCTCACCACCGCCTTGATGAGGCGCGGAGTTTGCATGACGTTTCTAAGACTCAACGTCTTCTCGAGATTTTTAAAAGAGATATTAGATTTTTCTTTGATCGTCTGCATGGTAAGAAAGTTTACGAAAGTGTTGCTCCGCTTTTTCGTGCGATCCGGATATACTTCTCTCCGATGAGCTTCTTGCCAACGCGAGTCGCCTTGCCGCTCGACGGATCGAGGACAGCGACATTCGATGCGTGTATCGGCATGGTTTTATCCACTACTTGCCCCTTCTGATCCGTGCGGCCCGCCCGGCTGTGTTTCTTGTGCATATTTACACCCTCCACCACGACGGTCCCTTCCACAGGAAAAGCCTTCAAAACCTTTCCGGTCTTCCCTTTATCAGACCCAGATATCACTATTACGTTGTCTCCTTTTTTGATTCTCATATATTTTCTTAACGAGCTCAGCGAGTTTTTGAAAATAATGACCGAGCACCATTTTCACGGACCACTGTGCTGTTTTTATTTAGTTCAGTTGGTGCAATCTAGCAATAAATCAGTTAAATGTAAATTTCGTAAAATGGTGCTCGGTTAAGTAAATTATAGTCGCCGGAAGCTCCTTAATTTACTAAATCACCTCGGCCGCTCGGGAAGCGATCGTCTGATAACCCTGCTCGGATATTTCCCGCGGAATAGGACCGAAGATGCGGCCGGCGATCGGCTCGAGCTTATCTTTCTCCAAGATGACCACCGCGTTCTCATCGAACCGGATGTACGAGCCGTCTTTGCGGCGATAGGCGTTGCGCTGCCTGACCACGACCGCCTGTAGGACGTCCTTTTTCTTTATCTGCTTTCGCGGTTCGGCTTTCTGCACCGAGAGCACCACGCGATCGCCAATCTGCGCATAGCGCTTCCGGCTTCCGCCGAGCACTTTGAAAATGCGGCCAATGCGGGCGCCCGAATTGTCTGCGATTTTTACGATTGAACGTGGCTGTATCATGATACGAAATTAATCAGTAGCTTATACTTCCTGGTCGACAACAGTGGCTTCTTCTGCGGTTTTCGCTGCAGCTTTTTTCCCGACCAGTATGAAATGCTTGTCCTTCGATATCGGCCGAGTTTCCTTGATATAGACCATATCGCCGAGAGTCGCCGTATTCCCCGGATCGTGCACTTTAAAACGCTCCGAGCGCGTGACGTATTTGCCGTACTTCGGGACTTTCTTGTATCGGCTGATGCGCACCACGATCGTGTCTTTCATTTTCGTGGATACGACCTCTCCGGTAAGGATATGCTCCTTGTCGTGCTTATTCATTTTTGTGTTTTCCGTTTGCATGCGCTCTTTTTTTATTGTTTCTTCATGGTGCCGAGAATCGTAAGGATGCGTGCGATCTCGCGGCGGATCGTCCTTCCCTGTTTGACGTTGCGCACTTTGCTGCCGGAAGCGCCGAAACGGAATGTCCAAAGCTCGTGCCGCTTGCTCTCCAGAAGCTGTGCCAGTTCCCGCTCATTCTTTTGTCTCAATTCAGAAGCATTCATGATGCTGTGTTCAATGCAACAACTACAACCCTTAGCTGATATCGCGGCTTACGATCTTTGTCTTGACCGGCAGCTTCGTGCCCGCCTTGCGCAGCGCCTCCTTGGCCTCCACATCGGCAAGTCCATCGACTTCAAAAATAACCCGCCCGGGGCGTATCTCGATGCAGTATCCTTGGGGATCGCCTTTGCCCGAGCCCATGCCCACTTCAGCGGCCTTGGCCGTATACGGGCGATCCGGAAATACCCGGACCCATACCTTTCCGGTCTTGCCCGCGAGCCGCGCCATCGCTTTTCTCGCCGCTTCGATCTGCTGGCTGCGCAGGCGTCCACCCGTTTGAGCCTTCAGGCCGAAGGAGCCGAAGGAAACATTCGCACCGCGAACATCCACGCGCTTATGCTTGGGGTTGGAGCGCCCGGTCTGCCATTTTCTGAATTTTACTTTCTTAGGGAATAACATGGTTATGATGGCTATTTAGCGCCCTGCTTTTTGGCAAACACTTCACCGCGGTATACCCATACCTTGATGCCGAGATCGCCGTAGGTCATGTGCGCTTTGTCGCGCGCAAAATCGATATCGGCGCGCAAGGTCTGGAGCGGAATGCGTCCGCGCTTCAATTCTTCGGTACGGGCCATGTCGGCACCGCCGAGGCGTCCGCCGCAATAGATCTTCACTCCCTGCACATCGCGATTCGCCATCGCTTTCTCAATGATCTGCTTCATGACGCGGCGGAAGGGCAAGCGTTTCTCGAGCGACTCCGCGACCATATGCGCAAGGATCGCCGCGTTGCTTTCCGGCGAGCGGACCTCCTCCACATCTATCTTGATATCCTGCTTCTGTACGATCTTGAGGCGCCGCATCTCTTTGGCAAGGTCAGCGCGGAGTTTGGTCACCCCTTCGCCGCTTTTGCCCAAGAGCATGCCGGGCCGCGAGGTGCGGATGATAATGCGGAATTGCTTTTCATTGCGCTCGATCTCAACCGCTGAAACAAAATAATCGCGCAGCCGCTTCATGAGGAACTCGCGCAACATGATGTCTGCCTTCAGATATTCGCGGTACTTGTCCTTCAAACCGAACCAGCGGGATCTCCAATCCCTGATGAAACCCAACCGATGCGAATAAGGGTGTACCGAGTGTGACATATTATTCGAGTGATCCTGTTTCTCCTTCTTTTTTCTCGCTATGCACTGCATCGCCCGACTTGGTGTTGCCCGCAAGCAAGGTTTCATTGCCCTTGGTATCGAGCGCGACGAAGATATGACTCGTGCGCTTCTTGATGATGGATGCGGAACCGCGGGCCTTCGGGCTGTAGCGCTTGAGCACCGTGCCTTCATCCACGCGGATATCTTTGACGTAGAGGCGTTCGGGATCCATGTTGAAATTGTGGCGAGCGTTCGCTACCGCGCTCTCGATCGCGCCTTTTATCGGCTCGGATGCCTTCTTACTCAAGAAATCCAAAACGGTGAGCGCGTGATTGACCTTCTTTCCGCGTACGAGGTCAGCGACAAGGCGGACTTTGCGCGGGGACTGTCTATGATTTTTTATGATTGTTTGCACCATGGTGTGGGTATATCAATGTTTCGTAATGCTGATTATTTTGCAGGGGCTCCTGCGGCGGGCGCGGCTTTCGCGGCCTGCGCTGCGGCTATTTCGCCCTCTTTCTTCTTGGCTTCGAGCTCTTTCTGCATCTTGCCGCCGTGTTTGGTGAACTTTCGGGTAGGCGCAAATTCACCGAGGCGGTGTCCAACCATTTCCTCGGTGACTAGTGTCTCAATATGTTCCCTCCCGTTATGGACGCCGAACTTAAAGCCGACCATTTCCGGTGCGATCTGGCAGTCGCGCGCCCATGTCTTAATAACCGGGGTTGTCTCCGGCTTCTTGCCCGAAATCTTCTTCATAAGCTTCGGGTCCAAATATGGGCCTTTTTTGAGGGATCTACTCATAAAACATCGGCAGAAAACAAACAAGCTCCCTTCGAGCTTGGTCGTTGCATCCTAGCAATCTAGGCATTTTCTGTCAAACAGGTGCTGGGCGAATGGGGAAAAGGTTGTGCCTACCCTGTGGAAGGGGTGTGGGAAAGCCCGTTTTTCTGGGGAAAGGGAGCTATTGTGTTTTACAAAGGTAGATATAAAAAAACGCCCGGCAAGTAGCCGAGCGCTTGGATCAAACAAACAGAACGGGTGAGCGTTAAAGCTTTCCCATCCACTGGCGAACGATCAGAAATAGAAGTCCGGCGACGGCGACCGCAAGTGCTGCGGCCCCAAAGACATAGGAGAATATGTCAAGTTTACGCTCAAACGGGCTATCGAAGTCGTAGGGCTCCCATGAATCTTCATCGTCTTGCTCAAGATTCTGTTTCGTTTTGGCTGTTTGTATTTTCTCTTGTTTAGTCATATATCCTTTCGTTTTTGATTTCAGTTCTGTAGATAAGGCAGAAGACGGTAGACAGATTGTTCAAGCCAAAAGGCCATACCAATGCCAAACGGCCACAAGTGCCCAAAAGTTACAAACTGACCTCGGCGAAGCTCTTTGAATCGGGAGTAACTGAAGACTTTCACTCTCGTGCGTGAAGGCTCTGATTTCCGGTCAAGTCGTTCAAAATCGGCCAGTTTCTCGCTCAAGTACCTAATCCATCTGATTGCACGTAAGGCACCGAAATAAAAGCCAACGTGGATAACTACCCCAACGACACTTAATAGTAATTTTGTTATCTCGACGTTTGCGAACGATATTGCGTTTCCGTTTTTGCCTGCAGCAAATACGAACGGTAGAGCAATGGCATTGAACATGAAGAACAACTGCAAACGCGACCATTGAATTTGGGTGAGCCCGTTGCGCATTGTCGAGAGGCCGATGTACATGCTCGGTTCTCCGTTTTGCATAGCATTCCTTTCTGTTTTTTTTGATTATGATGAACCTTGTCTAACCACACATTACCAAGACATAGAGAGATGTCAAAAAGCCACGGGAAAGACAATCTTTACTGGGAAAAGAAAAAGCCCGCTGCGGAGGCGGGCTTTGATATTCAACTAAGGTGCGGCTTGAGACGCTCTACCGTTTCAAGACAGAGACGCTTATCCTCTTCCGGATCGATGTTGCGATAATCGGCTTTCTCGGGACAGCCGATGGCTTCGGCAATGACCGTTCGAAAGTATTGCTTAGGTGCGGGCGGGTCCCAGCAAACCTTGAACTCGTTACTGCGATTCTTCCAGATCAGATATGGCTCGGATGCACTCTGACGAGTGTTTTTCAAGAGATACAGGGAGGGTATCCACCCTGCAGTACTTTGAGGAAAGTCCTTAAGTATCCTCTGGTCCATGTCGCAATCATGCTTAACGGGAACGAAATGAAGGTGTGCGTGCTTCACCGTCTGCCCGACAATGCCATGCTCGAAAACATGAACGTCGTCAGTGTCGTACTCGTTCCGCAACACATCACGGATGCGGCCTATGTGGTTCTCCAGAAATTCAAGCTCCTGAAGAGGCAGCTGAGCGATGCATGGCGTATGACTTTTGGGAACAAGAAGTAGGTATCCGCCGCCATTGAGCTGTCCATGTCAAACAAAAACCGCCCAAGAGGGCGGTTTTGATTAAATGGCAGTCTTTCGAGATTTTCCAACCTTTCTCCGGGAAACGATGAAAACATTTGAGTATTTCTTCGCGCGGCGGGACTTCTGTCCTTTGCCGACGGGCTTGCCCCACTTCGTGATGAGGCGTCTGCGGCCGCGTCCCTGGCGTCCTTCACCACCGCCGTACGGATGGTCAACCGGGTTCATAGCCGAGCCACGCACCGTCGGGCGGATACCCAGCCACCTTGAGCGTCCGGCTTTGCCGAGGTTTACGAGGTGATTCTCTTCGTTCGAGACCGCGCCGATGGATGCCCATGCATCTTCGTCTACTTTGCGGACTTCGGTGGACGGAAGTTTGACGTGCGCGAATCCTCCTTCGAGCGCGATGAGCTGAGCGTAGTTGCCGGCCGAGCGGGCAAGTATTGCGCCGCCGTCGCGTTTCAATTCAACATTGAAAATGAACGTGCCGACCGGGATTTTCTTGAGGGGAAGACGGTTGCCCGGAACAAGCGGCGCGTTTTCAGAGACGATAAAGCCAGAGCCTTTGCCGAGTCCTTTCGGAAGAAGGGTGTAGCGGCGCTCTCCGTCGGGGTAGATGACGAGGCCGATGAAACCCGTGCGGTTCGGATCGTATTCAACGGACTCGATCACAGCCTTCATGTCGCGTTTGTCATAGAGGAAATCTATCGCGCGGTAGAGGCGTTTGTTGCCGTTCCCCTTGTGGCGGACGGTGATGCGACCACGGTTGTTGCGGCCGCTGTCGCGCTGAAATCCGGTCGTGAGTGCTTTGTGCGGCTCCGACTTCGTGAGGGTGCCGCGATACATGATGTTCGTGAACTGGCGGCGTGATTTGGTTGTAGGTTTATAGAATTTCATTTTGCCAATGGGTATAAAATCTTTGTGGGGAATTATGCAATATCTATTTTCTCCCCTTCCTTAAGATACACATACGCTTTGCGGCCACCGCGCTTGACCCCGGCCTTGCCGCGGACGAAAACACGCTTTGCCGGAACCGGAAGGATGCGGACCTTCACCGGATGCACTTTATAGAGGTGCTCGACGCTTTGCGAGACGCTCTCTTTGTTCGCGTCCTCGGTGATGTTGAAGGTGTAGACGTTGCGGGTAGCCGAGAGAAGCGAGACTTTTTCGGTAACGCGAAGGTTCTTCAGCACGCCCGAGCCGCCGGTCGCTTTCGCGTCCGGATTTGAAACCGCGACCGCGCGCTTCACCTCGACAGGCTTCTCGAACTTGGTTGCGATGTCTTTCTTCTCCTCTTTCTTATTCTTTTTGAAGCCGAAGAGCGCCATGATTATTTCTTAGCGGTTTTAGCGGTGAGAGTCTCGAGAGACGCCTCCGGAGAGCTGATGACGAGATATTTGTTGCTCAAAATACTGACGGGATTGAGGTTGCGGGCTTCGTCCACCATGATGTTGCCGAAATTGCGCAGGCCCAACTCGGTCGGTTTGTCTTTCTTGGCGAGCGCGATGAGCGCGACGTTCTTGGGCTTGGTCGTGAGCTTTTCAAAGCCCTTGATGCCCGCGAGCTTGCCGAGCATAGCTTTCGCATCTTTCGTTTTTCCGGAAGAAACGGCGAGCGAATCCACAAAAAGCACTTCGCCATCGGAGAGCTTCTTTGAGAGCACGGCGTAGAGCGCTTTCGCTTTCATTTTGCGATTCACTTTGCGTCCATAGACTTTGTCCGGGTTCGGGCCATGCGTGACACCGCCGCCAACCCACAGAGGCGAGCGGATAGAGCCGTGGCGAGCGCGTCCGGTACCTTTCTGGCGCCAGGGCTTCTTGCCACCGCCAGCCACCTGGCCGCGGGTTTTGATATGCGCGACATGCTCGCGCTCGTTGGCTTGCATCGAGACAACGACTTGATGCACCAAATCGCCGTTCCATTTCACCCCGAAGACTTCCGCCGGCAATGCGAGCGTACGCACTTCTTTTCCATCCTGGTTGTAGACTTTAGTTTCCATTAAAATGTTTAGCCGCGGATCTCTACGAGCGTGCCCCGACGTCCCGGAATAGCGCCGCTTATAAGCAGTGTGTTGCTCTCAGGATGCACCTGCACGACTTTGAGATTTTTAACGGTGATGCGGTCAGAGCCCATGCGGCCGGCCATGCGCATGCCTTTCGACACGCGACCGCCAGCTCTCCCTCGCCCGCCGATAGCACCCGGCTCGCGCTCGCTGTGCTTTTGGCCGTGCGTGCGGCGTCCGCCGCCGAAGCCATGGCGCTTCACGACGCCCTGAAATCCTTTTCCTTTCGAGATACCGCTCACCTCTACCGTATCGTTGACCACAAAGGCAGAAACATCTATCTTGTCCCCGACTTTGAGTTCAACCTTCTTGCCTTCGGTGCGGAATTCCTGAACGTGCGCGTAGCGTTTGTGCGCGGCTTTGACATCCTCATTCGCCTTGGTCGGCATAAAACCAACCTGGACTGACTCATAGCCGTCGGAGTCCTTGCCTTTGACTTGGGTGACCGTGACCGGGCCAGCAGAAATGACCGTGACCGGATGCACGACTCCGTCTTCAGTGAACACCTGCGTCATATTCAGCTTTTTCCCCAGTATGAATTTCATTTCCGTGCCGTTTCGGCCGATTAAAAAGAGCCCGAAATGGCTCAATTGAGATTCCGATAAGGTAACAAAAGTCTAGGGAAAAGTAAAGAGTTGGCTCGTAAGCACGCACCACCCTAAGTCGTCTATATCAGAGGTCGTAGCCAATCAACAAGTACTACCATGCGAATCTATAAAGGTATCGCGATGGGTGTTTTGATTGTGCTCTTTTCGAGCATTGCGCTCAACGCCCACGCACAGGTAACGACAGCAACGACGACTGAAACCGAACTCCGTGCGAAGATCGTTGTACTTCAGGAACAAGCGATAGACCTTCTCCAGCAAGAGACTGTTCTGCTGCGAGAAAAAGTCGCTGATGTGATCCGCCAGAGGATCATGGCGCTCCAGCTTCAGGTGATTAGTCTCATGCAAGCTAAAGTCGCCGTACTGGAAAGCCAAGTCAACCTTGCACTCGCCACGAAATAATCTTTGCAAAGCGCCCGAGCCCGTCGGGCGCTTTGCTTTTGCACATTTCTTGACAAACACTGAAGCGCTGATAATCTCAACCCGGGCTGTACTTTGATCTCAACCTTTCGAAAGGAAAATAAATGGAAACACTGCTTGAAACACCACCGAAAACACCAGACCAACGATATATACTAGACCTCACCGAGCTCACGCAAGAAAACGGCGAGCGGCTCGAGGAGCGCCTCCGACAATGCGGCGGCCTAATCCGCATCTTCGTCCATCCGCTTTACGAAAAATGGCGGCACGGAAATTGGTACAGGGATAAGTCCGAATACATCCAGCTTGTCCGGATAGAGGAAGCGCTCATACGTCTACTCTCGATGAGCGAAGAAGATGCACCCCCGATACTCATTCTTGAGGAGGAAGCGCACGAGCCCACGTTCGAGCGGTGGCTTGCCAGAGAGTACCAAGAAGGCACCCGGACAAAACCATATTTTATCCGGACGCTCCCCGACAACCCGACACCCGCGATCGTGGGAGAATCAGAAGCCGATATCTGGACACGATTCAGGAAACTGCTCAAGATTCTTGGCGTCAAGAAAATTCTCTTGGGAGGATTACGACTGGAAGTTGATTCGACTAAGAAGGACTGGACCGGAAAGGGTCCGTGGGTAGCGAGGTGCGTCGGCATCGCACTCTCGTATCTCGCGAAAGAGAAAGGGGGAGAATTTGAGGTGGAACTTTCAGGACTCATCGATCCGCCGTTTGAAAGGCGGAACTATCTATCCTGCATAGGAAAAGTGCGCTAGAAAAAACCCCATCGGCCGAAGGCCGATGGGGTTTTCTTTTAAAGCTCCGTCGAGATCCTCCCCTTGAAAATGACCGCCGGACCGAGCTGCCCGTCAAAATATTGCTGAATACGGAACCAGACAAAATGATCATCCGGCCACCACTCCCCATCCTCACCGGGACCATTGTAGGAACCCAAAACCGCTCGATACTCCGAAGCGAAACTTAGTGTCACTCCATCAACATCTATCGGCGGTACGGAGAGAACGGTGATGAATTGCAGGTACATCTCGGGATTTGCCGTATCGGGCCGCAGCGGCGGCGTCGCCCACACGAACCATTTAGTCGTTGTTGCAAGTCTCTCGTCGGCGCGAAAACCCATATACCCGATACCCATCGTGAATGGGCCGGCGTCGCGCGGGGAAAGCGCCGCCGGAGACCAGATCGCGCCAAGCGGAAGCGAAGCCGGATTTAAGGACTCATGCGCCATAAAGCGATTGTGCAGAGCGATATCAAAACCCCAACGACCGTTGAGACTAGAGCTGTAACCGGATGCTTCAAGGAACATGGGGTGCGTATCAGCCCAAGTCTTCCACAATTGCTTTTGACGCGACGTGAGACTTTCCCATTCGCCGTCGAACTGCGTGCTCGCATGCGCAACCAGCGCTAGGCTCCCAACTATAAAAACCATCAGAATGTATCTTTTCATAATAAAAATTCACAAATATGAAGAACATACTAGCATGCAGCGGCTGTGCAAGGAATCCACACCCAACACAAAAGCGGCCCGAGGCCGCTTTTGTGTTTTAGGGAGGTTCTACGCCATCTTTACGTCGATGTTGACGCCCGAGGGTAGAGAGAGATTCGTCAGCGACTCGATGAGTTTCGGTGAAGGGCTCAAGATATCGATAAGCCGCTTGTGCACTCGCATTTCGAACTGTTCTCGCGCATTTTTATGTACGAAAGACGAGCGGTTCACCGTGTACTTTTTGATCTCGGTCGGAAGCGGCGTCGGACCCTGCACCTGCGCGTCATGGCGCAATGCAGTATCCATGATCTGCTTCACCGAGGCATCGAGTATCTTGTGCTCATAGGCGCGCACGCGGATGCGGAGCTTGGAGATCGCCTCTGCCTTCGCGGGAGTTTTCACGGCCGCCTTGCGCGCGGCAGGCTTCCGTGCGGCGGACTTTTTCTTTGTCTCTGTTTTTTTCTCTGTGGCTGCCATTCTGTTTTTCTATTCGCTGATGGTTACCCTTATTTGATTATCTTCGAGACTGCACCCGCACCCACGGTCTTGCCGCCTTCACGGATAGCAAAGCGCTGTTTTTCTTCGAGCGCGACCGGAGCAACGAGTTTCACTTTGAAGGTAACAGTGTCTCCAGGCATTACCATTTCAACTTTCTCCGGAAGCGTCACTTCGCCTGTAACGTCGGTCGTACGGATATAGAACTGGGGTTTGTAGCCGGCAAAGAACGGAGTGTGGCGACCGCCTTCCTCCTTCTTGAGGATGTATGCCTGCGCCTCGAACTCGGTGTGCGGGGTAACCGAGCCCGGCTTTGCAAGCACCTGTCCGCGATGCACATCTTCTTTCTTCGTGCCACGCAGGAGAATTCCGGCATTGTCGCCCGCCTGACCTTGGTCAAGCTGCTTGTTGAACATCTCGATGCCGGTAACAGTGCTCTTGGCTGTCGGTTTTATACCCACGATCTCAATTTCCTCGCCGACTTTGACCGTACCGCGTTCGATGCGGCCCGTGACGACCGTGCCGCGCCCTTCGATCGAGAAAATGTCTTCGATGGGCATTAGAAACGGCTTGTCTGTTTCGCGAACCGGCAACGGAATGTAGGAATCGAGGGTGTTGGTCAGTTCGATGACTTTCTTCACCCATTCATCGTCCTTGGAATTCGCCTCAAGAGCCTTGAGCGCAGAACCGCGGATGATAGGGGTGTTTTTACCGTCATATTCATGTTTCGTGAGCAGGTCGCGGACCTCTTCCTCAACGAGATCAATGAGCTCCTTATCGGCGACCGCATCGCATTTGTTGAGGAATACCACGATCTTGGGAACGCCGACCTGGCGCGCCAGAAGCACGTGCTCGCGCGTCTGGGGCATCACGCCGTCAGTCGCCGCGATCACGAGTATCGCACCGTCCATCTGCGCCGCGCCCGTGATCATGTTCTTGATGTAATCAGCATGACCCGGAGCGTCGATGTGCGCGTAGTGACGTGCCGGCGTGGTGTACTCCTGGTGCGAAAGTGCAATAGTAATACCGCGCGCCTTCTCCTCCGGCGCGTTGTCGATCTCATCCACCTTCTTCTCTTTGACCTGCTGACCAGAGAGCGCCAGAGAATGGAGAATGGCGGCGGTCAGGGTCGTCTTGCCGTGGTCAACGTGACCGATGGTCCCAACGTTGACGTGCGGCTTTGAACGATCGAATGTAGCCATGGTTTCTAAAAATATTAGGTATCAGCGTGAATTGAGGGCGCGAAAACTTTTCCTCAATTCGCACGGATACGCAACTGCTAAACTCCGCGAACACATTTAACCCTCCGCCCTAAGCGGGGAAAAGCGTAAACGGTAGAAACGATGATACCAGAAGGTCAGCTTTCACGCAATATAGAAGTGCGGAGAAGCAAAAATCCCCCAGTAGGGGGATTTTTGCGCTGTCGGAGCCGCAAGCATAAGGTAGGCTTGTGGTGGACAGAGAAGTTTTGTTTCGTTCATTTCATTTGTTTTTGATGGTTATTGGGGTGCCGATTGCGTCGAGTCAACATGTTTGAAGCCAACGGTTACCGCGTTCGACACGGCGCTTCCCGACGAGCCGGTGCACGATATCGTGAACGTAGCAGTCTTAGTGATCGATACTTTTATGCTCCCCGATGTCGGCAACTCGGCCTTTTCGAAGTGACAGACGGTAGCATTCCGAGACCCCCAATAGAGAGTAACCGTGCCCGAACTTCCTTCAGAGACCACAACGGTAGGCTTCGCATAGAGCTTCACCATCACCGCTGATGAGGAAGTGGGCTGGAGGTAACCGTCAGGGTGTTCTGGTTTCTTCACAGAATCGGGGAATGCCCCTGGTGGAGTCGAGGTAGCATGGCTCCTCTCCGTTACACAGGCGGCGAATTCATTGAGTTTGGCGCGCGTGGCCGGGCCTACGACACCCGTCTGGCGGATGCCGTGCTCTCTCTGGAATTGGACGACGCGGGCAGCAGTATCCTCACTAAAGGTGGAGTCGCTGCTGGTCCCCGTCTTGATGCCGCCGTTTCCGAGCATCAGATTGAGCGCCGCGATGTCTTCGCCATGAGCGCCAAGCGATAGGTCGTCATGAAAGGTGCGGCAGACAAATCCGGGTTTTTTAAGCGAATTCTCCATTTGGGGAGGATGTTGAGCCGCCTCCAGAGAATTCGCATTGAGCTTGATCTGGGCGATCTTTGTTTGAAGCTCGTGGATCCTCGCTTCCAAGGCCTCTACGGTTTGAGTGCTTGAGGGTGAGAGTTGTGTCTCAATCACTGCTGCTGCAGCCGACGAGGAGGTGTACGAAGGCGGGAACCCATACGCCGCGACCGAGAACAATCCTAAAAGCATCACCGCCATCGATCCGGCGAACTCCTCGAGATGTCGGTCTTTGATCTCGAGCCGGCAGAGTGTTTCCGCTTCATTGACCGCTTGGTCGAACGACGCTGAAAGGTCTCCTGCAACTTCCTCAAGATCCTTGAAAAGAAAATCCATGTGATTAATAGTTAACGATTAATAACAAAAAACATCTCAAAAATAAAAAACCGACTGGCACTTGTGTGCCATTCGGCCATTTTTGAGAAGTCTTTTATTTCTTGCAGGTCGGAAACCTGCAAGAAGAAGTGTACAATCGACTTGACCTCAATGCAAGAAAGTTATCCACAGGCGACGAGCGCCGCCCTCCCTACCCTTATGGAAGCTGGCAGCGTCTATTTCTTCGCGGCAATGATCTCATCCGCCACATTCTTCGGTACCACTTCGTAGTGATCGAACTCCATCGTCGAAGAACCGCGGCCTTCGGTCATCGAGCGCAGGGCCGTCGTGTATCCGAACATCTCCGCCAGCGGCACTTTTGCCGAGACGACTTTGTTCATTCCGCGCTCGCCAACATCTTCGATGGACGCACGCTTGGAAGACAGGTGTCCGGTTACATCGCCGACGAATTTATCGGGCACCACGACTTCTATTTTCATGATAGGTTCGAGAAGCACCGGCTTCGCGCGCTTGGCTGCGTCCTGGAATGCCTGTGAGCCCGCGATCTTGTAGGCGATCTCGGATGAGTCGACGTCATGGTACGAACCAAAGGTGAGTTCACAGGAGACATCAACGACCGGGAATCCGGCCAAAATACCGCGCTCGGTGGCTTCTTTGACGCCTTTTTCGACAGCCGGAATAAACTCCTGCGGGATAACCCCTCCCTTGATCGAATCAATGAACTCGAAATGCTCATAGCGCTTGACGTTCTTGGGGATTTTTGCGCCTTCCTCAACCGGTTTCATGGGGCGCAGGGTGAGCTTGACGTGGCCGTATTGGCCCCGGCCTCCTGTCTGCTTGATGTATTTATGTTCCGCCTCCGCTTCACCGAGGATAGTCTCTTTATAGGCTACCTGCGGTTTGCCGACATTGGCTTCTACGGAAAATTCGCGCTTCATGCGATCCACCATGATCTCGAGATGGAGCTCTCCCATGCCGGAAATGATGGTCTCGCCGGTTTCCTGGTTCGAAGAAATGCGGAATGTCGGGTCTTCGTCAGAGAGGCGTTTGAGCGCCATGCCCATTTTCTCCTGGTCCGCTTTCGTTTTCGGCTCGATGCGCAAGCTAATGACCGGCTCCATAAACTTGATGGGGTCGAGGATGATCGGTTTGTCCTCGTCGCAGAGGGTATGCGATGTTTTCGCTTCTTTGAGGCCAACAGCCGCCGCGATCTCTCCTGCAAATACTTTCTTGACCTCTTCGCGCTGATTGGCCTGCAAACGGACGATGCGGGAGAGCCGCTCTTTCTTCCCCGTCGTCGCATTGTATACATATGAACCCGCCTCGACAGCCCCTGAATAGACGCGGAAGAAGTTGAGCTGGCCGACGAAGGGATCGGTTTGCAATTTGAAGACCAGCGCCGAGAACGGCTCGCTGTCCGAAGAATGCCGTTCGAGCGGCTCTCCCGTCCGCGGATCGATACCTTTTATCGAGGGAATATCAAGCGGCGAGGGAAGATAATCAACGACGGCATCAAGCACCAGCTGGACGCCCTTGTTCTTGAGCGCGGAGCCCGTGAATACCGGGAACATCTTGTTCGCGACCACTGCTTTGCGCACGGTCTTTTTAAGCTCTTCGAGGGGAATCTCCTTGCCTTCAAGATACGCGTGCATTTGCGCATCGTCGTGCTCGACGATCTTTTCTACCAGTTCGTGATGATACTTCTTCGCTTCCTCCATCTGATCAGCCGGGATATCAATCTCTAGTACCCGCTCTCCCATCGAACCTTCGAATTGGTAGGCCTTCATACGCAGAAGGTCGATAACGCCTTCGTGATGCTCTTCAAGGCCGATCGGCATCTGGAAGCGGACGGCGTTTTTGTTGAGGCGCTCCAAAATGGACTTGTAGGAATTCTCGAACGACGCGCCCATGCGGTCCATTTTATTGATGAAACAAAGACGCGGCACCTGCCCTTCGTCGGCATAGCGCCAGTTCGTCTCCGATTGCGGCTCAACGCCCGCAACGCCGTCGAATACGACGACCGCTCCGTCGAGAACACGCAAAGAGCGCTTTACTTCAACGGTAAAATCGATATGTCCCGGAGTATCAATGATATTGAATCGGCACTTTTTCGAAGTATCCGAGCCCATGTAGGTGGGGTTCCAGAAGCAGGTGATGGCGGCCGCCGTGATGGTAATGCCACGCTCGCGCTCCTGCTCCATCCAGTCGGTCACGGTGTCGCCTTCGTGCACCTCGCCGATCTTGTGCGTCATACCTGTGTAAAAAAGAATACGCTCAGATGTGGTGGTCTTCCCCGCATCGATATGTGCGATAATTCCGAAATTCCTGACTTTTTCTAATGGATAGTCGCGATTCATTTGAGAATAAAAAATCCGCCTGAAAGCGTTTCTGTAGAATACATGAACTTGTCGGGAAAAGCAAAGTCGACAGGGATTTGTTTCAAAATAATTTAGAAAAAAGTGCGATCATTATCTGATACAGATCCTTAAATAAGAGTCCAAGAATGAAAGTAAAAACCGTATACCACCAACGAAAGACGACTTCCAGTTCAGAAAACAGAAATCTTAAAAAATAGGAGAAGCTCAAAAATTTCCTGCCTTCAGGCGATATGGATAAAAAAACTCCATCACGAACACCCTCAAGTTCATGGACATTGAGAAACCCTGAGGCAATGCAATCATCAATTAGATCCTGAGTTTCATTAATACTGTTGGGATCTCGGTTCTTCGAATACTGCAAGGCTACGTGATGTCTCGCGACTTCAATTGATTGGCCGCTCCTCAACAAAGCTCTACTAATTATTTCTTCCTCCCTTAAAGACGGTTCGTCAGTGAACCTTGTGCCTGCTCTGGCATAAAGAGGTTGGAGTGTTGATATAAAAATCATCAGACGCCACATTTTCCAAACGTGCTTCATAACTTTTAAGTATACATACAATAAAATAACCGCCAATTGGCGGTTATTGCAATCCTAATATACACCAGGCTACCAAGCAAAGTGGGCAAAGGCCTTGTTGGCCTCGGCCATCTTGTGCACGTTCTCGCGTTTCTTGACCGCCTCGCCTTCGTTCTTTGAGGCGGCGATGAGTTCATCGGCGAGTTTGATATGCATCGGCTTGCCTTTCTTCGAGCGCGCCGCGTCGATGATCCATTTCATTGAAAGCGCCGAGCGCCGCTCGGGGCGAACCTCAATGGGAACTTGGTAGTTGGCACCGCCGACGCGGCGCGAACGGACTTCCATATTCGGGGCCGTGTTGCGTAGAGCCGCGTCAAAAACTTCGAGCGGCTCGGTCTTGGTCTTTTCTTTAATCACCTTGAGTGCGTCATATACCACCTCACGAGCGGTGTTCTTCTTTCCCTTACCCATACAATAGTTCACGAACTTCGAGACTCGCTCGGAGTTGTACAGAAGATCGGGCTCAATGATCGGTTTCTTTTTGAGTTTGCGTCGCATGTCTAGCTAACTATGATGATGCCGGGGTTGCCGCTTGAGCAGCACGCTTTCCTGCTTTCGCTCCGTACTGACTACGACCCTTCTTGCGCCCGTCAACGCCTCCCGCATCGAGCTTGCCACGGACGATCTGATAGCGAAGACCAACATCCTTAACGCGACCGCCGCGCAAAAGAACTACCGAGTGCTCCTGGAGGTTGTGGCCGATACCGGGAATGTAGGCGGTGACTTCCATGCCATTGGTCAAGCGGACGCGCGCGATCTTGCGGATAGCCGAGTTCGGTTTTTTGGGCGTCTTTGTGGTCACTTTAGTGCAAACGCCGCGCTTGAAAGGTGCCGGAAAGAATTTCGGCCGGTTTTTGATCACGTTGAAACTGCGACGCAATGCGATAGATTTCGGTTTGCGCGCAAGGCTCCGGCGTTTTCGTTTTATGAGTTGATTGATCGTCGGCATTCGTTCGCTTGCAGTAGTTACAAGCAGAAAAAGATATTAGCAGGGATACGGAGAATAGGCAAATAAGCTAGAGATTCAGACCGGTCAAAAGGACGAAGAGCCACAGGACGATCGGGAACAGAAAACGCCAGAAGACCAAAATAAAGAGCAGCGCGAGGAGGAGTGCGTAGCGCTCCAGAAATACGCGTACCCCGCGCAGATGCAGTGGGAGCACGCTAAAGAGGATCTTTGAGCCGTCGAGCGGTGGGATTGGTATCAGATTGAAAACAGCAAGCATCAAATTCACCAAAACGACCGTAGCAGCGATAGTGGTAAAAGATAGCGGCAAAATCGCGTATCCGACGGAAAGTCGGATGAGAAGCGCAAAAACGAGAGCGATGGAGAAATTCGAGATCGGCCCGGCAATCGCGACGAGAAGTTCGCCCCAGCGTTGATTGCGCAGGTTGTAAGGGTTAAAGGGAACGGGCTTCGCCCACCCGATGATAAAACCTCCAAGGGCATAAGAAACCAGGGGGATAACGATCGAGCCCATCGGATCGAGGTGTTTGAGAGGATTGAGGGTCAGCCTGCCCTGCAGGCGCGCCGTGGGATCGCCCTGAAGGTATGCAGCATAACCGTGGGAGACCTCATGCACCACAACGGACATGATCAAAACCGCAACCGAAAAGATGACATCGAGTGCACTGGTACTTGGCATAGGTGAGTTCTTATGATAGCATAGCGCCTGCATCCCAAACCTCCTTGGGTCCATGCACCGTCGGGTAGTGCTTTGTGTTGGTTTTGGTGCACTACCCGACAACTTTTCACAACAAACACATGTCAAAAGTCTGCCCAATCCTCAAAAAAGGCTCGGTACGCGGCGGTGGCTACAGCAACCGGACGCGCGCGACCCAGTTCAATCCGACTGGCATGGTCCGGAAGTATTCGAATTTGCAGAAAAAGCGTATCTACGTGCCGGAGCTCAAGAAATTCCTAACACTCACTATTTCCACCAAGGCACTCAAAACGATACAGAAGAACGGCGCCTACGCGACCCTCAAGAAAGCCGGCGTTATATAAAAATAAAAAACAAAGCAAAAGCCGCCTTAAAATTTTAAGGCGGCTTTTGTAATACTTGCGCATACAGGGAAAAGGTGTAGAGTGCCGCACAGAAACTTGCACCTTATGAATAAACAAATAACTCACGAAGTACTGGTTTTCCTCATACGCATCAAGAAACAAAGACAAGAGGTTGCCCTCGCCTACAATCTGCAGGGTCAGCACGAGGGACTATGGGTCGGGTATCGCCTGCCGATATCACCAAATGAGAAACCGGAGCACGGCGCGCTGCGAGCGCTTGCAGAAAAAGGCGGCATCGCCGCAGAAATCAAACATATGCGGCGACAGGCGGTGGTCGAGCATCGGGAAGAGGATGGGAGGCCATTTCTCAAACTACACGTGCTTACCTGCCGCCACTGGATGGGAAGGCCCAAAAGGACGTTGGCTATGGGGAATCCGATGTGGTTCTCATTCCAAAATGTCCCCTATGAGAACATGGCGAACGAAGAACAGCGATATCTTCCCCACGTGCTTGTGGGAGAAAAGATCATGTGCAGCCTTACGTTCGATAAAGATCGCACACAGATCCTCGACTGCTCGATACAACCCACTTCCATTTGAAATCTGCGAACGAAAACACTAGGAGCTCCTTCGGAGCTCCTATTTTTTGACCCAGAAATCCTGACCGTCGCTTGCGAGCGTAATGGTACCGAGTTCGTCGGTGCGCAAAATCTGCACGTTAAACTTCTTGAGCGTATCCAAAGTTTCTTGATGCGGGTGTCCGTATTTATTGTTCAATCCGTCGGAGATGACGGCAAAAGTGGGCTTGACGTCGGCGACGAAGACCGGCGACGTGGATGTACGCGAGCCGTGATGTCCGGCTTTGAGGACTTGGCACTGAAGCTGTGGCCCAAAGAGGTGCACGAGATATTCTTCAACACCTTGTGTTGAATCCCCCATGAGCATCACGCATGTGTTTCCGTAAGAGAGCTTCGCGACCAGTGACCCGTCGTTTATGGAAAGTTCGGATACGTCGCGATCCGGGAAGAGCACATCGAGCACCACACCTCGTTTCCGATCTAAGACGATGCGATCCCCCGTCCTAAGCAGAAACGTCGGCAGATTTTCTTTTTGCACTAGCGCGCGGAATGCATGGTAGACCGCGGTGGTACTGATAGTCCCCGGTTCAATGATATATCTCACCGTATAGCGATCGAGTACGTCCAGAAATCCCGCGAAGTGATCTTTGTCCGGATTTGAGACAATAAGCGCATCGATCGAGCGATCATAGAACGGCATAACCTGGGAAAGCCGTCGCAGAACAGAACTCCCCGGCCCGCCATCGAGGAGGATCTGCCTACCGTTGGGCGCTTCGATAAAAATAGCGTCCCCTTGGCCGATGTCGAGAAAAGAGACTTTCAGAAGCCCCCGACTATCCTGTGCATGCGAGACGTAGAAAGCGAAAAGGGCGGCAACGGCAAGCAAACCGAGAAGCCACCACTGTGCGCGCTGCTTAAGATTCTTCATTGAAGAAAGTATACCCTACAAGTCGATTTGCTATACTTTAGCGGGGCATTATCAGAGTGAAAATTTAAATAAAGACAACGATGAAAAAATTCGAGGAACAGAAGTTCAACATTCCGAAGCTCAAAGGCATTTCGGAGAAAAATATCGAGGAACATCTAAAGCTCTACGCCGGCTATGTGAAGAACGCGAATCTTATCTTGACGATGATAGATCAGTACGGAAAGACCGCTGATGAAGGCGGCAAATATTCGCTTTCAGAGATCACGCGTCGTTTCAGCTTCGAATTCGGCGGCATACGCAACCACGAATTCTATTTCAAAATTCTCGAAGAAGGCCCTAAATCAATTTCAAAAAACTCACCGCTTTTTGAAATGATCGGGCAAGAATGGGGGTCATTTGATGCTTGGCTCGCGCGATTCAAAGCGACGGCGTTGACGCGCGGTATCGGTTGGGCAAAGCTCGTTTATGATCCCGTATCAGAACAACTCATTACCTTCTGGCATGACGAGCAACACCTCGGTCAACTGCCTGACACCCGTACCGTGCTCGCGCTCGATATGTGGGAGCATGCGTACATCGCGGACTATCAACCGAGCGGGAAAAAACAATACGTGGAAGACTTTTTTGAAAACGTGAATTGGGGCGTTATCGAGAGAAATTTCGAGCACGCGAGAGAATAAAAAGGGCGGCCTCGCATCCTGCGAGGCCGCTTTTCGATCTACCCCATATGGCTTAACCGTGGAACGCCGGCAGACAGCCCTTGATATTGATGACACCGCCGGGGCGGTGTTCTATCAAAAACGCCTGTATGGCCGGATCATTCACCATCTGATTGACCCGAAACGTTCTCTCGCCCTCAAGATGAATCTCGGGAGGAGGATGGGCCGTTGCGATCGTGTACAACGCTTCTCGCGTGAGCACTTTCGTCTTGCCCCGCGTCTTTAGAGGAGCCGGGTCGGATACTTGATGCATCATCGATGTTCCTTTCGTTGTGGTTTCCGTTGAATCGAACTTTGCTCTGGCGGAGAGCATACGCAGGAGCTTTCCTTTTTGCAAGCGATCCGAAAAGACGAAAGATCCACAGTGAGAGCGCCCCGTAGCTTATCGCGACGACCCAGATGGGCAGATGCGGGAGCGCTATCGACGCAAATGGAAGGCCGCCGAAAAACTTCGCGACGCCGATCTCGTAATGCAAAAGGAAATAGGCAAGATACGCGGAGAGCATCGAGAGCGCGGGGGATAGAAAGCCTAAGAACCCTGCAAGAGCGCCCAATCCCATCGTCGCCGGAATAAAGGGGAGGACGAGGATGTTCGCAAGGATACCTACCACCGAAACCGCACCGGAGAGGTTGATGATCCGCGGCAAAACAAAAAGCTGTGTCGCAAGAGTCGCGGAGATGATCTCGCGCAAGCCAAACCGCTTCGGGATCCACCGAAGCCATCGTTCGAAGAATGGAGAGAGAAAAATAAGTCCTAGGGTTGCGAGAAAACTAAGCTGGAAGGACGGATCGAAAGTGAGCACTTTCGGATTATGCAGAACCATGACAAACCCTGCGAGCAAGAGGGCGCGGAGGATGTCGTAATCGCGCCCGATGACCTTCGCCAGAAGCGCGATGAGCGCCATAATGGCGGCGCGCACCGCCGTAGCGGAACTACCGGACATGATAGTGAAAAGGATGATACCGACCGCTCCTGCGCTCGTAGCTAAGCCGCGTGGAATGAAAGAGAAATAGAGAAAGAAACTCTGCATGGCTTTCGCGACGACGGTAAGGTTGTAACCGGAGAGTACGATCACATGCACCAGGCCCGCTTTTCGAAACGCATCAGTGAGGTCGCTCCCCAACCCATGCTTCTCCCCAAGCACCAAGCCCGAGAGGAGGCTGTTCTCCGGTTCAGGGATGACTAAGGCAGCGCGACGCAAGAATGCCGCTTTGAATTTAAGGAGCGCCGCGACGAGGGGAGAGCCCTCGTCGCGACTTAAAAGCGTTATCACCGGGCGGATAAATTCAAAATAAATGCCGTCTTTAGCAAGGTACGAACGATAATCGAATTCCTCGCCCGTATTCGTATCGAAATTCTCGGGCTCTTTGACGACACCAGAGATCGCTATCCGGTCGCCGTATCGATACGGAGGAAAACGATCGACAATGAGAAGTACCCGCTCGTGCTTGGGCAATTCAACGGTAAGGAGGACCGAATTCTCACGCTCATCGGGTTCGGCAACGATCAAACCTTCGGTTTCTATCGTGGTGTTGACATAGGGCGTTAACAGGTGCGTCCGCGGCTCCGACAGCTCGTAGCGGATCGCTCCGGCAGCAAACGCGCAGAGTACCAGCGGGATGATGAGGGCGAACAAATCGCGTTTCGAAGTGAGCGAAAAGAGCGATCCATATATGAGACTCGTGCCAGAGATGACGAGTAGGAAAATGATCACTGAAAAACCGACGGGTAAAAACGAGCGCGCGAAAACTCCAGCGACAAATCCGATGACGATGCATTCAAACCACTTCTCGCGCATGGCTCTTGTATGGTAGCATTTTCACGGAGGTGTTTATGTTCTTTTATTATGTCTTATTACTGCAGATTCTGACCATCTTTATCGTCACGTACGGCGTCGCCACGATACGGAAGCGAAACGATGCTCGACTGTGCGAACAGCACAGAGAATTGATGGAGAAGCTGGTGAAAGCGACGCGCGAGCGCAGGGAATGGCTCAAGGAACATTCCTATCTGTCCAACCCGCACGATGATGAACGGTACAAGGGGTTATGGCTTACGGAGATAGGGGCAGAGATACTATTCAACATCGCCACGGGATGCGAGACAGAAAACAGTTACGAGGAATACCAACTCGAAAAGGCACTCTATGATAAAGAGTGATACTCAAGGACAGGTCCGACAGGGCCTGTCCTTTTATGTCTTCTTAAATTCCTCGATGATCGCCTGCTCGTCTTCGCTCGAGAGCGCTTTCTTGAAACGAGCCTTGGCGACACCGGCGACGCGGCGTTTGCATGCTTCCCATGTTTGGTGGACCTGCACTACTCCATTGACCAGCGAGACATATGAATAGGCGCTCCCGCGCTTGCGCGGATTTTTTCCACCTCCAATGAGGTTAAGATCGATACCGTAGCGCAAACGCGGACCTGAAAAAAGATCGGGAATATTCCCTTCGGCAAAATCCGAGGCTATCTCGTCTACCCGGGCATTGCCCGGTGTATCGGCATGCCCGGCGATCTGTTGCCACTGTATATCCAAACCTTGCGCAAGCTCATCAAGCTGCTGCCACAGTTCCTGATTTTCAACTTCTTTTTTCTGCGATGTCATCCAGCCCTTCTTCTTCCACCCGCCGATCCATTCGGTGATGCCTTTGACCACGTAAGCTGAATCGCAAAAGATCGTTACTTTTGATTTTGCATTCTGAACTTGTTCCAGCGCGCTGATGGCCGCCCTAAGCTCCATACGGTTGTTCGTCGTATATTCCTCTCTCCCGCCAAACTCTTCCACACCGCTTCCCTGGAGGATAATAGCTCCCCATCCACCCGGACCAGGGTTCCCCTTTGACGCACCGTCGGTGAAAATGATTGTCCTTTCTTCCTGATTCACAATGAGACGATTATAGCGTGAAAAAAGAAGAACCCCGAGCGCTCGGGGTTCTTTACGTCTATCGATCAACGATCAACCGGCCTCCTTTCATTCCTATCCATGTCGTGATAATGGCCAGCGCTACCTCCGCGCGTAGTGACGGAGTTGTTGCGATCTCAAAGAATCTTGGATTACGCTCACAGAGAACACAAGTGAGCCATTTGCATTCTGGTAAGGTCGGGTATGCGGATTTTACTTTTCTCTCTGATTTCTTGCCTTTTGAAGGATTTCTCACATCTCTACAGACGCTATCACGAAAGAGCGTCGATGTAAAAACCCCCAAGTTAAACCTCGGGGGCTGCTACTCAATTTCTATCGAGAAATCCTCGGTGTTGTGATTGGTAAGACGATCGCGGACAAACTTCTCCATCTTTCTCCGAAAACTTTCTTCGGTTTCTTCACCGTTATCGGATACTTGGAACTCATAGTGCCTTCCGATGGAGAGTTTTAAGAAAGAGGAAAAACCTAGCTGCTGCAGTGTCGTCAAAATAAACTCGCTTTCAGGATGCCTCAGCCTAGAACGGGGAACTACAAAAACTTTCACAGTCATAAAAAACTCCTGTAAAGAATCTTACGGGGAAATTACACAAAGTCAACGATGCGCAGGCGAAGCTCGGTGCGGCCGCCGAAGGAGGATTTTTCAAGCGAGGCGAGGAGCGAGAGGCGCGCACCGGACTTCGGCACTCGCGCGCCCTCGCCCTCTGCAAAGAATTTTATCGCTTTCACGTTTTTGCCGTCTTTTTTCGGGAGCTGAATCTCCAAATGATTGCGCTCCTTGCCGAACATTCGCGCGCTTTTCACCGTCACATTCTCAAAGAGGAATATGGGTTTCGGATTGCCTTGCCCGAACGGCGCGAGTTTTTGTATCACTTCGTAATTCTCTCCGGTTACCTCGTCAGGAGCGAATCGAGAATCCGCGAGCAGTGCTTGCGTTCCGCTTCCATTCGCACCAACTTTCATGCACGCGGCACTAAGCCTCTCTTCCAGCGTATGTACCTGTTCGGGTACAATCGTGAATCCACCGGAGAATGCGTGGCCGCCGTATTCTACGAACGCAGTGCGCGCCTCCGTCATGATATCCATAACGCTGACACTACCATCCGAGCGGCACGAACCTTTGAGCTGATCATCACCGTCTCTTCCCCAAAGAAATACCGGCCGTGCGTGTTCTTTCAATAAAGAATTCGCGGCAAGACCTAAGAGAGACGGCCGCCACGCAGGATTGCCCGCAACGATGACGGCAGAAGGAGTTCGAGCCTGCAACATCTTTTTTATCTCCCGTACCAGACTTCCGACGATTCCTTTGCGCTCGTCATTCAACCGCCATAGCTCCTCTACCGCAAAGTCTGCATCGAGCTCGTCGGTCGTTGAGAGCAGCTTGAACGCCGCATCAGCAGACCCCATTCGGGAAGCCGCATTGAGTTTGGGTGTCACAGAAAATACCACATCATCTTCGGTGAGGGATTTTTGATCGACTTGCGCCTTGCGGAGCAATCGCTGTAAGCCCGGACGGGGGGATTTTCTAAGAACCAGAAGCCCGAAATGCGCGAGTGCGCGATTCTCACCGATAAGCGGCACCATGTCAGAGAGCGTCGCAAGCGCCACAAGATCCAAAAGCCACTTCTCCCATCCCTCTGCGAGGGAGAAACCGCCACGCGCAATGAGCCCTTGCACAAGCTTGAAGGCAACGCCGGTTCCGCAGAGTTCTTTGAACGGATACGGACAGCTCTCCTGCTTGGGATCGAGCACCGCAACTGCGTCGGGAATCCCATCCGGCCCCGGAAGGTGGTGGTCAGTGATAATGGTCTCTATGCCAAGCACTCTTGCACGCGCGACTTCGGCAACGTCCGCGATCCCGCAGTCAACCGTTATCATGAGTTTCACGCCATCGTGCGCAAAACTCTCTATCGCATCGTGATTGAGTCCGAACCCTTCGTCATGCCGGTGCGGAATGTAGCTTGTGAAATTCTTATGGCCGATCCTCTTGAAAAAGTCGTACATCAAAACTCCTCCGGGGACACCGTCGGCGTCATAATCGCTGTAGACGACCATCTTTTCGTTCGCAGCTATCGCCTTAAGTACCCGCGCGACCGCGGTCTCCATTCCTTTCATCAAAAACGGGTCGTGCACATGTTTCTTGTAGTCGGGGTTTAGGAAATTTCTGGCTGGCCCTGCATCAGCAATACCGCGATAATAGAGAAGATGCCTCACAAGTTCCGGATACTCACCTAGTTCTCTCCCAGCTGAATCGGAAATAGGCTCACGCACATGATAGGTCATGGGAAAATTATAACACTGCGCTGTGAAAACAGGCTTGACCCGGCAGCACAATTAAGATAGAACTGCTTCAGAAAGGACTTTTATGAAAACAAAACCTACAACAAGGCGAGTTATTAGTGTGGATGAACTCTTCGATTCTCAGTTGCAGTTAGCTCGCAAGAGCATCGCCCATCGCATACGGGTCGAGGAGGAACGAGAACGGCAAAATAAAGCCCACCGGGAGGCGACATCAAGAAGGCTCGACAATGCAGTGACACAAGCCACTGCGACCGTCAGGGAACTGCTCTCACAAAGCCAAAAGATCCAGGAAGCAATCATCCAGGCAATGTGGCGCAACAAGATACAAATCAAAGAGAATCCGTTTTCGATATGCTACGGTATCGTGCTCACCACCTGCCACAAAGAAGCAATCGCCCTACAAGAAGTGGAGTCAATAGAAGATGACAGTCTGACTATAAGGCTTTTACTTGGAGCCAACGACCCGATAAGCCCATTGGGTCAGGAACTTCGAAAGAATTTTTCGGAGCATATCTCGGTGCTCCCCGTCATTGAGATCCATGAGCAACCCTACGGCATGATCTTCGTAAAAAACGAATCCCCGTCGCAGGGGATGCTCAATATGCTCTCCGCCATCGGGATCACGCTCAATGCGATCCGAATCATCGCTCGAGCTCTGGCATAGAGCTACAGGCCGACGACTCTTGAGTCGTCGGCCTTTTCTTTTGCTATACTATGCTTTATGGAAGAGAAAAATTGCATTTTTTGCAAAATCGTCCGTGGAGAGATACCCTCCCACAAAGTATACGAGGACGAAAATTTCTTCGCGTTTTTAGATATTCATCCGCAATCATCTGGGCACACGCAAGTCATCCCGAAAAAACACTACCGCTGGGTTTGGGATGTACCCAATGCCGGAGCGTATTTCGAGATAGCTCGAAAAATCGCAAAGGCACAGCAGAAAGCATTTGAAACCGACTTTATACTTTCAAAAATAATCGGCGACGAAGTGCCGCACGCCCACATCTGGGTATTCCCCAACGATAGCGTGAAGGGCGATAAGGGCGATCTTGCCGCGAATGCGGAGAGGATACGCAAAGCGATAGGCTAGCTCTTTTTTCTCAACACCTCCAAGCCAGGCAAGGTTTCTTTGTCCAAAAACTCGAGCATCGCGCCGCCACCGGTGGAGACGAATCCGAACCGATCTAAAAGTCCGAGTTTCTCAACTGCAGCTATCGTATCACCTCCGCCGAGTACGGACGTAGCGCCGCTCGTGGCGATCGCGCGAGCCAGAAAATCCGTGCTCTCGGAAAAGCCTTTCTCATATTCTCCCAGCGGCCCATTCCACAGCACGAACGCGGATTTATTGACTAGTGTTGCCAGAAAATTATTCGTTTGGGGGCCAGCATCGGTAATGCGCGCCGATGGTGCAAGGGGAGATAGATCGACGAGAGCGCTCTTTGTCCCATCGGATATAGTAACGTCTGAAGGAATTGAGAGATTGGGTTTGTGCACGATAGCGTTGTCGATCGGCATCGAACTGACTAAAGACCCGCCTATGGAAAGCCCTTGCGCGCGGAATATGTCATTGGCAAGCGCCCCGCCCACGAAAACCTGGTCATAGGAATCAAGAAATTTCGAGACCAAGGGAAGCTTCGTTTCGATCTTTCCGCCTCCGATGATGAACGCCGCCGGCCGAGGCGGGGTAAGCGCTATCGACAGATGGCGCACCTCGTCGAGGACCAGGAAACCGGCGAATGAGGGAAGCAATCGTGGAACTCCAACGATAGAAGCATGCGCTCGATGGAGCGCCGCGAACGCGTCGCTGATATAGACATCGGCAAGCGCGGCGAGGCGACGCGCGAGGAGCGGATCGTTCTTTTTCTCTCCGGACTCTTGCCGGATGTTCTCAAGTAAGAGTACTCCCCCCGCGGCAAGGCCGTCTTTGACACGCTGCGCTTCATCGAGCGTTCGCGCGAAGGAAATCGCGCAGCGCTCTTTGAGATAATCGAATATCGGAAGCAGCGTATCATTCCCCTCCGATTCGATATGACTGACGATGACCGTCTTGCATTTCCGCTCGATCAGGAATTGAAGGGTTGGGAGCGCCCGCTTGATACGATAATCGTTGACAACCCGACCTCCCTGGCAGGGGACGTTGAGATCGAGCCGCAAGAGGACATTCGTGCCTTCCCAAAGCGGCGCATCCACTATCTGAGCGAGATCATCGTAGAACATTTCCGCTGTCGATATTTCTGAGCATCGTTATAAAACCTTTCGGTTCAAGGCTTTGTCTTCCAACGAGAAGCCCATCGACGCCACCTTCGGAGACGATCATACCGGCATTTTCCGCAGTGACCGATCCCCCGTAGAGGATCGGGAGGGCCTGCGCGATACGAGAACCGAACGCATCGTTGACGACTTTGCGGATGTAAATGGTTGTCTGCAGGACATCAGCGGGTTTCATCGCTTCAAGCGACGAACGACCGATAGCCCAGATCGGTTCGTACGCAAGGATCACGGACCGGGAAATGGATTGCCGGGCTATCTTCGAGAATCCAGAGAGTATCTGATCTTTGAGGTAGGAGAAGAAATTCCCATCGCGGTCGCGCTCGTGCTCGCCAATGCACAGTACCGCAGTCATTCCCGCCTTAAGAATCAGCGAGAATTTTTTAGCGACTTGTTCGGCGCTCTCGCCCAATACCCTTCTCTCCGAATGCCCGCAGAGCGCGTAGCGCGCGCCAGCGTTCCTTGCCTGCGCCGCCGAGACTTCACCGGTGAAAAAACCTTCTGCCTCGAAAAATACATCCTGGACCCCCACCTGGAGCTTCGGATTCGACAACCGCGAAAGCGGCTGCATCTGGACGAACGAGGGACAGATCACCACGTCTGTCTTACGGAACGAGGAAGCGGCTCGCCGGATGGATAAAAAAATGGAACGGGCCTCTTCTAAGGTTGCCGGACCCATCTTCCAATTGCCGATCACTACTTTTTTTCGCCGAGGCATGTACTACAGTATAGCACTTGCTAGTTCACCACCTCTCTCCAATCGGATAGCACATACCCCCCGCTCGGCCCTGACGTGAACAGCAAATGTGCCAGACCCGTGCTGTAGTGCACTTCGGTATTATTGTTGAAGGTGAGCAAATAGGCGGTGACCTCGCCGAGGTTGTTGGAGGACTGGTTCATCGTGATAGCACCGTGGGGTGCGTAGAGGAGCAGATCACCGTCGCCCGATTGGGTGAGGTTGATAGCGAGGGTCCCATAGCCATTCTCGGTAGCGTGATTCTGTGATACCAACATGACAAACGAGTTCGAGCCCGACCCGGCGAATGAGCTCGTCGTTTGTATCGTAATGGTCCCTCCGTTGTTCGGATCGCTGACCTTATCGGCGATGATCGGAAGCGTCTTGCCCACGATCGAACTTGAAACTTTAACGGTCGCTCCTTTTATGACCACGTTTCCGTCTACCCACAGGGGTCCGCCTAAGGTCAGCGTCGTATTGTGATCGATCTGCAGATCACAGGGAATCTTTTTCGGCCCCAGTGTCCGGTCCGAGGAGACTTCGTAGACCCCCGAGACGCAAGTCACACTCCCTCCCGCAGCCGCGTCGCTCTCCCAACTGGCGATCTTGCTGTCGGGAATGGGCATCGAGCTTGTAGCCTGGTCGGCGCTACCGGGATAACAGTGCGTGTTGGCACCGCTACACGTCGCGCCGCTCACTTGTACCGACGAGGTCGCTCCCGCAAAACTCTGATAGTAAGCATCCTTATCTACCGTGCTGTTGGTTATCGTATGGGCATAGGCGGAACTGGTCGCATGGATGCCGTTGATGAGACCAGTGGGACCGGCGGAGATGACGTCTCCGCGGATGATGTTATTGGAACCGACGACCGACCCATTGGAATAAAGATTTCCGTTGATGAGAGAGCTGTTGTTGAGCACTACGCCGCCATTTCCCGCCTGCACGCCATAAAAGAAAGAGACACCGGATGAATTGCTCAACTCAAGACGGACAGAACGGTACAAGCCTCCCCAATTCGCCGTAGCGATGAGCTCCTGCCCGCTGGCTGTTGCAGTGAGGTTCGCAGTCGCCGTGTTGCCGCTGATCGCAAGTGTCGTATTCGAAGGGATCGAATACCCTGCTTTCAGGCGATACACCACATCTTCCGCGAGCGCCTCGGCGAGATAGTAGCTTGAGCGCGAAGCGCCGAAGTCGAGTACCGAGCGGAGTTGATAATAGACCGCTCGCGTAATGCCGAACACGATGGTTGATGAAATGAACAAAAACAGGAGAATCAGCCCCAACAATACCTGGCCCTGCTTACGTTTATTCTTTTTAAGCGAGATCGTAGTAACCATGGTTAGAAAGAAGAATTCCTCAATTCAACGCTCGTTTGAAAAGTCTCGGTGCGCGTCTCCGAAGCATTCTGCGCTTGCAGCGTCATGAGTATCTGAATAGCTTTGGATGCGCCACTCTGATAGAGATGGAACCGCAGCACAGTCGTGCTAGCAGAAGCAGAGGTCAGCGGGCCGGAGAGGACGCCATTCTCATAGACATTGATTCGTCCATTCTCAAGCGCGAAGGAAATGGTCTCCGCCGCGCCGCTATCATCCGTGGTCAAGAGTCCTAGCCGTCCGGCAGACGTATCCAGCGAACTTGCGGCGTTATCGACGTCGGTGCTCTGCCGTATCTCGCGCGTCATGCGCTCCATGGAGACTGCCGCGGAGGTAGCGATAGTTCGGGCAAGCGTGAGCTTCCGGTACGAACCGGACATAAGGATGATCGTGTCAACGACAAGGATCACAAAGAGAATGAGCAACGCCACATAAATGATCATTTCAACAACGCTGAACCCTTTGTGTTTTAATGCAGGCATGGATCAATTTGAGTATAGATTGGTGAGGTAGGTTGTTATGGACCTCGTCGTAGTCCCCGAAGCGGTCGGCCACGAAACGGTAATGACGATCTGGCGGGTTCCGCTGTCCGTTGTGCCCCCCGACGAGACGATAAACCCGCTTGCGTCGCGGTTCACGGAATTGAGAACCGCAGTGCGGACGAATTTTCCAAGATCGGTCTTTTTCGTCGTCGTCGCCTCCCATCCGGTCGAAGTAGTCGCGAGATAATACGTCGTCGCCGTCGAAAGCGGCGCGATCCGGTTCGTCCAACTCTCATCGCGCAAGAATTTGAAGGCTTCGACGCCCTCTTCCGCAAGAAGCGCTCCCTGGATGCGCCCCGACGTATCGAGCCCGATCCTGAAATGCAGGGTGAATGCCGACATCAGTCCTAAAACGACTAACGTGATGATAGCCGCCGCGATGACTACCTCCACGAGCCCCGTTCCTTTTTGCCGTTCGTTGCGCATATTATTCCACCAGTCCCGTACTGTTGATAGTAATGGTAAAAAATTTTGAGGAATCGGACAAAAGCGAAACCGTGATCGTTCCGGAGTTGTCCGTTTTTCCGGTGAGACGCTGGAAGAGCACGTCATCGCCGCCCCCGGCGAGGGTATGCGCCGAAATGGCGACCGCTGCATTGAGCATCTCGACATTATTCGTCGACGTGCTCGCATCATAGCTGCTTCCACGAAAGAGCACGACACGATCGGACTGGAGATGGACACCATAAGGTTGGTCGACATACGCGGAGAGAGTCAGAGACCGCGCCCGCTCCAAAATCGCCTTGATGCTCGCGGTATCCTTTTCAAGCGCCTGCGTCTTGTTGGCAGTGAAGAATGTCTCTAAGGTTATACCCGCGAGAATAGAGATGATCGCGACTACGATAAGCATTTCTATCATCGTGAAGGCGCGATTATTCTTCTGGATACCGCCGATCATATCGAGTTGACGATGGAGTACATCGGTTGCAATATCGACACGGCAAAAAATCCGACGGCCGTTCCGATGACGATCATGAGCGCCGGCTCGATGATTGTGGAGAGGTCTTTAGTCTTCTGCGATACCTCTTCTTCATAATAGTCGGCCACGTTGCCGAGCATCTCGGCCAGTTTGCCCGTTTCTTCTCCGATGTTGATCATCTCGCCGACGAACACCGGATAGAGATCGGTATGATCGGCGAAGACCACCGAGAGCTGCTCTCCTTTCTTGATGCGCTCTTTCGCAAGGTCGAGCACTCCCCTAAATCGTGTGTTCGGGAGTACGTCTGCAGTGATCTCTATGGCCTGCACCACTTCGACCCCGCTTGAAAGAAGAGATGAGAGCGTGCGGGACGCGCGCGCGGAGTTCGATTCCTGCACGATGCCTTTGATGACCGGGATCTTGAGGACGATTCCGTCAAGGATGCGCTTTACTGCCGGGACTCTGCGAATCCAAAGAAAACCGATGGCCAGAATCAGGAAAGTGCCGACAAATAGGATGGTATGCTCTTTCATCGCATTGCTTGCAAAGATAATGAGCTTGGTGTTCCACGGAAGATCAAGTTTAAGATCTGCGAAAACCGCGGTGAGCGTCGGCACGACATACGTGAGCATCAGAAAACTGATGATGATGATAACGCCGACGATGATCGCGGGATAGATCATCGCGCCGCGCACTTTTTTCTGTAGGAGGTACGTGCTCATCATCTGGTTCGATATGGATTTCAGCGTTTTCGGAAGGCTCCCGCTCTCCTCGCCGGCGCGGACCATCGAGACGAATAGCTTTGAAAATACCGCGGGATAGAGTGTAAGCGCGTCAGAAAGCGAGCGCCCTTGGCTTATCTCGGAGCCGATCTTTCCGATGATCTTTTTATAATTCTTTTTGGGGGTCTGCCGTTCGATGACCGAGAGGGCGCGGGAGAGCGGGAGGCCTGCTTCGAGCATAAGCCCGATGTTACGAGCGAAGAGGATACGGTCGTGCATGGACACGCGGGAGAAAAAATTCAGCAGCGGAACCTTGATCGATTTCTTCTCTGTTTCCTCTTTGGTGGAGATGACTGTATCGCCTTCCGCTTTGATTTCACGATAGAGCGCGAATTTATCGGGGGCAGAACGCTTTCCCTCGTATACTTCTCCGTTGGGTTTTTCCGCCTTGAATTTGAACTGTGGCATTGTAAGAAACTCTCCGCACTATTATTCGCTGATCACGCGCAGAACCTCTTCGAGCGTCGTCAATCCCTGCGCCGCCTTGAACACGCCGTCTTCAAGCATGGTCATCATCCCTTCTTTCTTAGCTTGCGCCTCGAGCTCGTCGGATGTCGCGCCTTTGATAATGAGATTTTTAATGGTCGGTGTGACCTGCAGAACTTCATGGATCACCAGACGTCCGCTGAAGCCTGCATCCTCTCCTCCCCCTGACGAAGGCCGATAGAAGGGAATGTCTCCCCAACTGGCGCCTTTGGCGACGATCTGCTCCTTTTTGAGCACCTCGAGCACGCGATCGAGGTCGACGGATTTCCGAAGCGTCTCCAATTCCGACTTAGACATGACATATTTCTCTTTACCCTTGGCAAGGCGCCGCACCAGGCGCTGTCCGATCACTACCGCAAGCGTCGATACCAACAAAAACGGCTCGACTTTCATGTCCATAAGGCGGGGAATCGCTCCGGCTGCGGTGTTGGTATGCAGGGTCGAGAGCACCAAGTGGCCGGTGAGCGAGGCATTGATGGCGAGCGAGGCGGTCTCATTGTCTCTGATCTCACCGACCATGATGATGTCGGGATCCTGGCGCACCAGCGAGCGCAGGCCGGCGGCGAACGTGAATCCAATCTCGGGTTTGACCTGCGACTGATTGATGCGCTTCATCTGATATTCCACCGGGTCCTCGATCGTGGAGATATTGACGTCGGGCGTGTTGAGGATGTCGAGCATCGTATAGAGCGTCGTCGTCTTGCCCGAACCGGTGGGACCCGAGGAAAGGATCATCCCCGTCGTTCGTTTAAGACACTGATGAATAGCCTCGAGCGCCATGCCGTGGAAGCCTAAGCCCTCGAGCGTAAAGCCGGTGGAATTCTCTTTGAGAAGACGCATCACAATCTTCTCCCCGTAGTAGGTGGGCAGGATGGAGACGCGGAACGCCACCTTCTCACTTTCGGTCTCTACCTTGAAACGCCCGTCCTGCGGAAGACGCTTCTCGTCGAGACGCAAACTCGAGAGAACTTTAATGCGCGCGACGAGCGACGCGCCAACGTGGTGGGGTAGAACCATCGTGTCATGCAAGATGCCATCTATCCGATAGCGAACGATGACTTCATGCTCCATCTGCTCGATGTGGATGTCGGAAGCATTCTGGAGGATCGCGTGCTTGAGGAGCGTGTCGACGATCCGGACCACCGGCAAATCTTCCGCCATCTTCTTGAGGTCCTTCTCGGAAACATCTTCGGCACTCTCTTTGATGGCCTTTATGGAGGTGGATTCTTTTTTTATGATGTCACCGAATTCCGCTTTAAGGCTCTTTTGGTACTGCAAGAGCACATGCTTGATCGATTCGGTGTTGGTGAGCCTCGGCAAGATCTTGAGACCGACTTTCTTCTTCGCGAAATCGATCGCCGCGAGATCCGAGATATCGAGCATCGCCACTTCAAGACCGGCCTCGCTCTTGCGGAACGCGACGATGTTGTTGGTGCGCGCGATTGGCTCGGGGATGAGCGAGAGTATTTCAAAATCTATCTTTTGATTGCGTAGATCAACGAAAGGAATGCCAAGGATGTAGGCCTGCATACGCCGCAGGTCGTCTTCGGAGATCTTGCCTTCTTTCACCAGCTCTTCGCCGAGCGAAATACCCTCCGTTTCCGACGCTTTTTCCGCCTTCGTAAAATCGGAAGAGGAAACCAAGCCGGAATCGAGAACGAAATCCTTGAGCTGTTTTTTTTCGATAAACATATGCCCCCCAACGTTAGAAAATCTAAACTCCGCGTGCAGTTTCAGTATAGCAGGAAACCGCTTCCATCGGCTGTGGGCAAACAAAGGCGGCGCTCACCGAAACGCTCAAAAATCTTGGAACCTCGGCTTGGCTTTGAGTATCGGTCGGCTCACGCCGCTGATGCTACAGGTGATATCCGCGTTGGCGAGGTTGGTGGAGTTATTGCCGTAATTGTAGACATACGCCCCGATGGTTTTGGGGCCGACCGTAGAATAAATGCGGGTAAAAGAGTCATCGGTGGACCAAATTTGCGTATTTTCATCATAGGTTCCTCCCGGCACGCTCGTCTGGGTCGTCCCCGAACTGGGTAATTCTTCATCAGTCCAAACGACACGATAGGGCGGATTCCCTCCTCTGATATGTACGGTCAAGAGGACTGGTTTGCCGACCAAAGGCCGGACTGGCGGGTTCGAGGAGCTCTCGGGATAATTGCCCGGCTGCATGCTCTGCAAGGTGTCGCCCGACTGGAAATCACAGCCAAGGGAATTGACGGGCTGGGGACATGAGTTAATTGAAAAACCCTGCGAGAATTTTGATGTGCCAAAGGTTCCGCTGAAGGTCGTGATGACCTCGGCGGTATAGCTGTTCCCCGACGTTAGACCTGAAAATTGGGCGAGGTATGATGACGAACCGTTGCCAAATGTCTGGGTCTGGTAGTTGCCGCTCTGGTCTTTCACATTGACGGTATAGCTTGAAACACTGCTCGCATAGGGCGGAGGCGGGGGCTTCCACGAAATGGCAACGGTATTGTCGGTACCTCCTCCGCATCGAGGAACGACAGTTGCGTCGGCGGTGAACGGATCGAATCCGACGTGAAGCCAACCGATGACATCTGAACCCCATGAATACCAGCTCTGGCGATTGTATCCGATGTTCTGCGGAGTGCCGTAGCCCGTGCCGCCCAGGCTGATCCAGCCGTCCCAGCCGTCGGTACGGCTTGCGCTGTTACAATCTCCATTCGCCGTTCCGGCGCACGCACGCGCCCATCCTTTTAAATTGCCGCTTGCATCAAGCTTCGCATTCCCATAATACGTTCCATTGCCACTGGGATAGTTAGCTAACGCGCCGAATTCTATCCAGCCGACGTTCTCCGACCATCCCCAACCATTGAGAAAATATTCTCCGGCACCCGCATCAGAGAGCGTGAGCGTCCCCCCTTGCGGAGCGCCGAACATGATCCAGCCGACGTTCTCCGACCACGACCAACCGGTCACATCGATGTTCGCAGAAGCAGTATAGGGCAGGAAAAACGCCGCGAGCGCAGACATAGAGGCTATCGCGGTTGTAGCTAAACCCTTCCTGCTGATGGAAGATACCTTCATGATCCGTAGGGCTTACGGGAGTTCAAGAACTGTCATGGTAGAAGCGCCGGTATAATTTCCATTTCTAGAAGCGTTGAAATAGCAGTTATATCCCCTGACGATATAGGTGCGTGCCGCCATACTGCCTGCCGTGTCTACGTAGGTAACGCCCACAGTCGAGGCATCATTGTCCCCGCCACCGTTGTCGTACGATGCGAATGGCGCAGCTAAAGCCGTGCTGTCTTTGAATAATCCGACGGTGCAGTCTCCGCCCGCGCTTCCGTTGTTCGCATTGATATTCGCGATGATGACGAATTTATCCGTAGGGAATTTCGGGGTAACCGTCAGCTGTAAACCGGTATCTTGGTAGCTGCTCGCACCGATATTCGACGTGACCGTAGTCCATTTGATGAAAGAGGTATTAAACCCTCCCCAGGTTGCGTTTCCATTTGAGTCAGAAACGAGAACCTTGCCCGTTGCTTGATTGCCGTCGGCATAGGCGAAGCTATTGGAAACAGCCGCTCCTCCTTCGAACAAAGCGGGACCATTTCTAACATCAAATTTGTACCCGGCACTCGGCTCATCAGTGCTCACACCAAGCGCCCCGTCCTTCGTAACAGAAAAAGCCGGCGTAGCACCGTAATACATGACAAATTCATAATCGAAAGGCGCATAGATACCTCCTGCATAGACCGGGCCATAATAGCTCTTGCGTTTTATGTTCCATTGACCGCCGGATGCGGTCGGAGAGCCGAGCCGTAAAATCGCCTCGCCGGTGCCCACGGTACTCCCGCCATCAGCATTACCGCCGTTAACCGAACCAAGAGTCAGCGGTCCCGCTTTGGTTTGCTCGGTTGAACTGACATTAAGGGGAGCCGCCACATTACCTGAAGGAGGACTCGATGGAGGATTGGTCCATGCGAAGAGGTAATTGGCTCCGAGGGTAAGAGCCGCCGCGAGTGCCGCGACTTTTATCGCGTCAAAAAGATTTTGCTGGAGTTTCTTCATACGAAATTATTATATAAATGAGTAATGCTCAATGCGTAGTCGTTGTTTTCGTCGCCGAAGCCTTGAGAAAACTTTCAGCGAACGCTTCTTGTTCCGCTTTGGAGAGCGGAGGTTTCTTTTTCGAGGTATCCAGAAAACTCTGTGCGAACCGCTGACTTTCATCTTTGGAAAGCTTCGTCGTATAGTTCTCTAAAAACTGCCGCGCGAACGTGTCTACCGGAGTCTCCGTCGTTGGGCGCCCACTCTTGGGCACCAGGGCGCTCGGCCCCGAAAAAATCCCTACCACCAAGACCGCGAGAGAAAACCCTACTGCCGCACAAACGGCAATCCAAAAAGCCTTTGACTGCGGGAGGTCTTCCAGTATGTGCATATCGCGCAATTATAGCACTGAACGTGCTAAAAATGGTGGAAAAACTGTTGATAAATGGGCATATATGGGCGTTTTCTGACTATTTCAATGTTAGGGCACATTCAAAATTCATGAAAGATGTGGTATAGTCGAACTGGAATAAGTTCTCCATAAACAAAAGGCCGACGGCCTGCAACCAAAGGAACGCAAATGAAACGATTCATTGCATACGTCAGTATGCTCCTGGTTGTATGGACGACGGATGCCATGCAACCCGGCGAGCTCACCTCGCTTCCCATCAACTCGCGCTCTGCGATCGCGGGGCAGATCCAAAGGGAAATAACGGGATTCTACATTCAATTGTCGAATCTCTCCGGACCAAGCATGGGCACCAATGCGCTCTATGACTCGAGCATGGGATCGCTTGAGAGCGTGATACGGACCAACATGATCTGGCTCTTTAACACAGCCCTACGCACGAGTGACGCTGGTCGCCATGCGTACTTCCTCTACTTCCCTATCCAAGGCTCCCTTTCTCCCGTAGTGGAGAATTGGATCCCGGTGGGATTCACGGTACAACTCGACGGAGCGGGGAAACCCATCATCCCGTTTTCATCATTGCTCTATCCGAGCAGCGACGGGTGTTCGTGGAAATCATGGGCACTCTCGGAGTGCATGCCGATAACCGGCGCAGGTACCGACGTCACGAGTGTTGACTATGTCACCATCAACAACAGTACCGGACAACGGAGTATTGTATCGACACCCAATGGCGTCGGCTGTTCTCGGATCTCAAGCGACGGAGTGCTGTATTTCCAGATTGGTCTGGTCGACCCGGACTGTGCGGTCCCCGGCTACTCGCGGGAGATTACCCTCTGGTACAGCTTTCCCAAAGGGATTTACGAAGTATTTGACGGCATAACCGGAGCGAAACTACGCTCCACCCTCATTTGCCTGACGCAAATGAGGACAAACAATGTCAACTACGTAAAATTCACGGGAATGTCGGGCAAACAAGTTGCCATCGAGACTTCGAGCAATCTGTTCAACTGGACGAGCGTGGGCTCTCCCATCACCATCGGCCAGAATGGCAGCAGTGTGTTCACCAACACCATTCTCACTCGGCCGCTGTTCTTTAGAGGGCGACTGCTATCCCCGCCCTAAACAATGAGAGCCCAAGGATCTATCCTTGGGCTCTTTCTTATTGCAGGCGCTGAAACGGGGTTGATGCCAACGGGTTGACAAAAAAATAAATGGCGCGTACTATGGAGCCATGAAGTTCGCCTGCCGGCGGGCTTATTTTTTTAAAAAATAAATCATGTTCGATCTTAAAGTCATCAAATCGGTCCTCGACCAACTCCAAGAAGAGCGCGGAATCCCCAAAGAAAAAGTCCTCGAGGCAATCTCGATGGCTTTGGCGACTGCGTATAAAAAAGAGTACGGCAAAAAGGGCCAGATCATTAGGGCAACGTTCGATCCCGATACCGGGAAAACAGACTTCTTTCAAGTGAAAGTCGTCGTAGACCCGGAAAAAGTCATCATGGAAGAAGGCGACGAGACGGAAGCGGATGAGCCGAAAGAAGCGGCGGAGGAAGAAAAGATTCGATTCAATTCCGAACATCATATCCTTCTGCCGGATGCCAAGAAAATAAAAGCCGACGCACAGATCGATGATGAGATCGTATTTCCTCTCGAAGCTAAATCAGATTACGGCCGCATCGCGGCGCAAACGGCGAAACAGGTGATCATCCAAAAGATCCGCGAAGCAGAAAAGATCTCCGTGCTCGAAGAGTTCGGGAAACGCGAGGGAGACATCGTCTCGGGTACAGTCCAGCGCATCGAACGAGGGAACCTCTTCATCGACATGGGACGCACGAGCGCCATACTCCCCTATGAAGAGCAGATCCCGGGAGAGCGCTACAAGCAAGGCGAGCGCATCCGCGCCTATCTCTACAAAGTGGAAGAGACTCCGAAAGGCGTCTTTCTCAAGCTTTCACGTTCTCATCCGAAATTCCTCGAGAAGCTCTTTTCTATGGAGACGCCGGAGGTAGCGACGGGAGTCGTTGAGATCAAGGTCATCGCGCGCGAGGCAGGCTCTCGCTCTAAAGTCTCGGTTCTCTCGCATGACAGCCACGTGGACCCGGTCGGATCCCTCGTCGGCCAGCGCGGCGTGCGGGTCTCCACCGTCATGTCAGAGCTCGGCGGAGAGAAAATAGACATCATCGAGTGGTCCGCTGATCCGAAACAGTTCATCGAAGATGCGCTCTCGCCGGCGCGTGTGCTGTCGGTCCAGATCATTGACGAACAGGAAAAACAAGCTAAAGTCAAAGTCACTCCGGACCAACAATCGCTGGCTATCGGCAAAGGAGGTCAGAATGTCCGGCTCGCCGCGAAATTGACCGGATGGCGGATCGATATACAGTCAACCGACGCTCCAGAAGGAGAACCGGCGTCCGATGAAGAAACGCCGTCGGGAGAGGAAATGGAAAAAGCGGCGCCGACTCAATAAAACATTACTAAATTCTTTCATTGCATTTATGAGCACGTATGTTTTGTTCGCCCTTATAAGCTCCGTCGTCGCTATTCTCTACGGCCTCTTTCTCGCGCGCCAGGTCATCCGCAAGGACGCGGGGAGTGCGCGCATGCAGGAGATTTCCGGCGCGATCCGAGAGGGCGCGAAGGCATACCTCAATCGGCAATACCGGACGATCGCCCCAATCGCTGCGGTGCTCTTCATTATCCTGTGGGCATTGCTGGGGATCACAACCGCGCTGGGATTTCTGGTGGGTGCCGTTTTTAGCGGACTTGCCGGCTACATCGGCATGAATGTCTCGGTGCGCGCCAATGTCCGCACCGCACAAGCGGCGCGCGAAGGTCTTGCTCCCGCACTCTCGCTTGCCTTCCGCGGCGGCTCGGTCACGGGACTTCTTGTCGTCGGTCTTGCGCTCTTGGGAGTCTCTGGATTCTACGCGCTCACCCATGATATTAAATCACTCATCGGCCTTGGATTCGGTGCATCGCTTATTTCCGTCTTTGCGCGCCTCGGCGGCGGCATCTTCACCAAAGCGGCGGACGTCGGTGCTGACCTTGTGGGGAAAGTAGAAGCCGGCATACCCGAAGATGATCCGCGAAATCCGGGAGTTATTGCGGACAACGTCGGCGACAACGTCGGCGACTGTGCCGGCATGGCAGCGGACCTTTTTGAGACCTATGCGGTCACCTCCATTGCGGCTATCATTCTCGGGTCGCTCACCTTCGCTAAAGAATCATCGACAGTTGCTGCCCAAGCAGGTTCTTCTTTCAACTCCGAGCATGCGCTCCTCTTCCCGCTTGCGGTGGGAGGCATATCGATCTTCTCTTCGATCATGGGAACCTGGTTCGTGCGCCTCGGAAAATCACAACATATCATGGCAGCGATGTATAAAGGATTGGCTGTTGCAGGAGTGCTCTCGGCAATTGCATTCTACCCCCTAACCGAGCGCCTCATGACCGGAAACGGCATCTATCAAACTCTCGACCTCTTTTACTGCACGCTTGTAGGACTCGCTGTCACCGCACTCCTCGTCTGGATCACCGAGTACTATACCGGAACGCAATTTAAACCCGTGCAGTCCATCGCGAAAGCGTCAGTCTCGGGGCACGGCACGAACATTATCCAGGGACTCGCCGTCTCGATGAAAGCGACTGCATTGCCGCTTTTGACCATCGTCGCGGGTATTCTCTTCGCGTATCACTTCGCCGGACTCTACGGCATCGCGATCGCTGCGATGTCGATGCTCTCGATGGCGGGCATCATCGTCGCGATCGACGCGTACGGTCCTATTACCGACAACGCCGGCGGCATTGCCGAAATGGCTAATCTTCCGAAAGAAGTTCGAGATGTGACCGATCCGCTTGATGCCGTGGGCAATACAACCAAAGCGGTAACCAAAGGCTACGCGATCGGCTCGGCGGGGCTTGCGGCGCTCGTACTCTTCTCGTCCTACACACAGGAATTCAGCGCGCTGGGCAAGCAATTGAGTTTCGTGCTCGGCGACCCGAAGGTTCTCGTCGGTCTTTTCGTCGGCGGGCTACTCCCCTATTACTTCGCTGCGCTTGCAATGGAAGCAGTCGGAAAAACAGCCGGAGAAGTCGTCACGGAAGTGCGCCGACAATTCAAAGAGATCAAAGGCATCATGGAGGGTAAAACGAAGCCTGATTACGCTCGCGCCGTGGACATCGTCACCAGTGCGGCTATCAGACAAATGGTCCTGCCAGCACTCATCCCCGTTCTCGCGCCGATCATCGTCGGATTCATCCTCGGCCCGGTTGCGCTCGGAGGACTTCTCGTCGGTGCTATCATCACAGGGCTTTTCGTCGCCATCTCGATGACTTCAGGCGGCGGGGCATGGGACAACGCTAAGAAATACATCGAAGCGGGAAACTACGGAGGCAAAGGTTCAGATGCGCATAAAGCGGCGGTTACGGGAGATACCGTCGGAGATCCGTACAAAGATACGGCGGGACCCGCGATCAATCCGATGATCAAAATCCTCAATATCGTTGCGCTGCTACTCGTCGGCTTGCTCGCTAAATAACAACCACGGATACTTTATACACTATCGCAAAACCCCGCATTCGCGCGGTTTGCTCTGCTTCGCAAGCGACCTTCATCGAAAATTCATCCAATGTCAGATTTTCTTCACGGACCGCTTGAATTCTCTGAAAGCAGGTATATAATTCTTTCACCTTTATTAATCATTAAATATCTATGAGCAAAATAAATCACCTCGTCGCTATCGTGCTCGTAACGCTCTCCACCGCGAGCAGCGCGGCCGCGTTCTCTACGAATGCAGCATCAAGCACGCATGCGACAACGACCCGCCAGGAAAGGAAGGCGGCCGTCATGGCAAAACTTGACGAGCGTCGCACGAAACTGATCCGGGAATTTGCGAGCCGGACCGTGAATCGCTTCAATGCCGTTATCACGCGTCTTGAGAACATCGCGAACCGCATCGACACGCGACTCAATAAACTCGCAGCGGAAGGCGCATCCGTTTCTGCTGCACGAGCGAAATTACAAACGGCACGGGCCAAGATCGCTGACGCGAAAACTGCCGTTGCCGGCATCACTGCTGCGGTCGAAGCCGTCATCACGTCAGACAATCCAAAAGGCGAGTTCAAGAAAGCGCGCGCCGTCATCGTCGCCGCACGGGATACAATAAAAGCTGCACACGCCGCCCTGGTTGATACCATAAACTCCATCAAGCCGGGAACGATTCGCGCGACCACTACTCCCTCGACCCCGTAATAGCCTTAACTATCAACAAAACAAATGGATCAAATGAACCAGATGCCGTCGCAATCGCAGATGCCCAAACGATCTGCGGGGCCGGCTGTGGGTATCGTCATCATCGTCCTCGTCCTCATCATCGGAGCCCTGTATTTCTGGGGAAGCTCGCTCAACAAGAGTGAAGAACCCTATCCTCAAACCAGCACACCGACCACGGAAAGTAATCCCACCGTAGCATCCACCGACAGCGTCCAGGATATATCCGCAGACCTCAATGCAACGACCGTCGATGGAGTTGATACCGATATGAACGCGGTGCAGCAGGAAATGGGGCCGTAGTGATCCTTCGAGTCTTGATTCGAACGCAACGAAAAACTGCCGACAGGCAGTTTTTCGTTGCTTGCCGAAAGACGCTTCTCCCGATACACTGTCAAAACTTATATGCACTACCCCGATTACACGATCATCAGCGAGCGCGACGTCAGGAGATCCGAGAAGGAATTCGAGGTAGAGATACCGGCCGAAACTCTCGAACGTTCGCATGCATTGCACCTCAAGAAGCTCTCGGCGGAAGCACAAGTACCAGGATTTCGAAAAGGGAAAGTCCCCGAGGCGATTGTCCTCTCGAAAGTAGGCGAGATGCGAGTGCTTGAACAAGCAGCCGACGAGCTAGTGCACGAAGCGCTCGTTTCCGTGCTCAAAGAGAAACAATTGACGTTCGTCGGACAACCCTCGATCTCGATCACGATGCTCGCGCGCAACAACCCCTTGCGCTTCAAAATGCAGGTCGCGATCCTACCGACAATCTCGTTGCCAGACTATAAATCCCTCGCCGCCAGAGAGAATAGCAAACAGAGACCGGAAATCTCGGTCAGCGACAAAGAGCTCGACGAATCGCTCATGCATATCAGAAAGATACTCGCGCATCAAGATGGGGCCGCGCGACCGGAGAAAGAAGCTTCGAACTCCGAGCCGGCGCCGCTTACCGATGCATTGGTAAAGAAGCTCGGGAACTTTGCGTCCGTCGCCGATTTCACAGAAAAACTCAAAAACGATCTGCAGACGGACAAACAAGCCCGCGAGCGAGAGAAGCATGTACTGGGGATCATAGAGAAGATCGTGGCGGCAACCGACTTAGAGCTCCCCGAGCCGCTCATAGAACACGAGCTCGATCGGATCGAAGCAGAGTTCAATCAGGATATAGAGCGCATGGGTCAAAAACCGGACGAGTACCTAAAGACTATACGAAAAACACGCGAAGAATTGCGCAAAGAGTGGCACAGTAATGCGGAAAAACGCGCTAAATTCGAGCTCATCCTTCCGAGAATAGCCCGTGCAGAGAACTTGAACGTGCCCGCAGAAGACATCGAGCGCGAAAGCAAACATCTGCTTGAACATTACAAAGACGCCGATAAAGAAGCCGCGAAGCTTTACGTCGAACGGGTCTTGCTTCGACAGAAAGTCCTCGAATTCCTCGAGAAACAGAAATAAAAAAACCGCCCGACGACGTCGAGGCGGTTTTGATAAACAGGCTACCGAACACTGGCCAGTTCAGCGGTCACATACCAACAGCCGCAGGGTGCTGTATGGCACTTAGGACAGCCGTCTCTGAATACAATCTCCATCTCGATTGCAAGGTCTAAGCCAAGACAGGATGCCGCGGCGCACAGGTTCGTGTCGAGATCGACCAGTTCCGTGACGATTTCGATGTACTGTGATTGTGCTCATGAGTGCCTTTAAAATGCTCGAGCACTTCATCGAGTTCACCGACCTCTTCGGCAAGATGCGTGACAGCGCCCTGCAGTTTGTTTTCAGGGTAGATACGCCGGAACATCTCTTGATATTCCCGAAGCGTCTCGGGCTGTTTTGTCTCTCCTACATCTACGGATGCCCGGCTCATCGCGCGTACGGTGCATGAGCATGGTACCGTGCCGCAATAGGGGCATAGGCCCGGGAAGCGTTTCCACGTCTCTTTCTCAAGATCAATGCGCATTCGATTCGCGAACGCGAGCGACCACGAAAATGCCATGGCGAGGTAATACCCCATCTGATCGGTTTTGCCTTTACGGACGCACTTCAAGGCTTGCGTGATATAGCGGTGCATGCGCGAAACCATCGCGGCTCTGCCATAGTTGATGCTGTTGACGGTGCCGTAAATGGCGTCGTTGAGTTTCTGGAATTCTCCGAGGGAGTAGTCCCTGATCGGCTTTGGTGACATACATATCCTTTCTGTAGAAGTTCAAACTCCCGCCACCCTAGCACAAGGCAGATACACCGGCAAACCTCTCTGAAGAAGAGGTCTTTAAAGGAGAATCAGCGATGCGATCGCGATAGCGGCCGTCTCGCTGCGCAGGATAAGCGGACTAAAGGAGTACACCGGGACTTTTTTCTGCTCAAAAAGCTGCATCTCGCGGTCGCTCCAGCCGCCCTCGGGGCCGATGAAGACTGCGAGGTGCTTTTCGTTCACAAATTCTTTTTTGTCGAACGCCGGAGCATCGGGGTGAAACACGACTGCTCGTGCATCGTATTGCCCGAATGCTTCCTCGAGCTTCATCACCTCATAGAACTTCGGCAGCTCTCCTCTACCGCACTGCTCCGCCGCTTCAACGATGATCTTTTTCGCCCGCTCGAAATTGAGACTCTTTTTCTCGCTCCGGTCGGCGAGAATCGGCATAAATCTCGATACGCCGAGTTCTGTTCCCTTCTGCAAAACCCATTCGAACTTATCGCTTTTGATGAGGGATTGAAACAAGAAAATCTCTTGGGATGGAGCTTTAGTGTTGTGCTTCGCTTCTAGTATCGAAAGCGTCGCGCCGCCCGGGCTCAACGCCTTAAATTCTGCCGTAAATTCAAAACCTGAATCGTCTAAGAGCTGAATCGTATCTCCTGCCCCGAACCGAAATACCCGGAGCCACTGATGGATCTTTTCAGGGTCAGCGACTAAAACCTCTTTTTTATCTTTGAGCTTTTGTTCGATGAAGAAATTGTGGAGCCGCATCGCTCTAGTATAACAAAAGAGCCGACTAACGTCGGCTCTAAATGGACTCGATCAACCGCGACTATTGGGTGTTTTAGGAACTACAGGGGGTAACCCTGTTTCGGAGCCTTTTTCCCTTCTCCTTTTCCTATTTTCTTCTCCCATGATCTCAAAAGCCTTTGCGAACCCTACTCTCGCAGCAAGGTTTTCAAACTTCACAGCGTAGGCCCCGAATTCACATTCCTGTTCGAACGACAAAGGATAGAACTCATTTATTTCTGAGTCTGTCGCCCTCTTGAGAAACCATTCATGAAAGATGAGTTCAGCGTCATTAATCTCCATGGCGCTCAACGTATCGAAGTCGATGCCAAAGCTTGTGGCTACCACATCAATGTGATCACGTGAATACAAATCGGAAGCAATGAGTTTCCCATTTGTATGCAATATTTCGCGCGCTCCTTCTTGGTAGTACTTAGCCATCTCGACATCACCATCGCAAACGGACAGTTGTGTTTCCCAATCCTTCTGTCGCAATTCCGCTATAAGACGAGTAATTTCTGCCTTGGTGAGCATAGGACACACCTCCTTTCTATGATTAGATTATCATGAGATTTAATTGTTGTCAAACAACAACCTGTCTGCTATACTTCCCCTACTTACAATCATAAACCTCTACACCTATGCACAATCAAATCCTCATCCCCACGGTCATCGAAAAGTCCCAGTTTGGCGAGCGAGCCTATGACATCTATTCGCGGCTTTTGCGTGAGCGCATCGTCTTTCTCGGCGGCCCCATAGACGACCACGTCGCCAACATCATCATCGCCCAGCTGCTTTTCCTCGCCTCGGAAGATTCAAAAAAGGATATTTCGCTCTACATCAATTCCCCTGGCGGCTCGGTCTCCGACGCGCTCGCGATCCTCGACACCATGAACCATATAAAGCCTGACGTCTCGACCGTCTGCGTCGGTATGGCGGCATCAGCGGGAGCCCTGCTTCTCTCGGCTGGCAAGAAAGGTAAGCGCTATGCGCTTCCGAATGCCGAGATTATGATCCATCAGCCTTCGGGCGGCGCACAAGGTCAGGCCACAGACATCGAGATCACCGCCAAGCAGATACTCAAGATGCGGGAAAAGCTCAACCAGATCCTCTCGCAGAACACCGGACAGCCCCTCTCGCAGATAGAGAAAGATGTCGACCGGGACTTTTTCATGGGGGCCGAGGAGGCGAAAAAATACGGTATTATCGACGAAATACATAAGTCAAAGTCGGGAAAATAAGATTCCCGACTTTCTTTTTAATTCCCGTGGCGCGGTGGAGGTTGGACAAATTCTGAAGAATGCGGTACGATGGCGCCATTAAAGGAATTTAACTTTGAAGACTCGTTTTAGCTCAACGGTCCGGAACACATGACCATGTCCCGCCTGGAACTTAACATACACGCATCGTTTCCACGACCCGTACTGGCGACCTAACGCGACGTCGCTGTATACATGTCATTAAAATTAGTACTGCTCCTTACGGGGCTCGGCACCCTTGCAGGTGTCGCGCTGGGTTATTACCTGCGGCTCATCATCTCTTTGGGAAAGAAAGGCTCTATGGAGCTCGAGATCAAGCAGATGATGCTGGAAGCGAAAGAAGAATCCAAGCGGGTCGTCGAAGACGCGCAAAAACGAGCGGAAGAAACGCTGAAGGAGTCGCGGTCGGAAATGAAAGAGAAGGAGGATAAACTCAAGAAAACGGAGGATCGTTTGATAAAGAAAGAGGAATTGCTCGATAAACGCCAGCTCGATATCGACAAGGAAGTCGAGGAAGTCAAAGGGAAAGTCGCGGAGATCAAGAAGATAAAAGAGCGCGTCGATTCTATGGAAGCGCAGAAGATCGCTGAGATGGAGCGCGTCGCGGGATTGAGCCAAAATGACGCGAAGCAGGAGCTCATCAAAACCATGGAGAAGCAAGGCGAGGAAGATCTCGTGATGCGCATGCAAAAACTGGAACGGTACGGCGAAGAAAAGCTCGAGGGACGCGCGAAAGAAATACTGACGAGCGCCATCCAGCGCCTCGGCAACGCCGTCTCCGCTGATGTGCTCACGACAACAGTCGCTATCCCATCCGACGAGCTCAAAGGAAAGATCATCGGCAAAGAAGGTCGCAATATCAAAGCGTTCGAGCGGATCACCGGCGTAGAGCTCATCGTCGATGATACGCCGGGCGCCATCACGATCTCGTCGTTCAATCCGATCCGTCGCCAAGTCGCGCGGGTGGCGCTCGAGGAGCTCATCATGGACGGTCGCATCCAGCCCGCGAAGATAGAAAAGGCGGTTGAAAAAGCCGAAACGGAGATCAATAAGATCATCAAGGAAAAAGGCCAGCAGGCCGCATACGAGGCGGGGGTCATCAATCTCGACCCCAGATTGATATCTATCTTGGGTCGCTTGCATTTCCGCACCAGTTACGGCCAGAACGTACTACAACACTCCGTCGAAATGGCGCACATCGCCGGCATGATCGCGGAAGAGCTGGGCGCGAACATCTCCGTCGCGCGGGCGGGAGCACTCTTGCATGATATCGGAAAGGCGGTCGACCACGAGGTTCAAGGAACGCATGTCGAGATTGGGCGGCGCATCCTTCAGAAATTCGGAGTATCCGAAGAGGTCGTGAAAGCCATGCAGGCGCATCATGAAGAGTATCCTTATGAAACGCTCGAATCCATGATCGTGCAGACCGCGGACGCGATCTCTGGCGCGCGGCCCGGCGCGCGGCGCGACAGCGTCGAGAATTATCTCAAGCGCCTTGAGGAACTTGAAGCCATCGCGAAATCGTTCACCGGCGTTGAAAAAGCGTATGCACTGCAGGCGGGACGCGAGATCAGGATATTCGTAACGCCCACCGAAGTAGGCGACCTCGAAGCCAGCAAGCTTGCGCGCGATGTCGCACTGCGCATCGAAAACGAACTGCACTACCCGGGAGAGATCAAAGTGACCGTTATACGCGAAACGCGCTCGATTGAATTCGCCCGCTAACATTCTCACCATCTAAATTTAAAACTCCTGCTTGTAAGCAGGAGTTTTAAATTGGAAAAATCGACCCTACTGCCCGAGAGGCAAGCGCTGCGCCAGAAACCGCACTGCTTGTGCGACTGCGGCCAGATACCATCCGGATACTGATCGTCGGGTGGTGATCGCCCGGGTTTTCTGGATATGAAATCCCGTGCTCAAGGACTTTGCCAGAAACGTTTCTGGTATCCAGCCATCAATGCCGGTATCGAAATCAATCTTGAGGTAGTTGGGCTGTCCATAGATGGCGACGGGGCCGTCGATGACGGTGCCAGCGGAGCCGAGTGGTTGGGCGCCCAGCACTGCACCTCCGGGATCGGCGAGAATGGATACGTCATCGATCGTCTGCACCCGATTCCCGATTGAAAACGGCGACGGCGAGCGCATCGCGAAGGGTGCGTCACTGACATCACAGAGGGTCGTGCCACTCTGACAGGCCTTGATGCTGTAATACCCCTTGTCAACGGAGGCGCTCTGCGCGGTGCCCACAAGCCATGAGTAGGCACTGCCGGCTAGCGTAGTCGCGATAGGGTAGGTCGTCGTGCCCTGCAGAAGATAGAGGTCGGTTACTGTGCCGGACGTGCTCCAGCGAATGGTCTGGGTGGCTCCCTTGACCCATATCTCGCCGCCGTTGGGTGAGAGAACGGTGGGTGCCGTGGGTACGGGAGAGGGGTTATTGCTGACGAGGATGGTGAGAGAGCCACTGGTTTTGCCTCCGATACCAGAGCAGGAGAGAGTGAAGGTTGCATTGCTCGAGAGGGCGCCGGTGGTATCCGAGCCGGACGAAGAGACAGAGCCGGTCGGATAGCCTCCCGTGACGCCTCCGGTTGCAGCCATAGTGCAGCTAGTAGCGTCAGTAGCATTCCAGGTGAGCTTGGAGCTCCCGCCCGGTGCGACCGAGAGCGGATTTGCGGTGAGCGTAATAGTCGGCGGAGGTACAACCGTGATGGTGACGCTTCGGGTTGTCGTTCCGCCGATACCGGTGCAGGCGAAGGTTAGGGTGACCGTGCTGTAGGGATTGATCGTGGCGGTGCCGGAGAGGGGTACCGCTCCGACGTTGCCATTGATGGACACTTGGCATGAGTCGGCGTTGAAGGAGCTCCACGAAATGGTGGAAATGTCTCCGCCCGCGACGAAGAGCGGTACGGCGGAGACTGATAGGGTCGGAAGGCCAACGACGGTTAGATTGAGCGTATTGCTCGTGCCTCCCCCACTGGTGCTCGCAGTGACTTGATAGACTCCGGGAGTGAGCGTGGTCGGCAAAGTGATCTCATAGTATTTACCGCCGCTATACGAGCTTCCGGTAAGCAACACCGATGAGGAACCGGTATGAGAAAGAGTGACCACAGTTCCTGCCTTGAGGTTGCGGCCCTCAAGCTCCACGCTACCGCCGGGAGCGGCGGTCGGCGGAGTGAGCGCATTGATCAAGGGCGGTGCGGTGCTCGCGATAGTGAAGGAGAGGGCGGTAGACCAGTCTGCATAGGGATAGCGGGCCTGAAGACTGTAGGTTCCCCGCGGGATGGTGGGCGGAAGTGTAACGGTTATTCGCGTTTGAGTGCTGTCGCTTGGAATGTTGGAGACAACAAAATCATCGCCAAGCGCGGCATTGGTGAGCTTTACGGAGTTATTGAGCAACACAAAACCCGACCCTAAAAGCGAGAAGGAGGAGCCAGGGGCTGCCCAGTTCGGCGAAGCCGAGGTCAAGGACGGCGAAGCCGAGGTGAGCGATCCTATGGGGAACTGCAGTTCATTGGAAAATTCACTGTTCGCCGCGTTGACTTTCACCCGATACATTCCGAAAACGGTGTCGGAAGGAAATTCAGGGGCAAAAGGAACTTGAAAAGTGACTACCCCGGGACTCGGCATTTGATAGGAGAGAATGTCATAGTGAATACTTGGATCAGCGACATTTTCAATAAAGAAACCGTTCGTAGTCGTGCTGAAACCCGATCCCCCGATGGTAATGGTATCTCCCGGCATAACCGGCGTCGCCGATATCGAATTGATGGTAGGAGGCGCATCGAGCGGAGGCACTGCGGCTCCAGGGGTAAGAGAACAGATTGCATCAGTACAGCCCCCTGCTGCGATCGTAAGGATTATCTTTCGACGCAAATCCTTAAGATGCAGCGCGTTATTTCCATACCCGGGATACGACCACGGATCATGGGACTTACCGCTACCCGCGCCATTTGTCCAATTTATCGTGCGTAGGTCCGTGGCAATACCACTTTCAGCTGCAAGTTTAATTGCCGCGCCAGTACTACTGAACTTTGATGCAAACGGCAAACCGCTCCAAAAATTCGCATAGGGCGGATCGATATATATGAAGCTCACATCTCTTCCCGAGACATAGCTCTGAATATTGTAGGCGATGACGGCACCTTTTGAGTGTGCAACCACCAAGACGCCTTTTCCTGCCTGAAGCTGAGCGTTTATCGCTTCCTTGATACGCTTGGTTATCTTCGGAACGCTCTCATTACCCGCGATGCTTATGGTTGAGTCAGGACAAATACTACGCATGAACGAGAAAAAAGGGTCTGTTGTTTTCGAGAAAATACCTCCGACCGCGATGAGGGCTGTATGCGGGCAAAGCGTTGCGGGAACGTCGACATGGCGGGTATAGCGATAGCTTTCCGGCGGCGTCGAATCAGGATCCGGGGTAAATGAAATATCTACCGGAAAAGAATGGTTAGCTTGGATATAGTCTATGATGCCGTCTACATAGCGATTCTGGACCACCGGATCATCAGAAAAATGGAAGTTCTGCGGAATCGCATAGAGGGAATTTAGACCCGCGTGTGATTGTATGTCAGATCCTGTATCACGGAAATTGTTGTCTATGTATTGCGAAATCGTCGAATAGCCGTTAACGATAGTCGGCCCGCCTGCAATGACGGTATTGGGGAAGCCAGGAATAGAAATGCTGATGCTGGTGCTGCCGCAGGTGCTTCGGTATTTGGCATTGCTCACTCCAAAACCATCTACGTAGGTGTACCCCAAACTTCCGCTTGAATCTACTATTAAGGCGCTGTCGAATAGCCCCAAGGGAAATGAGGAAGCGGGGTAGCGGCTATACCCATCAACGCCCATATTGTAATTGCGAAGGGTTTCATTGAATACGCCAGCTGCCATTGGCCGAGGTAGAAACGGCGGAGGGGCATAGGATAGATAGTTGTCATAGGTAGGGGTACAATCCGCATGTGCTACAGAGAAAAGACCTAAAATCCCGCTTGCAAGGAAAAGCGTTAGAAGCACGAGGCGAACCACACGGGGAATCTGATGCATGAAACGAATGAAATCTTCTATGAAAATGATTCTTAAAACCACTATACCATGACCGAACGCTAATTTCTGCGACATAATCCACACAAAAACCGCGCGACGATCGCCTGAAGGTCGAAAAAATTGACAGAAGAGCGGGATTGTTTCTGTATTTGAGGCTTCGGTTGATCGTGTTGCCTAAAAAATGGCCTGTTATATAATTGTTTCCGAAACAAGGCGATGGTTTTCACGCGAAATCCACGCATTTGAGGGTCGACGAGCTTAATATCAACAAGACAACCATGAACAAGCAAGGAATTGCAGAGGCAGTCCATGCGAAGATCGGCGGCACAAAAGTGCAGGCTGAACAGGCGGTTGATGCAGTGATCGATTCTGTTGTCAGCACCCTAAAGAAGGGTGACGAGGTATCGATCGCGGGCTTGGGTATCTTTTCGGTCAAGGCACGCGCGGCCCGACAGGCGCGCAATCCGCGAACCGGCGAGACCATCTCGGTACCGGCGATGAAAGTGCCGAAGTTCCGCGCGGCTAAGGCCCTCAAAGACGCGGTTAAATAAACTCTTGATTCCCATTTACACAAAACCCCTGCTTTCGCAGGGGTTTTGTGTTTTGCTTCACCTGATTACGTTCTATAATGGTCTGATATCGTGAACAGAGATGTGGGAATCAATAATTCTTAACAAACTCATCGAGGTGCCGCTGCTGGCCTACTCTGTGCTCTTCGTAGGTATGGCTGTGGAAGGCGAAGTAGCGCTCCTCGCGGGAATTTTTTCTGCCGAACTGGGCTACCTCGATCTTCGACTAGTTATTGTCACCGCCCTTGCCGGCATGTGGATCGGAGATATCGGCTGGTACTACCTGGGCGGATATATCGAGCCATTTCTCCCTCACCGCAAAATTACTCAGATGGTGCCGTTCATCGATCGGGCGATTGTTCAAAGGCCCTTCGCAACCCTCTCGATATCGAAGTTCGCTTACTTTCTCCACCGATTCATACTCATCCGCATGCATCAGCTGCGCATCACGCCCCGGCAATTCATCCGGATGGATGCTATTGCTGGCGGATTCTGGTTCATTATCATCGCGGCATTGGGCATCGGCTTCTCTGCTTCGTTCGTCCTCCTGCGACACTACATCAGGATCGCCGAGGTCGGGCTCGTCGTCATAATCCTCATCGCGGGATTCGCCGAACATCTGGTCGGCAAATACCTACGCAAAAAACTCCAGAGATTTTAGATGCGGGTGGCGAGAATCGAACTCGCGCCTACTGCTTGGAAGGCAGTCGTCCTACCACTAAACCACACCCGCAACCCCGCTACTATACCTGAAGAAAATCAGCGAAGCAAAATCTCAATATGGTCGGTCTCGCTTGCACGATTCCTCTTCTCCTGCCCGCATTTCATACAGCGATGGGTAATGATATATGCGTCGCGTTTAAGCGCAAGGCTGATCGGCTCCATCAATCCCCCGCACGGATTTGCCCGATCACCGGGGAAGATATCGCTGTGCTTGCTGTAGAGGCACATTGGGCAGTGATTGGTGAATCCATTCCCTTCCACCAACGCGCCGCAATGCTCGCAAGAGAATTGTTCGACAGTTTTTTTGAATCGACGGCTCATTCGGAGAGGACGAATGAAGCGCCTTTGCGCCGCAGAAATCCTTCGGCGACAAGGTCTGCGATCGCCTGCTCCACTTGAGTCGAAGAAAATGCATGCTCTGCTCGTAACTTCCGCATCTCAAGCGCCGTCAAGGGACCGGCGAGCGCAGACGAGATGATGCGCCCGCGTACATGACGTCGAGAACCCTTGAATACGCCCTGTTTGACGTAGTGCTTGCTTCTTTGGTTCGGATTGCCGCTCTCTTTTTTAAGAAGAGCGCCATAATCCATGAGCGCTTGATACCAGACGCCGGGATTCTTCCGGTCAAGCGTTTGCTCGACGAGCGAGAGAATAGCACGATCACTGACCGATCTTTTATTTTTAAAAAAGAAATGGAGATAGACGCTGCGGATATTCGTTTCGATAAATGCGACCGGCGCACTGTACGCGAATGCCATGACTGCAGCGGCGGTGTACTTCCCCACCCCCGGCAGAGATTCTAATTCGTGCACTGTGCGGGGAACTATGGAAGAGAATTCTGTGCGTATCGCTTCAGCCGCGCGCTTGAGATAGAGCGCGCGGCGATTATAACCAAGTCCTTGCCACGCGCGCAGGAGTGTGCGCGGTTTCGCTTTGGCCAGCGAGGCCACCGTAGGAAAAAGTTTTATGAATCGCTCAAAGAACGGAACGACGCGATCCGCTTGAGTTTGCTGTAACATGATTTCGGAAACCAAAATGTGATATGGGTCGCGCGTGTTCCTCCACGGAAAAACCCGCCCGCGCAATCGATAGTGCGCCGCGATCGTATCCTGAAACTTTTGAACTGTATCAGTAGATAACTGCATGCGATGATTTAAAGGGAACGGATACGCATCAACAACGCTTTTTTCTTTTTCCTACTCAAATGCGTTTTGCCGAACTGCACACAAGTCGTGTTCACATCTTTCCAGATATGTTGAGGAAACAGCGCTTCAAGATCTTTTTCGATCTTGTGTGGATCGCGATTTTTCGTCCAACCAAGCTCTCGGGAAATGTATGCAACGTGCGTGTCGACTCCGATTGCATCATACCCTCTCGCCGTCAAAAAAACATTCGCTGTTTTACGGCCCACACCGGGAAGCAAAACAAGCTCTTCGACGGTCTCAGGTGGTCGCCCGTGATGATTTGTGACAAGCGATCGCGCACAGTTGAGGACCGATTTCGCTTTGTTGCGGTAGAAGTTCACCGGCCGGATGATCTTCTCGATCACTCCCCGACTCGCGCGCGCAAGCCGCTCCACGGTCGGATATCGCTTAAAAAGCCTCTCGCTCACTGCAATAGTCACTTCGTCGCGCGTTCGCGCAGACATGATAATGGCGATAAGCGTCTGCCATGGCTCTTTCCAGCCATCCGCGGCGAGACGCATAGTATTTCCCAATGTTCTCAACTCATTAAGCTGACGAAGTGCCCGTTCCGGTCTCATACGTTTTTTGATTTGATTGCTACCATACTACTCTTTTTTAAGGTCTACGGAAGGTTCTAAGGTCGACAGAAGGTGTTCACTCAAATAAGAATCGTTCTCTATAGGCACGGTACTTGCATGAGCTATGGTTTCTTCTCTAAATCCCCACGATTATCTCTTCAGTATTACCCAACACCCTTTGACCTGCCCTCCAGAAACGAAACCAGCGTATAGGGGCGAGTGCTCCGATACGCGCAGTCAGTATTTGCCCGATTCTCCCCTAAACTTTTCTAGTGCACGAGTGGTTGCAACACTGACATCCTCCCACGTTCCATGCCGCGTAAACAACACAAAATATTTTTCTCTCCATTCGTGCCTAGCGCTCACCGTGGCAGCAACACTACGTTGCAGAAATCTTAGAATTTTGGTGACGATCTCTTTCGCTAAAAATCGCTCACTGCGCCTCTTGGGCTACCGGGAGTCGAACCGTACCGGTTCAGTACCCTGATTGGTCCACCTTCGGCGGAACTCAATCGGGCTTCGCCTCCCGTTGCGAGCAACTCCCATTGCTCGCTCATCCCTCTCTAACGCTCGGGCTGCCGGGAGTCGAACCCGGACCTTATGCTCCCAAAGCACATATACTACCGCTATACTACAGCCCGTTGCAACAAATCCTCCTCATCGATAGTCCTCGCTGCGTGCAGCTTATGCCAGCACGTCAGCGATGATCTTTATTCTCGCGATCCTCCTTTCCATATCCAACACCACCGAAGCGACTAAAAATTCCCATTCAGGAAATTCTGTACCGAACTTTTTTACCAGATAAATCTGAACGACCCGCGAAAGTTTTTTCAACTTCCATGGCGTCACATTGTCTTCCGGCCGATGCGATCCCGCGCCATTTCGACCATCATACGCGAATGTTTTGACTTCACAAATATAAACCTTATTTCCTTTTCGACTGACGATATCTATCTCTCCGAATTTTTTACGAAAGTTTCGTTCGACAATGTGATGCCCTTTGCTCTTGAGATATCGGCAGGCGATCTCTTCTCCTTTTTTACCAACGTCGATGTGGTTGATATTTTCCACGTGAATCAGGTTACTTAGAAACACTCCCCGTCTCGGACTATTCCGATCCATTTCCACAAGCTAAAAGACATCGTTCTTGTCCTTTATACACATATCCACAAACTTATCCACATGATCTCAATGTATCCCTAAAAATAAGCACAAAACGATCTCTTGAAGCTAAAGGACACCTATGCGGGTAGGGAGAATCGAACTCCCACCTGTTCCTTGGCAAGGAACCGTCCTACCACTAAACGATACCCGCTCTCACGAATCGCCCTGTAATTATAGGGACAAAACATAACTTTGCAAAACAAAGGAAAGAAATCCTCTCTTTACTTTGAGCATCGCAAAGTCCAATCTGGTGCTCCCGCCAGGACTCGAACCTGGAACAACAGTTCCGAAGACTGTTGTGATATCCATTTCACCACGGGAGCATCAAAAAATCATAGCTAAAATTAGCTAAATTGCCAAAGATATACTAAAATTTTGCCAACTGGGACTATGAAAGAGAAGCTATTCACCATACCCGAGGCGGTCGCGAAGATCGCTAAAACCCTTGAAGAACAGGGTTTTGAGGCCTATCTCATCGGCGGGTGCACCCGGGATATGCTTATCGGTAAAAAACCGAAGGATTGGGACATAACGACAAGCGCAACGCCAGAGAAGATACTATCTATTTTCCCAAAAACCTTCTATGAAAATGAGTATGGAACAGTCGGCGTAGTCAATGAAGAGAGCGAAGATGAGACAACTAAAACAGTTGAGGTAACCCCATATCGGCTTGAATCAAAATATTCAAATCAGCGACACCCCGACTCGGTATCGTTCAGCAACAACATTGAAGACGATCTTAAGCGAAGGGATTTCACCATAAATGCCATAGCAGTAAAGCTCGCCGAGCATAAAGGACATTCTAGGTATAAAGGACACATAGTTGACCTTTATAAAGGACAGGACGACATCCGGATGCGCATTATCCGAGCTGTTGGCGACCCAGATGAGCGATTTAAGGAAGACGCTTTGAGGATAATGAGAGCAATAAGACTTTCCACAGAACTTGATTTCTCAATAGAAAAAGAGACATCAGAAGCAATAAAGAGGAATGCAAAACATCTTTCAGGAGTTTCACGTGAAAGAGTACGGGACGAATTCGCCCGGATTCTTATGTCCGATCAACCAATGAATGGAATCATCCTTCTGAAAGAATATGGCTTACTTACAATATTTCTCCCTGAACTTACTGAAACTATCGGTATAAAACAGAATAAAGCTCACGCATATGACGTTTGGGAACATTTACTTCGTACCCTTCAACATGCCGCGAAAAATGGCTGGTCACTCGAAGTAAGGCTAGCTGCCCTTTTCCACGATATAGGGAAAGTACCAGCTCGAAAATGGTCAGAGGAAAAAAAAGATTGGACTTTCCACGGCCATGACGTCATGGGAAGCAAAATGACGGCCAAAATCCTCTCGAAGCTTATGTTTCCCGTGAAAACCATTGAAAAAGTCGTTACATTGGTTCGATGGCATATGTTTTTCTCGGACACCGATCAGATAACCCTCTCTTCGGTCCGCAGACTTTTGAGGAACGTTGGAAAGGAAAATATATGGGACCTTATGAACGTGCGCGTCTGTGACAGAATTGGAACAGGAAGGCCTAAAGAGCATCCGTATAGACTACGAAAATACAAGTCTATGGTGGAAGAGGTGATGCATGATCCGATAACGGTAAGTATGCTTAAAATCAACGGGGCGAAGGTAATGGAAATCGCAAAAATCGAACCGGGACCTAAGGTGGGCCATATTTTGCACGTCTTGTTGGAAGATGTAATGGAAAATCCGGCGCTCAATACAGCCGAGAAGCTTGAAAGCCGGGTTAAAGAATTAGCATCTTTGAGCGATAAAAAATTAGAAAATCTCGGCAACATCGGTAAAGCAAAAAAAGAAGCTGCCGAAGAGAAAAACCTAAAGAAAATACGAGATCGATACTGGGTGAAATAAAAAAACCGCTCAGAAGAGGAGTGGGAAAATCTTTCTGAGCGGTATGAAAGAACCGTTCAGAAATTTCATGTGAAACTCGGGCACATACCCGAAATGAATGGGTGAGATATGTACACCCAAAGTATTCACCTTTCTGAACAAATCTTTCGCAAAAGAGATAGTGACTTCTCTCTTGTAAAAGAACAGTTTGAGTATTTATGCATTTCGAGAGCGAATTGCGTCAACTCCTGACTAGCATTATAAGACTCATAAAGGACATGTAAAGGACATTCTGTGGATAAATGTCCTTTATAGATCCCTAAGTTCAATCCCTATCGGACAATGGTCTGAACCGAGAACCACTTCAAAAATGTGAGCTGATTTAAGCTGCGCCTGTAAATCAGGAGTGATAAAGAAATAATCGAGGCGCCATCCTACATTTCTCTCTCTCGCGAAGGTCTTCTGGTCCCAATAGGTATACACTCCTTTCTTGTCAGGAAAGAAATATCGGAAAGTGTCAATGTAGTCAAGCTTCTCGACTTTATCGAGCCATGCTCGTTCGATCGGAAGAAAACCGGTGTTCTTTTCGTTTTCTTTCGGCCGTGCTAGATCAATTTCTTGATGCGCAGTGTTGATGTCACCGCAAAAGATCACTGCTTCACCTTTTTTGCGTAAACGCTCGATGTGCTTGAGAAATGCGTCGTAAAATCCTAGCTTGAATTTGAGACGGTGAGGTCCCTGGCCGCCGTTAGGGAAGTAAACGTTGTAGAGCCAGAAATCTTTGAATTTCAAAGCTATGCAACGACCTTCTTGGTCAAATTCCTTTATACCGATGCCGTATTGAACCTTTTCAGGTTCAGTCTTTGAATATACTGCGACACCGCTATATCCTTTTTTCTCCTTAGGACTATCAAAGTAGGAAAAATATCCTTGAGGAGCTTTCAACTCTTCTGGCACCTGATCGATACCTGATTTGATCTCCTGAAGACAGAAAATATCCGGTTGATATTCAAAAAACCAATTAAAACAGCCCTTCCGATGGCATGCGCGTATTCCATTCACATTCCATGAGACAAGTTTCATGCTCACTATCATAGCAAACTACGCGGAAAGATTTTAATAAAAAAAATCAGCCCAGTCCGTCTTTGACGGACTGGGCTTTTTCGCGCGTATTTCAGGCGGCGACCGGGAGTGGAGGAACGGAAGGTTCTACATACTTTGTAAAACCGTGCTTCTCGACGATGTTGAGGATATCCCTCTCATGCACCGCTGCAGCGAAGCAAACCCTGTAGGCTTCAACACCGCAGCCAGGATACGGTAGGAATTTCCGGGAGGAGAATTTTCCTCCCGAAGCCTTCCCACTTATCCAGAGAGAAGCCTTGAATACTCCTAATGAACGATGAAGCTCCTCGAGAGAAGCTTCAGTAACAGTCCGTGGGAGTTGTGAGTTCGGGTTCGGAACAATCCACATCATACGGATTGTCGGCAATGAACTGGTTTTAGTTTTCATAGATCACACTAACGGTTGCGCCCGGATGGTTCCGGGTCTTAAGAGAAACCTACAAGTATTATAGTACAGATACGGAATATGTCAAGCCTTTTTCCTGACACGACCGTGAAAGGCTTTGTGGACCTCGTGTAAATGCTTATCCGTTACGTGGGTATAGATCTGCGTGGTACCGATATTGGCATGGCCTAAAAGTGCCTGGACCGACCGCAGGTCCGCGCCGTTGGAGAGAAGATCGGTCGCGAAACAATGGCGTATGACATGCGGGGTGACTTTTTTCGAGATGCCCGCCTTATTAGCATGATATTTTACAATACGCTCTACAGAGCGAGGGGTCAGAGCAAAATCCTTGGTTCTACCCTTCCTCTCCCAACTCACTTTCACGAACAGTGCATCATCGACGTCGGTCCGCGCCGCGAGGTAGCGCTTGAGCGCAGCTTTCGCCTGAGACGAAAGGAATACCACTCGCACTTTCTCTCCCTTGCCTCGTACCGAGAATTCATCGGCAGAAAGGTCGAGGTCACGGGTGAGGGAACAAAGCTCCGATACGCGCAGGCCGGTCGAGAAGAGAAGCTCGAGAATGGCCTTGTCCCGAAGTGATTTGAGATCGGCATCCTTCGGAGCGTTCAGGAGCCGTGCAAGTTCTTCGGCTGTTATCAAGTCAAGTGAGCGCTCACCAGCTTTCGCAAGTTCGATATGTTCTGGAGATATCGCGCTGATGCCGCGCTTGGAAAGGAATTTCAGAAACGCGCGCAGCGCGATCAGATAATAATTCTGGGTCTTTTTCTTCAAGGTTTCGCCCTTGACCCACTTGTTGTGAGTGGGTTGGCGATTAAGCCAGAGACGAAAATCGCGCACTGAAGCTTCAGTGATACCGCTAGGCTTTTTTATCTTTGAATACTCGATGAAACGAGAGAGATACCGGTCGTAATTCTCGACAGTCTTTAACGCGCGGCCTTTTTCTATCTCGATATACTCGAGAAATTGGCGTTTGAGCTTCTCGATATCGCTTGCCATAGCGCTATGGTAACATTGTGCGACACGACAGGCATAGGGACACCGCAACCAGCAAATCGCAAAAAGTATCCTGCACCCACTGTACATGGGTTGCCTAAAAATGCTGAAAAAGGTCTTGCATAATACAGGCTTTCGTGCTATTCTGTATGCACCATGATTTCAAAGACCAAGAAACAGCGAATCATCAAAGAATCCGGCATTCATGATAAGGATACGGGCTCTCCCGAGGTGCAGGTTTCTCTTTTGACAAAACGCATCGAAGAGCTCGCGGCTCACCTTAAGAAACACAACAAGGACAAGCACTCTCGTAGGGGATTGCTCGCGATGGTGGCAAACCGCCAGAAGCACTTGCAGTATCTGCAAAAGAAAAATCCGCGCCGCTATGGCACGATCGTCCGCAAACTTGAACTGAAGAAGAAGTAATAGACATTCTCCTTATTTGATCCTCGATTGAGCTTCCTAAAAAGCGAGCTTTGTTTTGCTAAAGAAACACGGTATTATTAAGCAAGTAAATTTATTTTCATGAGCGTAATCAAACATAAAGAACAGCGGGTGGGCATTTTTATCGACACGCAAAATCTCTACCACAGCGCAAAAAACCTCTATCATGCGCGCGTTAACTTTGGTCAAGTCGTCAAAGACGCGCTTGAGGGACGCAATCTCATACGCGCCGTCGCCTATGTCATTTCGACAGAAAGCGGAGAAGAAAAAGGGTTTTTCGAGGCACTGGAGAAAGTGGGGATCGAGACTAAAACGAAAGACCTGCAAGTCTTTGCGGGCGGCGCTAAAAAAGCCGACTGGGACGTCGGGCTCGCGGTGGATGCGATAAAGCTCGCACCTAAACTCGACGCCGTCGTCGTCATTTCGGGCGACGGAGATTTCGTGCCTTTGGTTAAATACCTTCAGGAGAATCAGGGCTGTCAGGTGGAAGTTGTATCATTCGGCAAATCAACCTCGGCGAAACTCATCGAAGCCGCCGATCATTTCCAAGACCTCGACGAGAATCCGCGTAAATATCTCTTGGGAGTCGGACGCAGGTAAAAAGAAAACGGCACCGAGTAATCGGTGCCGTTTTAGAAATTGCTACTGAGTTGAAGAACAGGAAGAGCCTGTTATCCGGGAGGTTAGAGTTGTTACCACAAAATTCCCGTGTGGCTTGAGCAATGAAGCTATAGACTTAGAAAGTTCCATCCGTATCGGATGTTCATAATCTTCGTAGAGTCTTACGGAAGAAAGATGAGCTTCAATTAGCACCTCGCGTGTCTCTCCATTTACCTGAACTGACGGAATGAATAACACAACGATACCCTGGGCATCGTCCATGGACTCCACATATCCCGACATAACATTTCTTATGCATTGATCTATGGGTGTCTGCAGGAAAACGCGGACATTTTTCTTGTGGAACTCAGGTGTACCGTAGACTTTCACAACAGCAAAACTCATAAGTTTCCTTTCTTTTGAAGTTCAACTGAACAGTATATTGCATCAATATCAGGATTTGTCAACTTTCGGGTTTCATGCTAACATCTTTGCATATCAATTAGCGGGTCCTTAGATAGGTAGTTTTCAAAGGCGACTTTGAAACCTAAAATCTACGGATCCACAAGATCCTATGACTAAAAAAGAGTTTTCGATTGAGATTGGAGGTAAACCTCTGATCGCACAATTTACTGACCTCGCCGAACAGGCGACCGGTTCATGCATCGTCCGCTATGGCAACACGACCGTTCTTGCGACTGCCGTAATGTCGAAACAGACGCGCGATGGCGATTGGTTTCCGCTCACCGTTGACTATGAAGAGCGCTTTTACGCTGCCGGGCAGATTTTAGGCTCTCGGTTCATCCGGCGCGAGGGGCGACCGACCGAAGAAGCGATTCTCTCGGGCCGTATCGTAGACCGCACAATCCGTCCACTTTTCGACGGCCGGATGCGCAACGAGGTGCAGGTGGTCATCACCGTGCTCTCGATCGCCGAAGATGACCCTGACGTGCTCGCGGTAATAGCCGCATCGCTTGCGTTAGCGACCTCCGAGATTCCCTGGAACGGGCCAGTCGGAGCCGTGCGCATTGGAAAGAAAAAAGACGACAACAATTTCATCATCAACCCCTCGTACAGCGATCGCAATGCCGAGGATGCCGATTTAGACCTCTTGGTTTGCGGCAAAGACGGCCTCGTCAACATGATCGAGGTCGGCAGCAAGGAAGTCGGCGAGGATGTGTTGGTCTCGGGGCTTGAGGAAGGACTCTCTATTATTGATAAACTTCAGAAGTTTCAGGAGACCATCATCGCTGAAGTGGGGAAGCCGAAAAAGGAAGTGGCCTTTCCCGAGATTCCTCCCGAAGTACCCGCGCTCTTCAAAAAACTGATCGCGCCAAAATTCGCGGAGTCGGTCTTTTCAGGACAACCCGGAAAATTCTCGATAACCCCCATCCATCATGAGTGGATGGAGACGTTCAGAGAAATGCACCCGGACATCGATCCGTCATTCGCGGCGACCTATTTCGAAGATGCATTGAACGACCTCGTGCACGCGGAAGCGATAGAGAACAACCGCCGTCCCGACGGACGTGGAATGGATGATATCAGGCCGCTCTTCGTCCAAGCCGGCGGCGTCTCGCCCGTACTGCACGGCTCCGGAATCTTTTACCGCGGCGGCACGCACATCCTTTCGGTGCTCACCCTGGGTGGACCGGGCGATTCGATGATCGTGGACGGCATGGAGGTGCAGGGCAAAAAAGGATTCATGCATCACTACAACTTCCCGCCATTCTCGACCGGCGAGACCGGTCGCATGGGCGGAATGAACCGCCGTATGATCGGCCACGGCGCGCTTGCGGAAAAAGCGCTCGTGCCCGTGCTCCCCACCAAAGAAAAATTTCCCTACACGATCCGCATCGTCTCGGAAGCGTTCGCATCGAACGGCTCGACCTCAATGGGCTCGGTCTGCGGCTCGACGCTCGCACTTCTTGATGCCGGCGTTCCCATCACGCGAGCAGTCGCGGGCATCGCATCAGGATTAATGATGCAGTCGCCGGAGAAATATAAAGTGCTCACGGACATTCAGGGACCCGAAGATCATCATGGCGACATGGACTTCAAAGTCGCAGGTACGCGCGAGGGTGTCACGGCGGTACAAATGGATGTTAAAGTCGCGGGCATCACACTGAAAATTCTTGCCGAAGCATTCGAGAAAGCAAAAAGCGCGCGTCTGCGGATCTTAGACGTCATCGAAAAAGAGATTCCGACGCACCGTCCGCAATTGAACCCTTCGGCCCCCGAAATACTTTCGCTTAAGATCAAGCCGGATCAGATCGGCATGGTCATCGGCACCGGTGGTAAGACCATCAACGGCATCATGGAGAAGACCGGCGCGCAGATCGACATCGAAGACGATGGCTCGGTATTCATCACGGGAAAGAACGGGGCGGCAAAGGCGGCGCGCGATATCGTCCACGATATGACCCGCGAATATCTCCCCGGCGAGCGGTTTGAGGGAGAAGTTACCCGGCTCATGGACTTCGGCGCCTTCGTCAAAATAGGCTACAGCGCGGAAGGACTCGTGCATATTTCAGAAATGGCGCCCTGGAGAGTGGAACGAGTCACCGATCTTGTGAAAGAAGGCGACCGAGTGCCCGTGATGGTGCGTGAAATAGATGAGAAAGGGCGCATCAATCTTTCGATAAAAAGCGCGAATTCTGAATTCTTCAAACGGCCTGCGGGGGCAGGCGACGGGGCGCCTCACGAGAGAGCGCACCGTCCGCCGCATCGACGGGACGGCCGTAGCGGCGGTTTCAGACATCGATAATCCTTACGCCCGGGCGTCATCAGGTACCTGATGACGCCCGGCTTCTATCAAAGACAGGTTCTGCGTTATGATAGAGGCCATGGCCGAAGATTCTCAAAAAAAAGAAACTCCCAATGGAGCACCCGTCAAAGCACTCCGGACCTTCGAGTCGGACGTCGCGGACGTGCTCAAGCATGAACGCACGAGCGTCGCCACGATGGTCGTCGAGGGGCAGGAAAAACTGAAACAGAAACCGGTTGAACCCATCGTTCCCGAAGAAGCGGTCCCATCGCGATGGGACGGACGGATGTTGATGACGCTCTCGGGCATCATCGTGATCGCCGGCATCGCCGTGTTTCTCGTATACCTCTACCTTAGGCCCGCGCCGGAGAACGGCAACACAGCGACGGTTGCAGGACAATCCATCATCCCCATCGATACCATAAAAACCCTGAGCCTTACCGGCCTCTCACACCACAAAATCCTCGATGCCCTGATTCAAGAGCGCGACCAGTCAACGCTGCGGCTCAATTCGACCGAGGGGCTCGTCTTCACCGAAGCGGATGCGGCGGGTAATACTACTACACTCGACACGCAAGGCTTTCTCTCAAAGATCGCGCCCGACGTCTCATCCGCCTTCCTGCGCTCCCTCAATGAAAGCTTCGCCTTTGGCATTTTAGGTTTTGACGGAAACCAACCCTTCCTCATCGTCCGGACCGACTCATACCAGAGCGCGTACGCGGGAATGCTCAAGAGTGAAGTTGATTTCTATCGCAACGCGGGGGAAGCTTTCTTCACCGATGCTGCACACCCGCCTAAACTTCCCACCACCACTGACGCGTATTTCGGCACGGATCCTGGCGCGCAACTCTTTCAAGACGCGGTGGTAAAGAATCATGACGCGCGCGTGGTCAAGAATGAACTGGGAGATATCGTACTCCTCTATTCGTTCGTCGATCCCTCGACGTTAGTCATCACGACCAATGCGAAGACCTACGGCGAGATCCTCGAGAAATTGAAACGGGGACAATAAATTCCAGTTGCATTTTGAAGCTCGACTCGCTACCATACCATTATGGAAAAAGGGTCTCAAGAAAAATTTAAAGCACGCCTCGAAGAAGAGCGTGCGCAAGTGGAATCAGAACTTGCATCCATCGGCCGGATCAATCCGAGCAATCCGAAAGACTGGGAAGCGGTTCCAGATAAACTCGATATCATGGCTGCCGACCCCAACGAGGTCGCGGATGGCATCGAATCCTACGAAGAAAACACCGCTATCCTCAAACAACTCGAGATACGTGTCAATGAGATCAAAGCCGCTCTCGAGCGCATCGAGAAAGGGGTGTACGGGCTCTGCAGCGTCTGTGGCGACCCGATTGACCTGCGACGACTGGAAGCAAATCCGGCTGCAACGACGTGTCTGAAGCATATGCAGTAACAGACTCGGTCAAACACCGAGCGCACAATACTAATCCGCATCGCTATGTCTTTCGCAAAAACGTACAGCGCCCAGACAACCCTCCTCGACGGCGCGATCATCGACGTTGAAGTCGATCTCTCGAGAGGACTGCATGCATTCTCTATCGTCGGACTTCCCGATAAAGCCGTCGAGGAGGCGCGAGATCGTATCGCATCCGCCATAAAAAATTCCGGATTCGATTCTCCCAAGAGCAAGAACCAAAAAGTCGTGGTGTCGCTCGCGCCCGCGGATCTTAAAAAAGAGGGCGCCAATTTCGATCTCGCGATGGCGTTGGGCTACCTGCTCGCCGCAGAAGAGATCGTTTTCGATCCTGCACGCCGGCTCTTTCTCGGAGAGCTCGCGCTCGATGGTGCGGTGCGTCCGATCACCGGAACCCTGCCGCTGACGAAAGCCGCCAAACGGAGTGGATTTAGGGAACTCTACGTACCTGCAGCCAATGCACGCGAAGCGGCGCTCATTGAAGGCATCGATGTCTTTCCCGTAACATCCCTCTCCGAGGTCATCGCCCATCTGAATGATAAAGCCCCGCAAAAAATAAAAATCCCGCTGCAGAGCAAAACGAAAATCCAAAGTCAGAGCGCCAGTTCATCCATCGACCTCTCCGATATCAGAGGCCAGGAGAGCGCCAAACGCGGTCTCGAAATCGCCGCTGCTGGTGCGCACAACATCGCGATGTACGGGCCGCCCGGTACCGGAAAAACCATGCTTGCGCGCGCCTTCACGGCTCTCTTGCCATCGCTTACCTTTGAACAGATACTCGATGCGACCGCGATCCATTCGATCGCGGGGACCCTTAAGGGAGAACTCATTACCACCGCGCCCTTCCGCTCGCCGCATCATACCGCTTCACACGTCTCCATCGTCGGGGGAGGGACGACGCCGAAGCCCGGCGAGATAACGCTCGCGCATCACGGCGTGCTCTTTTTGGATGAATTCCCCGAATTCGAGCATCGGGTCATCGAAGGCCTTCGGCAGCCGCTCGAGGATAGGACCATTTCGATCACGAGGGTGAAAGGTTTCGCATCCTATCCCGCCCAATTCATACTCATCGCCGCGATGAACCCGTGTCCCTGCGGCAACTGGGGATCGCGTAAGCCCTGCATCTGCACGCAAACCCAACTCATCCGCTATCGCCGCAAAATCTCCGGGCCCATTATGGACCGCATCGATCTGTGGGTCGAGGTAGGTCCTGTAGAATATTCGACGCTCTCCGACGAGTCGAAGCGCGGGGAAGCGAGCGCTGCGGTGATGCAGCGCATCGTACGCGCCCGAGAGCGGCAGCATGAGCGGTTCAAAAACGCCGGACTTCCATATCGAACGAACAGCGAGCTTACGGCAAAAGACCTCGACCGGCTCGTTACGTTAAGCCCAGACGATCGGAGAGAATTCAATGCATCGGCGGCAAAACTCGATCTCTCCGGACGCGCGTATCATCGCGTCCTCAAACTCGCGCGAACGATTGCGGATCTTGCAGGCGACCAAGCGGTTACCCGCAAACATGTGATGGAAGCGCTGTCCTATCGGCCCAAACAACTTGCCCAAAATCTTTAGAACGGATTTTTTGCGCCGCGGATCTCGAAATGCAAATGTGGTCCGGTCGCCTTGCCCGTCGAGCCTTCAAAACCAATGACCTGCCCGCGAACAACTGACTGTCCTACGCTTACAATGAGACTGCTTAAGTGTGCATACAAAGTTTGAGTTCCGTTGTCGTGATTGAGGACGACATAATTGCCATAGCCGCCGTTCCACCCGCCACTTTTGGCGACGATAACATCCCCCGTTGCCGACGCGAGTATCGGCGCCCCGCGGTACGCTGCGAGATCGACGCCGTTATATCCATGCAAACCTTGGGTGCGCACCCCGCCGACAATCGGCCGCAAATAATAGTCGCCGTAATCAGGGCCTCCGGCACCGCGCAGTGGGGAAGTTCTTCCGGTCGAACGAACCGACGGTATGATCTCAAGCTCTCCATCGGGAACAACGATCACTGAACCGACGGTAAGCGCTGTATTTTCATCCAGATCATTATATTGGACGATCTCGTCGGCATCAGCTTTGTAGAGTTTCGCGATGCTTTTAACGGTATCTCCCTTTTTGACCGTATGTTGCACGCCCGAGACCGGCAAAATAGTAAGGGTCTGACCCTCGTGGATCAGACCCCCTTTGATGTCGTTCCCCCAAATGATCGTATTAGTGGTAACGCCAAACATTTTCGCGATCTGCGAGAGTGTGTCTCCCTTGCGGACAATATAAACGCTGATCTTCCCGTTATGGGTAGTGCCGCTCTCTACGTCGGCAAGACTGCCGCTCGGGCCCGTCTCGGGGAGGAGCGCGGAGTTGTCGACGATAGAGATATCACCGCCGCCGCGAGCTGACGAAACAGGATCGGTATTGGCTGCCGCCTGCAAGAGTGCAAGCGTCTGTGAGTTCTCCTGCATCTCACTGGTTCCCTCACCGCCGCCGCTGAAGAATCCGGAGAGGATGGAAAAGATCCCCGCGTACGCAAAAAACGGTACGGTCACGAGCGTGAACGCAAACAAGAGCCGCGGAACAAAAACGGCCTTGGAGAACGAATTTTTCGCCTTCAGTCCCGACTTTAGTTTTGTATGGACTGTTGGGTCACGTCGAAATAGTAAAATAAGCCCTAGATTAATGGATAAAACGGATTTTCTGTAAATATGGCTCTACAGAGCCATTAAACGATTTCGGGAACGTACCTGAACCCTTCCAATATACTCCTGCGCAAAGGTGCAAGTCAATCAAGTCTCGTTGAGCTGTGGACAGCGTTGGCCGACCAAAAAAGAGAGGGCTCTATGGTATAGTGTGCCGAACTAATGACTCCTGAAAACAGCGAAAAGCATCTTTTGGGCCTTAATGCGGCTCAACAGGAGGCGGTAAAAGCCCAAGAGCCGGTTTTGGTGTTAGCCGGTGCCGGGGCGGGAAAAACGCGCACCATAACCGCTCGGATCGTTCACTTAATACGCAACGGAATCGAGCCGGAGTCCATTCTTGCTATCACCTTCACCAATAAGGCCGCATCCGAAATGAAAGAGCGGGTCATGAGGGCGGTAGGAGAGTTGACCGGACAGAGTGCTGCGTCAGCGGAAGAGAAATTCCCGTTCGTCAGCACCTTCCACGCGCTCGCGACCTCCATTATCCGCGAGAACAGCGCCCTGATGCACCTGTCGCGCCATTTTTCCATCTACGATCGAGCGGATTCGAAAGCGGCGCTCAAAGATGTCATGGAGGAAGTGGGCATCGATCCGAAAAGCGTCGAGCCGGGCCGCATCCTCTCCACTATTTCACGGCATAAGGGGAATCTTCAGAGTCCCGATGAGCTGGTATCCGAAGGGGGGAATTATTACCACGAGTTGGTCGCTTCGCTCTGGGAGCGGTATGACGCAAAATTACGCAAAGAGCATGCGCTCGATTTCGACGATCTCCTCGTCGAGGCGATACGGCTCTTCAAAAAACATCCCGAGGTGCTCGAGCGCTACCAGCGGCGTTGGAGCCACATACATGTGGACGAATATCAGGATACCAACCGCGCGCAGTACGAGCTGGTGCAGATACTCTCTGCAACGCATAAAAACGTCTTTGCCGTCGGCGATGTGGATCAAACCATATACACCTGGCGCGGTGCGCGCATCAAAAATCTCCTTCACTTCGAGCGGGATTATCCCAAAACTACCATCATTCGTCTCGAAGAGAACTACCGCTCGACCAAAATGATCCTAAAGGCGGCGAATGCGGTCATAAAAAAGAATACCGTGCGATTCGAGAAAAATCTGTTCACGCAAAATCCCACGGGCGACGCGATAACGGTCTTTGCCGCATACGACGAGAACGACGAAGCCGCATTCGTAGCCGACACCATCGCACAATTGATACGAGCGGGCGCGAAACCCGGCTCGATCGCCGTGCTCTATCGGGCGAACTTTCAATCTCGGGCGCTGGAACAGGCGATGCTCGAAGCGCAGCTGCCCTACCAGGTGCTCGGGACGCGATTCTTCGAGCGCAGAGAGGTCAAAGATACGCTCTCCTATATCAAAGCGGCGCTCAATCCCGAAAGTGGCGGCGATATCAAGCGCGCGGCGGGCTTCCCGCCGCGCGGCATCGGCAAATTGACGCTGCTCAAAATGCTCGCCGGAAAAGAGCACGAGCTGCGCGGTTCTGCGCGCGAAAAAGTCGCGGCATTCCACTCACTCCTCGCGCGAATCAAAACGAAAGCCCTCGCTGCAAAACCTTCGGAGACCATAAAATTTGTTCTCAAAGAAAGCGGGATTCAATCGCACCTCGCTCACGGCAGCGAAGACGACCGCGAGCGGCTTGAGAACGTCAAAGAGCTCGCGACCGTCGCGCTCTCCTACGATCCCCTGCCTCCCGAAGAAGGCATCGAGAAACTGCTCTCCGACATCTCGCTCTCGTCGGAGCAGGATGAGATCGACGCGGATAAAAAATCGGTGCGATTGATGACGGTGCACGCGTCAAAAGGGTTGGAATTCGATTTCGTCTTCATTACCGGACTCGAGCAAGACCTTTTTCCGCACGAAAAGAAGGAGGGCGGGGAAGATCTCGAGGAAGCCGAAGAGGAGCGGCGGCTTTTCTACGTCGCGCTCACCCGCGCGCGCAGAAAAGTATACCTATCGCATGCATCCGTGCGGACCATCTTCGGAGCGCGGCAGGTCTCGGTGCCGTCCGAATTCCTCTCCGATATCGAAGATACGACACATGCGGAAGAACGCCACCCGCATCGCTTCCTGAAAATAATCAAATTCGATTGAACAAGGCCTTCCCTAAGAAGGCAAAATAAGTAGACTGGTCGGTATGTACGCAAAGAAAAGTCTCGGCCAGCATTTCCTCAAGTCAGCGCAGGCTATCGACGCCATGCTTGAGGCGGGGGTAGTAGACTCGCACGACATCGTGCTTGAAGCCGGACCCGGCAAAGGCATATTGACAGAGAGCTTGCTTAACTGCGCGCGGGAAGTCATCGCGATCGAAAAAGATCCGCGCCTCGTTTTTTTCCTCGCCTTCAAATTCAAACCGCAGGTTGAATCCGAAAAATTGAAATTGATCGCGGACGACGTGCTCCAGTTCGATCCGGCGAGAGCGCTCTTGCAGTCGGGCGGCTACAAAGTGATCGCCAACATTCCCTACTACATAACCGGACAATTCCTCCGGCACTTCCTCTCGGGACCGGTCCCGCCCTCGCGCATGGTCCTTCTGCTGCAAAAAGAAGTTGCCGAGCGTATTTGCGGCCGCGGTGGAAAAGAGAGCATTCTCTCGATCTCGGTCAAAGCATACGGAACGCCGAAATATATACAGACCGTCGAGGCAGCATCGTTCTCTCCAAAACCAAAAGTAGACTCGGCTATCCTCTCCATCAGCAACATCTCCAAAGATGCCTTCAAGCGCCTCGACGAGGGGCACTTCTTCGAGGTGGTCAAGCGCGGATTCAGCCAAAAAAGGAAGCGGCTCATGGGCAACCTCTCGGTTTTTGCCGCATCGGAAATCCTGCACTCTCTGTTCAAGCGGCTCGAGCTATCCGAGAATGCACGCGCGGAGGACGTCTCCATCGCAAAGTGGAAGATGCTCGCGCAGGCACTTCCTCCGCTACCCAAAAACTAACCATACGTCCTAAAACGAGTAGCCGACGGGGTTTTGCGGTATGTTCGCCTGGATATCGATACATCCGTATCCGTAATAGATCGAGCATTCGCCACCCATGGTCTCATACCCGCCGAGCCAGAAGCCGGCAACGATGCCGCTACCAGCGCTGGGGATGAAACCAGGCTCAAAGACATACAGCCCCGAGCCGCCTCCGGCGAAATCCAATTGGAATGTCATGATGCTTTCGCTGCAGGTGCAGACCATGACGATGCCAGAGGTGATGCCACCGCCCGTGCCCTGCGCGGAGGCGACGGGAAAGAGGGATCTAGCGGCATTCGTAATTCCGTTGCGGATATTCGAGAAGAGCGAAGTATCGCGAGTCTCTTCGCTCTTCTTATTATTATTCTCTGCCTTGGCGACCGTCTCAAACGGGAAACTGCGCAAACCGTGGAGGAGCGCGGTGTGGGAACTGCCTCTGCCTTGCGCATTCTCGACAATGACCCAGAAATAATGGTACATCTCATCGAACGAGTGCCCGTTGCGCTCGAGCCCCGCCTTCAGTTCCGCTTCGCTGTGAACATCTTTGTAGGGAACGAGCGCATCCGCGAGATCCCATCCGGCCGCTTTGACCGGATTCTCTATCTGCGACACCGAGTTCGGCGGCAGGGAGCGGACCTGCGGCTCGGTCATATTCTTTATGTCCGGCGGCTTATACACGAACGTGATCGTCTTGCCATCGGGGGAGGGAAGATCTGCAAATTGCTCTGAAACGGGCCCATCGCCGAGCGTTATCGTATTTCCGGTTGGTGTGAAATTCTCGCCCGAGACGACTACACTATCGCCGCGGCGCACCCGCGCGGGAGAAACCGAGAGCACCTTCGGCTTTTGGGTAACGGGAGCGGACGTAGCGACCGGCACCGAACGCACGGCCTGCAAAGTATTGAATTTCGCTCGGGTGAGGACACCAACAAAACCCGTCGGAGAGTAGATGCTCGCCGGATAGAGAATCTCGGTACGGTATTTATACTGGAATCGCATGACTGCCGCTCTCGTCAGCGCCCCGAAATAATCGGTTTCTGATCCGGGCGATCCGGGCCCGACGGCTGCGATCGCCGTCGAGGAATCGGCATTCAAAAGCCGCTGGAGGATAAGCACTTGGGGATTTTTGTCTCCGATTCTAAGGTTCTGCGTCAAAAGCGCTGTATCGGCTCGAGCAGAAGCGGCGAACATAAAAATACCCAAAAGACCCGTCGAGAACGTCAGTAAGGCAAGCACCTGTGAAGATAGCGGCTTCATCGTCTCAATTGTACCACGCACAAACTTTGAATCCACACAAGGGTGATAGGTTTGCTATACTACAGGGATGAATCCGCGAAAAAATGTTTTTTTAGCACTCCTCGTCGCCGTCTGCATCATGGCGGCAGGCTACATCGTCTCTGCCATCTCCCATAAAGCAGTCACCTATCAAGCACCGCTCCAACCCTTGGTCGCAGTAGAGAGTTCGACCACCAATGCAGTGTTGTCAGCGGATAGCGACGGCGATGGACTTTCCGACTGGGAAGAAGCGCTCTGGAAAACCGACCCGCATAAAGCGGACACTGACGGCGACGGCACGCCAGATGGCGCCGAGGTGCGGGCAGGCCGCGATCCGCTGGTCAAAGGCCCCAACGACAAAATCGAAACTGCCGTGGAGGTCCCGGCGCAAACGGAGCATCAGCTCACCCCGACTGAAAAATTGTCGAGGGATGTCTTGACGACGTACCTCCAGCTCAAACAACAACAGGCCAACGGCTCCGGCAATCCGCCATCCTTGGAAGACGTCCTCAAGCAAAACGAAGTGAAAATAACAGCGACGGAATACACACCAGACCAGTTCAGCGTCGTCTACGACAGTCCACAGTCCATCAACGCGTATGCCAATTATGTAGTAGGGGTTCTGCGCACCTACCTCAATCCCAACCAGCAAAGCGAGATCGAAATCCTCCAAACAGCCCTGCAAAAAGATGACCCCAACCTCATAAAACAATTGAGCACTCGAGCCGACAACTACCGCGCCATCGTCAAAAGCCTTTTGACGGCGAAAGTCCCCCAAAGCGCCCTTATGCTCCATACCGATTTCGTCAATACGGTGAGCCTGCTCGCCGAAACCGTCAATGCGATGAGTATGGTGCAATCCGATTCGGTAACCGCGCTCTCCGCGCTCACCACCTATCAGAGCACGGGACTTCTCTTCGATCAGCAGTTCACCAGTCTCAACAACTACTTTAAGCAGCATTCCGTTCAATTCACACAATAAAGAGCGTCTGGAGAGCAAAAGTGCATAAGCAGCGGGAAACGGTCTTTCAGATGAAGCCAGCGCAAAGTAATCCACAGACGCTTGGCTTCAAGAGCGACTATAATGGGGAGGAGGAAAAGAGTGAACTTCTCTATCCCAAAAAAAGCACGAATTTTCATTGTTGCGGCGCTTCTTTTGAGCTTTGTAGCGCCTGCCTTCTTTCTGTTGCCACCGAGAACCGCAGAAGCCCAGGGAGTTGTGCCCGTTAACGATATCCCGAACACCCCCAACCAATGGCTAACTGGCATCTCGACGATGTTCGAAAAGCTCAAGGATTTCGCGCTCGACAGCGTCGGATGGATGGTCGCCAAAACAATTCTCCGCCAGTTGACCGGCCAATTGGTCAGCTGGATCGGCAACGGCTTTAACGGCGCTCCCGCATTCATCAGCGACCCGCAGAGCTTCTTTTTAAATATCGGCGACTCGCTGGCGGGACAGTTCATTTTCAACTCTCCCTTTGCATTCCTCTGTAAACCCCTCGCACCCTTGGGCCTCGACATACGCCTTGCGCTCTATCTCAACTATGTCGGCGCGAGCACAAACAGCACCCGCAGTAACCGCTCCTGCACCCTCACCAAGATCGCCTCCAACCTCGAGAACATGCAGTTCTACATCAACGGCGGCATTGATGTGGCGGGAAAGAAGAATTACTGGAATCGCTGGCGCGCGACGACTCTCATACCCGAAAACAATATCTACGGAGCCTACATGAAAGCGGATGCGGAACTCAAGGTCCGGGTCGCGGGCGGAAAAGCGACCAACCAACTGGTCGCCGACTGGGGCGGGGGCTTCAAGTCACTGACCAATGGCATTAACGGACTCATCTATACCCCCGGCGATGTCATCAATAAGCAGCTCATCCACGCGCTCGGAACTTCCGACGAGGCGCTTGCAGCAGCCGACGAGATCGGAGAAATGGTTGATGCCGTCGTCGGCGCGCTCGCCAATCAAGTCCTCACCCAAGGCCTCTCGCAGCTCTCCTCGGGAGGGGATAGCTATACCAGCAAGTTGCGCTCCAGTAGCTGGCAGTCCATACAGACAGCCGCGGTGCGCGCGACGGTGCGCGACCAGGCGCGCTCGGCAACCGCGGCCGACCAGAACGAAGCACAGGGAGACTACGAAGATGCCTGGAACGAGCAATACGATCTCGCCCAGCTCTCTCTCCTCAATTCCCAGCCGCCCGATCCTAAAGTAAGCTATCAAAATGCATTTACCAGCCAGTGCAGCACGGCGCAAGCGGACAGCACTACCGGCAAGTCATATGAAGCCAGTAAAGCGATAGACGGCTCCCAAGACAGCTTTTCCTATACGAAAAATGATTGCGCTCCGCTGTGGTGGTGGCAGGTTGTCCTTGGGAGCCCCCAGATGATTGACGAGGTTAGAATCCATATCTATCCCAACCGAAATCTCCCCGATATCGCGACGAAAACCCTCGTGCTGATGCGCGATATCAATGACCCAAACCCGGTGTCATTTACGATACCGGATAACACCGTTGATATCATATTCACCATTCCCCAAGAATGGCGGGCGACCAAATTCAGGGTCGTCAAGTTTGAAACGAATCACACCTATAGCAGCGACGATGCAGGGCTCGCGATATCGGAGTTCGAGATATTCAGGCATCTGCCGCCGACGGTTGATGCACGCAATGTCCCGTCAACCTTCGCCTCGACGACAGCACTCTGGGGACCCGATGGCGGACCGGACAACATCATCGGCTTCGACCCGCGCGCCGGATTGGGCGATGCGGGAGTGGTCTGGGCGAAGGGTACCTACTATCCGCTCTACACCGAGCCGACCGAGGTGCCGATCAACTGGATCAATGTATCGGTCAAAGACTCGACGGGACTTATCATCTACCCCATCACCACCGAAGCGCCGTGCTACGACACCAGCTGCCCGGCGCCGACACTGCGCTACTCGCTGCCCCTTGGGCGATACATCTTTGAGTATGTTGCAACCGAACCCATCATAATGTCTGACGGTTCCGTGTTAATCCTGCGCTCTGCCACCAGCACACGGCATGTAACCATTGAATAACATGAAGCGCCCACTCAACAAAAAAATAATCTTCGGGTTCATCATACTGCTCACCCTCACGAGCGCCTTCGGCGCATTGCCGCGCGTTCTACCTACGACCGTCGTGCATGCGCAAGAACCTACGGGATCAGATTCTCTTACCGCGATACCCGGGCAGGTTGGCGGCAATGGAGAAACCGCGAAGAGTACGCAAGGCACTAAGCTTACCTTTTGGGATGTATTAACGGGAACAAATCCGATTGCCGTTGTTCAAGACTGGATTCTTAGATTTTTAGGATTAACACTCCTCACTATTTCCCGTTTCGTTCTCTATCTTGCAGGAAAAGTCCTCGACGGCAGTATGTACCTTACCGTCCATATGAAGGATATTTTAGACAACGTGCCGATCGTTGATATTGGGTGGGGAGTGTTCAGGGATTTCGCGAACATGGTGTTCATCTTCGTACTCCTCTATATCGCCATCGCCACGATATTGAATATCGGCAATACCAAACAAATGCTCACCACCGCCATCATTACGGCGCTCCTGATCAACTTCAGCCTCTTCATCACCAAAGCGGTCGTTGACGTTTCGAACATCTTCGCGCTTCAATTTTATAATAAGATCGTGACCATAGGGGACAACGACCCGGATGAAGGCTACCCGGGGCCCGCAAAAGCTCTGGCGATCGCACTCAAGGCAGAGACGGTTAACGCCGATAAACTGGCGGTTGATCAAACCGACGGCTATGACGCCTATATCTCCGAACATGGCCAACAGGTAGCGAATCCTTATCCCGTCTTTATCGAAAATGCGCTTAGTTCCGTTGTGTTGGTCGTCGCGGCATTCATGTTCGTGGTGGGAGCGTTTCTCCTCTTCTTGCGGATCATCACGCTGATGTTTTTGATGATCCTCTCGCCGCTTGCATTCGTCGCGCGCATCCTCCCAGGCACCCAATGGAGCTGGAATAAGTGGTGGCATGCCCTCATCAACAATGCGATGTTTGCGCCAGCGTTTCTGGGTTTGCTCTATATGGTGCTTCTGACCACGCAAAACGGACTCTCTATCGTCAACAAAGGGACCTTGGCCGGAGCGTTCAGTGGAGCGGCGTCCTCGCTCGGCGTTCTCTTAAACTACGTATTCGTGCTCATGCTCTTCGGCGGCTGCATCTTCGTCGCGAAATCGCTTAGTGTCGTCGGCGCCAGTACTGCTGATCGGTGGGCAAGCAGTGCAAAAAATTGGGTGCGGACAAAGGCAACCCGAACCGCAGGGCTTCCTTTTAGAGTTGCAGGCCAAGCCGGAGGATTTGCCTTGCGGCAGACGGTTGGGCGAGCAGGAGCGGCACTCGATGACCAAATCAAAAAAACTGCCTTTGGACAATCAGTACTTGGATCAAGACTACGTGAGGCGACTACGGGCGCCGCTGCTAAAGCAAAGTTCGGCTCAAAATCGTTTGAGGGTGTGAAAAAAGAGCGCGGCGAAGAACTCAAACAGTATCTCGACAAAGCGGGTTCAGACCCTGCGAAGTTGCACGATATGATGGAGCGCGGTGGCGGTATAGTCGGCATGACCGGAACTGATAAGGAATTGCTCTACAAAAATATGAGTGATCGTCAGAAGGTCCTCTATGAAGAAGAAGCGCGCAGGCGTGGAAGTGCCGGCCTCCTCCGCGACCTAAGCGGGTACAAGGGAAAACTCAACCGCGATCAACAGGAGAAATTGGAGGAATCATATCTGCGTGAGTTCAGAGACAATCCGCGAAAACTCGCGTCTCATTTCGACGCAGAGTTAAATTCTTCTCCCGAACTCCGAACACACGCGTTTGACAAACTCTCTCCGGGAGACCGTGCAGCAATGCTTCGGGAGATGAGTGCCTTGCCTCCTGTTATCGGGAGACCTCCCTTGCTGCACCCAAGGACTGGGGCGCCCATTACACATCCAGAATGGCTCAAAGAATCGCTCTCGCCTGATGAACGGGAAAAAACCGAAGAAGCGATAAGAAAAGATGCGATCGAGGTGAAGAATAGAGAAAAAATCACTGATACAGAAAGGATCGCCAGTGGAGCGGTTAATCCCGCAACAAGTGCCGCCTACACACCCACCGAGATCGACGCTATCATCGCTCAATTGCGCCCTGACCAAACACGCAATCTATCCAATCAGGCACGCAAGCATCCTGACGTTATCAGGCGGTTCACCCAAAGACACCTCAATGATCTCCAAAGGAATGGAAATCTTCTACCCGATGAAGCTAATGAAATAATCAATCAGATCACTGGCCCAATAGCGTATCCTAACAAAGCGGCCCAACTAAATTATGTTAATGCCAACGCGGCATTGTGGGGCCTATAGAAGCAGCACAATGGAGTACTCCAAATTACAAATCAAAGAAGCTTTACAGAAAACCCCAGGGCCGGTCCTTGATATGATCGCATCAATTCATAAAGTGGATACCCTCACGGGAATCATACAAAAATTCAATATGCCTGCCGAAAAACTCCGAGATTTGGGTAAAGAGGTTGACTATGCGCTCATGGGTCTTTCAAAACAGTCTGACTTCGTCGCTAACGTAAAAGAGCGCCTCAACATAAGTTTCACAGACGCCCAGCAAATTGGCGACAAAATAAACAATGAGATTTTTCGACCTGTCCAATCCGAACTAGCCAAGACCAACAAAATCCCTACGCCTCAACCACCCCCGAACATGCAGAGACCACTGCAAGCTGGTGAGCTATACAAACCAGTTCCACCTAAGCCATCAGCCGCTCCCTCCGCACTTTCTAACAACATGAGTAACGAACGCATCCGCGACTGGCTCAAGTAAAAGTGCACACGTATGGAAAATGACGCCCTAAAAAAGATCGTCACGCAAAAATTCAGCACGCTACCCGAGCGGCTCAAGTCCGTGCTGCGCTCCGATCACTTCTCAACAGTCATTAACGAGGTCGTCTCGCGATACAATCTCGATACCAACAAAGCCGCAAAACTCGATAACGCGACGGTATTCGTCATGCTAGGCCTCACACAACCAAAGGATTTCGTTCGCAAGATCGGAGAAGCGCTGAATACTGACGCGGCAACTTCCGCAGCCATAGCACAGCAAATCAATGAGCGTATTTTCAGGCCCATAAGGGAAGATTTGATGAAACTCTACGGGCTATCTGATGGTGATGGCAGCAAGAAACCTCTCGATGTCGAGCTTGAAGAAAATGTTGGTTTAAGGAAAAGATTTGATGAAGCGAAATCGGAAGAACAGAGAAGCTCAAGTGCGGGCGGGGACCAAAAACCCCTCGCCGCGGTACTGCAGGATGCATTAAGAAATCACCCCAGTAGCGCAGCCCCAATGAATCCTCCCGCACCAAAACCAGCGCCCTCGATGACACCCCCTCCTCCAGTGCAAATCCCGCCAGCTATGTATGCGCCCAACACTCCTCCAATGCCGCCTGTGACCATTGCACCCGTGCCAAAGACTCCCGAGCCCAAAGTGCAGTGGGTGCAACCAATGGATCAACGAACTGACGTATCTCCTCTACCAAGAACCCCCCAACCTCCGATCCATGCACCGCTTTCCTCGCCGCAAACGCGCGAGAATCTTTGGACAACTTCAGAAGAAGAAGGGGCTACACCGAAAACACTCGACGATACTGAAGGACTGAATCGCGAGGAGATACTGCGCGGGATCGAGGACCCTGATAAAATAAGCGAGCCAAGCGTCCCTAAGGTGGGCGTAACTCGACCTCGAGAGCCCGGATACCGAGTGGATCCGTACCGAGAGCCGCTCGACCAGTAATCCAACTGGGCTTCAATAGTCAACGTTATCGCGCATGCGCTTCCAGGTGCCACAATTCATCGATATTGAAGACAAGGTGTTCGGTCCGTTCACCTTCAAGCAATTCGTGTACCTCGGCGGCGGGGCCGGCATCTGCTTTTTGCTCTTGCGGGTGCTCCCGAAACTGCTCGCGATCCCCGGAATCATCGTTGTTGCGGTCCTCGCGCTTGCGCTTGCGTTCTACCGAGTCAATAACAAACCCTTCATCCAGCTCGTGGAATCGTTCTTCATGTACCTCATCGGCTCTCGTCTCTATATCTGGAAGCGGAAAGAGCGATCGGCTAAGCCTGCGGACCCTTTGACCGAGCATTATGTACGGATGGAGACGCCCAAAATGTCGGGCAGCAAGCTCAAAGATATGACATGGCAGCTCGATGCCCGGAAGAATGAAGACGGTGTTTAGAGCTTCCCTCGATACAAGGTATAATAGCGATGTATCAAAGGAAGAGCGGTAAACAACAGAACGTAAACGTCTCCCTATGGCATCGAACGTAAAACCAGCGCAGGATTTCGTGCCCATCAAAGAAGTACGGGATGGGGTGATCGTGCTGAAAGATGATTCCCTGCGGGCGATCCTCATGACCTCGTCGATCAATTTCGCCCTGCAGTCGGAAGAAAACCAGATCGCCATCGTTTCGCAATTCCAAAATTTCCTCAATTCGCTCGATTTCTCGGTCCAGATCTTCATCCAATCGCGCAAGATGGACATCAAACCGTATCTCGCCCTGCTCGAGGAGCGCTACAAAGCGCAGGAGAGTGATCTGATGAAGATACAAACCCGTGAATACATCGAATTCATCAAAACATTCACTGAAAGCGTCAACATCATGACCAAGACGTTCATGGTCGTCGTGCCGTACAGCTCGAGCGTCATTTCCATCAAGAAAAATCCGCTCGAAGCGGTCTCCGACCTCATCAGCAAGAAAAAAGGCGAGGCTGGTAAGCAGGAGCAGCAGCATAAAGACGAATTCGAGCAGAACAAGGTTCAGCTGCAGCAGCGCATCGCAGTGGTAGATCAAGGCCTCATCAGATGCGGCCTGCGCACCGCGCGCCTCGGCTCGGAAGAGATGATCGAGCTCTTTTACAAGTTGTTTAATCCCGGGGAGACGGATAAGCCGATCCCCTTAAACAGCTAAAAGCCATGTCGCTCTTGGATATTTTTAAAAAAAAGGAACCGGCAATACCCTCCGTCTTGCCCGGTGAGATGTACGAAGCCGCCGCACTCGAGCTCAAAGACATCATCGCGCCGAGCGCTCTTAAGATCAGCCCGCGGGAACTCAATCTCGGGGAAAAAATCACCCGCACGTTCTTCGTTATCTCGTATCCGCGCTACTTGACCGACAACTGGTTTTCGCCGGTGGTCAACCTCGACAAAGTCTTCGATATCGGCATCCACATCCACCCCATCGACACATCCCAGATACTGCGGCTGTTCCAGAAAAAGGTCGCGGAGGTGCAAAGCCAGATATCCCAACGCGAAGAGAAGGGTCTCGTACGCGATCCCAAACTCGACACGGCGTACCAAGACCTCGAAAACTTGCGTGACAAGCTCCAGCAGGCCGAAGAAAAACTTTTTGAGATAGGCCTCTACATCACCATCTACGGCGATACCGAGGAAGAGCTCGACAAACTGGAAACAGAAGTCAAAACGATGCTCGACGCGCGCCTGACGTATCTTAAACCAGCGCTCTTCCAACAGGAACCGGGCTTCAGAAGCACGGTACCGATCGCCAACGACGAACTCGGAGTGCACAGCAAACTCAATACCTCGCCCCTCTCGAGTATTTTCCCGTTCGTCTCCTTCGATCTGACATCGGACCGCGGCATCCTCTACGGCATCAACCGCCACAATTCCTCGCTCGTGCTCTTCGACCGCTTCTCGCTCGAGAACTACAACTCGATAACCTTCGCTAAATCAGGGTCCGGCAAGTCGTACCAGACGAAGCTCGAGATACTGCGGACCTTGATGTTCGACACCGATGTCATCGTCATCGACCCGGAGCGCGAGTACGAGCACCTCTCGGATGTCACCGGCGGAAAGTATTTCAATATCTCGCTCAATTCCGAACACCACATCAATCCCTTCGACCTCGCGCCGCCCAGAGAAGGGGAGTCGGGAGCGGACGTCCTGCGATCCAACATCATCAATTTAGTCGGGCTCTTTCGCATCATGCTCGGCGGGCTGACGCCGGAAGAAGATGCGATCATCGACCGTGCGATCACCGAGACGTACGCGCTCAAAGACATCACTGCTGACAGCGACTTCTCGCAAGCCGAGGTGCCGTTGATGTCGGATTTCGAGCTGGTGCTCTCGGGGATGGAAGGGGCTCAATCGCTCGTCCAGAAGATCTCGAAGTACACCAAGGGAACCTGGGCCGGATTCATCAACCAGCCGTCGAACGTGGATATCAAGAACAAATTCATTGTTTTCTCCATTAGAGATATGGAGGATGAGCTCAAGCCTGTCGCGATGTATATCGTCATGCACTTCATCTGGAACGCGATCCGACACACGCTGCGCAAGCGCCTGCTGGTCATCGACGAGGCATGGTGGATGATGAAATCCGATGACACCGCGTCATTCCTTTTAAGCCTTGCCAAGCGAGGACGCAAATACTATCTTGGCCTTGCGACCATAACCCAAGACGTGGACGACTTCCTTAAATCACCGTATGGTCTCCCCATACTCACCAACTCATCCATCCAGATGCTCCTCAAACAATCACCGACTGCGATTGAGCGCATCCAACAAGTGTTCAACCTCACTGAAGAGGAAAAATATCTCTTGCTCGAGTCCGATGTTGGAGAGGGGATATTCTTCGTAGGGCTCAAGCACGTCGCGATCAAGGTCATCGCGTCATACACTGAAGACCAGATCATCACTTCTGATCCCTCGCAACTTCTGGCGATCAAGCGCGCGAAAAAAGAATTCTCTGATCAGCAACGGGAGAGCGGGAAGCCCTTAAATTAAGACTATGGAAGACGACGCAGCGCTGGACAATCGAATAAGCAACTTCGAATGGGGTTTCGTCGGCGGCGTCGCGGTTGCAATCGACCTGCTGCAAATGGCTGTAGAGGCGCTCGACCTTACGCTCATCGGCATCGCATTCTCATTGATAGTCAACCGCATGATCGACCTCATCACAGGCCTCATGCTCTTCTCGTATTGTTTTCTGCGCGGTATAAAACTCACCCCGACGCGAACGATGAGCATCCTCGGTGCAACCCTAGCGGAATTCATTCCCGCGCTTGACGTCGCCCCCTTCTGGACCGCCGATGTCGGGTTTCTCTTCGCTTCATACAAAGCAGAACATGGTAGTGGAATGATCTCCCAGTTCGTATCGACCACCACTGCTCTCGCTGAAGGAAAGGTTGGGGACGCGCTCGCGGGTGGAGGGAGAAAAGTCCCGCCGGTGATAGGAACCCGTACCCCTGCACCAACCACTCCCGCACGAATAGCGGATATAAAACCTACAGTCACAGTTGTCTCTCCTCTGCCGCCCAAGATCGCACCAGCGCAGAACGCACTGCCGGCAAGACAAGCGGCGCCGCGGGCAAGACCTGAACCGACGGGCGCCATAGAGATGACTAAAGCCCAACCTTTGCAGACACGGGATGTATACGCCACGTCCGCAGGGCAATATCGCCCTGATGCAGCAACAAGTGCAGGACCTTCTCCTGCTGCCGCACGTTCAGGGCCAGAGATGATCGGGAGAACGTTCCAACATGACCAGGAAATCGCACAAGGGCAAGCCGCAGAAGCGCATCGTGGCGGGGTGAGGACCTACGACGAGTGGGTGGCATCCCGCCAGCCTCCCCGCAGTGGATAATTGGACTGCCGGCTGTGCTACCATATAGACGTATGATGCGAACGTCAGCATTGCTTATTTTGATCACGGTCGGCTTTTGTGCGCTAATGCCGGGATATGCGAGCGCGCAAGCAATCCCCAGCTTCTCCGCCGACTTGATGTTGGTATTCAACGTCACGCCGGAGAATCCGGCACCCAACACCTACGCGAGCATCAGCGTGGCGACAACATTCTTCGACCTCACGACAGCGACCATCGCATGGCTCGAAAATGGGAAATTGGCGGAAAGCGGCATTGGCAAGACCACCCATCGGGTGCTTATGGGTAAATCCGGGTCTTCAATGGTCGTCTCCGCGGTGGTAAAAACGCTCGACGGAGCTATCTATGAAAAACAGATCGCCTTCCGGCCAACGAACGTTGACCTCATCTGGGAGTCACCCTCGTCAGCACCACCGTTCTACAAAGGCAAATCACTCTACGGTCTCTTCGGCCAGGCGAGAATAATCGCCATACCGGCGATAACGGGTGCCGACGGGAAAACAATCTCGCCGAGGAACATCCTCTATAAATGGAGTAAGAACGACGAACCATTGGCCGACCATTCCGGGTACGGACGAAATGTATTCTTGCTCGACACCGCAGAGCTGCGCACGCCGATCGATATCTCCGCGGACGTATCAACTCTCGATAACAACTACCGCGCCTCCGGCAAAGTAACTCTCGACACCGCAGAGCCCTTGGTCCTTCTCTATGAGAACAGCCCGCTCTATGGAATCCTCTTCAACCATGCCATCACCGGCATGTTCTCCCTCGTCGATAAGGAGGCGACGATCGAAGCTTTTCCGTACTTCTTCACGGTCAACGACCGCAACAAGCTGACCTATGACTGGTCCGTCAACGGAGCGACGACCGAGAATTTCAAAGGCCCCTCGCTCACCCTGCGAAAAGAATCGAGCGAGCAGGGATCCGCGAAAGTTTACCTCAATGTCAACAATGATGCCTCGCTCATCGAGCGGGGGGACTCGGAGTTCACGATAAGTTTTTAGGGCAATGACATTCTGGCGTACAAAAAACATAGCGGCGGCCGGAGCGCTTTTCTACTCCTTTCTCGCGCCACTGATCAGTTTCGCACAAACAGTTCAAAGCTACGTTCCCCTGGCACCGCTAGGGAATATCCCAGCGTCTCAAGCTGTCACCCCCGAAGAATATATACCCTACCTGTTCAAGGTCGGCATCGGCATCGCCGGAGGGCTTGCCGTACTCTCCATCGCATTCGCCGGATTGCAGTGGATGATGAGCGATGTCGCAACCAGCAAATCAGCGGCGAAGGATCGCATCCGTAATTCACTCCTCGGGCTCTTGCTAGCTATCGGCTGCTTTCTCCTTCTTAAAACAATAAACCCAGACCTAGTCTCGATACGGTTCGGTCCGTCAGTAGATCTTCCCCCTGGCGTGGGTGGAGGTCCCTCACCAACAACAACTGGTGATTACCGTCTCTCCTACTATAAAACAACCTATAACCTTAATGTCCAGGTTTACGATTACGAACTGAGATACATAAACAGCGACAATAATGTGGTAAGGATACGCTATCGCACGAGCACTGACTGCCAGACCAATAAACAGCGTGTGGAAAGCTCGACCTCGATACTACCAGGGAGTGGTGCAACGTGCGCTCGAGTACAAGCCGCTGATGCTTCCAGCTGCCCCTATAATGTCGAAATGATCAACGCCTCAAGCTGTCCGGCGAAAGATCCGGTTCCTCAACTCTATGATGCTCTCGATAAATGCAACAGCAACCTCGCAAACATCACCGGGAATGACAAATACGAGGTTATCGGTACTCCGTGCGCCCCGACCACCGCAGCCCAGCCGACCACCAATATCTTCAGCACTCTAACTGCATGCCAAGAAACGGAGAGGCTTATTGACCCAATGCTGGTGACTGCTTCCTGTTCAAGCAACCGCAGCGGTGAGGGAAGCGTCTGTACGTTCGATAGTGATTGCACGGATCCGAACTATTCACGGTGCGATCTCTCGCAAAATAAATGCGTAAGTCCTTATGAGTAATCATAACCATCATGAACAGCCGAAACGCTAAGATCCTTATCATATCGATCATCATCCTCATCATCGCGGCGCTCGTGATCTTTTATCTCTTCTTCCGCAAAAGCGGTATCCCGTATACGCCAGTGAATCCCGAGAACAACGGCACCCTTCCGATATCCACCAGCACGAATAACAACGGTGAGGGGGGGACGGGAGCTAATGAGACCAATCCCGGACAAACTTCCCATGGCCAGATGTATGAAAATCATCCCCAGCAATTCGCGCAAAAACTGCGCCTGATCTCCTCGCTACCCGTCTCTGGCGCAACCCTCTTTACCAAAAATGCGGAGACTTTCATCCGCTACGTCGAGCGGGCGAATGGGCATATCTTCGAAGCGAAAACCTCCGACCAGAATCCTCCGAACCGTATTTCAAACACGACGATCCCCAAGATCTACGAAGCGTACTGGGTACGGGACGGCCAAGCGGTCATCCTGCGCTACCTTAAAGAGGACAGCGATGAGATCCAGACCTTCTACATGGCGCTCAAGCAGAGCAGCACCTCATCTGAAGCAGAGCTTGTTGACGGGACCTTCCTGCAAACCGGTATCACAACGCTTTCGGTATCGCCCGGGGAAGACAAGATCTTCTACTTGCTCGATAGCGGCGATTCGACCTACGGAATTCGCGCCAATGCCAACGGGACGCAGAAAACGCAGCTGTTCGATTCTCCCGCGCACCAGTGGCTGACCGATTGGCCTTCCGGGCGCATCATCTCGCTTGCGACCAAACCCTCTGCGCAAGTACCCGGCTTCCTCTACTACCTCGATGCCAATACGGGGAATATGACCCGGACACTCGGCGATGTCGCCGGCCTGACGGCGCTTCCCAACAGTGATGGATCGCAGGTGCTCTTTTCGCAAACCACTTCGAGCGGCTTCGCCCTCAAACTCCTCGACACCAAACTCCAAAAGATCACCGACCTCGAGGTCACGACGCTTCCCGAAAAATGCATTTGGGGAACCGTGCAGAAGAATTTCCTCTACTGCGCCGTGCCGACCTCCATTCCGGCAGGTGATTACCCCGACCTCTGGTACCAAGGCTTGGTCTCATTCACCGACGATATCATACGGATCGATACCACCACCGGGCAGACTAAAATAATGCTCACCCCGCAGAGCGCAGCGAAACAGACGATGGACATCGAGAACCTCGTGCTCGACGCAAAAGAAAACTACTTATTGTTCAGTAACAAAAAAGATTTGAGCCTCTGGCTCTTAGACTTGAAGTAGGAGATCAATCTCCGACGTATTTGATGATCACGCGCCGCTTGGCGCCAGTTCCCTGCGACTCGGTCTTGATATCGGGGATATTCTCGAAGAATGTGTGAATGATCATCCGCTCGTACGAAGACATAGGATCCATCTCAACGCTTGTTTTGAACGAACGCGCGCGCTCGGCAAGTATGAACGCTTTATTTTTGATCTCCTGCACCAGAGTCTCGTGATAGTCGTTGACGTCAACATAAAAATTGAACGGTTCGCTGCCCTCGGGAGAGCCTTTGCCAGCCATGCGTTTAATGAGGTGATTGATCGCCGAGATATGCGCACCGCGAGACCCGATCAAAAGACTCGACTCTCGACTCTTGATGATGAACGAGGTCCTGCCCAAATCCTCGTGCACCTCTATCGAATCGGAAGCGACCCCTAAGCGGCGCAGAAATTCCTCTATCAGTTTTTTTATCTTTTCCTGTGTTTCCATACTACGCGCTGGTGCGCTTCGCGAACTTCCTGCGAATGAACCATTCCTGCGCGATCGCAAAAAGATTATTTGTGGTCCAGTAAAGGGCGATCGTGCCTGATAAATTGTAGACGATGAAGAACGCCATCACCGGGAATAGGTAGCGCATCTGCAAGTTCATGCTTCGGGCGAGATTGTCTTTGAACGTATCGCCCTCTCCCGCGGGCTTCGCCGGCGGCATCGAGAATCTGATCTGCACGAATTGGCTGACAGCGGTGATGAACGCGAGGAGATAGTTTTTCATTGAGATGTCGACGAGACCGAGAAAGTGCATATTGATGCTTGCCGGTGCTTGAACGAAAGAATAGAGAAGGGTGGCATCAACCTGCGGCAAACCACTTCTCAAAAAGACCCGGTAGAGCGCGAAGATGATAGGGATCTGCACTAAAATAAGCAGGAACCCCGAAAGAGGGTTGAGCCCTTTCGAGCGGTAAAACTCCATTGTCTTCGCTGCTTGCTCCGCTCGGTCGGTATATTTGAGCCGTATCTGTTCAAGCTCTTTCTCCGCACCGCGCATTTTTATCTGCGTTTCTATCGAGCGGCGCGAAAGGGGGTAGAGGATCAGACGCACGATGATCGTAAAGAGTATGATAGCGACACCAGCATCTGCTCCTGGAATAAGATGGGTCAAAAAAATCAACCCATTGTAGAGGGGTTGTGAAAAAAGAGTCGTAAATACTCCCTGCGTCATGGAAGCTAGTGTAGCTCACTCACCGAGAACCTTCAAGCCGCGGCTATTTTTCTTTAAGGGTATGGGTGCAGCGAGAATGGGCGGTTTTGAGGAGTTTTTTGACAGATTGCGAGAGTTCATCGCGGGCAACATCACTCCGTGAGAGATAGAAAATACCAGCGAGCGGAGGATACGGTTTTGTTTCTTGAATACTTGAATAAACCCAGCGACGCAAGGTGTTCCTCCGTACCGCCGAGAGACCGCCAGCGCGCGAGACAATAATAGAAAAGCGGCTCTCCCCTCCGAAGCCCCCACAAAGATACCGAAGATTGATAAGGGGGTCGTTTATGAGGTTACGGGATCGGCGCACTGTATCGAACGCCAAACGATCGAGCCTATTTTTTCGCTTCAACATCAAAGCGCCAAACGTTTCCGCCCCACTCTCCTGCGGTTTGTAAGAACTCGGCGCCCGCGAGAGGTTCTGCTCCGGCTCAAAAAGCCGTGGGTTCTTGCACGTTTGCGTTTTTTAGGTTTATAGGTGACGTACATAAGACTGTTTTATATCAAAAGAAAAGCAAAATGGCAAATTTTCTTGACAGTATTTCCTGCCGCAACGTATCCACACACTATGAACAACTTACCAACACATGTGGGCCTGTTCAGCAACTGTAACTAATCAAGCTAGGGGTTATAATGGTGCAACGAAATAAATTCTCATCATGCCTCCGATAGCGGAAAATAAAAAATTATGGGACGGCGTTCTTGCGGACATGGAACTGAATGTATCGAAGGCGAATTTTACGACTTGGTTCAAGGATACCCATATCATCAAGCAGGATAATGGAGTAGTGTACGTCGGCGTCCCCAACACATTTGTAAAGAACTGGCTGGTGGACAAATATCATAAACTCATCCTCAAGGCGTTGCGTAATTTCGGAGAGCATGTGCGCAGTGTCGAGTACCTTATCTCCACTGAATCTCGCCTAAACCAAGAGGTTGAACGATTTGGACCCTCCTATACGATGAATTCGCATAATAAAGAGCTCCCGTTGCAGGAATACTATATAAACCGGGAAGACAACCTCAACCCACGCTACACATTCGAGTCGTTCGTGGTCGGAGGCTTCAACGAACTCGCTCATGCGGCGGCCCAGGCGGTGTTGCGCAAACCCGGCTTGATCTATAATCCGCTCTTTTTTTACGGATCGACTGGTGTGGGTAAGACCCATCTCATACAAGCGGTCGGCAATCATATAAAAAACACTTATCGGGATAAAAAAATATTCTATATAACTTCCGAACGGTTCGGAACCGAGTTGGTGACCGCGATACAACTACAAAAAGTTAATCAGTTCAAAGAAAAATACCGCCGCTACGACGTGTTTATTATGGACGACATCCAATTCCTCTCAAATAAAGAAAAGATGCAGGAGGAGCTATTCCATTTATTCAATAATCTCTATGAGGATAATAAACAGATAATATTCTCATCCGATAAACATCCGAATTTCATTCCCAACCTCGAAGACCGCCTTAAATCGCGCTTCGCAGCTGGTATGATCGTGGACATTCCGCAACCCGATCATGAATCAAGACAGGCGATCGTAAAAACTAAATTAGCCCAGCAGAATTACCAAATGAACCCAGAGGTCATCGATTGCATCGCCACTGAAATGGAATCGAATATCCGAGAGCTCGAAGGTTTAATTAACTCAATCGTCTGCCAATCGCAATTAAAAGGCCGTGAGTTGAATCTCTCTGAGATCCGCAACCTTCTTAAAAACTCGAACAAACCCAAAAAGAATGTATCGATAAAAGACATCACTAAGATTGTTGCTGACTTCTATAACATCGAAGAGAATAGTATTTATGAGAAAACTCGCAGGAAGGAAGTGGTCCGTCCACGGCAGTTGACGATGTATATCCTACGGGAAGATTTTAATTTCTCATTCCCCTCAATTGGGCAAAAATTGGGAGGGCGCGACCACACGACAGTTATCCACTCCTGTGAGAAAGTTAAAAATGAATTAAAGGCGAATTCCCTCCTATCTCAAGAACTCAACCAAATTAGAGCATTGATATGACTATGAAGAATGAGTGAATATCCTATTATTAGTTGTGTATAAAATAACCATCTTTTTAAAAAACCCAATATACAGAAAAAAAATTCTTAAAAATTTTCCACACTATATGAAAAATTTTATACCAAAAAACCCTTACAACCTTTTATAAAAAATATATCTCCACATATCCACATCTATAACTATAGTAATAGTTTTGTTTAGAGAGAATATGAAAATTGAGTGTATAAAAAATAAAATAACTGATTTAGTTTCTAAAGCAGAACGGGTAACTGGGAGAAATCCCAACCTCCCTGTTTTAAGTTGTTTATTACTACAAGTTGAAAATGGTCATTTAAAAGTAAATGCGACAAATTTAGATATAGGAATCAGTGGAAGTTTGTTGGTGCGGGTTTTTATGGAAGGGAGAATTGCGGTACCCGCATCAATTTTGGGTGGTTTTTTATCACAATTACCTAATGAGGAAAATGTAGTTTTTGAGGTGGTTGAGGGGAATTTATTGGTTTCTACTAAACACTCTAAAACAACGATAAAATCACTCAATTCAAATGATTTTCCTTCTATCCCTTCTGTGGTTGATGGTGTTTCGGTAATCCTCCAAGGCTCTGATTTTATACACGGCTTGCAGTCAGTTTGGTATGGAGCGGCGACCTCATCAATGAAGCCTGAACTTTCAAGTGTGTATGTGTATAGTGATCACAAAGATATTGTATTTGCAGCCACTGATTCTTTTCGGCTTGCAGAAAAGAGGATCCAAGTGAAAAAACCTATTGAATTCCACCCCATCTTAATACCATTTAAAAATGTTGCCGATATCATCAGGATTTTTGAGGATTATAAAGGTCCGCTCAATCTTACGATCAGTAAAAACCAAATTTCCCTTTCAGGGAATGATCTCTATATAGTCTCTCGGGCGGTAGAGGGATCGTTCCCCGATTACCAACAGATAATTCCTAAAAACTTCAAAACCGAAGTGGTTCTCCTCAAGCAAGATCTAGTATCAGCCCTCAAGATCTCAAATATCTTTTCAGGATCCTTCCATAGAGTTGAGCTTAAAGTCTTGCCGGCTAAAAAAATCTTCGAGGTCAGCTCCGAAAACAATCATGTGGGGAAAAACACCATGAAGTTGGAATCAGTGGTTAAAGGGGAGGAACTGCTCAACAACTTCAATCATCGTTATATTATGGATTGTTTCCAGTCCATTCACTCTGACAGTGTATCTCTTGGTTTTAATGGTGCGCAAAAACCGTTAGTGGTTAAAGGAGTAGGGGACCAGACATTCACCTATTTAGTGATGCCGATGAATAAATAGGCGAATGTTGCAATGGAGTGGAAAGATATACAATCGCTTCTCTCAAAGATCAGTGGGAAACTCCAATCCTATACACTACTACAACAAGCTGTGTCGCGAGCTATCACTCAATCACTTTCAATCACACTCCCTGAGGATAGTGTGCGGGTGCGGGGGCGCACCGCATTTGTAGACGCGCATCCAGCTGTTAAAAATGAGATTTTATTAAAGAAAAAGGAGATACTCGCTTCGATACAGAAGGAGTTCGGCGAACGTGTTACGGATGTGCGTTAACATTGCCGCTTAAATCAAGTTTAAGACCCGACACAAACTCACCTTTATTGTATGCGGTGTCATAACCAACGACTTTAAATGTGTTTATATCGCTAATTTGATCGAGGGATGATGGTGTGAAAGTGATGGAGAACGGTGCAGCACTACTCGATCCGATGAATTGGTCATTTAAAAAGAAATCGGCGCGCGAGAGGGGGTAGGGTCCTTGCGAGAGTACGGAGATGGTGAGCGGCGAGTTCTCTGGGTAGGTCTGGTTTTGGTCGATTCCTGCGATGGAGACATGAATAGAGTTTTGAGCGGTATGCACATCGTCGACCACTGTTGGAATACTCGCATCAGTTTCAGTTTGGGCCATATTGTGCTCCGTCGCCCATTTGCGTACCGCGTATTCCCAGTAGGGGAATTGTGAGTCATTCTCCGGATGTTCAGGTTTCGGCCCTAGCGGATCGTTACGGTCGACCCAGTAGAGGATGGTGTGGACATCGGTGAGCACCTTTTCAACCTTCGTCTCGGGCGGCGTGTATTGGGTCGCTAGTTTCCCCGACACACTGTCGATGGAGTAGGTGGTATTACCTTGCCAGATGCCGCGAAGCACGGGTTTTAGATTGGAAATGTCTTTCTGCGCGGGACGCTCGAAACGCTCGACATTGGTAGTGCTTCCAAGCGCGAACCCCATGAATTCATGCCAGAGCGGAGCTACGATGAATCCCGCAACTTTTTTCTCCATCGGGGAGTTATCGTTGTTCCCCGCCCATGCGCCGACGGCTAGTGATGGGGTATAGCCGATGACCCAGGCGTCACGGTAGTCGTTGGTGGTGCCGGTTTTCACCGCAACCTCTCTGCCGGGGAAATAAAGCGCTGATGTTTCGCCGAAGGCTGGCGCTCGGGCTTTATTGTCGGATAGGATGTCGCTGATCTGCAATGCGATATCTTTGTCGAGCACTTGTTCGGGGGCGGGGGAAAATTGCTCGAGGATATTCCCATTTCGGTCTTTGACTGAAAGCACCGACTGATAGGGATTACGGACTCCACTGTTGGCGAATACGCTATATGCGCTCACCATCTCAAGCAGGCTCACCTCTCCACCGCCGAGAACTAAGGTCAATCCATAACGATCTGGATCAGTCAGCGTCGTTATTCCCATTTCCCGGGCAGTCTGCAAAGAATCGCGGATACCCGCGAGATAGAGAAATTGAATGGCGGGTATATTGATGGATTGTGCCAAGGCGTTCCTCATCGAGATAGGGCCGCGGTAGACATGGTCGTAGTTCTCCGGCATGTAGCACTTATCTTCATCAGCAGGGTCTTGCGGCGTTCCATCAGGATTGCAGTACGTCGAGAACTCAATAGGAACATCGAACACCATCGTGTCGGGTGTGTATCCTTTCATGAGCGCTGTCGCGTACACAAAAGGCTTGAATGAAGATCCCGGCTGGCGTTTTGCAAGTGTGACATTGAAGTTTCCATCTATTTCCTTATCAAAATAATCACGCGAGCCGACCATCGCGAGTATCTCTCCTGTTTTCGGGTCAAGCGCGATGAGTCCCGCGTTTTCCGCATTGAATTTCTGTTTGTTCGCGAGGGCATTGCGTTTGACGATCTCCTCGGCTTTCGCCTGCAGGTTTGCGTCGAGAGTGGTGACTACCTCGAGACCTTCATCGTTGACCGCGCGCGGGCCATACTTCGATTCAAGATATTCTTTTACGAACAATACGAAGTGCGGCGCAGTGATGCCCATATCTGACTGCGGCTTGAATGCAACCGTCTCTTTTTTTGCCGCATCATACTCCTGCTGGGTGATAAATTTATTTGCGAGCATTCTCGAGAGGACAAGGTTTTTTCGCTCCTCGAGTTTATCTTTATGATTGCCGTAGGGCGAGTAGTATGTCGGCGCATTGGGAAGAGCTGCAAGATAGGCAGCCTGCGCGAGTGTGGTGCTTGCCGCACTAGTACCGAAATACGTTTTTGACGCTTCTTCGATCCCATAGATATTGCCTCCATAAGGCGCTTCGTTGAGGTAGAGCGCGAGGATCTGGTCTTTAGACATCACTCTTTCGAGTTTGAGCGCCAATACCCATTCCTTAAGTTTTCGCGAAGGGCTTCTCTTCGAGGTTAAGAGTGTATTTTTAATCACTTGTTGGGTGATCGTGGAACCGCCCTGGGTAACGCCGCCCGGGGTGATGTCTGCAATGATCGCCCGAAGGATCGAGCTTATCTTAATGCCGTGATGCTGATAAAACTCCTCGTCTTCAATCGCCACAGCCGCATTCCGGATGTTTCGGCTGATCTGGTCAAAAGGCACGATAGTCCGTTTTATATCTTCATGGACGTCATAGAGTAGGACTTCGCCCGTGCGATCGTAGATTTTCGTTGACTGCGTCACTTCCCGTTTTTCGATGTCCGACAGGTCGGGTAGCTTGAAACTCGAGACCCAGAGTATAAAGATCCCTCCGAAGATAAGAGCCACTACGGCCAAGAGCGACAGTAGGTGTTTGATCAGTGATGATGTATGCTTCCGTCGGTGCTTCATGGTAGACGAACAAGACTATACCATTTTTAGGTGAGTGAATGAAATTATGATACAGTAAGTGAATGTTCGGACGCTCAAAGACCGTTGCTACTGACAAAGCTGCGATCGGCCGGCTCCTTTCGCGCGCGGTCGAGGAGGTTTTGGTGCGCGAGAGCCTCGAGAAGAAACTTATGAGTGGGAAAGTGCTTCGGATAAAACTCGGGTTCGACCCCACAGGGCCGAAGATCCATATCGGTCGCGCTATCATTCTTCGTAAATTACGAGAATTCCAAGATCTTGGGCACCAAGCGGTGTTCGTTGTCGGTGATTTTACCGCTATGATCGGCGATCCTTCGGACAAGCTTGAAAAACGTCCGATGCTCACTAAAGCGGCTATAGAGAAGAATCTCGAGCATTACCGATCGCAGGTTGGGAAGATCATCGATCTTTCCCGCGCCGAATTTCATTACAACAGCCGGTGGCTTTCGAGACTTAAATTCGCGGAGATCGCTGAGCTTTCCGAGAGTTTCTCGGTGCTTCAGATGTCGGCTCGGCGCAATTTCAAAACCCGGCTCGAGCGCGGCGATGAAGTCTCCCTGCGTGAATTCCTCTACCCTCTGATGCAGGGGTACGATTCAGTTGCCGTCAAGGCTGATGTCGAGATCGGTGGATTCGATCAGCTGTTCAATCTCAAGGCCGGTCGCATCGTCCAGCGCCACTACCAAAAACCCGAGCAAGATATCCTCACTACCGCGATGCTTGAGGGGACGGATGGACGAAAGATGTCCACGAGTTGGGAGAACGTCATCAATATCACCGATGAACCCGACGATATGTTCGGCAAAATCATGTCCGTCAAAGATGAGCTCGTCTCCAAATACCTCCTTCTTTGCACAGATGTTGCGGAGTCAGACATAGAAGCTCTATCAAAATCTCCTAATCCGCGCGATGCGAAACTCCGTCTGGCGAAGGAGATCGTTTCTCTCTATCACGGTGACAAGAAAGCTGCTTTAGCGCAGGAGAATTTCATATCGATCTTTTCTCAAAAGGCATTTCCCGCAGATGCGCCCGAGAAGAAGGTGTTATCTGGCACGTCGCTTGCTGATGTGATCGCTGATGTCGCCGGTTCAAGATCGGAGTTCGCGCGTCTCATCGCGGACGGCGCCATATTTGATTTCAAGACGAATCAAAAAGTTGCAGACCGGAAGGCAGTGGTAACAACTGATATGGACTTGCGCATCGGCAAGCACCGCTTCGTTCGCATTCGCCTCAACTCCTAGTTTCCCCGAGAGATCGCAAGGTGGGTGAGACCGACTGCGATCGCATCATATTCGTCATCGAGTTTTATTTCTTTCTCAACCTTGAGGATCTTTTTCACCATCTCTTTTACTTGTCGCTTATCAGCGCTTCCATAGCCGGTGACGGCGATCTTCACCTCCGATGGGCGATATTCAAAGACTAGTAAGTCCTGTGCGGCCGCTTCAGAGGTGATAACGCCACGCGCCTCGGCGACCCCCATCGCCGTTTTCTGGTTCTTGCTGAAAAAAAGCGTCTCAATAGCGAGGGCTTCGGGTTTGAATTCTGCTATCAACTCGCCGAGGCGCGTTTTTATCTGCGCTAAACGCATAGCCTGTGCCTCTTTCGCATCAGTTTCAAAACATTCTGAGAAAACAAGCTTCTCCTTCCCCTTTTCTTTCTCGAGTATGGCGATGCCGATACGCCCATAACCAGGATCGACAGAGATTACCCGCATATCATTCTGCGTTTGTGAAGACCGCCTGGACATCATCGTGCGCTTCAAGCGAATCCACAAGCTTTTCAAGTATCGCTACGTCCCCGTCTTCGAGTGGTACCGTCGTTTGTGCGACAAGGCCTTCGCTAGTCTTTTGAAACGCCCAAATAGCGGCGCCTTGCCCGGCGAGGGTCGCGCCATTTTCAGCAAGAATGTGTTTTATCTCCTGCGCCGTGCGATTTTTATTGTCAGTGAGCGTCTCGATGACGAGCGCTACACCACCCGGTCCATAAGCTTCGTACGTTGCCTGTTCAAGCGCCTGTGCTCCAGCACCGGTCGCTTTAGATATCGCCCGTTCAATGTTGTCGGAGGGCATGTTCACTGCCCGAGCGCGCTCGATAGCGCTCTTGAGGCCCGGTGATTCTTTGTTGCCTTTAGCTTTTCGTGCTTCGTCGGTGATGAGTTTGGCGAATTTCCCGAAGGTCTGGCTTTTCTTGGCGTCAGACTTTTCCTTCTGATGTTTTATTTGTGACCATTTATTATGTCCGGACATGGATATGTTATAGCAGGGAATTCAGATTTTTTGTACCGATATGCTCATACGCATGACGGGTCGCGGTACGGCCGCGCGGCGTGCGCTCCAGAAAGCCGATCTGCATCAGGTACGGCTCGTTGTACTCTTCGAGCGTCGCTTCATCCTCCGAGAGCGCGGCCGCAAGCGTCCCTAATCCTACTGGCCCGCCGCCGAATTTCTCTATCAGAGTCTCAAGGATCTTCCGGTCCGAAGCAGAGAGCCCTATCGGGTCTATCCCTAAAAGTTCAAGCGCGTCGTGCACGAGCTCTTTGGTCAGTTCTTTGCGCTTAACCTGCGCGAAGTCGCGGCATCGTTTCAGCAAATAATTGGCGGTGCGCGGAGTCGCACGGCTTCGCTTAGCGATCTCGGAGACTGCTTCCCGATTCGTTTTGATCCCGAGGATCTTCGCCGAACGTCGCACGATCTCCTCGATCTCTCTATCGGTGTAAAAATCCAAACGGAACACGCCGCCGGAAAAACGCGAGCGAAGCGGGGCGGAAACCAGCGCGATGCGCGTTGTCGCGGCGATGAGGGTGAATGGAGGTAGTTCAAGTTGGATCGTGCGCGCCGACGGTCCTTTACCGAGGATGATGTTCAGTGACCCTGACTCCATCGCGGGGTAGAGAACTTCCTCGATCGTCTTATTCAAACGGTGTATCTCGTCTATAAAGAGTACATCCCCAGGGGAAAGGTTGGTCAGTACCGACGCAAGGTCGCCAACTTTCTCTATCGCTGGTCCTGACGTTACTTTGATCTGGTTTCCTGTCTCTCCCGCGACCAGGTAGGCCAGCGTGGTTTTGCCCAAGCCGGGCGGGCCATAGAAAAGAATATGTTCGGGTGGATGTTTGCGCTCGCGCGCAGCCGAAAGGAGGATCTTCAAGTTTTCTTTGATGTTCTCTTGCCCGATATAGTCATCCCAGCGAGCTGGTCGGAGCGCGTGGTCGAGGAACAACTCTTCTTTTTCAGCAGCGGGTTTATTTGGGGGAGTTCTTGACATTTTTTGCTATATATGCTAGATTCCTTACGTTGTTGAAATCAAGGTTATGATATTTTGCTTCTGCCGCAAAGCCCTTTCCAGAGCATGAATCTCTAAGCAATAGGGTGTTTCACCTTTTTGATTCTTCATCGAGGACTCGCTGGTCAGCTTCGTGCTGTACTGGCGGAATCCTTAGACGATTAATCTCACTTTTAATACCTCGTTGTTGAAAGCATTGCTTAGAGATTCATATTTTGGAACGCGCATTCGTTCTAGTTTGACTATAAGCCTGCCGAACCAGAAGGCAATAGTGGTTTTCACTGCTCATTACCTTCTTTTTACAGTCAATGGGACATTCGACTGCGTTCACTACACAACACCAAAGATTTTTTGTGAAAGATCTTCTAAGACGTGTCTTCTGTAAGGTCGATAACGCGCCTCAACTCGTCGAGCGAGGTGATGCCGCGCAGCACTTTGATGATGCCGTCTTGCTCTAAGGTTAACAGTCCCTGATCTCTTGCCGCCTCTTGGATATCGCGCTCACTAGGGTTTTCAAGAACCGCTTGCTCTATCTTTTTATTAATCAAAATAGCCTCGAAAATGCCGATGCGACCCTTGTAGCCGGTCATATTGCATTTGTCACAACCACCGGAGACCCATATTGATTTTCTTGGGAGTGTTTTGTATTCCGCTATCGGCACTGCATCCATTATTCGGTCTATAAGCGTCTTTGTTTTACTGTCAGGCGTCACTTCTTTCTTACAGTGCTCGCAGAGTTTTCGTGCGAGGCGTTGGGCGATGCTCACAGAGAGGCTTGAGCTGATGACTTTCGGATTGACGCCGAGCGATAAGAGACGCGGGAACGTGCCTGCCGCGGTGTTGGTATGCAGAGTGGAGAACACCAAATGTCCGGTCACTGCGGCGTTGACCGCAATTTCCGCGGTTTCACCGTCGCGGATCTCGCCGACCATAATGACGTCCGGATCCTGGCGCAGGGCCGCGCGCAAGCCCGAGTTGAACGTGTAGCCTTTTTCAGCATTGACCTGCGTTTGGACGATACCCGGCAGATGGTATTCAACCGGGTCTTCGATCGTGATGATCTTTATTTCGGGCGTGTGCACTTTTTTCAAGAACGCATAGAGCGTTGTCGTCTTTCCTGACCCGGTCGGTCCGGTAGTCAGTATCATGCCGTTGGGTCGGGCGATCTCACGATCCAGGAGCTCTCGTAAGTGCGGCTCAAGACCAAGCTCATCCATGGACACCGCTATCGCATTAGGGTTGAGGATGCGGAGCACGATAGACTCCCCGTACGCCCCCGGGAGTATAGAGGTGCGCACTTCGATGTCGGAATTTTTCGCGTGGATGCTGAAACGGCCGTCTTGCGCTTCGGTTTTAACGTTGAGCTTCAGGCCCGAAATGAGTTTGATACGCGAGAGGATGTAGTGGTAGGTATCGAAATTAATGCGCAGGATGTCGTTAAGCACCCCGTCGAGGCGGTAGCGCAGGCGCACTTCTTCCTGCTCGGGCTCAAGGTGTATATCGGACGTATTCGTCGCGAGCGCTCCCGCAAGGATCACTTCGACGATCTTCGTGGTCTGCGCATGCTGTTTCTGGGTGAGGACTTCGGTAACATGGTTCTTGATGGCTTCGATGGAAGTGACCTGTTCGAGCAAGGACGTGATCTCTTCGCCTGAGATATCAAAGGTCCCGGCTTTTTCACTGGTTGTGTGTACTATTTCTTTATATTTTTCGAACGCATGGGCAAGGCTGCGCGCCGATACCAAAAAAACAGTCACGATAAAACCCTTAGTCGCAAGTTCTTTGAGAAGCGCCTCTGTTTTCTTGTCATCGGGATTGAGCACCCCAACATTTATCTGCTTATCCACCGCATCAAAACAAACCGCCTGTGCTGCGCGCGCGGCCGCTTCGGGGATCACCTCAAGGGCGTCGGGGTCGATAGAGACCTGCATGAGGTTGAAATACTTAAGTCCGCGATTCGCCGCGGCCGCGGACACGAATTCCTCTTCTTCTTTATTGCGTAATTCTTCGAGTTTGAGGTTCTGTTTTTCTTCCTCGAATTGGATCATGCAGACATAGTAGCCTTTTTTATGGCTCTATACAAAGGAAATTATGCGAAGCCAGACCATTGACTTTCTATAATATATGTTATACAATCGTGCCTAGAAGTTTCGGTAAAAACAATCAAAACAGAAAGGAAAGACATGAAGTCAGTTCTTCTTATTGTTATTGTCGCACTGGTAGCGCTCTCGGCTTGCAAACAACAGGCTAAGACATCTACACAAACCTCAACACACCCCGCCGGGCCGCCACCGACGAATGAGCAGCGGGTTGCGACCGAGGCGCAACCTCGATCGAACTCTCCGGAAGGTACCTTGGCCTCAACCAATCAGCCCAATCATCCGGTTCAGTCAACACAGACGGTGAGCGCCGTCGAGGCGCCGCGGTTGATGCCACCACTGGTGATCAACAACATCATCTACACAACACCGGCCCCGTCGGCGCCATCTGTCGAGAGCCCACCTCCCCGTGTTCGCCACTACTTTGTGACGAACACGATCACGGTCACCAACTTCGTTACGGTGACGGTGACAAATTTTGTAGAGCGCTCGTTACTCTCCGATACTCCATCGGAAGCACCGCACACTCCACCAGTCAGGAGGTCTCCCAGGCAGAGGGTTCAAGCATATGCCGCTGACCCTTCCGTTCCATCCGCTCATTCGCCAGAAAGCGAGTTGGGGGCAGAGAGACTGCGGACCGCCATCCTTGCCGAGCGAGCCAAGCAGGCTCGCTACGAAGAGCAGATCATGCACTCTTCCTACGGAGCCACGTACCGTCTCGGCTACTCTGGCAATCCGCGCTACTAGCCAAGCCTTTACAGGCATCAGACGCACCGTAACCGGTGCGTCTTTTTTCTATACCAGGAAACCCCGGGCTTTGCCCGGGGAGGAGGTCATTAACGCCGCGGTTAGGTAGCTGTGCTACAATGCCGACATGCGACATCTATCTGCCTCGTTACCAGAAACTACGGCACTCGCGGCATCGGCTCTGACCCAACTACTACCTTCGAAACATGCGGGTGTGCTCGCGCTCTATGGAGATTTAGGTTCAGGTAAGACAACCTTCGTGCAGGAGCTTGCTGGTGTATTGGGTATCTCGGAAGTGGTGACGAGCCCCACGTTCGTCATCATGAAAACGTATAAAATTCAAAACAAGCAGCGGCCGCCCAATGCCCACGGTTCTATGTACAAACTCTTTTTCCATATTGACTGCTATCGTCTTGAGTCCGATGCAGAGCTCGCGAATCTCGGTTGGCGCGATATTCTTGCCGAGCCGACGAATCTCATTGCCGTCGAGTGGGCTGATAAGGTAGAACGGCTTTTGCCGCCGGAGGCGCTTCGTGTCCGTTTCAAATTCATCGATGATCGCACACGCGAGATAGATTTTGAATGATGTTCAGCGTTTTCTTTTGATGAAATGTTAGAATGGAATTGTGGCAAAAGCCGATGGAAAAACGAAGAAGCTCGTGCTGCTCGATTCCCACGCGATCATTCATCGTGCGTATCATGCTCTGCCGGATTTCATATCCTCTAAAGGGGAGCCGACGGGCGGTATCTACGGGCTCTCCTCAATGCTTCTCAAACTCATCCATGATCTTAAGCCCGATTTTTTAGTGGCCGCATACGACCTTCCCGGACCGACATTCAGACATCAGGCATTCGAACAGTATAAGGGCACACGCATGAAGGCCGATGAAGACCTTGTCGCCCAGCTCAAGCGCTCGCGCGACGTATTCAAAGCATTCAATATCCCGATTTACGATTGCCCGGGGTTCGAGGCGGACGATATTTTAGGCACGGTGGTGGAGAAGTTAAAAAAAGACAAAACAATTTCCATCGTCATCGCATCGGGCGATATGGATACACTGCAGCTGGTAGATGATAAAAAAGTTCAAGTGTTCACGCTCCGAAAAGGGATCACCGACACCGTCACTTATGACGAAGATAAAGTGAAAGAGCGCTTCGGTTTCGGCCCCGAGCTCATCCCTGACTATAAAGGTCTCTCGGGTGATGCATCCGACAATATCTCGGGGGTGCCGGGCATCGGCGAGAAGACCGCGACGACGCTCATCACAAACTTCGGCACGATCGAGGAGATGTATAAAAAGCTGAAGCGTGATAAAAAGGCGTATGAAAAAGCGGGCATTAAAGAGCGGATCGTAAAACTCTTGGAAGAGCACGAAGAAGAAGCGCTCTTCTCAAAAGAGCTCGCGACGATCCGGCGTGATGCACCTATAGATTTTTCTATTCCATCAAAGCGTTGGGTGGAAACAGTGGAATTATCAAAAATACTCGCGCTGTTCAATGAACTCGAGTTCAGGATGCTCGGTTCGCGCGCGAAGGAGGTACTTGAGAAGATTCGGGGCGAGAAGATAGATATGCCGGTTCAAAGCGCAGGAAAACAGGAGCCGTTGCCGGTCGCCGAAACACTTGAGCCGCGTGAGCAAAAAGAGCTTTTTGTCGCGGTCTCGCTTCTCAATTCCAATATTGCCGACCCGACCATCGAAGATGCGCTTCGCGTAGGGAAGTCCAATTCACTCGCGGAGGCGAAACAGGCTATTTTTGCAGAGCTCAAAAAACAGAAGCTCGACCGGGTATTTAAGGAGATAGAGAAGCCCTTAATTCCAGTCCTTGAGAAGATGGAGAAGCTGGGCGTGAAGATTGATGTTGATTATCTCAAGAAACTTTCAAAAGACTACCATAAGAAACTTTCTACCTTCGAGAAAGAAGTATGGCGACACGCTGGTGAGGAGTTCAATATCAACTCTCCCAAACAACTCGGCGAAATCCTCTTTACGAAACTTGAGCTCAAAGCGAAGTATCAGAAGCGCACCGGCACGGGTGCCTTATCCACGCGCGAGTCGGAGCTGGTCAAACTCAAAGAACTGCATCCGATCATTGACTCAATCCTCAACTACCGCCAGTTCCAAAAACTCCTCTCGACCTACATCGACAACATTCCGACCTTGATGGCACCGGACGGCCGCTTGCATACACACTTTATCCAGATCGGTGCGGCGACGGGTCGCATGGCGACCAAAGATCCGGGCCTCCAGAATATTCCCATAAAAAGCGACGAGGGGCGCGAGATTCGCAAGGCGTTCGTCGCCGAGAAAGGATTTAAAATTGTTTCGTTCGATTACTCACAGATAGAGCTTCGTATCGTGGCGTTTCTCTCGGGCGACCAGAAGCTTATCGAGATTTTCAAAGAGGGGATTGATGTGCATACAGCCGTCGCAGCGGAAGTCTTCGGTGTGCCAGGGGATAAAGTGCATCATGATATGCGGCGGAAAGCGAAAGTTATCAACTTCGGCATCCTCTACGGGATGGGGGTCAACAGCCTCAAGCAAGCGCTCGGCACTGACCGTGCAGAGGCGCAGAAATTCTATGACGCATACTTTGAGCGCTTCTCTACGCTCGCGAAATATCTGGATGAAATCAAAAAAGAAGCGCATAAAAAAGGATATACGGAGACCTACTTCGGCCGTCAGCGATATTTCGAAGGGCTCAAATCAAAATTGCCGTATGTGCGCGCGCAAGCCGAGCGCATGGCTATCAACGCGCCGATTCAGGGCACAGAGGCAGACATCATCAAGCTCGCGATGGTGAATTTTGATAAGGAAACCGAAAAGCAGGGTTGGGGAGATAAGGTTCGAATGCTCCTCCAAGTCCACGACGAATTAGTGTTTGAGATAGATGAAAAGCTCGTCAAAAAAGTCGCGCCTGAAATCAAAAAAATAATGGAGTCTGCGATAGACCCCAAAGAAACCAGAGGCGTCATCTGCACTACCGAAGCATGGGAAGGGGACAATTGGGAGGAAATGGAGAAAATCAATTGAGTAGAGCCGTATACTTGACAATATAGCCTACACATAGTAATTTATTTTCGGATGTCGAGCGAATGCCGTATAAACCTCGCATGTTGTGAGGAAGTGGTATGCGCCGATGAACATTAAAAAGAAAGGAATGCGTATGACTACGTATGCCAGTAAAGACCAGATGGTCGAGTTAGGGACCTCGCTTCTCAAAGCCCTTGTGGGAATTGAAGATGCGCCGCGGGAGTATGTGCAGGAGATTATCGAGACCGGCCGTGTGGGCGAGATCGCGCAAAGCCTTGTGCGTCCTCCACCACAGCCGACAGCGCTCTCTATTAAGACAGTACAAGACCAACTCTACGAGTGGTTCACCCTCTACCAAGAGTTCGGCATCACTCTCAATCCCGAGGAGGTAAAAATCCCCGCCCGTCGGGAAGGCTTCGACCGCCTCATCGTGGTACCCAAGGGTATGACAGCCCAACGAGCCTTCGACCTCTGCACCAAACGCTTCAACGGAAAGACCTGGAAATACACGGAGAAGAGTCTGGACGAAGCCGTCCCCACGAACGACCGCACTGCTACAAACGGCAGCTACGCCATCTGGATTCGCGACCGAGTGGAAGCCGACGAAGAACTCAAAAGTAAATCGGCGGATGATCTCAAAAATGAGAACATCAAGGGCATCACCTTGACCGAACGTCTCCTCTACGAGCTTAAGTACTTCTCGGAAACGAAGAAGCATCTTGACCTCAAGAACTGGACACTCTGTTCGGGTTCTCGGTTCTCCGACGGCAACGTGCCTAACGTGAACTGGAACGACCGCGAGCTCAACGTCAGCTGGGGCTATGCCAACGATCGGGATTCGGGCTTGCGTTCTCGCGAGGCAGTTACACTCTAACCTTATTCCTTTTACACTTCCCCTTATCCGATTCGGATAAGGGGAACTTTTTATATACTGAAGCGGGTTGCCAAATTGGTCTTCGGACAACAATTTACCTAAATAAGAAACTGCTTGCCGAAACTTACACGACGCTCGCTTTGCTGCGAGAGAACACAGAAAATCTCTTTTAGATTTTCGGTGAGATGGACGAGTTTCGGCTAACGAAGGTTCTCGGAACTCCGACGGCAACGTGCCTAACGTGAACTGGAACGACCGCGAGCTCAACGTCAGCTGGGGCTATGCCAACAATCGGAATTCGAACCTTCGTTCCCGTGCAGTTGTTACCTTGTAACTTGTGCCTTGTACCCTTCAACCACTCGCAATGCGAGTGGTTGATTTTGTATACTGTTCACCCGCTAAAATTTTAGTCCGTTTTGAGATGTGGATTGTGTTAAAATAATCTCGAATCTCGGTACAGAATTAACAATCACTAAAATTTAGGCGGGTAAATGCTTTTCTTTATTCATGGAACGGACAGCGACAAGGCACGCGCGAGGGCGAAAGCGGTCGTCGGCATCATGCAGACGAAGCGGCCGGGGGCGGAATATTTTCGCGTGACGCCGGATACGTGGAGCGCGGCTGACTTTGAGCAGTTTGCCGGTGGGCAAGGATTGTTTGAACGCAAGTTCATCGTCTTTGCCGACGGGATTTTTGAGAATGTTGAAGCGAAAGAATGGGTTTCGGGTAATTTAAAGGAGCTTAAGGAGTCGGAGAACGGTTTTATTTTTCTGGAGAGGAAAGTCGATGCGGAGTCATTGAAGAAAATAGAAAAAGTCGCGCAAGAAAGCAAGAAGTTTGATGCGGCCGAGAAAACATATGTGAGCCGTCCGGGGTTTAACACTAGTTTCAATATATTTACGCTCGCTGATGCATTAGGGAGTCGGAATAAAGTCAGATTTTGGTCACTTCTTTCCGAAGCGTTTATGCAGGGTATATCTCCCGAGGAAATAAACGGTGTGCTTTTCTGGCAGACCAAAGCGATGCTCGCGGCCGCTTCTGCGCCGAGCGCCGCTCTATCCGGCCTTAAACCATTCGTGTACACAAAATCGCGCCGCTACGCCGATGCCTATGGCCGCGAGGCGCTTGTTTCTCTTTCTCGAAAACTCATTGCGATGTACCACGATGCACACCGCGGCATCCATGATTTTGCGACGTCACTCGAACGTCTAGCGCTTTCAATATAAAAAAACGGATTCGCATAGGCGAATCCGTTTTGATTTCTGACTACGTAGTGGCTATTTGCCACGGGAGCGTCTCACGAGCGAGGAAAGGAGTTATCTTTTCTCCGCTGTAGCAGCCGTGTCCTGTCCCGAAACTCCCGGGGACCACCCACGGTTTTTGTACGAGTGTGATGAGGTATTTCGATAATGGTTTCAATTGGTACGCTTTCATACCGTTGAATGCCCAGAATGTCTCGAGTGTTTCCGTCGGGGTTTTGCGCTCGTGCGCAAGCGTAACGAGCCATGGGATAGCGATATGCGCAGGATTGAACACCCCCGCACATGCGCACGATACTCCGTGCTTCGTCTGCCACTCATGGGGTGCGCTGTCCGTAATAGAAATGAGAAATTTTTCGACTCCACAACTACTACGGGGAAGCGCCCAGCTTACCAATGCATCCCGGTCTTCCGGGAACTTGGCGCATGGCCAGCAGTGGTGATCCACTTGTCCGAGCACATTATCCAAGGTCAGGCGCAGATGGTGGCCCGTGATGGTCCCATACACCCGCGCCCCCTGATCGTGCCGCAATTCCTGCACCAGCTCGAGGGTCCTGCGGTCAGTGATGTGTTCCACGAAGATGCGTAGCTTCGGAAAGCGCTTCGCGTATTCCGTAAGCACGTCATGGAACGAATGTTCCCGCTCGAGGCAAAATGTCTTCGGCATCTCGGGGTGGATTTGGAATACAAGGTCCTGTTCCTCCAAATACTCGAGACAGCGGTAGAGCTGTTTCGAATGGAAGTCAGAGACGCCTCCGTGCTGCGAGCCGGTCGTAACGCCTTCGGGGTAGAGCTTCACCCCGATGCAGCCCGCGTCATCAGCGTCACGGATGATGCGCGGCGTGGTTTTAGGGGTGAGCTTAATGAGGAATAAGGGTGTGCTCGGGTCCTGCTCGGGCAATGCCGCCGAGACGAGTTTTCGGTATTTGACCAGGTCATCGGCTGTCTCGATATGTCGTTCTGGTTTATTTTTGTCGAGGTATGTGTTGGGTTCGACGACAACATATCGATAGTGCGCGCAGTTGAGCGCAACGATCATTCTAAACAGTTTCTCACCGACCTGCGCAGGGCTGCGCAAATGCGTATGGAAGTCGCTCGGCCGCTGCAGTTTCAATGTCTTCATCAGCTTCCTTTCGTTTTGTTGATGTTCGGTCTACGGTGATGCTACCTATCCTTCCTGTAAAATGCAAACAAAAAGGCCGCCGGTAAGCCGGCGGCCATTGTTTCTTCGTTTACGGATTGCCCATCGAGCGATGGGATATTTTTACTTTCGTGTCAGCGGTTACGATGGTATTGAGCGAAACAGGAGCGTTGCATATACGGGCGCACCATGATGCGTGCCCTTGTTTGGGATATCCGATCATCGGCAGTGCGTCGGCGATCGTCTTTCCTTCCCCCATCTCAACCGTGTAGGTACGGTCACTGTGAACCATGTGTATATGTATTGTCATAAAATGATCTTTTTGAAAGGCCTCTTCTTAGAGCATAACCTTGATTTGCATAAACGCAAGTTTTTGCAGATACGAGAAAAATCTGTTACAGTTTTTGTGTTTTAAAGTGTCCCTGGGTGTTTTGATAGCGCCGAGAAAATTAAATACCCGCCCATAGCTGTTCTGGCAGGTCGATGGCTCAACACCATAACAGTACTTGGTAGCAGTGAGAAAACTAAATATCCGCCATAGCTGTTCTGGCAGGTCGATGGCTCGACGTCACAACAGCGGTTGGTAGCACTAGGAAAATTAAATACCCGCCCATAGCTCAGCTGGTAGAGCAGCTCCCTTTTAAGGAGAAGGTCCCAGGTTCGATCCCTGGTGGGCGGATCACGAAGTGATCCGACCAAGAACGCACCTGCGTGCGTTCGTCCAGGGATCGAAAGGCGTAGTTCGAATTCACCTATACCTCATCCCGCCTACATCCTAGTATTACACAGGGGAATTTGGAAAATTTCGCATTCTCATCGTACAATACCTACACGCTACTTACGCAGAAGGATTACCCTATGGCATCACAGACCAACGCCTTAAAAAATTGGATCCAGACGCTTCCGGCATCACGGATGGTATACCCCGGCAGCCTTAAAGACCGCATGAAATATGTGTTTTGGAGGATGTACACACCGTATCATTCATTCGTGAGGGATACGCTTCTTTTCATGCGTATCATCCGTCACGAGGGACGACAGGATTATCTCATCGGTCATGTGGCACCCCATGAGTCTCTCGAATCTATCGTATCGGCGCTCGTCAAACTGGGATACGGGAACCACTTCGTCGCCTGGGAGGATGAAGGGCAGATCATTAGTCTGCGCTATGTAGACAGCTTCGAATATCAATACCATGTCCGCATCTTCGCCGATGGCGAGGTGCGCGGGCACTACGAGTACACTCCCGAGTGTTACCCGATCAAACACATCAAAGAGGTAGGGCAAGAAGACCGCCGTGCCGAGATCTTGCGTCATCTCGGCAGCAGCATCATCCCGCTCTAAGATTTAGAGTGGTAGATCGAATGCGAATGCGCCAGCGCCGGTTAGGAGCAGGGAAGCGGAGATGACAAAAATGAGTCCGTAGAAGACGATGTTGCGCCGCAAGACGACTGGCGCTCGGTATTCGATATACATTTCCGCGAGGCTTATCACCGTGAACAAAAGCGCTGCCGCCTGCGTCAGAACCCCCAACACCAAGAGCAGCCCTCCCGCTATTTCGACAACGCCGAAGACCCTTACCCAAAAGCGCGCGGGCGAGAATCTGATAGTCTCGAACACCCGCAGCCACCGCTCTTTTTCGCGCGTCAATTCCAGGTAACCGAGATTGATGAAAAGAATTCCAAGAGAGACGCGTAGGATAAAAGGCCCCAAGAGGCTGTAGGTGAGCAGGTCTGGAAAAATATTGAGCATGACCGTAGTATAGCAGATGTGAAGCGTAAGCGAAAAGATATAGAACGGCCCCGTCGCACGGTTTTTCTCTGCGATATACGCAGTGCGGAGAATGCCGGCGCGATCATGCGCACCGCCGATGCGGTCGGAGCTGATGCAGTTGTGTTCGCTGGATATACCCCCACCCCCGTTGATCGGTTTGGCAGAAAGGCGCCGCGGTTTCTCAAAGCGTCGCTCGGAGCAGAGCACTCGCTTGCATGGCGGCATGCGCCCGACGCGCTCAAAGAGCTCACGGCTCTCCGAGCGGATACGTACATCGTCGCGGTTGAGCAGGATCCACGCGCAATTGACTACAAAAAAGTCGCTCTCCCTGAAGGCCCGGTCGTGGTCGTCTTTGGAAATGAGGTAGAGGGGTTGCCGAAAGCCATCAGGGATATCGCGCACGTCATTGCGGTACTGCCAATGCGTGGGGAGAAAGAGTCTCTCAACGTCTCCGTTGCGGCAGGCGTCGTGCTCTACCGTTGGTTTGACGTTTAAGGCTAGAGTGTCTCGCTGCGCCTCCGGCGCAGTTAGTAGCTATACTGCGAGATGAATTTTCCGTCCCTATCGAGAAGCCAAATGATTTCACGTGTGGTTTTCCAGACGGGAGTTCCATGGTTTTCGTACGTCCACCAGCCCGTGCCCAGAAAATCAGTGTTATAGCGCTCCAGGTTCACGCAGTTGTCGTATCCGACATGATCTTGAATAAAGGTTACGCAGTCATGCTCCTGATCGTTGGTACCGGGATCGGTGTACGAGGCGGGGAGCTTGCATCTCGATAAGTTGCTGATGGTGGTGATGCATTTGTCGCTTAATTCGTTGGGCGGCGCTGGGCGGGGATACGATTTGATGATCGGACAGGTCAGCGGAAGCATTGGATAGAAATTCTGGAATTGCTCAAAGTACCCTGTGCACTTGTTTATCCTGAATGAATAGCCTAAGGGCGATATGCCGCTCACTACATAAATTTTCTGGCCGGGGTTTATGTAGATAGGGTCGGCTTGGTTTATCTGATTCGCGAACGGCAGGCCCACCCCTTTCGGTATCGTTAGGACTTCTCCGCTCACCACGCTTTTGAGCGTCATATCGGTGATCAGCGTGCCTGGGGGAAGCGTGCTTTTCGTTGAGATGGTGACATACTCTTGATCTGCTTTTGTCGCCCGATGCACTCCGCTGATCCAGAGTTTTCCGCGCAGCGGAGAAGAGGGAAGATCCGTTTGGAACAGCTCGAGTCCCACTTGTGTTTCGGCGGATGGGCGCTCGCTGTATATCCCTTCGAGTTGCTTATACGGGACATTGGTCGTCGGCACACTAGTGGTTTTGGTTTTCGGCGCAGCAGTGGGACGAGGAGCGGTGCTGGTTTTTGATGTCGATGAAGTCTTAGTTGTGATCGAGAAGAGATTTTGTTTAGCTGTTTGGTTTGGACTTCCGAAATTAAAGTTGAAGAAAGAAGAGAAAATAGACTTTTTTGCTGTGGTTGTGCTGGTGATGAACTGCGTTGTAGTGGAGATCGAGTTTGATTGTGCTGTAGCACCCGTTTTATTTCCCGGCCGGAGCACAAAAGCGGCGACTACCACCACCGCGAGCACTGAAAAGATCATCGCAAACAACACGATCTTCTTCGTTTGCGAGTCCATACCCGGCGGCTTGATCTGTTGTGGGGGAATCGGATTGGGATTGAGCGGCGGCATATACCCATCATATCAGAAGTTCAGAGAAATTCCCGATACGAGTCTATAGTAACGAGCTCTCTACGAGAGCCTATTTATACTGCTCTCATTTTCTTAAGTTCTTCTGTTGCGACTTTCGCATCGCTCCACGGAATCTTGGAGCCTTTCGGGCCCATGATGTAGGGGTCGGTGCCTTTGCCGGTGATGATCACTGCGTCAGATGTGCGAGCGCAAGAGAGCGCATGCGCGATGGCTGCGCGGCGATCCATGATGATCTCCGGTTTTTGTTTGCTCATTCCCGATGCAATTTCTTTGATGATCCCTTCGGGATCTTCGTCGTAGGGGTCTTCGTTGGTGAGGATGACTTTGTCGCACGAATCATCGGCAATCTTTCCCATCTCCGGGCGCTTCCACGTGTCGCGTCCGCCGCCGGTGCTGCCGAGCACACAGATCTTTCGCTTTCCTTCGAATGCTTCGTAGATCGCGCGCAGCGAATCGGGGGTGTGCGCATAGTCAACGATGACGGTGAAATCCTGTCCGGCTGCTATCTCTTGCGCGCGGCCGCGGATCTCCGTTATGTGTTCGATGCCTTTTTTCGCGATCTCCGGTGGGATGCCTTGGGATTCCGCGAACGTCGCGGCGGCCATGATGTTGTAGATGTTGAAGAGGCCGCGCAGAGGAGAGCTGATCCGCTCTCCTTTATAGATGAGCGAAACGCCATGGTCGGTGAGCTGATACGCGCCTGCATCGCGTAACTGAAAGGTGAGTTTGCGGGGGACTTTGGCCGCGAGGAATCGCGGGGCTTCTTTGTCGTCGGCGTTGGCGAGCATCACGCGCCTCTCTTTTCGCGATTGTTCGAGCGCTCGCGCGAGCTTGAGCTTGGCGTCTCGGTACGCTTCGTACGAGCCGTGCGATTCGATATGCTCGGGGGAGAGGTTAGTGAAAATGAGTGCATCAAGCTCGATGAACGCGTGGCGGGATTGCCGCGCCCCCTCGCTCGTCATCTCGAGTACTGCCCACTGGCATCCCGCGTCGACGGCGCGCCGCAGGAATCGTTGCATGAAAAAGCGTCCCGGCATCGTCATTTTAAAAAGATTCGGCTCCTCATGGTCACCGATCTTGAAATGAAGCGTCCCCGCGAGGGCAACTTTGAAGCCCGTGGCTTCTAAAATGCTTGCGGTCAGTTCGGCAGTCGAAGTTTTTCCTTTAGTACCAGTGATCCCGACGATCTTGAGTTTTTGGGAAGGAAAACCGTAGATCACTGCCGCGCCCCATGCGAGCAGATAGTGGTAGGTCGGCTGGAGCGCGACAAAAAGTTTTCGAGGGATAATCGTACGCCCCAAACGCAATATCGAATCCATGGCTCCATACTAGCGTGATTTGCTGGGAAGCCGTATGTTGACATTATTCTTATCTGTGTTAATATTGGCCTGTTATAGGTTTAAGAGAAATTCTTATGGACCTACTCATTGATACATACGGCACCTTTATAGGATCGACTGGTGAACGTATCGCTCTGCGATTTCCGAAAACGAAAAAGCGCAAGGAATATCCCATCCGGCGTCTGAATAAAATTGTAATCCTGCGACCCTCTTCTATTTCTACGCATGCCGTCCGGCTCGCTATCGAGCATGAAGTAGACATTGTTTATCTCGGGTCATTCGGAAAACCTGTTGGAAGAATTTTCTCGAGCGATTCGAAGGGGTTAGCAACAATGCGTCGAGGTCAACTTGTCGTATCTAGTGATCCGATTCGATCATTCGAGTTGGCAAAACAATTTGTTTATGGAAAATGTCGCAATCAGATCACATACCTTAAATTCCTCTCGGCAAAATACGGCAAGGATTTTGGAAAAGAAATCGTGCAAGCCGAGACTTTACTACAGAATATCTGGGGAATCCCAGGTGGAGAAAAAGCCCGTAACCAGCTACTGGGGACTGAGGGTTTTATAGCAGATAAATACTGGGACTGTTTGAAACGTCTGCATAAATTTCCTGGTCGTGTTCCACAAGGACGTGACAAATTCAACAGCGCACTCAACTACGGATACGGAATTCTCTATAATGAAGTCGAACGCGCGTGCCTCTATGTCGGACTCGATCCCTATCTGGGTTTATACCACTCCGACCGCTACGGTAAACCGGCTTTGGTGCTTGACCTTGTTGAGGAATTTCGAGTTCCAATCGTGGATTCCGCGATCATTCCGCTCTTCATAGAGAAAAAACTCGGCAAGCGTAGTGATTTTGAAAAAATAAGCAAAGATGAATACCGTCTTTCTCCAGAAGGGAAGGCCAAGGTAGTTGAAGGTGTGTTAAATCGTCTGAACCAGAGGATATTTTGGAAGGGGAAACGCCGAACGCTAAGAGATGTCATTTTAGAGCAGAACCGTGTTTTGAGTCGATGTTTTCTGGGAAATCAGACCTCCTACTTGTCGATAGATTTCTCTGTGCTCTTATAAATATCAATAGGATGAATTCGGGTTCTATAGTACTATGGTTTGCAAAGAATGCTCGAAAGGCAGAACGGGCGCGGACTGTGTGTGCTGATTATGGACTTATTTCGCTTCATCGCAATTTATTTTCGGGGCCAATAAGTACAAACGAACGACTTGAATTTGAAAATAAAATGAAAAATATTTTCAACGGTCGCAATGATAAGTACCATGTAGTTGTCTTGTGCGCAGATTGTTTCAAACGGCACGACGTTTCCTATGCCATTACACGCAATAGAAAACCATACGAGATCGTTTAGTCAAGTAAATTCAGAAGGCAATCCTTAAATTGCTGGCTCTTGCAGTACTACGTCGCGAAAAGGATATTGTGCAACTCGATCAGCGTGCTTATGCGTCATATTAAGAACGATGGTAATCCGGTCCGCGCGACGCACACTCCGTTTTTGATGATGAACGCTTCTACCCAATCGCATTGTTGGTTCTCACCGGCGAGGACGAACAGGCTGACGCGAAACTCCATCCGCGAATGAATGTCGTGCATGGCCGCAGACCGGACAGTTAGCCTTCTGCCCAGACTGTCAGCAAGCAAATCTCTGCTTTTTAGTCAGGCTGTAATACTCTTGACATAGATTATAGGCGTGATATAATGGCGAAAGATGGAGGGGGCGGTACTAAGCAGAGAAACCTCGGTTGGCAGACAGAACGCCACGTGCATGGTGTACGCGGAGTTCTGCACTGCCAATCAGCCAACGAAAGGAATTCAACTATGCTTAGTTCCCAATCATTAGCGCTACTGACCCCGAACTCAAATGACAGTCAGGGAGAAGTTGCGTGGAAGCGCCTCTTCTTACTCACGCTCCCTCGTTTGTCGCTGGACGAACGGCGTCAATTTGGTGAGCTCGTCTCCTCTGTCTGCAGGGAAGAAGCCCGCCGTCAGTTGGAGAGTCATGTGAGTTTTTCGCATGTAAGTAAGATTTGCGAACTTCACCATCAGCAGCAACAGGCCTGTTGCCGATTCATCAAGGATCTGCTGCGAAACGGTATGCGGCGCCACCCCGAGTTCTTCAGGTCTTACCAAGAAACCTTCCAACGGCTTTGCGCCGAGATTTACGTTGAGCCGCCATCCGAACAGGAGGTAGGTGACGAAGCCGCTAAGGAATTCGAACAGCTCTGCGGTGGGTCGCCGTCGCCCACAATGAGGTTATAAGTGCGGGTCGGAATTCTTGGCTCAGTCGCGCGACAAGGGGTGCCCACTGGCACCCCTTTTTTCTATTTAGGCAAGTATCGGTCCGTCAAGGCGAGGAAGAGCTTATCAACTTGTTGCAGGGCCTCCTTTACAAATTCCTCTGTTTGCTCAGGGGTCAATCGTTCTTCTTGAGCTGCTTTCCGTGCCGCCTCTTCTTTCTCCTTTTTCATTTGGTGATGCATAGTATTAAACGCATTCGCCACCTTGTTGATGGTACTCACCTCGTTAAAAGCATTCCTGATAATCTCGGCGGCTTCATCCCTCTCGCGTCGTGATTCACGCAAGGATTCCAATTGAGCCTTCAAGCTCTCAACCATTATGGTCCTCTTCAGATTTTCAGGCGTGTCAACCGCCCGTGGGACGGTGACGGCAAATTTGATCTGATCGTCAACATAACAGCCCCCGAAAGGCCCCTTACCTTGCAGTACTACGTCGCGAAAAGGATATTGTGCAACTGTCAGTTCGGAACCACGCAATACCTATCACGTCTAAGTTGGCGCAGCGGCGGCTGTGGAAGCCCTTTACTCCTTCTTCCGCCAATTAAGGATTCGGGGTCTTCTTTGAGCGGTTCCAAGTCTGTTTGTCTCAAAGCTGTACCAGGCGGGGACAAAGTGTGCCTGCTTTCTGTGATGGGCACAATACCCCAAAGCCGATTTACAGAATCGGACTAATTTGGTACCATCAGCAAAGCAAAGGAGGAATGTCTAGGATGCAGAAGGCCTGTCCAAGTTCCTCTTTGGAGAACACGGTTCATTCAAATGTCTATAATTGCGTACGGCAACCCTTTAGAGACGGCCTCTCACTTGCTTTGTTGGCTTACCATTATGAATAAACTACACTCAAAACAATCCTTGACTCTGTCAGAGATTCGAGAGGTCCAAAGTATGGCAGAAAAGGTCCGCAGGATCTCGGAATCCTTGAATCTATCCCTTCGGAATCATGCCAGGGTAAAGCCCTCACGAAACTTCCGGCTTACGATTGCGAAGTTCGGCATTTCCTGATGCAGATAGGGTTCGCAGAGGACTCACACGAAGGCAACGCGTTCTTCTCGTTGCCTTTTTGCTTGCAACTTTTGCCAGGCCCTTTCCTATCCGTTATCGAGATTGCAGCAAATCGGTGATTGTTCTTGCAGTACTACGTCGCGAAAAGGATATTGTGCAACCGGCAAATGGGTGTGGCTCGAATTTTCGGTCGCGCCACTCAAGGAAATCCGCGATAAACTGAAAGATCTTGGCTTCCATTGGAATGCCGGGCGCCGTTGCTGGCAACATCCTTGCGGTGCGCCAACGCACCGATCCCGAAATGACCCCAGGGATAAGTATGCAATCGTTCCCGCCTCAACTCTCGAATTGCAGGAGGCCCCGGCAGATCCCAAACCGATCCCGCCGGCCAAGGAATACAAAGTAATCACATTGCGCGAATGCCCCATGCCGGAGGGAATGCATTTGTGCGAAACTCCAGAGAACGCTGCCGATTATTGGCGGTCCCATATCGCCACAAATCCGTATTTCATGCCGGACTGCGAATGTTTCGCTGTCCTCATGCTTAACACACGCCGGCGTGTGAAAGGGCATCAGATGGTGAGCATCGGCACGCTCGATACAATCCTCGTCCATCCACGGGAGGTGTTCCGGGTCGCAATAATCACGGCGGCAGCGGCCGTTGTGCTCATGCACAATCATCCTAGCGGTGAGCCGCAACCATCAGAGGCAGACATCAAAGTCACGCGAGACCTCATTCGCGCGGGCCAACTTCTTAAAATTGAGGTCCTCGATCATGTCATAATTGGCAATCCCAACCATTGCTCGCTCCGACAGCTTGGTTACTTCTACAACTGAGAAAGGAGCACGCGTATGGATGTTCATTGTTCATCATGCAATGAGCCGTGGGATGTCTATCACCTCCGGCACGATGCCATTTTCGAAACGACCGTCGACCATGCTGAAGCCGAAGCTTGGCGCTCCCTACCCGTCGCCAAACGGCTTTCGGGGCGGTATCGCGAGCAGTTCAAAGCGGCCGGTTATGAGTTCGGTGCCTCAATTCTCGATGTTATCCGCTGCCCTGCTTGTCCCAAGGGGGCCAGACCCGACCTCGACAAGGCAGCGTTAAAAGCAGGTTTGGTGGAAATCCTTGGCGATGACGAAGACGCCATTGCCTCGGCAATGGAGGACTTCGGCTTATGAGCGCTCACAAACCACCCATTGCTCGGTTACGGCTTGGCAGGATTGTGGCCACCCCAAATGCGCTTGGAAAGGTATCAAACCAAGACATCCTGGTCGCCATTCAACGGCACCAGGCTGGCGATTGGGGCGACGTGAGTGAAGATGACAGAAGCGAAAATGACCTTTCACTCAAAGAAGGCTTCCGTTTGCTTTCCGTATATCACGCACAGAACGGCACGAAGTTCTGGCTTATCACCGAAGCTGATCGGTCTGTCACAACAGTGCTGTTGCCTGAGGATTACTGAAAAGGAGGCTTAACATGCAAACCATCGATAGCTTCCTTAACCAGGTCATTCACGGCGATTGCATTTCCGTTCTGCGCACGATGCCCGACGCAAGTGTTGACTTAGTGCTCACCGATCCACCTTACCTAACCAGGTATGTTGCTCGCGACGGTCGGCGTTGCGCCAACGATGACAACAATCATTGGTTGCGGCCGGCATTTCACGAGATTCATCGCGTGCTTAAGCCCGACCGATTTTGCGCCAGCTTTTATGGCTGGCCTTGGATTGATCGGTTTATGCACGTTTGGAAACAGGTGGGGTTTCGTCCGGTCAGTCATCTGATCTGGGTGAAAGACTATTGTTCACGCGAGGGCTACACTCGCAGCTATCACGAAGTAGCATTCCTCCTGGCCAAAGGCAAACCGCTGAGGCCGGCCTATCCGCCAGATGACGTTTTCGATTGGGAATACACAGGAAATGAGTTTCACCCAATGGAAAAACCGGTGATTTGTCTTTTGCCGCTGATCGAAGCATTCTCGCAACCAGACGATATTGTGCTAGATCCGTTTGCAGGTTCGGGCACCACTGGTGTTGCCGCCAGGGCTGCTCATCGCAAGTTCGTCCTCATTGAACTGGACGAGCACCACTGTCGCACGGCACGTGCTCGACTTGCCTAATATTATTTTGCTGCTCACAGGCCTCCTACAACGGATGCTTTGAGCCAACACAGCCGACGTCCACAACGTCGGCTTTTTTATGAAACTAATTTCGGGTACAATAATGGTCACCCCTGCGCAACAAGACAACAAGACATATGAAAAACGCCTTGATTCACATTATTCGCTACATTTCTTACGTTGCCATCACGTTAGGCTCCTTCGTTGGCGCTATAATACTGTCATATGTCGTCTTTATGCCGCAACCTGCCGACGATATCATGGCAGAAATGCAGGTTATGATACGGGGTGGCCTTCTATCAGGTATTCTAATTGTCGGCTCTATACTGATTCTCCTATTCCTGCGTCCAACCCAAGATCAGACAAGATCCAGGCCAAGCACTTCACATCAACCATCCACAGAAGCCACAATCAACCAGAAGCCGCCGCGAGCCCAGTTCCAAATAATCCTAAAACTAATTGCCTTCGGCATCTTTCTAGCCGTCGTGCTTGATCTCTTTGTCTCTTTGGTCGCCATACCGTTTTTGGCTACCATCTTCCACGACTAGCGGCGGTTGCCGCTGAGCCCCTGCGGTGAGTTAATACTTTCTTAGACGGTAAAACCTACTATCCGTGGAAGCGTCATTCGTGACTATGTTCTGGAAATTGACTATGGCCGGGGTGTTGGTGACTGCCGTCCAAGAATTTATCAGCTCCAGATTGGTTGTAGATTCCAAGTTGAAGTTCTGTGCCGTGAGCGGCCACGAAATGTTGAAATCCCTTCCGCTTACTTCCCCGTGCAATGACGGCACTGCGGCTGTGTAGATCGCAACGTTCCCCACGGTCAGCAGAGCATTCGTGGAGGTGCCTCCAACGATTCCGACAAAGAGTTCGTTCGTTTGGCCAGCATATGACCTTATATCAATGAGGCCGCTATTGAGCACAATGTTGGTCTCGACTTGGCTGGCGGCAAGTAGAAGTAAGTTTGTTCCATTTAGTGCCGCCGCCAGCGAATCATCCTGCCAATCGCCGTCAACCTTGAAATCAAAGGAGATGGAAACTCCGTCGGCAGGAATCGGTAGCCTCAACCAGGCACATGCGCCCGTGCTCCCGTTCCCGCCCGCACCACCGTCGTGCCCGTGGGAACCCTGGCGGGGGAATTCAGAAACTTGAGGACTGGCAGCGCTGGTTTGCAAGTACAAAACGAAGCCGTCAAATGTAAGCCCAAGAAGCACGAAGCCGAACACAATTCCATTTGCGGCGATAGCGCTCGGAGACTTATTAGTAACAGCATACTTCACGGCGTCGCGATACTTCTCAAATCGCCCGGCCAAGTAATTGCTGCCAGCAGCATAATCCAACTCCGCAAGATTCCAAAGCGACCCATTAAACGATTGACGGAAGACGGTGTTCGTGTCGCGCCCTCCCGAAAATCCGCCCTGCTCAAACGACCACTGATGCCCCATCGCCGAATTGTTACTGCTAACCGTCTCGGCGTACCAATCGCAAGGGTAACTGTGAAAATTAGCTAACTTCTGACCCAAGTTTATCAGGTTCGCAGCATTGCCCGGGAAACCATTCGTAAGGATGACGTTGTGCGCATCAGGATGCAGAAGCCCGAACGCAGTGATGTAGTTGTCTGCCCAGGCGAATTGCCGCGGCAGGGGATGACAATAGTATGGCTTCGGCGAAAGAGGATTCCACTGGTTGAACAGGACTGCATTCAAGAGTTCCGGGCAACTCAGATCTGTTGCTACTTCTGCTTCATCAAACATTGTTATTTGAGTGTTAGTAGGAGCGAATCCGTGGTGATGGAGGTAGATTGCGGCGAATCCGTTTACCAGAGCGCCAAGGCTGTGCCCGATAAAATGAATCTGGTGCGAATAATTTGTTCCTAATTTCGAGCGCAATGCCATCGCTAACGCGAATCCTTGGTCAGGTGTCAGTCGCGCCGCTCCAACGAAATCCGCCTGCAATGAGAGGCATGGCGTGGACTGCGAAGCGCTCGTCCAGTCCCAAATTAAAATATTCGCCGATGTTGTAGCGTTTGCAGAAATCAATTGTGCCATGTTCGTTGCCCATGCCTCCGGGCTGCTGTTCCAGCCATGGGTCAGCACAACGCTCATCCAGTTTGAATCAGGCGCCACGTTAGTCCTAAGCATGCCATTTGTGAACGTCTTGAGTTGCCAAGGATCTGGGCCAGGGAGAACAACTGAAGGACTGACCTCTGTGGCAGTTGCCGTGCGATTCGTAGGGATAATAACGAGAGGCGGGACGTTTAGAAATTGATAGTAATAGCTCACCTGATCACTGCTCTCCAGTTGTAACGCGTCATTGCCTGCCCAATCCAAATACTGGTAGCCCACAATGCGGCTAAATACTGTCGTTGCCGCCTCGCCCAATGAGCTCAGGAATTGGAAACTAACTATCGGACTTGCCAGCGTTGTTCCCTGCTCATCCACGGCATTAAGGTATTGGTAGCTCACGATAGGCGACATGGCGTTTGTAGTAACCTCGTCTGCGCATAACGAGAGCGATTTCAAGAGCAAGGTTGCAACTATTCCAAGTTGCGTCGAAGACCTCATCCGGCGTTTTAGTTTGCTGCAGTTGCGTAAATGATTCCCCCGCCTCGCGGCATATTAAGCAAAACGGTAGCCGTGCTCGCCAAGAGCGTCCCAGTGTTGTTGAGTCCTGTCGCGCTTACAGCCGGGCCAGTAGCTGGCCTGACTACCACCGTGATCTGCGTGTTTAACGGAATATTCGAGCAATTCACAACGATGGGAATAGGGTTGCTCTGCTGACTGGAGAGCACAGCGTCAGGAGTTGCAAGTTGTCCAGTTGGAGACGCAGAAACCGGTACTCCGCCAATGCTTGCAATCGCTAGTTGAACACCTGTCCCTTGTGAAGGAATAATTATCGGCTGGAATCCTTGACTTGCTACAGCCGTAATTATTCCACCGAAGTTTAAATCCGGGGAGTCAAGTCTGACTCTTCCTAAACCTCCAAAACTGGCCTCACCGCAATAGCTTCCTGAGCGACCGGTATAGATGCTGCCGCTGCCAAGAATTTGTGAGGCAACTAGCCTCACCGCCCCCCCGCTGCCATCACCTCCCGCGATATTCGTGCTGAATCCTCCAGGACAGGCGTAAAATCCTCCGCATGCTGGACCACCGCATGCCTCGATACTCCCATCCAGCAGGATTCTTCCGGACGCGACAATCAATAGCGCTCCCCCGCCGCCCCCGCCGCCAAAGGCGATGGTGCTACAACTTCCCATTGAGCCAGCCCCACCGGAACCGCCAACCAGGGGCAGCAGAAATTGATTTCCATAGATAGCTCCATCTCCATTAGTAGTCCCCGCGGCATTCGTGCCAAACATTCCATATGATCCAGTGCCGCCAACGTAGCCGCCCGCCAATCCCCCGCCAGGCCCCATTCCTCCAGCGCTAAGCGTTCCTCCATTGCCTCCGCGAAATCCACCGGGCCCTCCTGCCCCACCTGACCCACCGCTCCCACCTTGTGCCGTCACAATGACGGTTGCGCCTCCGCTAATTACACAGTTGCTCTGCACCAACCAAACAACCGGAGTATTATTCGAATTTGGCACAAACGTCACAGTAACTCCAGGAGCCATATTAACGGCAGTATATTGATAAACCCCATCTGGATGATCGTGCATGTCGATGACGACACTACACGCCCCGCCTGGGCATATTCCGGGATCGAGTGGGCCATCACGCCCGTCACTCCCACTGTTCACTTGAGCAAGTCCTCCCGGCGCAAACCACACTACTATCAGAATCAAAAGACCCGCTGAAGTCCCAATTGGTCTACTCGTTTTCATGATTAAGTTCTCTGCTGACTTCTAAATGCAACTCCCGGAAGGATGGAAACTCAGCCAGTGGAGCGCCGCCAATAGACTGAACCATCGCCCACGCTATGCCGATACTGACAAAACCCTTCCCAAATGCAAGAACAAAATGAACCCCTATGGGGTGTGTTTTCCGCCTGCGCTTCTTGCTCTCCTAAACGACTGTGTCGCGCATTCAACAACGAAGACGAAATCTCGGTGAAGCAATTCGGAAGCATCGGAAACACGCAAAACTTACCCAGGAAAACCTTGCAGAACAGGCGAACCTCCACCCGGTCTATCTTGGCAAAATCGAGCGAGGCGAAAAATGGATCAGCCTTCATGCCTTACTCCGCATCTCCGATGCGTTACACGTTAAAGTGTCCGATCTTGTTGCCGATTTGTGAATGACACCTGATATGTTGCCTCCCCTGTGCCGTATGGTTTTAGTCAGTCAAAAGCCCTTTCTTGCACGCTTCAACCACTGCGACGAGGTTGAAGCTGCTCCGCCACGAATGAAACGAAATCGCGATTTTGCAGAGTTTTGTTCTTCTCCCAAACTGCGCGGGGGATCGGCAGCGACAAAAAATCCCTTACATCTGTGCCCAATTGTTCCGGCTTGAGTACTAGCTTGTCCGATATGGCGTAAAACACGCTCTGCAATTGCTGAATGACCAGATTCACCAATATTTCTTCTTCGATTGTGATCGGGCGTTCCAAAATCGTTGGCTGCCCGGTAAGGATCCGCTCCAATTTCGGATTTTTGAAAAATTCGCTCCAAATTTCGCGATGATTGTGCGTTAACGTAATCAAATTGCTGATCCTTCGTGAGTTTGTCTCCGCGCGCAGCGAGTGCGCGGTAAATAACAGACTGGCAACAATCCCGATTGTGCTCACGGCTTCGAACCAGTTTTTTGCAAGCCAGCTTTCCACCGGCCCATTTTAACACGAAAAGCAAGTGGCGGCTCATATCTTGTCGGGTATGTCTGGTTTCGCTAATACAAGGGTCTTCCGGGGTATTCGAACAACCCTTTCGTCAGCCCCGCAACTGGCAGAAGGAGGCAATTTGCTCTCGGCCACCGCAGTAATGTCCGTGCCGATAACCGCGAAATCACCACCATCCAGCTCGAAAATATCAGGGCACCCTTTCACCGCAAAGGTTCGATTCCCGTTTGCGTGCGGATCCGGGCCAAGACGCCGAATGAACATATCGGACTATTACTATAGTAATGTCCGTTGTCAATGGATTTTTTTGGTAGCCCTTAACTGTGACAAAAATCGGCTATCGCGAATCCGTTTGTTCGCACGTCGCCCGCATATTGCGTGAAAAGCGGAAAGAGCAGAACATTTCCATGACCCGCCTGGCAGAAATGTCTGGTCTTTCCCAAGGCATGATCAGCCTTATCGAAAGTGAGCAACGGAACCCATCGCTCGAAACATTGCTTCGGATCTCGGGCGCGCTCCGCCTGGAACTTTCAACCGTCCTACACGAGGCAGAACTCGCAGCCAAGCGGGTCAAGTGAGCCGAACAAGTCCTACGAAAGCAATTCAATCGGACTCACCCTGAGAAACCGGAGCAGGCTCCCTTTCTTCCAGCTCCGCACTTTCCTTTACGCGCCCTTCCTCTTGAGTTTTAGCCAGCCTTTTTCTCGGTAAACGGAATGCTCGCTATCCAGCCACTTCCAGTTCGGCATCTGTGCGACGGTTGTTAATAAATGTTGCAAACGCGCCCGAATCCGACCCTCCCGGTCCCGGCATTTCCGGCACTGGTTTAAGTGCTCCGCAATTACATACGCGCCCATTTTTGTTTCAGCGAAGTTCTCGCTGACGAAAAGCAGAAGATCATCTTCCGAAATACAAACTGTTCCCGTGCCTATTGACTTCGCGTTCAAGTTGCTCATTTCAAGTATTAGTAAGCCGCCCGGTTCCTTTCGAACCAGGCGGCATTTTCTGGCTGAAGAGAATTACCAACTCCAATGCATTCGCAGAATCTCCCGCAGCTTCTTACAGCATGCGTTAACTCGGCTCAAGCTCATACGCCTTCGATCTCGAATCTCGCGTTGCGTACGCTCTTCCATGAGGTCTCTCAAAACCTCAAGCTCTCTGTCATCGATTACGCCATCGTAATATAACCGACGCACTTTTTGGTCGAATTCTTTGAGTGAAGCAGTTTGAACCTGCGTAGGGAGGGCAACTACAGGAAGATTCAACCGCTGGTCTTCGCTTTCTTCCGCATCGGGATACGAAATCCGCTCTGGAAGCTGGTGTCGCCCCTCTTTCCCTTTACGACCTCCACGTTTCTGCGCTGAAGCTTTCGCGAATTCACCATAAGCCACGTTCCGCGCAATCTCTTCCACGTAATTACCTATTCTCCACACTTCCATCGTCTCGCATTTTGGCAACAACTTTGTGTCTATTCGAACCAAGGTCTCTTGGACGAGGACTTCAGCCTCCGCTTCGCAGTGGCAGCCCTCCTCCCAGAGATTGCAGTGGCATCCCGTTGTTACCTTTTGGCAATGGCTCACAAAACGCGCAACCATTGCCCAGTCTTTGCGCACTTGCTCCCAGTGATGCCACGCGTCCGGGGAGAGGCGCATTTTTGCAAGGCGCACGAGCGCCCAGCCGATTTCTCGCTTCATGCATGTTGAAGAATTCCCGCACTTTATCGGAAACTCTACTCACAAAGACGGCAAAGTGGGCGTTTCTGTTTCACAAAAAATGCATTTTTATAAAAACGTCCTCAACCCGCAGGACTCCCAGACTACCAGGTTTGACGATCGAGAATCCACAATTATACTTAATCCTGGATGGCGTCGGGCTTCCGATTTCCCCAACGCTCACCCAGCCCCAGAACTTGGTTTCTGGCGAGGTGCTTCCCCAGAGCAACTTACCGTGTTCTGGGGTTTTTGCTTGTCCGTCTCTGTAGCATTCAGTCGGATCAGATTCTTCCCGTTTCCATCTTTATCTTCGGTGGTTGTATTCGCGCCACGCGCTCAGCCAACCTGGCACGACCGTCCGCGGCTACAACTATTGCACAACCGTGGTTCAGTCGCACCGCATTGATGTTGTGTGGCTCCACCTCCAAAAACATGGCCTGGCGACGTGCACGCTCGCCCAAAAGAAAGAACCAGATATGAGTAAACTTGCAGTACTACGTCGCGAAAAGGATATTGTGCAACTAGCGTCGTGAGCCACACAGCCGATGCTTAGTGCATCGGCTTTTCAGTCACTCTTGTCGACAATGATAAACAACCTTTGGTATGATAACCTTATGCACTGGAAGTTTTGGCCACCTTGGCTGCGCGGAGGAGCAATTGCGGGAATTAGCTCGCTGATATCTGGCGCTCTATACGAATCTTGCATGCACCACATTTTTGTTCCCGGATACACCGGTTTAGGATTTGAGTGCATTCCTTTGGCATTTCCCTGGATACCTTTCTGGGCACTTAATGAGATTCTTGATTTTTATCCCCCATATTGGTTGGAAATTTCTCTTGGAGTGCCGATCTTCTTTCTCTTGGGGGCGCTTCTTGGCGCATGTCGCGCTCGAATTATCAAGCCCTCTTAACAAGGCCCACTACCTCGCGACCGCACGGTAAAAGCTTACAGTACTACGTCGCGAAAAGAATGGTGTGCAACCACTTTCCCTCGAAATCCTATTCTTTAAGGTTAAGAAATGCCTTGCTTATGTTTGAAGCCCCGTGCAAGTGTCCTCTCTGACATGCGCTCTGAATTTGCTTCCAATAACTCCATTGCAAATTATTCAATAATCCTTATCATCTGAATTAGAAAGGATTATATATGCAAACCTTGTCTAGTAGTACATCAAAGTTCAGGAAACGGCAGAATGCCCGTCGAGTAACCCTTTTACGCAAAAAGATGTCTTCAGTGCTTTCCGCTGTAGAGAAGTCTGAACTTCGAGCACTTCAAAAGTTGGCGAGGGGTCATATTTCGCGAGCACGGCTGCTCACGCTCCGCAATCCCCAAGAGCTTGCTAAAGTTGGTATTTAGGTAAGTTTGGAGTGCTGCAATCACGAAAGGCCAGCAGGAGCTGGCCTTTTTCTTTCATAACATTGCTTGAATCGTTGTTCGGATGATTTCCGAACAGGCCTGCTCTTCATCTGAAGCTTCTCTGAATCACTTATAAAATGCATTGCCTGCAGGAAGGCCTTGCAGTAACGTTGCGAAGAGGATGGTGTGCAACCCGAATGCCTATATGGCTCTGCTATTCGAAAGGTTGAAGCCGTTTGCCGGTAGGGAGGGGCATGGTTTCAAGTTCTCCGCGGACGATTTTCTGTGGTGCCCGAACGCCGGGAAGATTGACGTAAGGGCAGGGCGGGCGATTCTGCAGAGTTAACGTCGAATCGCCCGGGTTGACCCAGAGAACCAAACCTTTATCAATCCAAGGCCCGAGGTCAAAATCAATCTTATCGTTGGCCGCAGTCCAACCCTCATATTTTCCATTCTCGTCAAGGACTTGGTAGGCCTGACGTCCCCAAGGCTGGTGCAATAAAGCGCCGTGAAGGGGATTTTCGCTAAAATAGGCGATCGCATAAGCCATATAGTTCGGAGGTATAGTGAAACTGGAGACCACCGTTTTCATCGTCGGTATTTCTAGGAGTCGGGGCACGACAAAAGGAACCCCAGGACCGGGCAGCACTTCGGGTATCAGCTCGGTCTCAAGCGGACGATTCGAATGAAAATCCATCGCGCCGAGCAGAACCCGAAAGTGCGTGCAGCATTTGGGTTGCGGGAATTCCGCCATCGGCCCATTAAACCACCAAGGACCATCAAGTCCCTGCACATCTATTGAATATTCGAGCGGCTCGGCGCAAAACGGGCAACGGCTCAACGGGACGAGAGGTAAGCGCTTGGCGTATTCATCTAATACCGCATCTCTTTCTTTCACCATCATCTGGCTCTGGGCCATAGTGAACGCCTTATGGTGCGGGGCTGAAAGATTGCGCCGCAGGGTATAAAAACGATCGAGCAATTGTCGTCTTTCGGAGGAAGAATATTCAGCTGAATTCATAATGATTGATGGTTAGACTGCGCTTATTTCCCAAGCGTTTTGAGTGCCTGTTTTATCTTCTCTTCCGCGGTTCCTCCGGTTTTAGGGAGCTTCTGTAGAGCATCGCGCGCTTCTTTCTGCGAATAGCCGAGCGCCTTGAGTGCTTCCAGTACGTCGGAAGCATCTTGATGCACGGCGAGTTCTCCCGCGCCGACTTCCAATTTATCTTTAAGTTCCATCACGATGCGCTCGGCGCGCTTGGTTCCGATGCCGGTCGTTTTGGTCAACTGCGAAGGATCGCCGGAGGCGATGGCCGACTGGAGTGTCGGGACGGGCGCGATATTAAGTATCGCAAGTGCCGACTTGGGACCGATGCCGGTTACGGTCAGTAAAAGTTCAAAGAATTCCATTGTTTCGCGGTGCAGGAATCCATAGAGGTCCATCCCGTTCTCTTTGACCGCAAGGTAGGTCAGCAGGGTTACGGGTTGTGTCCCTGCTTTCACAATCTCCTCCATCGTTGCGTTTTTGACGAAGACTTTGTAGCCGACCGGGCCCGCGTCGAGGACAACAAAACCGCTGCCGCGATGCGAAACAGTGCCGGTGAGTTTTGCGATCATGTCTAGAGCATAGCAGAATTTGCTAAGCCCAGCGACTTCTGTTAGGATGATGTCCTTATGGCAATTACGAGTTCAGCGAAGAAAGCGATCCGTTCAGCTGCGCGCAAGCGCGTTTTCAATCTGCGCCGCAAGCATGCCATGGATGCTATCGAGAAACAGATCCGGAACCTAGTGAAGGAAACGAAGCACAAGGAGGCGCTTAAGCTCATCCCGCAGGCCTATGCGGCGATTGATAAAGCGGCAAAAACCAATTATATAAAAAAGAACGCTGCTTCGCGAATGAAATCCCGTCTGGTTCTCTTTGTTAATAAAGCAGTCAAGAAATAAACTCTTTGCCCTCGTGAGGAGTCGGTCACTGGTCTCGCCGTGCTCGGCTCGCCTGCGACCCGCCTCGCTCGCCTTTGCTCGCTGGGGCTTTCGATTCCGTAGACCAATTCAAGACGACGGGTTTCACCCGTCATTTTTAATCGGTGCACTTGAAGGGATTGAATTGAAACCAGGTATTCCGGGAATTATGGTTTTTGAAAAGCATTCCGGAACAATATTTGTCTAACATAGATTACTTGGAAACACTTCTATTTCTATATAGAAAGTGTTGTATTAGGGTAATTCCCCACATAATGAATCCTGCCAAAAATGACAAAAGTGGAAGGTAGGTCTTGGTAATAAAAAAGAAAGCAATTTGTGAGGCGTAGAACGCCAACGCAATCAGAATTGTCGTTAGTGGCTGACCAGATCGTTTCTCTTTATAATTTTTAGCAATCTGAGCGGGAATACCAACCAACACCAAGGCGAGCGAAGAGATGCTTACAAAAACACTTAGAACAAATTCAATGTTCATTGTAGATTTATTATCGTTTACAACATTGGAGTTAATATTGCTATGCCCTCGCGAGGAATCGAACCTCGATTACAAGATCCGCAATCTTGTGTCCTATCCGTTGAACGACGAGGGCGTCTGCAGAGAGACGATACCACAGGGCTCTTAGAATCCAAAATATTCAAACAGGCGGTGCGAGAGGGGCTCGTACTGCTCTTTTTCGGGAAGATAGTTCGCGAGAAAATTTTTTATTTCATCGGGGTCCTGTTCGCCCAGCGGGATGACGATGATGGGCATGAGCAATTTTTTCGACGTTACGATCAGCTTCTGCCAGCTTGGGTTGGTGTTGTCGATCCAGAAAGAATCTAAGAAGGAGTAGGGGTAGAACGTCTTGTGATTGACGATACCGCTGCGGTTGATCTCGTATTCGATCTCATCGGGCGGGCGTTTCGCCGAGAGCATTATCGCGAATGCGCCGACGAGAATGATGATGCCGAAAAGAAAATTCTTTAGGAGTACCGCAACGATAAAGAGCGCGGTGGCGATGACAGCGAGCCCCACGAACCATTCATGACTCTTTTCTTGATATTGATATTCGATCGTCTGCCATGCCACCTTTTCATTATGCATCAGCTCATTCTACTGTAAGTCTGTTTCAAGGGCTACCGCTTGTGGTATGGTATTGAGGTAGGTCTCTAAACGGCAGTGCTAAGCAACCCAGTCTCTTATCTGCACATGCATCGTATGGGTTATCAAAGAAAGAAGGAAGCGCGAGTTTGTTCATAAGTTTTGCTCTGGTGCGGAGAGGTGGCAGAGCGGTCGAATGCACCGGTCTTGAAAACCGGAGTCTCCGCAAGGGGACCGTGAGTTCGAATCTCACCCTCTCCGCACCGGAGCAAAATGCATTTTTGAATCTCACCCTCTCCGCCAGAAGGTTTTTTTAGATAAATTTAGTGGTATAATTTATCATGGTCATAATCCTTAACTTTGGAAGCCAGTTTGCCCATCTCATAGCAAGGCGCGTGCGGGATCTCGGTGTAAAAGCCGAGATTTTGCCTTTTGATACTCCAGCGTCAGAAATACAGAAATATAATCCAATTGGTCTCCTCCTTTCAGGAGGTCCCGCGTCGGTATTGGAAAAAGGAAGTCCTCGACCAGACAAAGAGATCTTTAGGTTAAATGTTCCCATTCTTGGTATTTGCTACGGCCATCAAGTAATGGCTCACATGCTCGGCGGTAAAGTGGACAAAGGTCAGCATCGAGAATTTGGGAAGGAGATTCTAAATATTAAAAGCAAGAATGATATATTTGAAAGCCTAGCTTCGAAAGAAGTTGTCTGGTTCTCACACGGCGATCAGGTGTCAGTATTATCAGAAGGATTTAAAAAGACAGCATCTACTACCGGCTGCAAATATGCAGCTTTTGCTGATTCAAAGCGCAATTTTTACGGTATCCAGTTCCATCCAGAAGTTACTCATACCCAGCATGGAGAAAGGTTGCTCAAGAACTTCCTATTTTCAATTTGCAAAGCGAGAAAGAATTGGAAAATTAGCTCGGTCACTGAAAATATTATCGCGGAAGTTAGAAGCGAGGTTGGGGATAATCATATCGTTGTAGGTATTTCTGGTGGCGTAGATTCTCTAGTAGCCGCCACGCTTATCCACAGAGCTATTGGCAACAATCTCCATGCAGTATTTGTGGATACAGGACTTCTACGCAAAGGAGAGGTTGAGCAAGTAGCTTCCTATCTGCGCAAGCTTGGCTTCAAAAGACTTCATGTCATAGATGCAAGACACCTTTTCTTAAAACGGTTAAAGGGCATTTCTGATCCGGAGCAGAAACGCAAAATAATTGGGCACAGCTTTATCGATGTTTTTGAAAAAGCGATCAAGAATGAACTCAAAAAGCACCCGATAGCATACTTAGCCCAAGGAACGATCTATCCTGATCGTATTGAATCTGCCTCAACTTCTAAAACCGCAGCGAAAATTAAAAGCCACCATAATCTTACTCTCCCTGAAAATATGGGCTTCAAAATCCTTGAGCCTATAAAAGACCTCTACAAAGATGAGGTGCGTCACGTTGGTCTAAGACTTGGACTGCCACCAGAACTACTCTTGAGACATCCATTCCCAGGCCCAGGTCTTGCAGTACGGATTGTCGGAGAAATTACGGAAGAACGGCTTCAGATTCTTCGTGAAGCTGATGCTGTATTTATCGAGGAATTGAGAAAAGCCGGAGAATACGAAAAGATTTGGCAAGCGTTTGTCGCCCTGCTTCCAGTCAAAGTGGTAGGTGTTATGGGAGATGGTCGAACCTATGAATACATCGTCGCACTTCATGCAGTTGATTCGATTGATGGTATGAGCGCCGACTGGCACAAAATCCCGAATAATCTGCTGGAAAAGATCTCAAGCACGATTATCGGCAAAGTACGAGGAGTAAATCGCGTGCTTTACGACATTACCCAAAAACCACCTGCAACTATCGAATACGAGTAAAACTAAAAGAGACATGCTCAAACAAAGTGATTTAGAAAGTACATTTTTTGAATCTCACCCTCTCCACAAATCGTGCCCGGTCCACTATAGATTTGTCTCACATTTCGTTTTAAGGTACTGTGGCTAATATGTTCAAGAAGAAAAAGATCGTAACGCTCATTCCGGTGCGGGGAGGATCAAAGTCCATCCCGTACAAAAACATCAAGTTGATGGCAGGGAAGCCATTGGTCTACTGGACGATCAAGGCGGCAACGGAATCGAAGTACATAGACGCAGTCTATGTCTCGACCGAAGATCAGAAGATCAAGGAAACGGTTTTGGGATTTGATCTCGGCGTTATCGTCATCGATCGACCGATAGAATTCGCGCAGGACACTTCGTCCACCGAGTCCGTCATGCTCCACTTCATGGAGCAAGTGCCTGATTTCGACATTCTCAATCTGATCCAAGCGACTTCTCCGTTCACTACCGCTCTTGATTTGGATGCCGCCATTGAATTGTTCTTTAAGAACGGGCATGACTCGCTCTTAACCGGCGTGCTCTACAAGAAATTCTATTGGACGCCCGACGGCAAGCCGCTCAACTATGATTACCTCAATCGGCCGCGGCGGCAGGAGTTCGAAGGGGTAGTGAATGAGAACGGCGCATTCTATCTAACCAAGAAAGAGATACTCAAGCAGAACCGCAATCGCCTCGGAGGAAAGATCGGCATTTATCTAATGTCCGAAGATAAAGCGATCGATATCGATGAGCCGAGTGATTGGCAGCTTGCCGAGAAACTCTTGCGGAAACAGCAGTCATAGGGAGGCGGAGCTATCTCTCAAATCGAACTAAAGTCCGGAAAGATGCGGATCGTGGGGTTCGTTGGATTCGGGAACATTTCCTTTGCCATTCGTCTTGATGAGACGCTTGAGCCCTTCTTCTCCCATCGGTTTGTCGCCGAGCGGGATCCTTAGGCTTGTCCAGAAATCCTTGAAATGGTTTTTATCGAATATCCGATTGATGCAGAAAATGATAACCAGCGCTAGTAAGGATCCCACGGCCGCCATGAGCATATCTTTCTGTGTGTCCCAGATATCTCCCTGGCTTCCGAGGAACGCGAGTCCCAAAACGGTATCAACGTGCGTTGCGACGAGCCACTCCATGATCTCAAAGGCGGCTGAGATCGCGAGTACGACATCGAAGGGGAAATAGTATCCCCAGAACCCTTTTGTTTTGGAGAGCCGCACATAGAATTCGCGTATGGGGTAGGTGAATAAGAGGCCAAATGAAAAATGCACGAGGCGATCATAGATATTGCGGTTGGAGCCGAACCATCGCGCGAGCGTGTACCCGAACGGAACTTCAGAGTACGTATAGTGTCCACCGATCACGTGCAGTGTTACATAGACGGCCATGAGCGTATACGAGAGGCTTGAGAACTTGAAGTATTGCCCAAGCAACAGTATCAAGGGGACGAGTATCAGTATCGGAATGTTCTCAAGCATCCAGTCGCGCCGTGAGAGCGGATGCCAAGCGGCCCATATCCACGCGACCAGAGCCACTGCTACGAGCATTTTTTGATATCGTGTCATATGCATCGTCAGTATGCCCGCTTCTTAATGAGTAATTGATGAGCAAAGATGTCCCATTATGGTAAGCGCGGAAATGGTTCTCTTTGTAGGGAGTTTTGGTAGGCGGACGTAAGCAGTAAAGCGCCGTATGCTAGAATGTCTCGATGCGACTCATCGGCATCGATTACGGACGAAAGCGTGTCGGCATCGCGATAAGCGACAACGAGGCGAAGTTTGCACTCCCGCATGCGGTTTGGCAGAACAGCCCGAACTTAGTCGAAGACATCAAAGCGCTTTGTATCGAAAAAGCCGCGGATGCAGTCGTGTTGGGGGAGTCTCGCAATCTCGATGGGAGCGAGAACGAAGTGCTCCGTGATATCATGCTGCTGAAATCGGCGCTTGAAGCGAAACTTTCGATCCCGATCTATCTCGAGCCCGAGTTTTATACCAGCGCGCAGGCCGCGCGGATACAAGGAAAGAACGAGATGCATGACGCATCGGCTGCAGCGCTCATACTCAAAAGCTATCTCGACCGCCACCATAATGGCAACCATTGAAGATTTCAAAAAAATAGAGATCCGCGTCGGACGCATCGCGGCCGCAGAGCCCGTGCCCACTTCAGAGAAGCTCGTCAAGCTCACCGTGAGTTTCGGCGCACTGGGCGAGCGGCAGATCATCGCGGGGATCGCCAAGCATTATCCTGACTTATCGAGTATGATCGGGAAAAAGTGTGCGTTCGTTTTCAATCTCGAACCGCGTGCGCTGATGGGCCTTGAGAGCCAAGGGATGATCCTTGCGGCGAAAGATACGGACGCTCTTTCGTTACTGACGCTCGACGCTTCGATAACGGAAGGCAGTCTCGTACAATAACCCATGCACTTCCTCGATCCGCTTTTTCTGATAAAAGCTGTCGGCCTCATAGGGGTTTTGGCTATTATTTTCATCGAGTCCGGGATCTTCTTCGGGTTTTTCTTCCCGGGCGATTCACTGTTGTTCACCGCAGGCCTTCTTGCCTCCCGAGGTTTTTTGAGCTTTCCAATGCTTATCCTCGGCACCGCGTCCGCAGCGACGCTGGGCGGGCTGGTCGGCTATGCTTTTGGCAAGCAAGTGGGGAACGCGCTCTTTTCGCGCGAAGACTCGCTCTTTTTCAACAAAAAGCATCTGCTGCAAACGCAAGCTTACTACGAAAAGCACGGAAAGATGACCTTGATACTTGGCCGATTTCTCCCCATAGTCCGGACCTTTGTGCCGATCATCGCCGGTATCGGAAGCATGGATTTTAAGACCTTCTTCGTCTACAACCTCACGGGCGCGGTTATGTGGAGCGTCCTTCTCTGTGCGATGGGATACTACCTCGGAGAGGTGCTGCCCAATGCGGAGGAATACATTCTTCCCATTATCGTGGCTATCATCATCCTCTCGTTCTTGCCGGCGGTGTTCAAGTTCATCCGCCGCCCGTCCGCATAACAATTCTCCCAAACCGCGGTATACTTAAGGCCACGGTCATGTCCCATCATAGCCTCCATAGCGGCATATTGAAGTATTTTCCTACTCCGGGATTTCTCACGCTCGCTTCGGTGGGCATGGAAATAACTCCTGATACCGTGCGATTCCTCGAACTCCTCGAAACGGGCGGCGGACACCGGATCGGAAGGTACGGAAGCTATGAGGTGCCCGAGCAGGCTGTCGACGAGGAGAATTTTCCCTCCGGAGAGGCCCTACGGGGACTCCTTTCCGATATCAGAGAGCGCCATAAATTGAACTTGGTGAGCGTCGCGCTCCCCGAGGAGAAGACGTATATCTTCCGCGCAGAAGTGCCGAGTGTTTCTCCCGAGGAGATGCGGGAAAGTTTGGAGCTCAAACTGGAAGAATATGTGCCGATACCTCCGCGCGAGGCGGTGTTCGATTATCAGATCGTGAATGTCCTTCCGGGCGATCGTGTGGCGGTAAGCGTCTCCGTAGTGCCGCGGCTCATCGTTGAGCGGTACCTCGATTTTTTCACTTCGGCGAAGCTCACGCCGGTTTCATTCCAGGTCTCGGCGCAAGCGATTGTCAACGCGATCATACCGCACGCGGACCGCGCGCCGGTCATCGTCGTTAATTTCGGGAAGGAGAAAACGGGACTCTATCTGGTATCAGATCGGGTAGTCCATTTCACCTCGACGGTGTTGGTAGGAGGCGATTCGTTCACTGAAGCGATACGAAAATATTTCTCGGTCAGCGCCAAAGAAGCGGAAAAAATAAAAGAGGAGCGTGGCATCAGCGGCAAAAAGGAGAATGCAGCGCTGTTCTCGTCTCTGGTGAGCACACTCTCTGCCCTGCGCGATGAAGTCGAAAAGATTTCCAGCTATTGGGAAACTCATATCGAGCGCTATTCCGATGTTAAACAAAAGATCACGCGCGTCGTGCTCTGTGGCAAGGAGTCGAGCCTACAGGGGCTCCCCGAATACTTCGAGGCGAGTTTGAGTATGCGCGCCGAGCTTGCCAATGTCTGGGCGAATGCACTTTCCCTCGATTCTTATATTCCCCCGATCTCCAGGAAAGACTCACTTTCCTTCGCGTCGGTTATCGGGCTTTCACTCAACGAGAAATGATAAACCTTCTTCCTGAAAACGCGCGCGCGCTGGCACTGCGAGAATACCGTCTTCGTTTTCTCATCGTCGCGCTCTTCTTCGTAAGTCTCTCTCTCGCGATCGGCACGGTAGTCATGGTCCCCCGCGTTTTTTCTCTCGCGGTGAGCTACTTCTCACTCGATAAAGCTAGCGCACCAATCTCCCATGAACAGACCGATGAGGAGAAGGTGGCGGCGAAAGATGTCCAGCAATTCAAAGATATGCTCCGCGTGCTCGACCCTAATCGGATCAAAGAAACCGGTTCATTTTCCGGACTGATCGGCCAGATTTTGGCGCAAAAGCCTGCCGGCCTTGCCCTCAACAGTTTTGTTGCGGCGTATGACGGCGAAAAAACCGAACGGATAGTTATTTCTGGCATCTCAAGTTCGAGGGAGGCACTGGTCTCTTTTTCAAAGAATCTCACGGATAGCGGATTGTTCACTACGGTGGAGCTTCCCATTTCTAACTTGAGCAAGAAAGATCACATTGATTTTTCGATGACCTTAACCATTGAGAAGAAATAGCATGTTCGAACGATCGAATACCAAAACCAAACTCATCATTGCCTGTGTCGTCGCGGGCCTTATGGCCCTGCTGTACTTCGGCGTGTACTGGGGACATCAGTACGCGCAAAATGCGGTGGACCAGTCCGAGCGCGAAGCCCAGGAAGCTCAAGCGGAGCAGTTGAGCGCTTCCGAGATCAAAGCCCTGCTTGCAGATACGAAATCAGAACAGCTTACGATCGGTACGTTCTTTCTAACCTCTGACCGTGTCGTGGACTTTCTCGAAGAGCTTGAGCATCTGGCGACGAGCACGAATCTTGAGAGCCAGACCAACTCGGTCACCGACGCGAGCTGGGAGGGTTTGGAATCTTCTAAATGGGAAGCGCTGTCGGTTTCGCTCTCGACCAAAGGATCGTGGCAGAATTCCTACCGATTCCTGGGTCTCCTTGAGAGACTGCCGTATCGTTCGAGCATCACGCGGGTGACTTTGCAAAAGATCGAAGAGGAAAAGGGTAGCGCGTCATGGCAGGCCGATATCAGCCTTTTGGTATTAAAACAGAAGTAATGTTCCAGAAAATCAAAAATCTTCATTTTTCATTCAGCGGCATTCGGTACCCGCTCGGGAATGACCGTGCCCGCGATTGGCGTCTGATGCTGTTCGGCTTTCTGGTGTGTACTGTCCTCGCAAGTCTATTCTCCTTGACCATATACACGAATGATTTTTTAGCTCAAGGATCGCCCTCACAGGGAGATGTGGCGACTTCGACTCCCGAGATCCTTTCCCAGGAAACCATCACGCGCATTGTGCAGTATTATGAGGGAAGGCAGAATGCGATGCGTGTCAGCGATTTTCCGATTCCCGCGGATCCTTCTCGATAGGCCTGTACAGGGAATATGTGTCGAGTAGGATGTACAGACGCCCTCGTAGTTCAACTTGCCCGCGCACCTTTTATCCCGCATGATGATAAACTACCCCTCGTAGTTCAATGGATAGAACAGCGGACTTCTAAGCCGTTGATCGAGGTTCGATTCCTCGCGGGGGGATAAAGAACAATCGGCACAAATTTATTTGTGCCGATTGTTCTTTCTTGATAAATAATTTCCCTTGAGATAATCTTTTGAAAGAAAGGTTTTTATTAATGAGACTCTCCAGGTATTGATCTTCTCGTTTCTCGGAGCAGCGCTCGGTGTCTATGCGGCGCAAAAATTCTGCAATTGGATCGGACCCACGCTCAAGAAGGCTCTCTTTGAAACACTGTTTCGACCGAAATAATTCAAACCGCCCGCGCTTGCTGGGCGGTTTCTTTTTGCGTAATGCGCGATGAGGGACTTGCTCCTTACAGGAGCAGTACCCCGATTGGATTTTTTGTTCGCGACCGCTCCCCAAAATACTCAATCGGGTTTCAAGTCTCTCACGTCAGCATATGGATGCTGACTAGGGCGCATCTCGCGCTGTTCGATGCGCCATACTGGACGCTGTTGGAACTAATATGAGACAGGATTAGAAATCTGTCTTTATTCCAGATTTGAGTCAGATTTTGGGAATCTTTCATGTCCCTGTATCTCTAAACGCAAACGTTCATGTTGTTCACCAAGTTTGCGGAACTGATTTGGAAAATCATTTTGAAAACGAAAGACTTTCTCCTCCATGTTGATAGTAGTAAATAGCTGCAACATACCCATAGCAAAATTGGCAATCATTAGAAGATCCATTTTGATACGGAAGTCATCTTCAATGTCAAAGTAAGATGTCGTAAATCTCTGTCTACCCCTTAGGTCTGACGAAAAAGTCTGGAAAGCATAGTCAATTTTTGCATGTGCAATCGTACTGTTTATCTGTTTTTTGAGTCGAAGTATCTCCTCTGATTTTTTTGGATAGTTCTTCTTTAACCAATCCCTGCAGGCATTTTTGAGTCTTTCTGGAACTTCAAGACCATTAGAACCTTCTACCCGAAAAAGATCCAAATCTTCAAAGGCCATCGCATATGCAGCCCATACCGAGGCCTCAAGAACCTGGCGAAGATTCATGCCTGCTTGTACATGATGACGCCGGACTGCTGAGAAAAGCGCTTGTGTGAGATGTGTCTTTACTTGAGAAAGAAAAACTAAGAACAAAAAATGTGTTGGTTTATCTATCTTTGGGACAAGATTATTTAACAGTGTCACCATTTCCCCAGCATGACTAAAATACTCACCATATTTTAGCTCGGCTCCCAAAACCATTTCTTGCTCGGCATTTATCAAATCTTCAAGTGTATTATTGGGGTCCATAAAAAGAAAGCTTACATTGAAGCGATCTACGGTTATTTTGTGCGCCCTGAGAGACTTGAACTCCCGACCTTCCCCGTGTAAAGGGGCTGCTCTACCAACTGAGCTAAGGGCGCGAACTTACGGACTTTCAGCCTATCTCACATTTAACGCTGAATCAAATGATCGGGCCTAGTTTGTATGGGGAAGTGCATAATGTTTTGAAATGTGGATTATCCGTGGACTACCTGTTGATTAGATGTTGGTAGAGCTAAGCGCTCAAGAATCCTCTACAACACACTTTTGGAGCTCTTTCATCATTTACACGAAACGCGGTACCGCTATACTGCGGATAGCTGTTCAGCGGCCCTTCATGAGCCGCATTGTATTTTGATGAGCAGGCTCCGGTAAGGTTTATGAGAGTCGCTCGTCCTAGAAATTTAGTTGAGTTCTTTGGTTTTTAACTTGTTTATTAGGTCGGTTAGATAATTTTTAACCTTATGCAAGGATATTTTCGAACGAAGTTCGAGCGTGCCGTCGCCAGCAGCATTGGCGTTGTCGCATCGCTCGGCTTTTTGTTTTCGGCGACTGCTGCAGTCGCAGCAATGCCGCAGGATCCTCCTTCGTGTGATAGCACCGGAGTAGGAATAAGCATGACCGTTTTCCGGGCGGACGGCACGACGCCGTTTACCGGAACTCAACGGGCAAAGGATGGGGAAGCCATCAACTATCGCGCAACCCTTTCGTATCAGGGCGGCACGGTCTGTGCTTTCCAGGGAGGGGTGTGGCATCTGACGACTCCTGATGGCGTCGTTCATGACATTACCCCCGGTGGAGGTGTTCCTGAAATCGGCGGTGCGGGTGTACCAAGTCTTAACTCGGCACTCGTTCCGTATACGGTAAATCATGCAAACGAAGGCGCGGGTAACACGATCAGCGCTACCACAGATTATTCCGGTTCTGCCCGCGATGGCGCTGACAGTCCCGTTACTGCATCGACAGGCATCAGCAGAACAATCGCTCATGCAAAGATCTCAATCACTCCGACGGGGACCAATGAGATAAATCACCAGCACGTCTTCACCGCGCATGTGGATGTAGATAGTGGTTCAGGTTTTGCTCCCGCAGCAGATGGTACGCAGATTTCAGTCGTAAAGGCGACTGGTCCGGGGACGATTACGGGATCACCCTGCACGACTGCGGGTGGCACGGGCTCCTGCACTGTTACTGACAATTCAGCAACTCCGGGTGTTGATACAGTCAATGCATCGAGCAATGTTACGATCGGCGGAACCACCATTTCAGTTACGACCAATGGTTCTAATGGTAATAGCGGTTCGGTTACGAAGACCTGGGTTGATGCGAACATCCAGATAACTCCCGCCGAAGCATCGAACAAGGTCGGTGACCCGCACACACTTACGGTCCACGTGAATGTGAACACCGGCACGGGCGGCTATGTGAGCGCTCCGGATGGTACGCTCGTCAATCTCTCTATTGATTCAGGCCCCGGCTCTCTTACCAGTCCGACCTGCACGACTTCCGGTGGCACAGGCTCTTGCACCGATACCCTCAACTCTGCAGTAACGGGTACGACCGTTGTCAGCGCTTCCACGGATGTCTCTGTTGGTGGCGTATCGTTGCATCGCACGACTAACGGTTCAGCCGGCAACAGTGGTCCTGCAACGAAGCACTGGGTGAGTGCGAAGATCAGCATTACTCCGGATGGTACGAATGAGATCAACCACAAGCACATCTTCACAGCGCATGTGGATGTAGATAACGGTTCAGGATTCGCGAACGCTCCGGATGGAACGATTACCGGCTTCTCGAAGGCGAGTGGTCCGGGAACGTTCGACACCCCGACCTGCACGACTTCCGGTGGCACGGGCTCTTGCACCGACGGCCTCACATCGCCGACTGCGGGCGTTACAGTAGTGAACGCATCTTCAACGGTTACGGTAAACGCGATCCCGATATCGGTCACGACGAATGGTACAGCAGGTAACAGCGGACCGGCGACCAAAACCTGGGTTGATGCCAACATCCAGGTAGCTCCGGCAGAGGATACTGACCCGGTCGGCGACAATCACATCCTCACGGCACATGTAAATGTGAATACCGGCACGGGCGGCTATGTGAGCGCTCCGGATGGAACGTCCATCACGCTCGCTATCGTTTCCGGCCCCGGCAGCTTCACCACGACTAATCCGTGTACGACTTCAGGCGGCACTGGTTCCTGTTCAGTGACGCTGACTTCTGCAGTGGTTGGTACGACTGTAGTGAGCGCGACCACTGATGTGGTGGTAGGCGGAGTTACTCTTCACCGCACGACGGATGGTTTAAACTCAAATAGCGCGAATGCTACCAAGAACTGGCAGAAGATAGATTCGAACATTGTTACGACCATTCATGATGCCCAGCACCAGGCTACTACTACAGTCAATGCTGGATCATCTGTACACGACAGCGCAACTGTTTCCGGTTCAGGTCCGACTCCGACCGGCACGGTTGATTTCACCTTCTACAACAATGGTGTTTGTGAAGGGCAGGGAACTGCTGCAGGAAGCGTAGCGCTCTCCGGCGGCATTGCTGATCCTTCAAACACCGAAGGCCCACTCTCCGCAGGTTCCTACTCGTTCAAGGCACACTACAATGGTGATGGTACCTACAACCCGAGCGATGCTTTGTGTGAGCCGCTGGGCGTCAACAAGATCGCTTCCCACACCACCACCGAGATCCACAACGCTGCGGAAGCAGTCATTACATCCGCTGATGCGGGTACAACCGTCCATGATAAGGCGACCGTTACCGGTTCAGGTCCGACTCCGACGGGAACGGTGACCTTCACCTTCTTCAGTGGTCCGGGCGCTCTCGTCTGCGATGCGCAATCTGTTGGAGCAGGAACGGTAGCACTCGACGGTAGCGGTGTGGCCCATCCGTCAAATTCGGAAGGCCCACTCGCAGCCGGTAGCTACGGTTTCCGCGCTTCATATTCAGGTGACACAAATTATGATTCGAGCGTAGGCGCATGCGAGCCGCTCACGATCAATAAAGTCTCTCCGCAGATCTCGACCACTCCATCAGCAGGCGGCCCGGTCGGCACGGTGCTCAACGACACCGCTACGGTCTCCGGTGGCAACTCACCGACGGGCTCGGTAACCTTCAAGCTCTATGCTCCGGGTGACAATTCCTGTCAGGGTCCGGCAGTCTACACCGACACTGATACTTCAGCTCCGTACGCAACCTCGCCGGGCTACACAAGTCTTGTCGTAGGGACGTATCACTGGACGGCTGACTACTTGGGCGATGTGAACAACAATCCAGCTTCAAGCGGTTGCGAGGCAGAACCGGTTACGACCAACAAGCTCGACTCGAATACCGTCACCGAGATCCACAATGCTTCCCACGCGGTTATCACGTCGGCGGCGATAGGTGATCAGGTGCATGACAAAGCGACTGTCTCTGGTTCGGGTGCGACACCGACCGGTTCGGTCAGCTTCCAGCTCTACTCTGATGTTTCTTGTCAACAAACCAATGGTGCGCCCCAGGTTGTAGCGCTTTCCGGCGGCAGCGCCGAAACGAGCGCGACGACCGCTGGTGTTCCCGGACTCTCCTACAAGGCGAGCTACGGTGGAGACAGTCTCTACAACTCGAGCGTTGGCCAGTGTGAACCGCTCACGGTAGCAAAGAATCAGCCGACCGTCGCAACGCAACTCGCGACGACAACAGTGAATGTCAACACACCGGTGCACGACTCGGCGACTCTTTCAGGAGCTACGGCTGATGCGGGTGGAACGGCGACGTACAACGTCTATGCCGGCTCATCCTGCAGTGGCACGCCGGTCTTCACCAGCGGCCAAACGGTTACGAACGGGTTGATCCCGAACTCGGGTGACTTCACACCCACCGCTGCCGGTACCTACAACTGGCAGGTGGTGTACTCGGGTGACAGCAAGAACACGGCTGCAACGAGCGCCTGTCAGACTGAAGTTCTGACGGTCAACCAGCCGCAAGCGCAGTACTGCTCACCAGGCTATTGGAAGCAGCCGCAGCACTTCGCAAGCTACAACGGTACGGGCTTCACTCCAGATGAGCAATTCTCCGCAGTCTTTGAGAATGCATTCCCTGGAATGACTCTTGTTCAGGTGCTCTCGCAAGGTGGAGGAGGACTGAACATGCTCGGTAGGGCTGCAGTGGGAGCCTTGATGAATTCGGCATCCTTGCAGAACCCGTTGAGCACGGCGCAGGTCATCAGCATCTTCAACAATGCCTTCCCCGGCACGAAGAGCCAGTATGAAGCAGCCGCAGCACAGTTCACCTTCCCCGAGAATTGTCCTCTTAACTAACTAAGAAGAGGCAGCTCGGTGTCAAGAAAACAGCCCCGCGAAAGCGGGGCTGTTTTGTGTTTTTGCTACTGTGGACAGAGTGGGGAAAAGAGGTGTATAGCATCGATGCGAAAGTCATTGACATTTCGTAAGTGCTGCGTAGGATACCCCTAACTAAGCGAATGGACAATTCGCAAAACAAAATTTTTTTGACGTCAAGATATCATACGATTTACTAAAGGAGTTTATATAAAGATTTATGCATATACATAAAGGTTTTGTGGGGAAAGCGATTGCGGCTCTCGCCGTCGTTGCGCTTCTCGTTGGTGTCGTCAATCCGTTAAAAACACTTGCTGCGGCATCCGTTACCATTAACAGTATCAATGGTCAGCCATACACGGGCCACTGCATCGCCGGTCCGTTAAGCGTCGTGGTAAGTGGTCAAACTGGTAGTGCTGGGGGACCGTATAGCATCGATATAGGTGACGGACATGCAACATCGACTACCGCTGTCGCTTCTGGAGCCGATACTCCTTTCCATAATGTTACTCTTGGCACGTTCACTCCGACTCAAGGGGGAAATATCATTATCATTTACCTCTACCATGGTCAACCAACGGGTAATGACAGCCATCTGTTCAGCGTGAACCAGTGTGTTGCTGCACCGACGCAGGGGGTAGTAACAGTAAAGAAGCATGTCGTGAATGATAATGGCGGAACCGCGACCTCTTCAGCTTTCACACTCCACTTCGCAAGTCAGTCATTCTCCGGTTCAGAAAATGGTCAGGATTTTCTTCTGAACCCTGGTACTTATAGCGTTACGGAAGATGCCCATCCGGGGTATAACCAGACCAGTGTTATCTGCAGTGGTAATAATGCGACCACTACCAATGGCTCAGTGACTGTAGTAGCTGGCGAGAATTACAGCTGTATAGTCACCAATGATGATGCTGCTACTCCTGATACCACTCCTCCGGTCGTAACCATAACTCCCGGCACTCAAACCCTTGAAGCAACCAGCCCCTCGGGCGCGGTTGGGAACTACACCGTTAGCGCACTAGATACCGTTGATGGAGATATCTCCGGATCTGCAACTTGTACTATCGCGTCAGGCGCTACGTTCGCTCTCGGAACCGCAACCGTCACCTGTTCAGCGACGGACGCGGCGGGGAATACGGGTTCTGATAGCGCAACGGTGACCGTTGTCGACACGACGCCTCCGGTCATAACGCTCAACGGGTCAAGCTCCGTGAATCTTACGGTCGGCGCTTCCTATGTCGACGCCGGTGCTACTGCCGTTGATATAGTCGATGGTTCCGTTTCGGTGACGACGGGGGGCGATACGATCAATACCAGCGTCCCGGGCGTATATGTGATCACCTACAACGCCATCGATGCCGCCGGTAATCCTGCCGTCGAGAAGACGCGAACGGTTACGGTTTCTGATGTAAATGCTCCCGTTATCAATACGCAAACTAATATCGTTACCGAGGCGACCGGTCCTGCAGGCGCCACCGTAACGTATCCTGCGGTAACCGCAACGGATGACGCAGATGGCACCATACCTACTTCCTGCACACCGGTCTCGGGAAGTACCTTCCCGCTCGGCACGACGCAAGTCGCGTGTACGGCCACGGACTCTTCGGGTAATGTCGGCGCTGGCGTCGCATTCTCGGTGACTGTAGAGGACACGACAGCACCCGACGTGGAGATCAGTCCGGATACTCAAACCCTTGAAGCAACCGGTCCCTCGGGCACCCCGGCGAGCTTTACCGTAACTGCGACTGACATCGTTGACGGTGATCTCTCAGGCTCCGTTTCTTGCAATTTCGCCACCGGCGATACCTTCCCGCTGAGCACCAGTACGATCAGTTGTTCTGTAGCCGACTCATCCGGCAATACTGGCTCTGACACGGCCACGGTTCTCGTAGAGGATACGACGCCTCCCATCATTACGTTAACCGGAGCGGCGACTCTCGATGTAACTCAAAATACGATTTATACCGATGCGGGTGCGACGGCACAGGACATCGTCGATGGTGATCTGACCGCAAGCATCGTAACGTCAAATCCTGTCGACACCTCTACGCTCGGCACCTACAGGGTTACCTATGATGTCAGTGATGCCGCCGGCAACCCTGCGGTCCAGGTTAAAAGGACGGTGCATGTGGTCGCTCAACCGGTTGAAAATACCTTGCCGCTCTGTACCGACGGCATCGACAATGACGGTGACGATCTGACCGACCTTGCGGATCCCGATTGCGCCGCGTTTGTACCGACACTTACCGTCGTGAAGATTGTCGTCAATGACAACGGTGGTACCAAGCAAGTCTCTGATTTTCCGCTCTTCATCGACGGAAGCCCGGTTGTTTCGGGCGCGACTACGACGACCACCGTCGGGGCACATACCGTTTCGGAGACTGCTGATCCCAACTACACGGCGACCATCGGCGGTGATTGCGATTCAAGCGGGAACATCACCCTTTCTGCAGGCGATGTGAAGTCATGCACGATCACCAACGACGACACTGCTTCAGGCGGGGGTCCAACGAATAATCCGCCGACGATAACCCTTAATGGAGCGAACCCGATGAGCCTTACGGTCGGCGACACGTTCACCGATCCGGGTGCGACCGCGTCGGATGTTGAAGATGGCGATCTTACCGCAAGCATCGTTATGACGGGTACAGTAGATACGAACACTGCAGGTTCTTACACCCGGACCTATTCAGTGACTGATTCGGGTGCTTTAGGTGCTACGACTACTCGAACGGTAACCGTTAACACCCCGACGCCTCCGGGCGGGGGTGGTGGAGGCGGTGGCGGCAACCCTCCTCCGGGTAATGGGCCGATCGGCGGCGGAGGCAGCGGAGGACCCGTGGGTCAAGTGCTCGGCGCTTCGACCGGACCGACCGGACAGGTACTCGGTGTTTCTGCTGAAGACTGTGATCAGTACCTGACCAGCTACATCCACATCGATCGGAAGAACGATTCGACGCAGGTATCTCGTCTCCAGCGCTTCCTGCGTGACCTGGAAGGATTCACCGATGTTTCCGACACGGGCATCTATGATGCCGCCTCCTATAAAGCCGTGCACGCCTTCCAGCTACGCTATGCCAAAGATATTCTCGCTCCGTGGGGTGCAACGCGTTCGACCGGTTACGTCTACTACACGACGCGTAAGAAGATCAACGAGTCCTATTGCAAGTTCACGAAAGAATTTCCGCTGACGCAGCAGCAGCTCGATGAGATCGCGCGCATAAAAGCGATGGGCGACTCGGCATTTCCCACTCAGAACACGACTGTTCATCCGTCAGTGACGCCCGCGCCTGCCGGTACTTCAGCGCCTAAAGAGACTCCTACTCCCGATGTCGGTTCGATCAAGAAGCAATCTTCTTCGGCCGCCGTCATCAATTCGGTGGGTCAACCCAAGACTGGTTTCTGGCAGCGCATCGGTAATTTCCTCAAGAAGATTTTCTAGGTTCAACCGTCCGATCTAATCAAGCCCGTCCCGACCTAGGTCGGGACGGGCTTTGCGTTTCGGAGGTCTTTATTGCATAATCACTTTTATGAAACGACTAGCGAGGAAATACGTGGTGCCGCATGAGAGCAACAGCTTCAGGCCGTATCTGTTGCGCGCGGCGGGAGTCGCATTCGTCCTCGTATTCATCCTCGGGGCTTTTTTCGCATCACAGATACAGCGGATCGTTCTTAGAACCTCGGACTTTTTTGCGACGGTTCTCCCTGCGGTACTGGTTGACCTTGCCAACGCCGATCGCGCGGGTTTTGCGCTCGGCTCGCTTTCGGTGAACTCTGAGCTTGCACAGGCCGCCCAGATGAAAGCGGATGATATGGCGGCCAAGGGATATTTTGCGCACTACGGCCCCGACGGGACGAGCCCATGGGATTGGATCAAGAAGGCGGGTTATCAATTCTCGTATGCCGGAGAGAATTTGGCGGTTTATTTCGACGATTCCGCTGCGGTCAATACGGCATGGATGGATTCTCCGTCTCACCGTGCCAATATCCTCAATGAGCATTTCAAAGAGATCGGCATCGCCACGGCGCGCGGCGTCTATGAAGGGCACGACACGCTGTTTGTGGTCCAAATGTTCGGCACTCCACGACCAGCATCGGTCGCGGCAGTGACCCAAAGCGCGGTTTCGGCATCGTTAGCGAAGAAGCCGACAGCGTCCACTACTGCTTCAATTCCCCGGCCCACTCCCGTCGCTTCTTCAACAGTCTTGGGTGAATCGAGTAGTCAGACGTTCGTCGCCGTCGAAAATAAAGAGCCATCCGGCGACGTCTCTGTTGCTCCTGTATCTGCGCCACCCCAGTACGCCTCGCGTCTCGAGCACCTCGTATCGAGTCCCACACATCTGCTCGCGATTGCCTACATCATCATCAGCCTTCTGCTTTTGTTCGTGCTCGCGGCGGTGCTTGTGGTTCGGCATGACAAACGAACTCGTCACACGATCATAGTCATCATGCTGCTCATACTCATCGCCGGCATCTATTGCGTCTACCACGCCTTCGTCGTATCGGAAGTCTCGGTGCTGGTTTCAGAGCGTTCGCTCGTTCCGTAAATGGAGATACCTATCCTTTATGACGATGATCAGATACTGATCATCAATAAACCCGCTGGCTTAATCGTTCATGCAGATGGAAAAACCACGGAGCCGACTTTGGTCGATTGGCTGATTGAGAACTATCCGTCCATAAAGGAAGTCGGCGAGCCGCTGGGGCTTGAGGGGGGCATTGAAATCCCGCGCCCCGGCATCGTGCATCGCTTGGATCGCGAGACATCGGGAGCGATAGTCGTTGCGAAAACGCAGAGATCTTTTCTGCATCTCAAGCATCTTTTTCAGAATCGGGAAGTTCATAAGACCTACCATGCTTTCCTCTGGGGCGAGGTCAGAGACGACCGCGGCATCATCGATAAGCCTATCGGCCGCAGTGTCTCTGATTTCAGGCAGTGGTCAGCTGGGCGCGGCGCGCGAGGCACGCTCAGAGAAGCAGTAACCTGGTTTAAAGTGCTTGCGCGCAAAGACGGCTTTAGCTTCGTCGAGGCCCAGCCGAAAACCGGCCGCACGCATCAGATCAGAGTGCATTTTAAGGCTATCAATCATCCCGTCGTCTCTGATATGCTCTACGCTCCCAAGCGCGGTTTTGCGCTTGGTTTTAAACGCACGGCGCTGCACTCGTATATGATTCAATTGCTCGATCAAAATGGCAAAGAGATCGCTGCGACCGCCCCCTATCCCGATGATTTTTCCCATGCTGCGTCGCTGTTTAAGCCGCCCTCGACATAGCACTCTCTAGCGGTTGCGTGTTATCGGGGGGTATGCTAAATTTACCGCCTACACAAATCCAATGAAACACGGGAATATCACAATCTCTCCGGTCAATATGGACGAGCGCAGGAACCTCGGCATTCGCGCGGGCGACACCGTGCGCGTCACGGTTAAAGTCGTCGAGAAGGCTGCCGCGGAAGGGAAGGGGAAAAAGAAAGAAGAAAAAGAGCGCGTGCGCCTACAAGCCTTTGAAGGACTGGTGCTTTCCGTCAAACACGGAACCGAAGCTGGAGCGTCGTTTACTGTACGGACAGTACTCGATGGTGTCGGCGTTGAGCGTATTTTCCCGCTTTACTCGCCTTTGATCGATACGATCGAGATTGTCCGACGCGCCCGCGTCCGTCGCGCCAAGCTCTATCATATCCGTGAAAAAGCGGCGAAAGAGATCCGCAAGCAGATGAAAAGTGAGTTGCATGTCGCTCACGCCGAGACTCTCTCTCCCGTATCCCCTGAAGCAATCATCGCAGAGACTACCGCCGAGCCTGAAGTCGAAGAATAAAAAGAGCCGTAGGGCTCTTTTTAAGTTGTAACTTTGAGATAGTTTGGCATAATAGGCCAGGTTTATGCGCGGGTGGTGAAACAGCAGACACGTACGCTTGAGGGGCGTATGCCGCAAGGCGTGGAGGTGCAAGTCCTCTCCCGCGCACCAGATTGGACGTTGCGATATAAGTGCTTGCTCCTGTATAATTTACAGTGGATTAAGAAATGAAGTGGATTGTCTTCCACTCTTGGGTTCTATCAAATGTACAAGGAACCCAATTCCGTCACAAAACGAAAGGCTCCTAGTATGAAGGCAATTGCATCGGGCAAAAAAGATTTGCCCAGAAGTTTCATGTTCGCCGGTGTCGTTGCGGGCATGATAATTGTGTTCTTTGCAATGACGTCCAAGAATGAGCTGATTCGATTTCTCGGTTCTCTCTGGAGTACAGTACTTCTCTTTGAGTGGGTCGTGGTAGCTATCACATCACGCAAAGCTACTCGTTGACCAAGATATCCGCATCAACTCACCGAAATTCCTCGGAATCATACCGAGGAATTTTGTTGTCAATTGATCTTCTCAACTTTTCCTTGGGTCTTTCATCGACAACCTCTATCTCCCACAGTGCTTTGGCTTTAGCTGTCATTTTTGAAGATGTAATTACATTCGACACTTTAGATACTAAACCAAGCGCACAGCATGGCGGGAGTTTCCAGAAGAATTATTTATTTAGAACTCTCTATAGTACTATGATTTATAGTTTGGATTAAGATTCGTACTCCGCTGGCATGGGTGTGCCGGTGGTTTCAAAACCAAATCCCCCCCCCTTTTTGCTTCAAAGCAGAGGGGGCTGTTTTGACGCGACGGTGTTTGCAGCTTGCATTCGCCTAGATTATACTGGGTTCCAGTTCAGCAGGTTACAAACATTCATCTCGCGTCCGATTGGCGCGTGGCCTGCTGAAAAAGGAAAGGAGTCTTATGAATGCGAATAGCACCGTATCAGCAGAGCAGGTCGAAGAATGGAACGAGAAAATGCAAGTTGGGATCGACCGCGAGTTCGAGGCATTTCAAGAACTGCTGCCGAATCTTCTCGTGAGATATCTGGATTGGTTTGTCGCGATCTCTGGGGGAAAGGTTATCGACCAAGACAAGAACGAATTTGTTCTGGCCGAGAGGGTCTCCAAGAAATTCCCGCAGACCTTTGTGCTTATTCAAAAGGTCACGGGAGATCGGCAGATACCGAAAGGTTCTTAACTCTCCGAGATGCAAAAGCCCGATCCGTATGTGGTCGGGTTTTTCTTTTGCGATGCGGGCTACAGAAAAATCCCCTGCAATTCGGAGCATTCGTAAGTGAACTAGATTTTTCGGCGCAGAGACTATAATATCAAAGGTCAGCATGGAGGCATTGGTGTAGTAGTAACACAACAGACTGTGGATCTGTTATCGTGGGTGCGAATCCCACATGCCTCCCCATTATGGGAAAAGATTCTATGGATAACGGTATGGTCGTGAGAAAGAGGGATAGCGGGTTTGTCGGCATCATCGCAGTGCTGGTCGTTGCCGCGCTTGCCGCGATCATTTTGGCGAAAAGCTTGCAGAGCTCATTTTCTCCGGTGAATGTTCCCGCAGGAGCGGGAACGAGTACGGCAGAGAATGCCATCCAAGCGGCCGAGCGAGTAAAAAAAATCCTGGAGACGCAGAATCATCAGTTGCCGCTGCAGTAACGTTTCCGAGCGCGGTGCACGTGATGATACCGATCATCGCATAAGTGGGCCCGCGACCAGATCGTGATCCGCATTCTTTTCGTGCTATCATTGCGCTATGGAACATAAAGATCTACTACCCAGCCAGAAAATGGTCATGCGATTGGAAGAGAAAATCAATCGCAATAGAAGCTGGAGCGAGAAGCTCGCGGATGCTCTCACCTCTTCTTTCGGCACGGTGGAGTTCTTACTCGTCAATACCGTATTCTTCATTCTCTGGCTTCTCGTCAATCTCGGTTTCCTTCCCGGTGTTGCACCCTTCGATCGCTTTCCGTTCGGCTTACTCACCATGATCGTATCGCTCGAAGCGATATTTTTAAGCGTCATCGTTCTGATCAGCCAGAATCGTTCGAGCAAGGTCGCAAGCTTGCGGCAAGAGCTTGATTTCATCGTGAACATCCAAGCCGAAGAAGAGATCACGCGGATTCTCAATATGCTCGATGAGATACATGACCATCTCGGCCTCGATCCTCACGATGACAAAGAGCTTGCGCGCATGAAACACAAGACCGATATCAATCGCCTGCGCGAGACGCTCATGCGGGGTTTATAACTTTTGATGCTATGAATACCAGGATCGCGGAGAAAAGGATCCATCAGTTTTTTGTCTTCAGCGTCGTCCTTAAAGGATTGAGCGCTCTGGTCCAAATCGGCTCGGGGGTGCTGCTCTTGTTCACCGCGCAGGCCACGCGTCTCGTATATTCTTTGGTGCAATCGGAGCTCATCGAAGATCCCACCGATTTCTTTGCAACGCAGATCAGCAAAGTACTTCCGTATTTTTCTCTGCATGGGCAGTGGTTCGCGGCCCTCTACCTGATAGGCCATGGACTGATCAAGGCGTTTCTGGTCTGGGGGCTTTTGCGCGACAAATTGTGGGCATATCCTGCATCCCTTTTCTTTTTGGGTGTTTTCATCGTGTATCAAAGCATCCGTTTTACCTACACGCACTCACTCTTCCTGGTAGTGTTGACCGTCTTCGATATCATCGTCATCTATCTCGTCTATCACGAATACAGGCTTGTGAAAGCGGCGCGATCAGCGGTTTGAGCGTGTGCTACAATGTCTCGCATGAAGTCAGTGCTTATCACCGGCATCGGCAAGGGTATCGGTCAAGCGCTTGCCGAGAAATTTTTGAATGAAGGTTTTGCGGTGCTCGGGACTGCGACGACGGGCTCTGTAGGTCTTTCCCACGAGCGTTTGACGGTGTATCAACTCGAACTTTCTTCTTCGGAGAGCATCGCCGGATGCGCGCGGACTATTGCTCGCGATGGCAAGACGATCGATGTGCTCATCAACAATGCAGCGGTACTTTTGGATGACGACGAAACAGCCGTAACGATCGATAAGTTGCGCAAGACCCTGGAGGTCAATCTGATCGGGACCATCGATTTCACGGAGCGGATGCTGCCCATCGTCGCTTTGGGTGGACATATCATCAATATCTCGTCGACGGCGGGATCTTTGGGTGAAATGAAACATTTCGAGCATTCGCACGCTCCATATCGGTATCCTGCCTACAAGATATCCAAAGCTGCGCTCAACATGTACACGTGCACACTTGCACTTCGGATGCAGCATGAAGGAAAGGACATCATCATCTCATCGGTGCACCCGGGTTGGGTTAAGACCGATATGGGTGGGGATGATGCAGACGTTACGGCCGAAGAGGCTGCGGCGCATATCTTTGCATTCGCGTCGGGAAGGCCCGAGACGGGAGGTTTTTGGTATAACGGGGAGAGGCTGCCGTGGTGATCATCAAAAAACTCAGCACGATCTTCGCGCTTTCCTTCGCGCTCAATTTCATGTGGGAGCATCTGCATTCGGTCCTCTATCTCTCCTACAAAGGCGGCGCAATAACGAATAGCGTTCTTGCCCGCGCCACGCTTGCCGATGCGATTTTCATTACGCTCATCGCTGCTCCTTTTTTGATCAGCGCTTCTCTGCGCCGCCGTCTTTGGATCGGTATGCTTGGCGCGCTCGTGCTCGCCGTTGCCATCGAACGATATGCGCTCGCTACCGGACGCTGGCGCTACGCGCCGGCGATGCCGCTTATTCCTGTGCTTGGCACGGGACTCTCACCGACGATCCAGCTCGCGCTCCTCTTCGCAGCCTCGTTCCTTATTTCAGAGATGCTCTGGAGGGGATTTACGGCGCGCGAGTAGTTGACTATTTTCTCTATATTAAGTACTGTGCAGATGGGGATGGGTCTTTGACAACGTCTGTCAGAGGTCTTTCGGGGAAAACTTCTAAAGAAAGGAAGTATGAATGTTCGAAAACTGATACGCGAGCCCTTCAGGGAGCGCGATTTTAAGCATTACCCCTTGAAGGCGTTCAATGGCATGAAGCTTTGGCAAGAGCTTCTGATCATCGCGGCGCTGCTTTTGGTTCTACTACGGCTTCTCATTATGCTCGTGAACATCGAGTCGTACCGTCCACTGGTGCAGAGCATCAGTCACGGCCTGTACCGCCTCTTCAACTTCGAGTGACCTATGAAGATAAAACGAAATCCGCAACGGGACCAGCTCGCAGCGTCACTGTTCTTTGTCTGCGTGGTGGTGGTGCTTGTCATCATCATCGGCGGTGTGGCGATCAAGGTCATTCTTAATCTCTGCAAAATGATACCGCCTCCAGAAGGAGGAACGAACACCAACAATATGGTGCAAGCAGTACTGCCTCGAGATTGGCTCTCCCGGCAGCAGCTAAGCGGCTTCACACTGCTTTCATCGCCGACGAACGAGCTGAAAAGCTTTGTCTGCGATACGCCGGTTGTGATAAAAGCCTCCAGTGCAGGCGATATACCACAGTTGCCGGAAGGAGTGACCAACTTCTCTCTGGAGCTTGAAACCGCGCAGTCACTTGATGGGCCGTGGTCCGGCCGCTATTACCTGACGGGTCAAGTGTTGACCGGAAGCGTATCGTTCGTGCTCTTGAGTATGAACGGCGATGTGCTCGCGGTGACCAATCAGCCTATCTACGGAGAGGGCAAGGATCGCACGGTGACCAATACGATCCTCTATCCCGAATGGTCAGATACACCCGGTCGGCCGATCGCGTTCTATCGGCTGCGGCTCGTACCGTAATATCGTTTTGCCAAACACAATCGCACCAAGAGCCTCTTGGTGCGATTTTTTTATGCTTGTGGTAAGTTCTAGTAACCGACTGCTCCCGTAGTTCAATGGATAGGACATCTCCCTCCGAAGGAGAAGATGCAGGTTCGATTCCTGCCGGGAGCAAAAGAAGCCCGATTTCAAGGAGCCCTTGATATATACGACTGAATATGGTACGGTTGCGCAGGATCGAGTCTATGACTTGATATAACACCTTGTAAACACAGAAAGGAACAGACGATGAAGACAAAGAGCGACGGAGCGAAATGCGTGACCTATGAGGAACCCCTTTCAATCAGAGTCGGAAGATTCCTTCTCTCGAAAGGATATGACCTCTCGAATAACATTGGGTACGTGAACCCGATAGTGCCGAAGTTAATTGAGAGCAGCACCCTGCACATCTTAGCTAGTGATCCTGAAGCGAGACCGAAGAGATATCTGTTCGGTCTCATACCAAGAAAGGTCCCTCGGCTTTTTCTCGGCACGATTTATTTCCGGGACTGTCGTTTGCCCAACTTCTATGCCACCGAGCAGAATTGGGTTTTCAAAATGTATGGTCGCCGAAACGTGGGGCGGGTCGAGCAATTGGCCGAAGAGCTGTCATCAACCTTCGGAGTCAAGATCAACATTACCCTTTACGATCAACAATCGCGTTTCGAGGAAGGGCCCGCGAGTTTCTAGCAACGAGGAAATACCTCTTACACTAAGCCCCTGGTGGAATTAATTCCACCAGGGGCTTTCTTATTTTTGTCATTGCATTCGAGCACATGTGCCCAAGAAGCAAAGAATTCGATCTATGCTATAATGCCGCCGTTAATTGTTTAATCCAACATAACGATGGAATCTAGCGAAATTTCGGGGAAAAGCATCGCATTGTGGGTGGGCGCGGCGTTGATTATCACGGTCGTGCTCATCGGGGTTTTCAAGCTCGCCAGTCCTGGAAGTGGCACAACGGTGGATCCTAACGCGATCGTTAAAGACCTCCCGCCTATCGCCGCTGACGATCATGTATCGGGACCAGCAAACGCTCCTGCTACCTTGATCGAGTACAGCGATTTTCAATGTCCGGCCTGCGGGTACTATTTCCCGATGGTCGAGCAAGTCGTCTCCGAGCATGCGCAGTCGCTGCGCTACGTCTACCGTCATTTCCCGCTCTCCCAGCATCTGCAAGCGAAACCGGCGGCCTACGCGGCAGAAGCGGCGGCGAAGCAGGGAAAATTCTGGGAGATGTACCGCCTCCTCTTCCAAAATCAGAGTGACTGGGCTGAAAAATCGACCGCCCCGCAGACATTCGAATCGTACGCAACTCGTCTGGGGCTCAATCTCATCCAATTCCGCGCCGATTCAGCTTCTACTGAAGTCAAAGATCGGGTTGACCGCGACTATGCGGCAGGAATAAACATTGATATAAATTCAACTCCGACATTTTTCCTCAACGGAAGGAGATTACAGAATCCCTCGAGTTACGAACAGTTTAAACAGCTGATCGATGCCGCCATCGCCACGAGTTCCTAAGTGGGCCGTGTGGACCCTTGTACTGGCCAGCTTCATCGGCTTCGCCGATACCGCCTATCTCTCTGCGAAAGCGCTTTTAGGCGAGACACCCACCTGCGTCCTTTTCTCCGGTTGCGATACGGTGACTACCAGCGTCTATTCCAAGATCGGTCCGGTGCCCGTCGCTCTGCTCGGTTTCGCTTTCTATTTTTTGGTTTTGGTGCTGATGATCGCATATCTTGACCGGCGCGCTCGATCGCTCATAACGATCATCCGCATCATTTCCATTCCCGCTTTTCTCTTCACGCTCTACCTCGTCTACCTCCAGGTCTTCGTGCTCGATGCGCTCTGCGTGTACTGCATGGGGAGCGCTCTCACGAGCACTGTCATTGCGGTCGTCTCCCAGCTGGCGATGCGAACGCAAGAAATATCTGCTGTTTCAGCGCCGTAGCATCCTTTGCGAATGTGAAAATAGGGCATTTTTGCTATAATGCGGCAATGAAAATCGTGCGCGCCAGAGCCTCTATTCTTTTGGCCCTCTCGGTGACGTCCTTTCTGGTTGCCCTGCCTGCTGCTGCAGCGACGCTTGTGTGGGGAGAGACCTACGCGCTACCTTCATCGGGGCGCGTCGAGCATAATCTCTATGCGGCTGCGGGAACCGTGCTCATATCGGGGCCGGTCTTAGGCGATGTCGCGGCGGCAGGTGGCCATGCCGCGCTTTCCGGTCCGATTTCGCGCGACGTATTGGCGGCTGCCGGTACCGTGGAGATCTTAGGTGCCGTAGGCGAGAACGTCCGTGCGGCGGGAGGGCAGATAACACTCTCAAACACCATTGGCGGCGATGCAGCACTCGCGGGTGGGTCTCTCTCGCTACTTTCCGGTTCAGCGGTTTCGGGTGACGCCTTGCTTGCCGGCGGAAACGTCAATATCCTCGGCAACATCTCCGGCGACGTGCACGTCGCCGGTCGAGCAGTTTTCATTGATGGAAAGATCCTCGGCAGTGTCCACATCTATTCGATGGGGAAGGTGCATCTTGGACCGCATGCGATCATCGGGGGAGATCTTATCTATCATTCCCCCGAACCTGCGCAGCTCGATACTGGCGCCGTGGTAAAAGGTAAAACGGAATACACTTATCTTGCGCCCGTGCTCTCCGCACACGATGTCCATGGTTTCTTCGCCGGGCTCTTTGGAGTATTGTTCATAACCAAATTCTTGGTGCTCATCGCTGCGGCGCTTCTCTTCGTACTTGTTTTCAGACGCGTCTCTATAAGCATCGTACAGATCGCTTTCGATGGTTTCTGGAAGAGACTAGCGTTAGGGTTGGCGGTTTTCGTTGCCGTACCGTTTGCGAGCCTGATCGTGGCGCTGACGGTGTTCGGAAGTCTCATCGCAGTTATCGCGATGATCTGCTGGTTGCTTCTGGTTTTGATCTCACAGGTCTATGCGGGGGTGCTTCTGGCCGGGGTTGTGCGGAAATATCTCCTGCGTAAGCCGCTGCCGCCCGTGGTGCTCTGGCAGGATGCGGTGCTGGGAATGCTCGGCCTTAGCGTTATCTTTTTGGTGCCGCAGTTAGGACTTTTGATATACTGTATCTTCTTCCTCTGCGCCTTCGGTTCGCTCTCGTATTTAAGTTATCGGCATTTCTTGCTCTCACGATAAGGTCTACCTATGAAAAAGATCTTCACGAAAAAATGGTTCATCATCTCCGCGGTCGTGGTAGTCGTGGTAGTTGGTATTGTCCTCTCGCGCAGGCACCCCGCCACAGTAGAGATGGCACAGGTCACTCGTGGCACTTTGGTGCAAGAGGTCAGCATCACCGGTAGCGTAAAGCCCGTTGAGAGCGTCGAGCTCTCTTTTGAGCATGGCGGTCGCATCGCCTCGGTTCCCGCCACGGTGGGGGATAGGGTTGTTGCAGGTCAAACCATGCTTTCCCTCGATGCAACGAACGATCTTCTCTCTCTCAAGCAGGCGCAGGCGACCCTTGCCGCTGATGAAGCGACGCTTCTCAAACTCAAACAAGGTACACGCCCCGAAGATCTCGCGGTGCTCCAATCAAAGTACAATGCCGCAGCCTCGACGAATCTTGAGGCGCAAAAAAGCCTGACCGACAAGATCAAAGACGGATACACGCGCGCAGATGATGCCGTGCGCAATTATGGCGACCAGTTTTTCGACAATCCACGCTCGTCATCGGCGCAGATAAACATAACGGTCACCGATACTCAATTCAGAAATAACATCAATGCCGACCGCGTCAAAGTGGAGACAGTGCTGACGTCGTGGCAGGCATCGCTTGCCTCGTCAGCTTTCACCGGCGGCCTCTCGGCTGCATCCGATGCGCGCGCGAACCTCACCGTAGTGAGCGCATTCCTTGACGAGCTTGCGCTTGCGGTTAATGCGCTCACTCCGACGCAGACGCTCAGTCAGACAACGATCAACACCTACCGATCGAATATTTCGACTGCGCGGGCCAGCGTCAATACCGCGCTCTCGAATCTCTCAGCAGTGCAGGATAGTTGGGTGAATGCTTCGGCGGACCTCGATATAGCTGACAAGAACCTCAAGGTTGGCCTTGCCGGCTCGGCCCCCGAAGACATCGCTGCAGCAGACGCACGTGTGCAGGGTGATGAAGCGAACATTGATTCGATACGGCACACGATCGCCACCGCATCCTTACGGGCTCCCTTCACGGGGGTTGTGACGAAGCAGGACGGAAAGATCGGCGCGGTCGTGGCAGCCAATGTTCCGCTGGTATCGCTGATCGGCGAAGGAGGATTTCAGATCGAATCGAATGTGCCTGAGGCGGATATCGCCAAGCTTTTTGTCGGCGCCTCTACGTCGGTTACTCTCGACGCATACGGGGGTGATGTGGTCTTCGCCGCGGTGATCTCGAAGATCGATCCCGCTGAAACCCTCATCGATAATGTTGCGACCTACAAAGTAACCTTCAATTTCCTCAAAAGCGATCCGCGCATCAGATCAGGTATGACCGCCAATCTCGATGTGCAGACCGCAAAAAAGGAGGGTGTGCTTTTAGTCCCCGTCCGCGCGGTCGTAGAGCGCAATGGCACGAAGATCGTCCGCCTTCCGACCGCGAACGGAACCACGACCGAGCGGCAGGTGCAAACCGGGCTCAAAAGTTCTGACGGTCAGATCGAAATACTCTCGGGTCTTCTCGAAGGCCAGAGTGTGGTCGTGGGGAGTAAATAGTTTCTCCCGTCGAAACATTATTATAGGCCTTAGAATAAGGGTATTTCTGTGCTACAATCTCACTATGAACGCTCCACTGATGCAGATAAAAGATGTCAGCAAAGTCTTTGACGAAGGGGCGACTGTGGCACTGCGTGACATTTCATTTGACATACAAAAGGGCGAGTTCGTTGCGGTCATGGGTCCGTCGGGCTCGGGAAAATCAACCCTCCTGCACATACTCGGTTTTCTCGACACGCTCTCGAGCGGCTCTTATATATTTGATGGTAAAGATGTTTCGAAGTATTCTCCGGATGAGATCGCGCATATCCGTAACGAAAAGCTCGGTTTCGTGTTCCAAGCATTCAATCTCCTCCCCCGTACATCCGTGCTCGACAATGTGATATTGCCCCTGCGCTACTCGAAAGTGCCGGAGCGGCAGTGGAAAGAGCGCTCGATCGCCGCCATCAAATCGGTAGACCTTTTTCATCGGCTCAATGCACAGCCCGCGACTCTCTCCGGTGGCGAGAAGCAACGCGCGGCGATCGCGCGAGCGCTCGTCCTAAACCCTGCCGTTATCTTTGCCGACGAGCCCACAGGAAATCTCGATTCGAAATCAGGGAAGATCGTCATGGAGATCATTCGCCGGCTCAATGACGATGGGCACACGATCATCCTCATCACGCACGAGACATACACCGCTGAGAACGCCAAGCGCATTATCAAACTCAAGGACGGCGTCATCGAGTCGGACGCCGTCATAACGCAACGCGCGACCGCTGAAGGCTTTGTGAAATAACATGACCTACAAACACCTCATTGAAACGGCGTTCACCGGTTTGCGCGCGAATCGCTCGCGTTCAGCGCTCACCATCCTTGGTATCGTCATCGGCATCACGGCGATCATGCTGGTGGTTTCGCTCGGTGCTGGGGCGCAAGCGCTTATCTTGGGGCAAGTCCAGGGTCTCGGCGCCGAGACCATCGCCGTTATCCCGGGCCGCGAACCGTCGGGACCCTCTGATGTCAGCCAGATCTACAGTGATTCGCTCAAAGACAAAGACATCACGGCTTTAGAGAGCAAATTCAATGTGCCGCATCTCAAGTCCTTGATGCCGGTTCTCTTCGGTGCCGAGACTGCCATTTATGGTTCTGAAACCTATCACCTAAGCATTTTTTCAGGTTCGGAGCTGATGTCTCAAGTATTCGATCTGCATCCGGTCGAAGGCTATTTCTTCGATGACACCGACGTGAAAGCGCGCGCGGATGTCGTTGTCATCGGTTCGAAGGTCAAGGACCATCTCTTCGATGGAGTCGATCCCTTAGGCCAAAAGATCCGCATCAAGGACCGCAATTTCAAGGTGGTCGGCGTACTTCCGCCGACCGGAGGCGGCTCTCTTTTCAATTTAGATGAGGCGGCGGTCATGCCGTATACGACCGCGCGCGATTATGTCTTTGGCATCAAGTACTATCACCGATTCATTATTCAAGCTGACAGCGCAGAGAATGTGGAGTCCACTGCCGATGATATCCGTGCGACCTTGCGAGCCTCGCACGATATCGATGATCCCTCGAAGGACGACTTTTTCGTTTCTACTCAGGCAGACCTCGCCAATCGCCTTGGCACGATCACGGCTTCGCTGACGTGGTTTTTGATCGCAATGGCATCGATATCGCTCTTCGTCGGCGGTATCGGCATCATGAACATTATGCTCGTCTCCGTCACCGAGCGGACGCGCGAGATCGGCCTGCGCAAGGCCCTCGGCGCTACTGACAGCGATATACTCCGGCAATTTCTCCTCGAGGCCGTCTTTTTGACGGCCATCGGAGGGCTCGTGGGTATTACCCTCGGTACTGGGCTTTCATTTTTGATATCCATCGGTCTTTCCAAGGGTTTGGGCGTCGACTGGAAATTCGTATTCCCGATTTCGGGTCTGGTGCTCGGACTCATCGTCTCGACCCTCGTAGGCCTTGTCTTCGGTGGATACCCGGCACGACAAGCTAGCAAGAAAAGTCCCATAGAAGCGCTGCGATACGAGTAAGGTCTTGTTTTGATTTTCTCGACCCTGTGCTATGCTCTGGATAATAAGGGTACTCATTTGTGTGGTTGAGTTCCCCTTTCATAGTGATCGGCTCACCGATGATGGTGGGCCGATTTTTTTATTTGTTATTTTTGGGATATTGCTCTAGAATCCCTCCAGTTCTACCGAAAGGAAGCATTATGAAAGTACGAAAGCCCTTGAGCAGTGAAAAGCCCAGCCTGAAAGTCAGTAGGCGCGGCCACAAGTTCCTCACCGTAATTACCTCGGAGGTTGGTGACTGGTATATGGCCATTTGCCCGGAACTTATGGTTAGCGGATTCGGAAGTTCAAGAAAAGCAGCGATCGAGAGCGTCACGGTCTCGATCCGTTCAACACTCGCGTATCTGGCGAAAAGATTGGGATGTATGGCAGAGAGACTGACCGATAATCCCGCGAATCTCAAAACGATCGCCCGATTCTCGCAGCGATAGTTCGCTCAACGCGATTCGCCTATCACGGATCGCGTTTTTCTTTGCTCCATGCGAATGCTACAATTTCTTACACCTATGCTTCTGCTCGACGGAAAAATAATCAAGGAGAGCGCCGTGCCGCATCTGCGCCGCCGTATCAAAGAACTCGGCTTTACGCCCGTGCTCGGTATCGTTAAGATAGGGGATAATGAACGCTCGCAGTCCTACATCAGTCAAAAGCAGAAGTTCGCGGAGGAGATCGGCGTCCATGTAGAGCTCGTGAGCTTTAACGCCGATGTTCCCCTCGACGAAGTGCTCTACGAGATTGAGCGTCTCAATAGCGAATCGTCGGTCAACGGTATCATCGTGCAGTTCCCACTGCCCAAGCAGCTCGATCGGCGCGTCATCATCGAGACCATCGAACCGAACAAAGATGTCGATGGTCTCACCGCCCTCAACCTCAAGTCCCTCCTTGAGAACGACCACCAGGGTTTCGTGCCAGCGACCGCCAAGGGCATTTTGTTACTTTTGGACTACTATAGCGTAGTAATCGAAGGGAAGCAGGTAGTGGTTGTTGGGCGTTCGCTCTTGGCAGGCAAAAGCACCGCGCTCGCGCTGCTCAATCGAAACGCCACCGTGACGATCTGTCATCGGTTCACGCAAGATCTGCCGCGGATCACCAAACAGGCGGATATACTCATATCGGCAGTGGGGAAACCCGCGCTCATCCGCTCCGAGCATGTCAGTGCGCAACAGACTATCGTTGATGTCGGTATCAGTCTCGAGGGCGGCGCTTTAGTTTCTGAAGAGCATAAAGCCACACGTCTTATGGGTGACGTTGATTTCGAGTCAGTCAAAGGCATCGTGGGTGCGCTCTCTCCCGTGCCCGGGGGAGTCGGCCCCATGACCGTGCTCTCCCTCTTTGAAAATCTCATTGAGGCGGCAGGGCGTCAGGTTCGGTGGACCCAGTAGTCTCAATCAATTATTCATAGTAATAACTCATTTGTATGGAAGAAAACAATAAATGGATGGGTGTGATGGCTAAACCGAGGGGAATGGCAGTTGTTGTTGCGACAATGCTTTCGCTTTTTTTACTCGCGCTTACGATAAAAGAATTTAAGAGCATCCCGTATGTTGGTCGCGATGTCGCGGCGGTCAATACCATCTCGGTGTCGGGCAAAGGAGAGAGCTACGCGGCGCCGGATATTGCAACCTTCAGTTTTACGGTGCAAGAAGAAAAGATGGTCGTGAGCGATGCGCAAAAGGTAGTCGACGAAAAGATCGCGAGCATTATCTCGTTTCTTAAAAAGAACGGGGTAGAGGATAAGGATATAAAAACCCAAGGGTACAACATTTACCCGCGCTACGAATATCCCGAGATCCGCTGTCTCGTGTATCCCTGTCCGCAAGGGAAGCAGACGCTCGCGGGGTATGATGTGAGCCAAAGTGTTCAGGTGAAGATACGCACGCTCGCCGACGCTGGCAGGATCATCGGCGGAGTCGGAGGACTCGGCGTTACGGACGTGTCGGGTTTGACCTTCAGTATCGACAAAGAGGATGCAGTCTTGCGCGCGGCGCGGCAGAAAGCGATTGATGATGCGCAGACGAAAGCGAAAGAGCTCGCGCATGATCTGGGCGTTACCCTCGTGCGCATCGTAAACTTCTCTGAATCGGGGAATTATCCGGTACCGATGATGTATGCGGCGAAATCGGCTGACGGCGGTGGTGCATCCGAAACAGCCCAGTTGCCGGCTGGAGAGAATCAATTCATCTCGAATATCACCATCACCTACGAGATTCGCTAGCTTGTGGATTCATTGGTAGGGGAAACCGCTCGTGAGCATCAGAACGGTTTCCCCTTAGAAGATCAATTTGACTTTTGAGCCCATCAGGTATACGCTGTCCCTACTTGCCCGCGTGGGCGGTTTTTTATAGGAAATTAAGGAACACGACAGTATGGCAAAGGTTAACGATTATCTCAAAGAGACGAAAGTCGAGATGAAACACGTCAATTGGCCGACGCGGCGCCAAGCCCTTGCCTATACCGCAGCGGTTGTCGGGATCTCCATCACGTTCGCCGCTTTCCTTGGCCTTTTCGATTATCTCTTCAGGATCGGTCTCTCGCGGCTTTTTTAATTCTCTAAGGCAATGTCCAAACAAAAAATAGAACAAGTGCGCAATTGGTATGCTATTCATACCTACGCGGGGTACGAAAATGCCGTGGCGCGCAACCTCAAGCAGCGCATCGAATCGCTCGGCATGGAGGATAAGATCTTCAGCGTGGTCGTCCCGACCGAGAAAAAGATAAAAGTCAAAGGCAACAAGCGCGTCGAGGAGCAGGAGAAAGTATATCCAGGCTACATTCTTGTCGACATGGTCGTTACCGATGATTCGTGGTATGTAGTGCGCAACACGCCGCGTGTGACCGGATTCGTCGGCTCGGGCATCTATCCGGTGCCCTTGAATAAAAAGGAAGTCGATGAATTGTTCTCTCGGATGAGTTCCGATACGGTCAAGCATACGATTGATCTTGCGGTTGATGACGCGGTTATCATCGCGGATGGTCCGTTCAAGGATTTTGAGGGGAAGGTGGGGGAAGTCGATGAAGAACGCGGTAAGGTCAAGGTCTTGGTTTCGATGTTCGGCCGCGAAACCCCCGTGGAGCTCGATTACCTTCAGGTTAAAAAGATATAATCATCTGTCATGGCGAAAAAAATAGCGAGAAAGTTGAAATTGACCATCGAAGCGGGAAAAGCGACGCCGGCACCGCCCATTGGTCCTGCGTTGGGTCAGGCAAAAGTCAATATCGGTGAGTTCGTCACCCGTTTCAATGCGGGGACGAAGGACATGAAAGGTGATCTGGTACCCGTGGAGATCACGGTTTACGAGGATAAAACATTCAATCTCGATTTCAAGACGCCGCCGGCGACCAATCTTTTACTCAAAGCCGCTGGAGTCGAGAAAGGTTCCGGCAAAAGTCTCCAGAGCAAGGCGGGTTCGATAACCAAAAGTCAGCTCAAGCAGATCGCGGAGAAGAAGCTCAAGGATCTCAATGCTAATGATGTGGACGCTGCGATGAAGATCGTCGAAGGCTCTGCGCGCTCGATGGGAATCGAAGTAAAGTAACAGAATAAGATACTGGGCATACAAAATCACCATTCTTAAATGGTGATTTTGTATGCCGTATGCTAATCTCCTTTCTAGAAAGGGCCTTCTATGAAATATCCTGTATATGTTGGTCACAAGATCACGGGTGCGCCACCCGAATTTCTGGCGGAGATGGAGAGGCTGATCGTGTTGCTGGAAAATGATGGTTGTGAAGTCCTCCAGTACGCATCCAAAGGTGGGAAGCCGCTTTTGGATGTCAATGTGTACGATCATGATATGTCGTGCATAGACCGCGCGGAGCTCTTTGTTGCGGTCTGCGATCACGCGTCCATCGGACTGGGGATGGAGCTCAAGCATGCATACACGACGAAGAAGCAGTTGCGTGTGTTTGTGCACGAACAACAGCACTTAACGCAGATCGTACCGGACTCGCTCAAATCCCACGGCCTTGACTCTCCGGTCGTTTATCAAAGGATCGAAGATATCGTCGCAACCGTTCAGGTAGTTCGTTTCGGGAGATATATGTCCCCGAAAGCCTTGCGCCTTGCGCGGATACGGTAGAAATCCGGCAACGCCGCTGTCCCTTAAGGGAGAGCGGCGTTTTTCTGCTATACTTACCTTAGAAAGGAGATCTTTAGTATGAAAGTCTATGTCGATAGTTTGGAACGTTCTTCTACCATTGTTCGACGGCAGGAATTTAGCCGTCGTTTCCGGAGGTTTGCGGACGCTCTGCGTGCCGGCGGTATTGAGGTTGTCAACTTCACAACTCCCGATCTCCCATTTGATCCATTCGAAGCGGATATTGCGGATTTCGTCGCCTTTGTTGATGTGGTTGCGGTTCTCGCTGGCGGTTCTTCGCTCGGCTTCAGTATGTCGGCGCTCGAAGCCTCAAAGCGTTTACAGAAGCCGAGGTTTTTATTTGTGGAAGGGGAGATAAATCGGTGCGTGTGCCGAGAGTCTTACCCGTCACTTTTCTTCTACGGCACCTTCGCCTCGGAGGAGTATCCGGCGAAAGCGATCAGGGAAGAATGGGCATGCAGCATTCCGTCGTATTGATAAAACGGTCTTCGCGTCTACGCGAAGACCGTTTTTACATCCTCTCTATCCCGTAGCGTTTTTTAAGTCCGTCAATGTCTCCTTTCATAATGAGGGTCGCTTCGGCGTTTTTCTCCTTTCCTACGCCCTCGATGATATCTTTCTGGTGATATTTGTGCTTGTGCGGCGTTGCGACCGCCTCGGTCAATTCTTCGAATGCGACCTGACAGATCCGCTCACCCGGGTAGAGCCGCACAACTTGGGCCTCGGTATTGTTGCGCACGGGAAGTGCCAAGGTGCCTTCATAACCGCAATCGATGACGCCCGTTAAGTCGAGTGAAAGCCCTTTGCGGTTTGTCGAGGAGCGGGGATAGAGGATTGCCATGAGGTCGTTGGGAACGGTGATGGTTTCGAGGGTTGAAACGATAACGTACTCGTGGGGGAGCAGCTCGAAGTATTGCCCCTGTTCCAGTTCGACGACGTCGAAATATTGCAGGCCTGTTTTGTTGAAGTGGGTTATGGTCACCGTCTCCCGACCCTTCGGCGTCAGCCGCCAGGTTTTTGGAATAAGAAAGGTGAATCCCAGCCGCAAGTCCACGACGTGGTCATGCAACTGGAACGAGTCGAGCGCTGGCTTGAAGCGCAGATCGTTCGTTCGTATGCGCTTCAGAATTTCTTTTTTAGTCAGTACCGACATGCTTGATGCTGTACTCTAATAGTAAAACATCGGGAGCGAGTTGTTTACTTGCGGCGAGCGAGAGAGAGATGCCCAATGCTTCGTTGAAGAGCCGGATACCGTCGCCAAAAAAATGCGGTTCCACCGTGATGTATGCCTTCTCTATACATCCGGCTTTTGCGAAGGCGGTATAGATAGAAGCGCCGCCGCAGATAGCGACTTCTTTAAAGCCCCGCCGTTCTAGATCGGCGAGCAGTGTTTGCGGATCCTGGTCGGTTACTTCGACTCCGGCAAGATAATTTCTCGGCTGGCGTGAATAGACGATCGTGGTTCTTCCGGGGAGCGCTTTACCGATCGTCTTGAAGGTTTTCGAGCCCATCACAACCACACCCGCCTGCTTAGTTCTTTCTCTAAAGAATTGCCTGTCAGCGGCACTAGTCCAGTCCATGGAACTCTCGCCCGGGTTTCGCGCGATGAATCCATCAGCCGAGACTGCAGCGATAATAAAGGCAGGGATCATAGCGCGATCTTTAGTCCTGATATGGCTTCCAGCGGGTTGTATTGCGCAGAGAGGTTCTCGAATATTTCGTTCACGAGCGTTTTGTCCAGTTTCTCAGCGCGTTCATACGAGTTCTTCGGGAGCTTGAGCGTCACTTTTGGATGGTCGTTCGTTCGCTTCATGATCTCCCGTGCGCCATCGTAATGATTCTCATAGATATGCGCGTTTGAGATGGAGTGAGAATAGATTCCGGGCCGCACGCCGAGGTGCTGCGCCAGAATGTATGCGAGGAGTGCAAAGCCGCTGACGTCGGCGGGGACGCCGAGCATGACATCGTTCGAGCGGATGATGTTGTGGAGATGGAGCCGTCCACCGATGATATTAACAGTGAACGTATAGGGGCAAGGCACATTTTTCTTTTTAGCGAGCGAGAGTCCGTCTTGACCGGGGTCCCACGTTACCACCACTCCTTGTCGCGAGCTCGGCTCTTTCTTCAACAGCTCTATAAGAAGTTTAAGCTGGTCGCGGCCGAAATGTTTGCGCCAGCGATAGCCATACGCGACCGTCACGACATCCTGCGGATTGGTGAAATTATCCCAAATCTTCGTAAAGTCGCGCAGAAAAACTTCTGGCTTGCGCTGTCCCGAGATGAACCAGACTTGCTCCGCGATGAACATCTTCAGAGGGATTTTGCGCAAGGTAAGGATTGGGAATCCATCGGTTTCAAGATCAGTTTGGAAATGCGCTCCCGGCAGCGCTTTCGTTCCGTACTTAGTGCGCTCGGAATATTCGTCAATGCCCTCTGTCATGATATCGCGCACCAAACCCTGATAGAGCTCGTCGAAGCATGTCATGTTGCAGACAGTATAACTCTTGATCGAAGGCGAAGCACCTTCAATGGGGAAACTCTCGTTTTCCCGACCCCTTGCCCCATTATCTTTCAGATAATGTAGAATTGGCCAATATGGTAATTCAATATCCGTATCTTCCGCATGATCGTTCCTTCAAATATGTTTCTGCCGATGACCCCTGTATGCAGGAGGCTATGCGGGTGCGCAATACGCTTTCGACAGAATCGAACCATCCGACGGGGTGCGTAGCGGTCAAAGACGCGGTGGTAATCGCACGCGCTGCAAATCAGTCGCGCCTTCGAAATCCGAGACTGTTGGCATTGCATAAGCGTTACTGCATCAGAAAGATGCTCCATGTCCCGACGGGAAAGGCCTACTGGGTCTGCCCGGGCTGCTCGACTCATCGAGAGCATGCGGAAAGCAGTCTCGTGCGCGCTGCGCAGAAGGCCGGCGTAGATCTCTCCGGTGCGGATATCTATCTCTACGGCCACTGGTGGTGCTGCAAGCCGTGCTGGGATTCGATGATCGCGGCAGGCATCAGAGACGTGTATCTCTTGGAGGGGAGCGAGCGTTTGTTCGCGCGTTAAACTCCTGAAAGTTTGCCAGAAAAGATCAGACGTGATTCGAGAACTTCAGAAAGATGAAAAAGTTATGCACATGTATTCTTGATGAGGCTGGAGTGAAGGAGTAGCATTATCTTCGGTACAAAAGAAAAACGTTCTTTGAGCCAATGCGGGTAACACCGCAAACAGATGGGTCTGCCGACCCAGCGAGTAGCTACGAGCTACATTCACTATAAGGCCGCGCGCATCCTTCGGGACTCGACGCCCGGCCTTTTTTTTATTCTTAAAATTGCTATAATTCCTTTATTACACTTTCATGGTATAGGTACACACAAAAACGGCTGACCTGATTACCTTTTAACCTATTCCAATGAAGGATTCTCAAATCAAAAAACTCATTGCCGCGGAGAAAGCGCGGCAGAAGAAAGTTATCAATCTCATCGCGTCCGAGAATTATGTCTCCAAAGACGTACTGGAGGCACTGGGTTCGGAACTGACGAATAAATATTCAGAAGGATATTCGGGCTTTCGCTACTACGGTGGCAACCAGATCATAGACAAGATCGAGACGCTCGCGAAAAATCGCGCGCTCAAACTCTTCAACCTCTCGCTCGGCAAGTGGCATGTGAATGTCCAGCCACTCTCCGGCTCTCCGGCGAACCTCGCGGTCTACACCGCGCTCGTGCCCCTCGGCGGAAAGATCATGGGCATGTCACTTGACCACGGCGGGCATCTGACACATGGACACAAAGTCTCGGCAACCGGAAAATTCTGGACGCAAGTGCCGTATGGGGTGAACAAGAAGACCGAACTGCTTGATTATGAGAATTTAAGTGAGATCGCACTTGCCGAGAAACCTGCGATTATCGTCGCAGGATTTACTGCCTATCCGCGCATTGTTGATTTCAAAAAGTTCAGGGCGATCGCCGATGCATGCGGGGCGATTTTAATGGTGGACATGTCCCATTTCGCAGGCCTCGTTGCGGGCGGTGTCTACCCGTCGCCGTTTGAGTATGCGGATGTGGTCACAACCACGGTCCACAAAACGCTTCGCGGCCCGCGCGCGGCGATGATCTTCTCGCGCATTGACACCCGTGAGCTTTACAAAAAAATAGACAAGGCCGTGTTCCCCGGCCTTCAGGGAGGTCCGCATGCCAATCAGATCGCTGCGGTCGCGGTGGCGCTCAAAGAAGCCGACACGTCGGCATTTAAAAAATACGCCCTGCAAGTCATCAAAAATGCGGCAGTGCTTGCGGAAAACCTTCAGAAACTGGGGTGGCGGCTGGTCTCGGGCGGCACCGATACGCATCTGCTTTTAGTGGACGTTTTCGGCACGATCGGCATGGGTGGCAAGGATGCCAGCGCATTGCTTGAAACCGCGGGTATCATTGTCAATAAAAATGCGATCCCGTTCGACACTCGTAATCCGGCTGATCCCTCGGGCATCCGCCTGGGAACACCGGCGGAAACGACCCGCGGTAAAAAGGAGGAAGACTTCATCGCCATTGCACGGAGTATCGATACAATCTTACGTAACCACTAATGCGCTATACTCACTTATTTTTTGACATGGATGGGACGGTCACGCGAGCGAAGTCGCTTATCACCAAAGAGATGCGCGAGACGCTCGGTGCCCTGCAGAAAAGCGGCAGGGATGTCATCATCGTTTCCGGCCAAACCAAAGAGTTGATCGAAAAACAAACCGAAGGCTTTCCCTGTCTCTATCTCTGCCAAAACGGCAATCATGCCGTCGATGTGGTTTCCGGAGAAGAGCTGTGGCGCCGCGACCTTTCTGCCGACGAGAAAGAAGAGATTTGGAAGCACATACTTTCGATCCCGAGGACGTGGGAGGTCTCCAATGAGGACGACTTGGTGCAGGATCGAGGAAGTCAGATCTCCTATAGTCTCTTGGGTCACAATGAGGATGTAGAGAAAAAGGAGGCGTTCGATCCCGATACTAAGAGGCGCGCGACGATGCTCGCCGAGCACCCGTTCAATTCAAAGACCGTGGAAGTAAAGATCGGGGGTACGACGACCTTCGACTATTCTCCCAAAGGCAAGAATAAAGGCTACAATGTTGCGCAGTTGATCGAGCAAAAGGGTTGGAACAAAGCAGCATGCGTCTATGTCGGGGATAGGCTTTTCCCGGGCGGCAACGACGACACGGTGCTCGGAGTAATCGATACGCATCCGGTGAAAAACCCCGACGAGACATTGGTGTTTCTTAAAGAGTTACTCGCCGAAAAGTAGCTGGTTTGTTACTATGTCGGCATGAAGGGGAAAGGAAAGTTCATCGTGATCGAGGGAACGGACGGATCAGGGAAAACGACTCAAACTGAAGCGCTTCTTCTTCGATTCAAGAAAGAGCATATTCCTGCCGAGTCCATCCGCTTTCCTCAATATGAGAAGAATCTTTTCGGCGGTCTTATCCGTGAATGTCTCGATGGTAAACGCGGCGATTTCATCTCGCTTGATCCGAAGATCACCTCTGTTTTATATGCCTGCGACCGGTTCGAGACGGTTCCACGGATCAAAGAGTGGCTCGATGCGGGGAAAATCGTCGTGGCCGATCGGTACGTGTCTTCCAATCAGATCCATCAAGGGGGAAAGATACGCGATGACAAGAAGCGCGCGCGATTCCTCAACTGGCTCGAATCAATGGAGTACGGGACACTCGGCGTATTAAAGCCCGATGCGATAATCTACCTGGATATGTCCTATGAGCACTCGCTTGAGCTTATTTCGAGACGGGAAGGCATACGCGATTCTGCAGACTCGAATTTCGAGTATCTCAAGAATTCGAAAGATGCCGGCAAATATATGCTCTCAAGAGAGAGTTTCTGGCATCGGGTTGATTGTGAGCGTAACGGAAAACTTCTCTCTATTCCCGAGGTGCACGAACTCGTGTATGCGGCTGTTCAGAAAATCCTCTTATGAAACAAACTATTGAAAGGGTCTTGCAGAAAATACTGTCCGCACGGGGTGCGGGTTCTGTTGGTTTTTCCGTCGAGCGGCCGGAAGATCTTGTAAACGGCGATTTAACGACGAACGTAGGGCTCACTGCTGCAAAGACTCTTAAAACAAACCCAAAAAAACTTGCGGAGGAAATCGCCGGCGATATTCGCGCGGCGAACATCGCCGGCGTTGCCGCTGTAGAGGTCGCCGGGCCCGGATTCATCAATATATTCTTGACGCGCGAATACTTCTCGGAAATCTTGGCCGAAGCAGTGAACAATAAAGACTTTGGCTGGAGCACAGCGGATAAAAAGGAGAAAGTGATGGTCGAGTACACCGACCCCAACCCCTTCAAAGAATTTCACATTGGCCATTTGATGAGTAATACAATCGGCGAATCGGTCTCGAGACTTTTTCAGGCACAAGGAGTAGATGTTAAGCGAGCGTGCTATCAGGGCGATGTTGGCCTTCATGTTGCGAAAGCCATCTGGGGAATGCAGAGCGTTCCGAATCGCGACAAGAGCCCTTTAAAGAATCTGGGACTTGAGGCGCAGGCGCGCTATCTCGGGCATGCGTATGCGCTCGGCGCGGCGGCGTACGAAGACGGCCATAAAGAAGATATCGAGAAGCTCAATCATAAGATCTACGAGAGGAGCGATAGCGAGGTCAATACGTTCTATGACTGGGGTCGGAAAGTCTCACTCGACTATTTTGAGATGCAATATAAACGCCTCGACACGAAGTTCGATTTCTATTTCTTCGAAAGCGAGGCTGGCCCGACGGGGATGAAGGTTGTCAACGAAGGCCTCAAGAAGAAGATTTTCGAGAAGAGCGACGGCGCCGTGGTCTTTCACGCACAGAAACACGATCCTAAGCTGCACACCCGCGTGTTCATCAACTCGCAGGGCATACCGACCTACGAGGCAAAGGAACTCGGCCTTGCAGAGATGAAATATGAGCAATGGAAATATGACCGCTCGGTCGTCGTGACTGGCAATGAAGTCAACGATTATTTCCGAGTTCTCTTAGCCGCCATGAAGCTGGTTCTTCCCAAGCTCGCGGAGAAGACCGTTCACATCTCGCATGGGATGCTCCGTCTGCCATCAGGAAAGATGTCGTCGCGCAGCGGCGACATTATCACTGCCGATGCGCTCATCGCGCGCATCTCTGACTTAGTGCGCGAAAAGATTGTGGACCGAGGATATAGCGATACAGAAAAAGAGGAGATAACCGAGCAGGTGAGCATCGCTGCGCTCAAGTATTTCATCTTGAAACAGTCCATCGGCAGCGATATCGTGTTTGATTTTGAGAAATCAGTTTCGCTTGAGGGCGACTCGGGACCGTATCTGCAGTACGCAGCGACGCGGGCGCAGTCGGTCCTTAAAAAAGCACAGGAGGCGAAGGTCGCGGCGAGCGCGACAGCCGCGCTCGCCGCTCTCGAGCCGATCTCCGATGTCGAGCGGCTCATCGCCCATTTCCCCGACATCGTAGCGCGCGCAGCGAGTGAACTTTCTCCGAATATCATCGCAACCTATCTCCTCGAGCTCTCATCCGCCTTCAATCGCTACTATGGCGAGCGTCAGATCGCCGATGCGAAAGAAAAAACCGCTCCGTATCGTGTTGCGCTCACCAGAAGCTTCAAAACCGTGATGACCAACGGGTTGTGGCTTCTGGGTATCAAGGTTCCGGAGAAGATGTAGCAAAATCCGCTGAAAATCGCGACCTGCTTTGTTGCGGGCTGAGATGCTCGTTCACCATAGGTTTCCTATGGCTCACTTCTCTTCTCGCCCGCGCCTCGCACCTCATCGATTTTCAGCGGATTCGTGTTTTGACAAATTAATTCCGCAGAGTAACCTTGTCATCAGAAAGGTCTCCATAATGAATACTCTTGATATTACGAATCCACAGATAATCACCGAGGTTTTCTCAAGAAAATTCTTGAGACTCTCCGAAACCGAGCGAGAGCAGCAACTTAGCGTCGCTTATGATAATGCGGTTAGATTTGCCAAGGAGGACGATAGCGAGCTGTGCGCAAAGCTCAACAGCGAACAGTTGGATGAGTATTCGATACTCATCAGCACCTTCAAGTCTGCCCTCGATCAGGTCAGAGACCTCGAAGGCTTGCTCACACATCAGGTCGCGATACCGTTTGTCGCTAACCTCATTGCGTGGCAACACGTTGTCTCGACTTTCCGCCACCTCAACGGGTAAATTTCAAAAACATGTTCAAAATGCTAGAATGGCTCCATTCTGGCATTTTTTTATGGATGAAAAGCCAAAAAATAAACTTGTTCAGCAGGAAGAGGAAATACTAGCCTTCTGGCAGAAAGAGGGGATTTTTGAGAAGTCACTGGAGAAAAACAACGGTGGTAAAGAATTCGTTTTCTACGAAGGGCCGCCGACGGCAAATGCAAAGCCTGGCATCCATCACCTCGAGGCGCGGGCATTCAAAGATGCGATTCCTCGCTACAAGACGATGCGCGGCTACCGAGTCCCTCGCAAGGGCGGGTGGGATACGCATGGGCTTCCGGTGGAGCTCCAGGTTGAAAAAGAGCTCGGGCTCAAATCAAAAAAAGAAATCGAGAAATACGGTATCGCCGAGTTCAACGAGCATTGCCGTGTGAGTGTTTGGAAACATGTGAATGAGTGGACTGATTTCACCAATCGTATCGGCTACTGGGTTGATCTTAAAAATCCGTACATCACTTACCAACCGCAGTATATCGAGTCACTCTGGAATATCGTCAAGCATGTTCACGGCAAAGGCTTACTCTACAAGGATTACAAAGTCGTGCCGTGGTGCCCGCGCTGTGGTACTGCGCTCTCATCCCACGAGCTCGCGCAAGGGTATGAAGATGTCAAAGATCTCTCGGTCTATGTGAAATTCAAAGTTGTTGGGAAAGACAACACGTATCTTCTGGCGTGGACGACCACTCCCTGGACGCTTCCGGGCAATGTCGCACTCGCGGTAGGGGCAAAGATCGAATACACCGAAGTTGAGCTCGAAGAGACAAAAGAGCGTCTTATTCTTGCGACCAAACGTCTTTCGGTTTTGAAAGATAAAAAATACAAAGTATTCAAAGTATTCGCTTCCGGTGAAGATCTGGTCGGCGGTCAGTACGAGCCGATCTATCCCTTTATGAAAACAAACGGAACGGCATGCAAAGTGTACGCGGCAGATTTCGTGACGACTGCCGACGGCACCGGGATCGTCCATATTGCGCCGATGTATGGACAGGATGACTTTGAACTTGGCACGAAGGTTGGACTTCCGAAACAACACCTCGTCAAAGACGATGGGACCTTCAAAGAAGAAACCGGCTTTCTCGCGGGAAAGTTCGTCAAAGATCCCGAGACTGATGTCGCCATCATCAAAGATCTCGCTGGGCGCGGGCTTCTCTTTGATAAAGAAAAATACCAGCACTCTTATCCCTTCTGTTGGCGATGCCACACACCGCTCATCTACTTCGCGCGCGACTCGTGGTACATCAAGATGAGCGCGCTCAAAGACAAGCTCGTCGCCGAGAATCAGACTATCAACTGGGAACCGTCATACATCAAAGACGGTCGCTTCGGCGAGTGGCTGCGCGAAATAAAAGACTGGGCGATCTCTCGTGAACGCTACTGGGGAACACCGCTTCCGGTTTGGAAGTGTGGGAAATGCCACAGAGAGAAAGTGGCTGGCTCGGTTGCCGACATAGAGGGCAAAAGCGACGGGGCGCATTTCTATTTGGTGCGTCATGCCGAAGCGAAAAATAATGTCGAGCGAGTACTCAACTCGGATCGCAGCCAGGCGTACTCGTTGACCGAACAGGGGATAGAGCAGGCGAAAGCTACGGGCGAGGTTCTTGCCCGTCAGCATATCGATGTTATCTTCTCTTCGCCGTTTCAGCGTACAAGAGAAACTGCAGGGATAATCGCAGAGAGGCTCGGCATCCCCCAAGAGAAAATAGTTTTCGACGAGCGACTCCGTGAAATGGGCGTTGGTGAGCTTGAAGGTATGCCGAGCGCCGAGCTCTCCAATTTATTTATCAATCGCTCGGAGGATTTCTATCAAAACGCTCGGGGTATCGAGGGCCGCTTGCAGATTAAGGCAAGGGTCGCATCTTTTCTCCAAGAAGTCGACGCGGCCTATGCCGGCAAGAATGTTCTCATCGTCAGCCACGACGGTCCATTGTGGATGATGACCTCGGCTGCAGAAGGTTTTGACGTATCCCAGTCCCTTGCCGTAAGGCCGAAGGGGAAGCTGTTTATGCAAAACTCAGCCATCAAAGAATTGAAATGGCGCCGGATTCCGCGCAACCGAAATTTCGAGCTCGATTTGCACCGGCCGTACATTGATGCGGTAAAGCTCGTCTGCGACCACTGCGGTGGCGAGATGGAGCGCGTCAAAGAGGTGATGGACGTCTGGTTCGATTCGGGAGCGATGCCGTTCGCCGAGGAACACTATCCCTTTGAAAATCGGGAGCGCATTGATTCCAGCTTTTTTCACAAGGCACAAGGGTATCCAGCCGATTTCATCTCCGAAGCGATCGATCAGACGCGTGGGTGGTTCTATACCCTTCATGCGGTAGGAATTCTTATGGGCAAGGGCAAAGCGTACAAAAATGTCATCTGCCTCGGTCATATTCTCGATGCGCAGGGAAAGAAGATGAGCAAATCCCTCGGCAACACCGTTGACCCGTGGCTCGCTATAGAAAAGTACGGCGCGGACCCCTTACGCTTCTGGATGTACTCGGTCAACCAGCCCGGCGAGGCGAAGAATTTCGATGAGCGCACGGTGGATGAAGTGGTCAAAAAAGTTTTCAATCTTGCCGCAAACGTTCTCTCGTTCTATCTCTTATATGCACCAGAGGACAAAAAGACCGCTTCAATTCCTAGCCCAGTCGACGTCCTCGATCGCTGGATACTCGCACGGCTCTCCGAGCTTACGCTTGAAGTGACCAAGCGCCTGGATGCATTCCAGCTCCTTGAGCCGACACGCGCCATTCGCGAGTTTATCGAGGATCTCTCGCAGTGGTATCTGCGCCGCTCACGCGAGCGCATCAAGGGCGATGACGAAAAGGACAAAGCGGCAGCGCTCGCGACCTTGCGAGAAATACTCATCGGGTTGAGCAAGCTGATGGCCCCGTTCACGCCATTCTTTGCGGAATATCTCTACAAAAATGCGGGGGGAGCGAGAGAAAGCGTTCATCTTGAAGATTGGCCAGAAGCGAAGCGGGTGGACCAGTCGGTTATTGCGGACATGAAGGTTGTACGCGACATCGTCTCACGTGCGCTTGAGACTCGCGCCAAAACCAAGATCAATGTTCGCCAGCCGCTCGCCAAGCTCACGATAAAAACGAAAGTCTCTGCACCAGAGCTCATCCTCGACGAGGTGAATGTAAAAGAAATAGTCGTCGATGCGAAACTCGCTACTGACGTTGAGCTCGATACCGCCATAACTCCTGCGCTCAAGCGGGAAGGGGATTTGCGCGAAGCCATCCGCACTATTCAAGAGTTGCGCAAGCAAAAAGGGCTCAAGCCCGGCCAGTCCGCAATTCTCTCAACTTCTTCATCGGTCGCCGCGACAGGGCTGCTTCAGGAGTTTGAATCTGAAATCAAGAAATCTGCGTCACTTTCAAAAATAAACCACGGCGTCCTCTCCTCCGGCGATTTCGAATTGAAATAAAAAAGCGGCGCTCCGAGGAGGAGCGCCGCGCGCTTTTTCTAGTTGTATTCAGCTATGCGTTCCCGTGCCCATCGGGCTATTTCGAGGGCTTTTGCCGCCGAGTCCCCGACATATTTCTCGGGCGTGCCGAAGGTATCGAAGACCTCGGACGGAATCCCGCTGATCGCCGCGTTGAGTTTCGGCTCACTGCCCGCCAGCTCGAGGACGGCCGCGATGAGCGGTACGTTCTTCTCCTGGGCGATACGCATCGCCTTGCGGTTTATCAGCTCGTGCGCATCGCCTTCGTAGCCGGCCATCTGGAGAGCGATATATATCGGCTCTGCCATGATGAGGTTCTTGCTCTTAGCTAGGTTTTCAAGGCACGCCGCTTCGCTGACTTGGATACGCGCGAGGAATGCTACTCCCGCGTCGTTCTTACGGAGGAGCGTCTCGAGCTGTTGCACGACGTTTATGATGATGATAGGGAAGTCTCGTGCGACCGAGCTTCCCACGAGGTCACGCTGATGTTCGCTGATCAAGGTCGAGAGCACTTTTTGATGCTCGGCCATCGTGCGAATGTACATACCCTCCAAGTTCTCGAAGTTTATCGGATTGCGCTTATGGGCCATGGTGGATGATCCAACCTGTCCGATCTCGAACGGTTCCGATACTTCTGCGATTTCGCTCCTCATCAAGTGCCGACAGTCGCGCCCGAGCTGTGCGAGCGATGCAGATAAGAGCACTGCGGAGTGCAGATAATACGCCAGAGGCTCCGGCGGCAGTATCTGCGTCGATATCGTCGCGGGTTCGAGTCCGAGCTTGCGGAGCACTCGGTGCTCGAAGTCCTTATCACCATACGGCGCGCCTGCATCGCTCGCCGCGTTCTCGCAGTACACTGCGATGCTGAGGCCGACCTGCGCGTTATGTGCGCCGACGGCACCTGATATCTTGCCGACGAGGCCGCGCGCGAAGAGGTCCATCATCCCGAGGTTCGTGAGGATGCGCGAGAGGATAGTCGCCAGCCAGAAGCCGACCGTTATCGGGAGAGCATGCTGTCCGTGCGTCCGCCCGCACATCACTGTCTTGGCAGAAGCCTCAATATGTTCTGCAAATATCCCCGCGATCTCGAGGGCTTTCGGTTTCACGACGAGCTCATGCGCCCGCCGGAATTGGAGTGCCCGAGCGGTCTCCAGGGGGTCGTAGCTCGTGAGAATGATATGAATGTACGTAGCGAGGGGAGGAACTATTTCCTGTGCACATCTCACCCAAGCACGGATGTCGTGCTTGGTTATTTTACGCTCGATGTCGTCGACGTCGGTCGTTTTGATGTTGAGTATCGCTTCTCGCGCTTCTGGAGTGAGCGAGTCGAAGGCCTTTTTTGGCACGACTCCCAGTTGGTGGAGGACTTCGAGCGAAGCGAGTTCCACTTCTCCGACAGAGCGCATTAGGTTGTCATAGCCAAAGATGTCTTTGAGCGATCTCGGCTGATAGCGGGGATTTCCCGGAAGTACAAGATTTTTTTCCGTGTTCATCGTTTTCCTTTCTATTTTCAATGTCGAATTTTATTCGACTGGGTCTGCGAACATAGTACGTATTACTTCTGATCCGTCAACCGTAAGAAGCGGGAGACAGATTGACAAATCTATTATTTACATTATAATTTACCCGTTTGATGATTAGGGCAGAAATGCCGCTTTAAGCTTGTATTATTTGATGAAGATGAGTATTGTTTGCAAGATATCTTATGAATCCGACCACAAATCCGAGCAAAACAACGGTCCAGCATGAAATCGCGCGGGGCGCCGAGGCATCCGTTATCAACCTCGTGCAATCCCTTATCGAGCATGCCCATCAGGCCCGTGCGTCCGATATCCATATAGACCCCCATGCGCAGTCGGTACATGTCCGCATCCGCGTGGACGGCGTATTGCTCGATTCCTACACGCTCCCGAAAGAACTGCACGCGCCGGTCATCTCGCGCATCAAAGTGCTTGCTGGTTTGCGCACCGATGAACACCAAGCGGCACAGGACGGCCGCTTCCGTACCAGCTATGACGGTGATCCGGTGGACATTCGCATTTCCATAATCCCAACCTACTACGGCGAGAACGCGGTGCTCCGTCTCCTCTCCGATAAGTCAGCGCAATTCACGCTCGAAGCGATCGGCTTTTCAAAACAAGATCAGGAAAAAATACTCCGCGCGGCAAAACGTCCGCATGGGATGATCCTCTCGACGGGTCCGACTGGCTCGGGCAAGACCACGACACTCTACACGCTTATCAAATTGCTCAACACGCGCGACACTTCGATCGTTACCATCGAAGACCCCATCGAGTATGCCGTTGAAGGCATTGAGCAGATACAGGTCAATCCGCGCACGGGGCTCACCTTCGCAGACGGCCTCCGCTCGATACTCCGCCAGGACCCCAACATCATAATGGTTGGCGAGATCCGCGATGTCGAAACCGCTTCGATCTCAGTTAACACCGCACTCACAGGCCACCTTCTGCTCTCTACCATACACACCAATGATGCCGCGACGACCTTGCCGCGCCTTCTGGATATGCGCATCGAGCCGTTTCTCGTCGCTTCGACGGTGAACATCGCGATCGGTCAGCGCTTGGTCCGCAAGATCTGCCAACATTGCAAAGAAGAGCGCGTGCTCTCCGCCGCGGAGCGGCAGAGCCTCTCGGGTTCGCTGCCGGCGCATCTTCTTGAGAGTATCGACAAGATCTATCAAGGCAGAGGGTGCGAGTCCTGCGGCAATACGGGGTATCGCGGCCGCACGGTGATCGGAGAAGTACTCGTGGTTGACAGTGAGGTTCGCGAGGCGATGTTGCGCAAAGCATCGGCGAGCGAGATCAAGCAGATCGCAATCAAAAATGGCATGACGCCAATGATCGAAGACGGTGTGCGTAAAGCTGTCGCGGGAGACACGACCTTCCAAGAGATTTTGCGCGTAACCCATGAGTGATTCGGAGCATAGAATAAAGATTTCGATAAAGACGACGCCGGAGCGGGAAACCCAAGCGCCGCTCTTGCCGCAGATACAGAAAGCGACTCCGGTCACGCCGCCGGCGCTCAAGAAGTCCGACGTGAAAAAGGATGCACCCAAGCGCATGAAGCTGCCGTTCTCGAAAAAAGATAGGCCGGCGGGGCCTCAAACACCCGCGATCGGGTATGGAACTAAAGAAACGAAAAAGCGCCGTTCCCGCCTTTTTGTGTTCGGAAGCTACTCGACGAAAGACCTGGTCCATTTCGCCAAGCGCCTCGCCTTTTTGATCCGCTCCGGCATTCCTATACTCGAAAGTCTTCACCTCTTGCAAAAACAGACGAAGGCAAAGTCGAAGAAGAAGATTTTGGAAGTCGTCATCGACGATGTGTCGAATGGACGCCCGCTCTCTTCGGGACTCGCGCGCTTTAAGGAGAGCTTCGGCGATTTCGCGATAAACGTCATTCGCGTCGGCGAGATGAGCGGCAGTTTGAGCAACAATCTCGTGTATCTCTCCGAGGAACTGCAAAAGCGCTATGCACTCCGGCGCAAAGTCATCGGCGCGTTGGTCTATCCCGCGTTCATAACGCTCGCAACCATCGGCATCTCAACCCTGCTCACGGTCTATATATTCCCGAAGGTCATGCCGATCTTCGCAAGCCTCAATGTCAGCTTGCCTTTTACCACGGTGACGCTTTTGTTCATCAGCAATTTCTTGCGCCATTGGGGCATCTATACCTTGATCGGCCTTATCATTGCCGCTGCAGGGTTCTTCTTTTTGCTCCGGGCCAACAAAACCTTCCGCTACTTTGTGGCGCGGACCATACTGCGCGTGCCACTTCTCGGCAGGCTCGTGCAGGATTACAACATGGCGAATTTCTCCCGCACGCTTAGCTTGCTGTTGCGCAGCGGTTTCAACGTCGTCGAAGCGGCGACGGTAACGAGCGATTCGACCGCGAACCCGGTGTATAAGGAAGAGTGCATCGAGCTGCGCGAGCGCATCGTCAAAGGCGAGCGCATCTCGACGTATCTTGAGACCGAGCCTAAGCTCTTTCCCGACATTGTCTGCCACATGATCTCGATCGGCGAGGCATCGGGCACGCTCTCCGACTCGCTCATGTATCTCTCGGAGCACTATGAGGCCGAAGTGGATGATGCCGTGAAGAATCTCTCGAGCTCCATCGAGCCGGTGCTGATGATCTTCATGGGCCTTATCGTCGGATTCGTCGCCGTTTCTGTTATCACCCCGATCTATGAAATTACCCAACACCTTTCACGCTAAAAGCCACACCCTTTGGCTTAATAAAGGCTTCACGCTCATTGAAGTATTGGTAGTACTAGGAGTCTTTATCTTACTTGCAGGTGCCACTGCTATTCTTAGTTTAAATTCTATAAATCGCTCAACGGTTTCTAGTGAGCGTGACTTAATCGTGCAAATGCTGCTCGGTGCTCGTGCTCGCGCACTCGCCAACGTCGATCAGATGAGGCAGGGTGTCTACATCGACTCATCCAACATTATCGCGTTCGAAGGGGACACTTACCCGGGTGTCAATCAAAGGAGTACTCCGCGGAATTCGGCTATCACGGTATCTCCAAGCCCGACAACACTTGTATTTGATCGATTGTCCGGGAGTGCCTATTCTGGTGCGGGCACCGTAACACTCACACAAAGCGGGCAATCCTACACTATTGACATTAATAGCGAGGGGCGTATTGAATGGTGATATTTATGGTTCAGAAACATCACAAACAGCGGGGAATTGCCACATTGGAGTTGCTCATCGCATTTGCTCTAGCTATTTTCTTTATCACCGGAGCTACGCTGGTCTCGTTCGGTGGCCAGAGCTCAAGCTTGGATTCGAACCTCACCAATCACGGTATGTACCGGATAGAGAGCGATCTCGGTTCCTCAACGGTCGCGACCGCGGTTCTGTGGAATCAGGCGGGTACTGTGCAAGCCACAACTTCTGATATCTATAGCATGAACACCACTATCGGTGATGTTTCGCCGTGCATGAAATTGGTTGGCGATAATTCGAATTGGACATCAGAAAAAAATCGCGCGCAGTACTTCAATTTCTCTACGCTCGTGGCGAACATCGCTGTTGCAAAGGCCATGGGTGGCGGTTGCAACCCCTTTCCTCCGACGCCAGGGAATGATTGGCATGATCCGGAACTGTTGACCCAAGTCAGTCGCAGTCATCTCGGTAACGTGGATACCAATGATTTTGATCTGCAGAACAGCATTCTCTATATAGCGAGCGGCGGCAACGCGGTTGGAAAGCCTGACATTATCGCGGAAGATGGAAGAAATTTGCCTTCCTATCCCCCGATTACACCCGCCAATGATATCGTGGACGGCGATCGAGAGAATGAAGGAGAGATGCAATACAGTGCGATCGAGGTTGCTCGAAATGCCGCGAGTGGTATTACCTACGCCTACAACTATGTAGGCAATGATGCAGCCTCAAATCAACTTCAGATAATCGACATGACGAATGCGATGACGGTCATTCCGCATCCGTCTCCTACGGTGATCAGTTTCCCCCCTTCTACTCCGGGTAATGGCGGAGGAACTCTTTATTTCTACAATGGAAGATTATACGTCGGAATCGGCTACAATGTCAGCAATCCCGAACTCCTCGTTTACGATGTACACAATGCATCCGGTTCCGGTTCTCCGTTGGGTCCTACATTGCTCGGTACCTACGATATCAATCACAATATCTATAAGATCGTTGTGCGGGAGCAAATCGTTCCTGGGCTCGGCACTCGGACGCTCGCGTATCTTGCGATCTCGAGTAGTTCTGGTTCTCCTGAAGTTGAGATTATCGACGTAACTTCGCCTGCCGTTGTAGCAGCTCCTGTGCCAACGGTCGGTACGTTCAATCCTGCAGGGAATCAGTACGGACTAGCACTTTCAGTGTTGGGTAATTATGCGTATGTAGGTTTGGGGAGCGGTGCGAGCCCGAACTTTTATGTTGTTGATATATCAGATCCGCGCTCTCCTACCGTCTGCGGTACCTGCCACGCCAACAGCACGATTGTGCCCTATAACGAAGATATCAATGATGTTGCGGTTGCCGGAGGATTTGCGTTCTTGGCGACGAGCAACGCGCTCCGTGTTCTGAACGTCTCTGACCCGAGCTCTATCGTCAGACCTTCTACCGCTCCCTATGGAGTATATACAGAACCTTTTACAACCGTCGGGATCGATTCATCTAAGGATCTCGTTTATGCAACCCATGCCAATCAAGGAAACGTTGCATTCTATGTTCTGTATTCTGCCGGATTTGGCTACACGCTCTCAAATGGCGGAAATATCGCCGTAACACAAGGCTCGTCTGGTAGTAATACAATCACGCGCACGCTTACCTTCGGCGCCCCATCCGACGTTGTGCTCAACGCATCCGGACTTCCTGCGGGCGCATCAGCAACGTTTACCAATAATCCATGCACGCCGACCTGCTCAAGTCAGCTGACTATCGCGACCACCTATCCGACTACGCCGGTGGGAAATTATACGATCACGGTTTCTGGAGGAGCACAGACGACCCAGTTTAATTTAGTCGTAAATCCGGCTCCGTTTGATTATTCACTTAATTCACCCGCTCCGAGTTCTGGTACTGTTTACCGAGGTGTAGGATCGTTCACAAACATTGTAACTGTTACACAGACGGCGGCGTTAGGTTCTCCGCAGTTAGTTACATTGACTCCGTCAAATCTAGCACCAGGAGTTGCATTCACTTCGGTCCCAGCTTCTGAGTCGTGCACGCCAACTACTGTTGCCCCATACACATGTACAGTCACCTTTACGTATACTGCGTCGGCGGGAGCTACTCTCGGCACACGAACGATAACAGTAAATGGTGCATCCCCGGCAAAGACTACTACCTTTAGTATGACTGTTGCTGATCCGGTACCATTCTCTTATACACTTCCTAATAATTTACCTGATGTCGCCATAAGTAATGGTGGGGCACCATTTGATCTAAGTGTAACAGTAACTATGGCTGCAGGAGCATCACCTCAGCCTGTTACTCTCATGCCAACCCCAAATCCATCACCGTCAACTATTTCAGTTACAGCAATTCCAGTTTCAAGTTCCTGTACGCCAAACGCAGTTGCTCCATACGCATGCGTTGTAATCTTCAGGTATACAACGACAAGGGTAGGTCATAAATCTTGGAATAGTAATACAATTAGTGGAACAACCGTACCAGTTCCTCCTCCAAGCAACATCTTCAAGATTATCGAGAACTAAATAAAATGAGGTCTTCTATTAAGGGTTTTACCCTGATCGAAACATTAGTCTATATCGCTTTGTTCGGTATCATCCTCACCGGTGTGATCGTTACTTCGTATCCGCTGATAACTGGTGCCGATAAATTATCACTGCGCACAACGACAGATGGGGAATCGGCTTTTGTCTCGCGCAAGGTCGCATGGGCGCTTTCTTCCCTTGTGGAAATTTGTACACCTAGCGCAGGTTTTTCTGGAAACACTCTTATCGTTCGTACTGCAGGGCCAGATTGCACTACCGGCCCCAAAATCTCATTACGTCAGGGTGTTTTAACTCAAAATAGTATTGAAGTCTCAAAAGATGGCGGTATAACATGGCTCCCGCTAACAGCTTCCCGAGTCACGTTTTCGAATTTTAGTGTTCGTCATACTTCACCTGCTGGAGGAGTTCCGCGCTCACTCTCCGTTGAGTTCGATGCGAACGGAGTACACTTCGGCCCCAACACACGCTATATCTATGCCTACTAAAAATGAACAAGGCGGGTTTGTCGCGCTTATCTCGGTGATCATCTTGGGCATCGTGCTCATGGCCGCAGTTCTTTCCTTGGCTAATCGCGGTTTAGCCCAGCGATTCATGTTCTTGGATTTAGAGAGAAAGGATGCAAGCGATGCGCTTGCCCAAGGATGTCTGCAGTCTGCTATTGTGGCAGTGGTAAATGATCCGACTCTTACGATCTCGTCTACTAACTGGAAGATCGTTCACATAGGATCAGCGACGTGCGGGATTTATTCCATCACTCCGAATACTCCTTCGGCAGGGAATAGTTTGATAAAAACTACGGCAAGCACGAGCGCAGCGACTACCAATCTTGAAGTGGTTGTCGGTACCACTAACGGAAACATCATAAGCTGGAAGGAAACTCCAACACCCTAGATATCTTTGTCAATTGCCATTTGTCGCGCTTCATGGTAAAACAGCACTTGTCTTAAATAGGCACATAAACGAGGTCGAATATCGTTGTTTTAAAGGTTTAATAATGAAATTATGAAGAAAAATAAAAATAAAGGTTTTACACTCATTGAAATTCTCGTTGTCATCGGAATCATTGCCATCCTGGCGGCAGTGGTATTGGTTGCGATCAATCCCGCTCGTCAGTTTGCGCAGGCGAATAACAGTCAGCGCGAGGCAAACGTAAACGCAATTCTTAATGCAATTGGACAGTATTCTTCTGACCACAAAGGAGATTTGCCAGCTGGCCTCACAGTTGCCGCATGTCCTGTGGCAACCCCATGTACGATAACAGGTCTCAGTGGTACCGCAAAGGTTGACCTCTGCCCAGCGCTCGTCACTACTTATCTCCCTGCTCTCCCTGTAGACCCAACTGTTACAGGTGGCTCTGTTGCTACATGCAACGCAACATATACTACGGGATACACTGCCGGAGTAGATTCAGCGGGTCGTGTCACTATCTTTGCACCTAGTACGCAGAAGCCTCCAGCTTCCGCAGATATTTCTGTCACTCGCTAAATCCCGACCAAATCGCGTTGCGATTTAACGGGTAAATCTCTTAGCGCGGATAAATCAACCAGCGCCTGGGCCCCAAGCCCAGGCGCTGGTTGTTCATAATTTTAAAGCTCGAGCTTGGGTGCGTTGATGTTTTCTTTCTGCTACCATTATTCCTATGGAGCATACGAAGCGCGTATTCCTCGTCCACGGCTGGGATGGCAATCCCGAGAATCATTGGTTCCCGTGGCTTAAGCGTGAGCTTGGGCGGTATGGTTTTACCGTCTTCGCCCTTGCGATGCCCAACGCGGCTCATCCGAAAGTAGACGAATGGATCGAGGCACTGCAGAAGGCAGTCGTGCTTCCCGATCGTGATACTTATTTTGTCGCGCACAGCCTCGGCTGCATCGCGGTTGCACGGTACCTAAGCACTCTTTTTGACGGCACGCGCGTGGGAGGGTGTGTGTTCGTCGGCGGTTTTTCAGGAGATAGTAAAGAACCCGAGATAGCGGAATTCTCGACATTACCCTTCGACGTTACCGGCGCTAAGCGCCACTGCCATTCATTTGTCTCAATTCTCTCCGATAATGATACGAGCGTTCCGCTCGCCCTGGGCCGCTCATTCCACGAACAGCTCGGCGGCAGTCTTATCGTCGAGCACAAGAAAGGTCATTTTACTGCACGCGACGGAGTCCTCGAACTTCCCAGCGTTTTGGATGCAGTGCTCGAACTCTCCGGAGAAAAGATTGCGGCGGCAACGGTACGCGAGGAGATGTAATGCATCATATCTACGAGACAAAAAGTTTTGTGTTGGGAGGACTGCCTTTGGGTGAGGCAGACCGGCAGGTTCTGCTCTACACGCAGGAGTTTGGTTTGCTGCGCGCAGTCGCGCAGGGTTTGCGCGAGATAAAATCGAAATTGCGCTACAGCTTGCAGCCGTACTCGTTGTCGACCGTCAATCTCGTGCGCGGCCGCGCCGGCTGGCGCATCGTCAACGCTGCTCTCCATGAGAACCTTTTCAAGGATTTCCAGTCAGAGCGCCCGCGGCTTATCATCCTCGCGCGCATTTTTTCTCTGCTGCGCCGGATGCTTCACGGAGAAGAGAAGAACCCTGATCTTTTCGCGGTGCTCTCTGAAGGGTTCGGATTCCTTGCCCGCGCGCCGCTTGCTTCGGTGGCCGAAGTCGAGCTGATTTTCGTTCTGCGCATCCTCTATTGCCTCGGCTATGTCGGGAGTTCACCCTCCTATACCAAAGCGCTCGCTACCGAAGCGTGGGGTGAGCATCTGTTGGATACCGCGCTGCATAATCGGCGTGACTTGGTGCGCTCGGTCAACGAGTCGCTCAAAGCAAGCCAGCTGTAGGGGGCTGTCTCGAGATTGGCGGCAGAAATGTGGTATTATTTTGAGAATGCCGGAGCAAGAGCCCAAAAAATCACGGTTGTCGTTCGATAAACTCGATAAGCTCCGAAAGAGCCTCTATAAACGCGAAACACCCAGCGCTGCTTTTTCAGAAAAACAGGATTTGCCGGGAGGGATTCAAAGCCAAGACTCGATTGGAGCATCAACGGATTGGCGTAACGAGCCAGAGATTCCTTCACGGATGAGCAAAGTGTTCACGATACAAAAGTCGGTCATGAAAAAGATAATCTGGGGAGCGGTGGCATTTTTTGTTCTGTCGCTTTCTATCGGCGTGTTCATCTTTTTCGGCGGCATCAATAATATCTCGACCAACAACGTCTCCATCTCGGTTTCCGGTCCTTCGTCAATCGGCGCTGGCGAGCCGCTTTCATTCGAGCTCTCCATCGCCAATCAAAACAATGTCGATCTTGAAGATGCAACCCTGCTTATCGAATACCCTCCGGGGACGCATACGGCGGATGCCGAAGAGAAAGATTTTCCGCGGGAGTCGGAGTCGCTGGGGAATATCGCGGCGGGGACCGTCGTCACCCGCAGCAAGCGAGCGTTGCTTTTCGGCGAAGCCAATACGGTTGAACACATTCAAATATCCGTCGAATATCGTGTTAAAGATTCGAGCGCGACCTATTTCAAAGAAGAGAGTTACGATGTGGTCATTTCAAGTTCGCCGGTCAGTATGAAGGTGGATGCTGTCAAAGAGGCGGTCAGCGGACATGAGATAGATTTTTCGATCGAGGTCGTTTCAAACTCGGCGAGTGTTGTGAGCGGCCTTATGCTGAAGGCCGATTATCCGTTCGGGTTCACATTCTCTGCTGCATCGCCCGCTCCGACCTATTCGAATAATATCTTTCTCCTCGGCGATCTGCGCCCTGCCGATCGGCGCGTCATCCACATCCGCGGCACGCTCGAAGGCCAGGAAGGGGAAGACAGGAATTTCAGATTCAACCTCGGTCTGCCGAGCAAGCAGGACGCCAAAGTCATCGGGACGGTTTTTCTTACGAACAGTCAGGTCATCGCGCTCAAAAAACCATTTGTGAGCGTCGCCCTTACTCTCGACGGTTCGAGCGCCGACCCGTTTGCGATGCCCGCAGGACAGGCGACGCGCGCGCAGATCGCATGGGCCAACAACCTCCCCAGCCGCATCGCCGACCTCGAGATCCAAGCGAAGCTCTCCGGTGATACGCTCAATCGCCAAGCAGTGGATACCTCCGATGGCTTCTATCGCTCCGTAGACAATGTGGTGCTCTGGGATAAGAGTGTATCGGATCAATTTGCAGTCATCGAGCCGGGAGAGAGCGGCGTGGTGTCCTTCACGTTCGCCTCGCTGCCGGTCAGCTCGCTCATCTATTCAGGGACTCGCGGTAATGAGCTTTCTGTCGACGTTAGCGTACGCGCGCGCCGACTCTCCGATGCCAATGTGCCCGAAGAGATCGTTTCGGGCGCATCGCGCAAGATTCGTCTCTCATCCAACCTTGCGCTCACCGGCCGGAGCCTCTATTACACTGGACCCTTCTCCAATCAGGGGCCGATCCCTCCGAAGGCGGACCAGAATACGACCTACACGATTGTCTGGTCAGTCACCAATACGCTCAACGATGTGTCTGGCGCCGAGGTTCAGGCCGAATTGCCCGGCTATATCACGTGGCTGGGAAACGTAAGCCCTTCCGGCGAAGTGACCTTTGATCCCTCGTCGCGTCAGGTAACGTGGGATGCGGGCGATATCCGCGCAGGAAGCGGCTTCTCGACCCCGCCGCGCGAAGTCTCGTTCCAGGTCTCGTTCGTGCCGAGCCTAAGCCAACACGGACAAACGCCGAATCTATTGGGTGATTCGACGATCATTGCTACCGATCGCTTTAGCGGTGCCCAGATAAAAGCGAGTGCACGGCCGGTTACGACCCGTATCGAAGATGGAGGAAATCAGGGTGGTAGCGTCGGTGAAGTCCAGCAGTGATTGCGAAAAAATGTCATAGAGGTAGAGTGTGCATCACATGAGCAATTCTTTAGATAAAATAGTTTCGCTGGCCAAACGGAGAGGATTCATCTATCCGGGCTCTGAAATCTATGGCGGGCTCGCCGGCATGTGGGATTATGGGCCTTTGGGTGTTGCGCTCAAGAACAATATTAAACGCCTGTGGTGGAAACGTTTTGTTGACTCCCGTGAGGATATGTACGGTGTGGACGCCGCTATTTTGATGCGACAGGAGGTGTGGAAAGCGTCGGGTCATGTATCGGGTTTTACCGATCCTCTGGTGGAGTGCCAGAAGTGTGGCCACCGATTCCGTGCCGATCAACTTGAGCATAAAACTAAATGTCCGGACTGTGGCGGCAAACTTTCTTCTGAACGCACCTTCAATATGATGTTCAAGACCCACGTCGGGGCTGAAGAAGGGGAGAACGCCGTTTCTTACCTGCGTCCCGAGACCGCGCAAGGAATGTTCGTTAATTTCAAGAATATCGTAGACTCTTTCCACCCAGCATTGCCATTCGGGCTTGCGCAGATCGGCAAGGCTTTCCGCAATGAGATCGCCCCGCGCGACTTCACGTTCCGCGCACGCGAGTTCGAGCAGATGGAGATCGAGTATTTCGTGCACCCCAAGCTTTGGGAGAAGACTTTCGAGGAATTTAGACTGGAGATGCATGCGTTCATCAGAGATATCGGCATTGCCGTCGCGAATGTTTCCGAACTCGAAGTTCCCGAGAATGAACGGGCGCACTATTCAAAGAGAACCATCGATTTCGAGTACGAATTCCCGTTCGGCAAGAAAGAATTGTATGGTCTGGCGTACCGCACTGACTTCGATCTCATGGCCCATTCAGCCGCAAGCGGCGTTGATTTATCATTCACTGATGAGCCGACGAAAGAGCGTTTCATTCCGCATTGCATAGAGCCGTCGTTCGGCCTCGACCGGAGCGTTCTTGCGGTGCTCGATAGCGCCTACACTGAAGATGAGCTTAGCGGAGAGAAACGCACGGTACTTAAACTCTCGCCCACGATCGCGCCGGTGAAGGTCGCGGTGTTTCCGCTTTTGCGCAACAAACCGAAGCTCGTGGAGAAAGCAAAGGGGATTTATGCGATGCTCAAGAAAGAACTCGGCCGCGTTGAGTTCGATGACAACGGCAACATCGGCAAGCGCTATCGAAGGCAGGATGAGATCGGCACGCCCTACTGTGTCACCGTTGATTTCGATACGATAGAAAAAGATGACACGGTGACCGTCCGCGATCGCGATTCGGGAGAACAGCAGCGTGTTGCACTCGAGGAGCTTCCTGCCCATTTCCACGCGCTCAAGGATCTTTAGGAATGAGAGAAGAAGATATCGAGATTTTGATACGCCGCTTTCGATATGTCTTGAATGAGGCTCTGGAGGGCGTCGAGGTCGTTTCCTTCAGTCATCACGCACAGAAGATAGGGACGATTGGGATAGTAGACGATGCCGCAGTCATGCAATTCGGAGACCGGATTGCCTGTTGCATCGGCCGGTAGATTTTTGACGCCGAACTTGTGTGCGACCGGCAGGTTCGGAGGTACTCCTTTGACGATGCCATCGGTGTAGTTGGTGCGGGAGAGCAACTCGAGGGCGCGCTCGGAGTATTCGCGGTCGAGGTAGCTGGCATTGAAGAGCACGCGGAAGATCATGCTGTAGCTCGACACCGACATGACGTTGAGCTTGGATTCATCTTGGGTTAAGACGGAGGGGATGTTGAGATCGGAGAAGATCTGTTTAAGATCGTCCAGCGTTTTTTCGTCGAAGTTATCGACGAGCGTGTTCAACGCGCCGTTGTCGGAGTAGATGATCATCTGTTCGATGATCTTTTCGATCGAGTATTGCTTACCAATTTGGAGTTGCGGAGTTTCCGCTTGAGCTTTTTCCACTCCGGCGCCGGATTCGCCCTCGAACGGTATCATTTTCTCGAGGATGGCGGGTGCATCCGATGCTTCTTTGAAATAGGCCATCATGATGAGCACCTTGAGCAAGCTTGCGGGTGCATATGTCGTGTCTCCATTGATCTCGAACCATCGGCCGACTTTGGATGAACGCAGATAGACTGATACGTGGTTGGCCCTTCCCGACCGGATCGCTTGCGAGACGATATCATTGAGGGCTTTTTTAGTCGGCACGAGCTCGGGAAACGACGATTCGGGACCGATGTCGCAGGTGATCATCGGGTCTATAAAACGGTAACCCGTATTCTTCAGGCGCAAGATCGAGCCGCGCGGCGTTGGCTGTATAGAATCTTCGATGAGGTGATGCGCGAACCAGCCGAGTATAAGCCCCACGATGCAGGCGGTCACGACGGGAAGGTTGAACAGCAACTTCTTCAAGCGCATGGTAGACCATACTATAGCATATGGATTGACCGGAGGTGTATCGCTGTGATTAAATGCCGACAGATAAACCTTGCCTTAGGGCTAGAAAGGAACGAATGAAGAAGAAATTGACTGCCCGTCAGCGCTTGTTGCCAGAGGAAGCGCAGTACGATCACAAAACGTCTCCAGTGAGAGCAGATCGCATTATCTGCGGCATCATCTTTACATGGAAGGTCGGAGAGTATATTCCAAAACCGCAGGAGGAGCCACAGCTCGAGAAGATATTCTGTAATGTCTTCAATCAGTTTGGTAAGGTGAGCATGGACGGCTCCCTACACAGGGGAGAGTCTTTTTGCGGACCATGCGTCGTCATCGGGATCTCCCCTGCACGAGGGTCGAACCAAGAGAATCTCCGTGCACTCTCGCCGATGCGTAGGAAATCGGTTTCGCATTGCCGCTCTCCGCTTGCATCCTTTAAGGGGGAGGTCTGGCATCTAACCTTCGATCCGCCGAGTCACTTCAAAATATTTGATCGTGTGGAGTTTGAGAAGGGAAGGTTCTTTTTCAGAGCCTTGAGAGATTCATGGAATGATGTCTCGACCAATCCAGTGCCGCTTACATTCAGGCGCCGCCGCAGCATACCGAGTTTCTGGCGTTCGCTGTAAATTTTAGTTGGTCCACCCCGCTCTCGTATGAGAGCGGGACTTTAGTATTATGAAGCGGGAGCACGCTTTTTATGATACACTGTGCATGCATGACATTCTCTAAAACAGTTTTGCCGAGCGGCTTGAGGGTCGTCATCGCGCCTATCAAAGACCATCCGACCGTAACTGTGATGGTTCTCGTCGAAGCAGGCTCGAAATATGAGCGTAAAGAGATAAACGGTATTTCACATTTCCTCGAGCACATGTGCTTCAAGGGAACCGAGAAGCGCAAGAGTGCGCTCGACATCACGCGGGAGCTTGATACTTTGGGCGCGCAGTATAATGCGTTCACCTCACATGAGTTCACCGGCTATTTCGCCAAATGCGCCTTTAAGCATTTCGATACCGCGCTCGATGTTGTCTCCGACATCTACCTGCACTCGAAACTTCCCGAAGCCGACGTGCAGAAAGAGAAAGGTGTCGTCATCGAAGAGATCAATATGTACGAGGATCTCCCCCAGCGAAAAGTGCAGGAGCTGTTCTCATCGCTCTTGTATGGTGATACGCCCGCTGGCTGGGATATCGCCGGCACTAAAGAGATCGTGAGTTCATTCACGCGGCAGCAGCTCATCGACTATCGCAGTCAACATTATGTCGCCGATTCGACTGTCGTCGTGATCGCGGGGAATATCGATGCAGCGCAGGCGCTTGAGAAAGTGACCGACACCTTTTCAGTAGCGCGGCAGGGCGCTAAAGGCCAGAAAGAAAAGGTCGTTGAGCAGCAAGCGTCGCCAGCTGCGCGCATCTTCCACAAAGAGACCGATCAAGCGCACTTCGTGGTGGGCGTTCGGACGTTCGATGTCTATGATCCCCGCAATCCGATCCTGCGCGTGCTCTCTGCGGTGCTCGGCGGCGGGATGAGCTCGCGGTTGTTCCAGAAAGTGCGCGATGAGATGGGTGCCGCGTACTATGTCGGGGCATCGAACGATTCCTTCACGGATCACGGATATTTTCAGGTCGCCGCAGGCGTGGATCAGCGTCGGGTCAAAGATGTGCTCGCCGCGGTTTTAGGCGAGATGCAGCGGCTTAAAAACGAGGAAGTCTCTGCTGAGGAACTTAAAAAAGCGAAAGAACACCTCATCGGTACGATGTATCTTTCGCTCGAGACGTCGGACGCTCTCGCCGATATCTACGGCTATCAGGAAATCCTACGCAAACCGATCCGGACTCCCGATGAAACCCGCGATCTTATTTCGAAAGTGAAAGCCAATGATCTGCGGGAGCTCGCGAACGAAGTGTTCGTGAGCCCGCATCTCAATTTTACGCTCGTCGGGCGTTTCAAAGACGCCGGCGAATTTCTGCCTCTCTTGGCAGTCTAACCTTTGCATTATAGAGATAACGTATTACCATAGGACTTATGGAATCCGGAAGGGAATTCAACATCACGATCTCGTCATCGACCATCATCAAGACAGTCGTCATCCTCTTGGTGGTCTGGTTCTTGTACTTCATGCGCGATCTAGTCGTTGTCATCCTCACTGCGCTCGTCATCGCTTCTGCCATCGAGCCCCTTATCATATGGCTTTGTAAGCGCCGTTTCCCGCGGATCCTTGCCGTCATCGTTATCTATCTTTTACTGCTCTTGATCCTTGCAGGACTCTTTTATTTCTTCTTGCCGTCTTTGATCTCCGACCTCTCCGATCTTTTGGGAAAACTGCCAGCCTATCTTGATTCGGTGAGCATTTGGAATCCGTTCAAGGGGGAAATGTCTACCGCCTCGCCGGTGGTTGAGAACTTCGGATTGACCCAAGGATTCTCGTTCAGCGATCTCATCGGGGAATTCAACAGCGCATTCATCAGCACGTCCCAAGGATTTGTGCAGACTATCTCGAACCTCTTTGGCGGTGTTTTGAGCTTTGTCCTCATTTTGGTGCTCTCCTTCTATCTGGCGGTGCAAGAAGACGGTATCGGTCAGTTTTTACGCATCGTTCTGCCGGCGCGTTCGGAAGAATATATCCTCGACCTCTGGCATCGCTCACATGTAAAGATCGGGCGCTGGCTGCAGGGACAGCTTCTGCTCGGACTTTTGATCGGCATCCTGGTCTTTCTGGGCTTGTCGGTATTAGGTATCCGCAACGCGCTCCTCTTGGCGATACTTGCCGCGATGTTTGAGATCATCCCCGTTTTCGGGCCTATCCTTTCGGCGATACCGAGCACCCTGATCGCTTTGGCGGACGGAGGGCTTGCGAAAGGGCTTCTGGTCGTCGGATTCTATCTGCTCATCCATCAATTTGAGAATCATCTTATCTATCCACTCGTCGTGAAGAAGATCGTTGGCATCCCGCCGATCCTGGTCATCTTGGCGCTTATCGCTGGGTTCGAGCTCGCGGGCGTGTTGGGCGTGCTCATCTCTGTGCCGATCGCGGCGGTTTTGGTTGAATTGCTCAATGACGTGCAGCGATCGAAGATCGCGCGGACCAATAAGGCGGCCGGGTAACGTATATGAAGAAAAAAGGTGAGACAGGCGCTTCGCGCTCGTTCTATATCACGACCACGCTTCCATATGTGAATGCACCGCTGCATTTGGGGCATGCGACGGAGATCATTCGCGCGGATGCCGTTGCGCGCTACCGGAAGTCGCTTGGTTTTGAAGTTTTTTTCAACACCGGAACCGACGAGCATGGCATGAAGATATTCGAGGCGGCGCAAAAAGCAGGAAAGGAGGTGCAGCAATTCGTCGATGAATATGCCACGCTCTACCGAAAGACGCTTCAGAAACTCGGTGTGTCAGAAGACGCTCACTACATTCGCACGACCGATGCCCATCATATAAAAGCCGCACAGGAATTTTGGCGGCGGTGCGACCAGAACGGATATGTTTACAAAAAGAATTACCAAGCGAAATACTGCATCGGTTGCGAGGAAGAGAAGACCGACAGCGAGCTCGTCAATGGGAAATGTCCGATCCATGACCGCGTCCCCGAAATCATCAACGAAGAGAATTATTTCTTCAAATTGAGCGTCTTCGGGGACAAACTCCTCGCGTTTTATGACGCTCATCCTGATTTTGTCGTCCCTTCCTATCGTCTCAACGAATTGCGCGAGTTCATCAAGCGCGGGCTCAAGGATTTCAGCATCTCACGCCTTAAATCGAAATTGCCGTGGGGTATTCCAGTCCCCGACGATTCCGAGCAGGTGATGTATGTCTGGTTCGATGCGCTGGTCAACTATGTCTCGACGCTTGGCTGGCCGGACGAAAAAGGGGATTTCAAGAGATTTTGGGTGGAGGGTACGCCGACGCAGTACTGTGGCAAGGATAATACGAGATTCCAGGGACTGATGTGGCAGGCGATGCTTATGGCTGCAGATTTGTCTCCTACCTACCAGATCATCGTCGACGGTTTTGTTCTCGGCGACGGCGGGATGAAAATGTCCAAAGCGCTGGGGAATGTCGTAGATCCGCTCGATATCGTGAAAGAATATGGAACTGAAGCGTTGCGCTACTTCGTGCTTCGCGAGTTCCATCCCTTCGAAGACACCGCAGTTTCAAAAGAGAAATTGAAGGAATGGTACAACGCGAACTTAGCGAATGGTATCGGGAATCTCGTCAGTCGCGTCATGAAGATGGCAAGTAATTATAATATTCTTTCTGATCAGAATCTTACGAGAAACGAGAATGATGTTTTCGTTAAGAAATATAGGAAAGCAATGGAAATATGCAATCTCTCAGAGGCAATAAGTTCGATTTGGGATGTTATTTCTTGGGCTGACCGTTCAATACAATCAAATCAACCCTTCAAAAAGATTAAAATTAATTATTCCCAAGCAAAGACTGAAATTCAATTTCTTCTCTACGATCTAAAATTGATTTCTGACCTTCTCTTACCTTTTATGCCAGTGACAGCAAAGAAAATAAAGGATTTATTATCCAATCATAAATCTCCGGACACTCCGCTTTTCCCACGCAAAGAGTAGTGTTACAGTATCGCGGTAATGGTGATAAAGCCTATAAAGACCAGGCGCCTTTTGCCGCCGAAAGATGACTTGCGGGCAGTTATCCGCGCGTCACTGAAACGTCTTCCCGAAAAGAGCATTTTTGTTGTAACTTCGAAAGTCGTCGCTATTGCGCAAGGGCGATGCTTACCGATCATATCGCGCAAAAAAGACGAGCTCATCATCGAAGAGGCCGATGCGTATCTTTCCCGCGATTTTGTGCCGGGAGGATATGTCATGCATACCCTTAAGGAAAACATTTTCATTCCGTCATCAGGAATAGATGAGTCCAACGCGAACGGGTACTATATATTATGGCCAAAAGATTCGAATGGTGTCGCTGCCGATATCCAGCGCTGGCTGCGGAAGACCTACAAAGTGAAAGAATGTGGCGTGCTCATCACCGACTCGCACACGATACCGCTGCGGCGCGGCGTCGTCGGTATCTCGCTCGGGAGCTTTGGATTCGAGCCTTTGCATGATTATCGTCATGAACCGGACCTCTTTGGACGGACGTTCAAATTCTCTCAGGCGAATTATGTAGACTCGCTCGCTGCGGCTGCTGTGGTAGTGATGGGCGAGGGGAGCGAATGCACGCCGCTCGCGCTTATCACAGACGTTTCTTTTTTGAGATTCACGAATAAACCCTTTCGCCCTCGCGACAAGACGAAGACACTCGATATTCCCCTTGAGGAGGATCTCTATGGTCCGTTCCTTGCCAATGCTCCGTGGAAGAAGGGAGGCAGAGGGAAGAAGTAGCTTTCCTCGTGCTATCATTCCTGTATGAAACCCGACTATGTAGACGTCCATACGCACCTCAACTTTGCCGCTTTTGAGCCGGACCGCGAGCGGGTTATACGCCGAACGCTTGAAGCCGGTGTCTGGGCCATCAATGTCGGTACGCAAGCCGCTACCTCTCACACTGCTCTCACCCTCGCGCGCACCTATGACGGGCTTTTTGCCGCGGTGGGTCTCCACCCGATCCATACGGCTAAGTCTTTTCACGACACCAACGAATTGGGTGAGGGCGGTGCGGAATTCACTTCCCGTGAGGAAGTTTTCGATATGGATCTCTATCGTTCGATGGCGGCGGATAAAAAAGTGGTCGCTATTGGAGAGTGCGGCCTCGATTATTTCCGGCTTGAGCCTGATACGAAGGTGCGCCAGCAGGAAATATTTCTGCAGCAGATACAGCTTGCCAATGAGCTAGAAAAGCCGCTGATGTTGCACATCCGGAATGCGTACGCGGATGCCTACGCGCTGCTTAAAGCCAACGCGCGCGTTCCGGCCAATCTGCATTTCTTCGCAGGGACACTTGAGGACGCAAAACCATTTCTGGAGTTAGGATGTTCTTTTTCTTTTACCGGAGTTATCACGTTCACGCACAATTATGACGAGGTGATAAAGTTCCTCCCACTCGATCGGATCATGTCCGAAACCGACGCGCCCTATGTTGCGCCCGAGCCCCACCGGGGCAAACGCAATGAGCCGCGCTTCGTGGCCTATGTCGTCGAACGATTGGCTGCCGTAAAGGGAATGCCAGCCGAGAATGTACGGACACATGTGGCGGCGAATGCCGGGAAGTTCTTCGGCCTTTAAGGCCAGAGCGCTTCTTGATTCAAAGTATTTGATATGCTAGGCTTTAGAACCTATGACTGAAGGGAACGAAGAGGACAAGGCGCCGGTGCGAGTCTACGAGCTCGCTTTTTTGGTTTCGCCCACTATCTCCGAAGAGAAAGTCGCTGAACAGGCGACCCGCATACGCGCTATCGTAGAGAAAAAAGGGGCGTACATTCTTTCCGAAGAATTTCCTAAATTCAGGCAGCTCTCGTATGTTCTTACCAAGCCTCTGGGAGGCAAGAATGAGAAATACTCAAGTGCCTACTTCGGGTGGGTGAAATTTGAATCCGGTTCGGATACGCTCGCGGATATAAAGACCGATGTTGAGCATGAGGGCGGCATCGTGCGATTTTTGATCGTCAAAACCGATCGTGAGGCGAAGTTCCCGGCCAAACCCGCGTTCTGGCGCAAAGACGCTCCGAAGCGCGAGACGCAGAAACCAGAAGGGAAAACGACTCCCACGATGACCGAAGCCGAGATCGACAAGACCATCGAAGAATTGGTGGTAGAATAACCTCATATGTATCTCAACCGCGCTATTATCATCGGCAATTTGACCCGCGATCCGGAGCTCCGCTCGCTTCCCTCGGGCATTCAAGTGGCGAGTTTCAGCGTTGCGACGAACCGCGTGTACAAAGATAAAGACGGAAATAAAAAAGAGCAGGCTGATTTTCATAACGTCGTGGTGTTCGGCCGTCAGGCGGAGACCACCGCGCAGTATCTTAAAAAAGGCAGCTCGGTTTTGGTAGAAGGGAGGATGCAGACCCGCAGCTGGGACGGGCAGGATGGACAGAAAAAGTATCGTACCGAGATAGTCGCAGATCGCGTGCAGTTCGGTCCGCGTGGCAGTGGTTCTGCGGGCACTGGATCGGCAGCACCCCGGACGAAAGAGGCATCAAGTGGTGCAGAAGGGAAAATGCCGGAGGCGATAGAGTATCCGCAGGAAGAGATAAACGCGGAGGACATACCGTTTTAAAATTTAAATCCATTTTTTGAGAAAGTCATGCGAGAGCATCAAACAACCAACACAACGCCGAATCTCTCCCACATCCGCTATGTGGATTATAAAGATGTCGAAACGCTGAAGAAATTCCTCAACTCATATGGGCGCATCATCTCGCGCAAGCGCACCGGCGTTTCCGCAAAGGTCCAGAAGGAGGTAGCGCTTGCGGTCAAGCGTGCGCGATTCCTAGGACTTCTTCCGTATATCGCACGATAAGAAAAAACCCGCTGCGGCGGGGTTTTTTCTTACAATTGATCTAGGCGCGTTCTACGTATTCACCGCTGCCGGTATTCACGCGGATGACTTCGCCTTCGTTGATGAAAAGGGGGGCATTGATGGTCGCGCCGGTCTCGAGTTTGATCTGCTTGCTTGCGCCTTTGGCGGTATCGCCTTTGACGCCGGGCGGCGCTTCGACCACCTTGAGCTCTACTTTGATGGGGAGCTTGATGCCGATGATCTTTTCGTCGAAAACGAGCGCATCAACGAGTGAATTTGCTTTGATGAAGCGGATGCCGTCACCTAAGAGCGAGGGTTCGAGCTTGAAGCGCTTCGAGGCGTCGTTGACTTCGCAGAACCAATACTCGCCGCGGTTCGTGTAGAGATACTTCACCTGTTTCTTATCCAGTTCAGCCTCTTCCACTTTGTCGGATACGGCAAATGAATGCTGAACGACGTTGCCGGTGATCAGATTGCGCAGTTTGGTCGCGTTGACCGGCTTCCTTTGCTGCATGCGAAAGACGCGAGATTCCAGGACCTCATACGGTTGGTCATCTAAAATGATGAACGTTCCAACCGTAGCTTCGTTGTATTGAAGAATTGCCATAAGTCGCCATTGTAGCCAAAATATAGCGGCAATGCAATAATATCTTAAGAGGGAGACGTATATATGGATGAAATACCTATTTGTGCCCAATGGGGACATCCGATCGAACATGAGGCCCCGGAGAAGATCGTTTATCTGGGCGCCAAGCCTATCTGTTCGGAATGTCTTCTCAGGGGAGTCAAAGAGATAGTGCCGCAGGCGGCAAAACTTGCGTCAGAGTGACGCGAAAAACGAAACGGTGCAGCATATGCTGCACCGTTTTTCTTTTATGCTTCCTTCAACTTCGTTTTGATCTCTTTCAAAATCTCATTCGCCTCTTTTTTATTCTCTCGAAGATATTGCCGTGCGGCGTCGTAGCCGCGTAACAGGTCTCTTATGGATGAGGATTTAAAAATGCCGAGACAGCAACCCAGATGAACAAAAATGTTATAGCAACCCCAATTAATATCAATACCCATGGAACAGCTACTACACCTTGAGTCGCTGTCTTTTGCTCAGCCGCTTTATTGTGTCTATTAATTATGTTACGGATGAGTATATAAAAACCGACCACGGGAGGTAAAAACAACATTGTCAGAAATAAAGCGAGGGGGAGTATATACACATCACGCCCGTTTGATCCTGCGAGTCCTGTAAAGAAAAGAGTCATGAGAGAGAAAAACAAAAGGCCAAGCCAAGTCGTGCCAGCAATCAGAGCCAAACTGAATTTGCGTTGTTTCTTTCGGACCGCGGCAATTTGTGCGGACAACTCCGCCGGAGGGATGCCTTCCGCCATCTTCGGCACAGGATGAACAAATATAACTACAAGAATCGGGAGAATGAAGAGTAGGATTGACTCGAGCGCAAACACAAATATCCCAGCATCAAGGTCACCTGAAAAAAGCCACAGGACTAGTTGTATAAAGGGGTATAAACCTATAGATATAAGGATGAAGCAGATGACCCGAATTACTTGTATAAGCGTGTTTTTCATCCCTGCTAATTTTCTTTTAGTCCTCTCCTAATTTCTTGGAAGTGATTTATCTTTTGCCTCTTTCCTCCGTCGTCTTAGCCCAATCGCAATAAAGAGTGCACCTCCGATAAATAGTAGCCAAAAGATTATCGGATATGTTGTATCAAGCAGATTGGATATTGGATCGGGGAGACGAAATCCCATGCCAAATAAAATAACAACAAACATCGCTAGATATGCCAAAACGGCAAGAGTCCCAACGATAAGTATTAACGAACCTAGGGATTTCCTGAAGAATTTCATCTATTCCTTTAATTTTGCCTTGATCTCTTTCAAAATCTCATTCGCCTCTTTTTTATTCTCCCGTAAGTACTGCCGAGCGGCGTCGTAGCCGCGGCCGAGCTTCACTTCCTCTTTCCCTTCGGGTTCGTAACTGTAACTGCCGCCCGATGATTTCTTAACGATGCCGAACTTCTCGCCGAGCGCGAGCATTTCACCTTCGCGCGATATACCTTCGTTGTACATGAGGTCAAACTCGGTCTGTTTGAATGGCGCTGCGACTTTGTTTTTGACGATTTTGACGCGCACGCGACCACCCATGACTTCGTCCCCCTTCTTTATCTGTGCGATTCGCCGCACGTCTATGCGGATAGATGTGTAAAACTTAAGTGCCTTGCCGCCTGGCGTTGTCTCGGGATTGCCGAACATCACGCCGATTTGCATACGGATTTGGTTGATAAAAATGACGATAGTCTTTGATTTGGCGACGATAGCGGTCAGTTTGCGAAGCGCTTGCGACATGAGTCGTGCCTGCTTGCCGACGTGTTGTTGCCCCATATCGCCCTCGATCTCGTCTTTGGGTGTGAGCGCCGCGACGGAATCAACGACGATGACGTCGATCTTGCCCGATCGCACGAGTGATTCTACGATCTCAAGCGACTGCTCGCCGGTGTCGGGCTGGGAGATAAGGAGGTCGTCGATCTTCACACCAATCTTCTTTGCATACTCGGGATCCATCGCATGCTCGGCGTCGATATAGGCACAAATGCCACCCTTTTTCTGCGCTTCAGCGACGATATGGAGGGCGAGGGTCGTCTTGCCGCTCGATTCCGGCCCGAAGATCTCTATGATGCGTCCGCGAGGGACTCCGCCGACACCCAGTGCCGAGTCGAGACCAATGGAGCCGGTCGGAACGACGTCGATGTCCACGCGCGGCTTCTCGCCGAGCTTCATGATCGCCTCTTCACCGAACTTCGTTTTGATCTGTTTTAACGTATCTTCGATATTTGCGAGTGATTTTTCCGGTATCGGGGGACGTGCTACCTTCTCTTTTTTTGCTAGTGCCATGCTATTTAACGACTAATTGTAATTGCTTGCTGATAGATCTCTTAAACTTATCCTGTACCTCAATGGTGATTATATTATAGCCGGGGGAGAGCAACAATGTGCGGGCGAAATCTCCTCCTTCATCGGTAAAGATCTGGAGCCCGTTTATCGTGATGAAGGAGATGTTGTGGGCGCTGCCTTTGACGACGATCTCGGGGCTACTTGATGCGATGGTTGCTCCGTTTTGGGGCGATGTTATTTCCAGTTTAGGCCCCTGCAGGAGGCTCTGCGCTTGGAAGTATGCATAGAAAGACAGGATCGAGAGCGAGACAAGTGCGACGACCCACTTGATGATGGAGCGGGAGGTTAGAGCCGACATGTCAGGGTTCTACCGCATGCTCGGCGTCTTCTTGAGGAGTCGGGGCACCGATGACCTCACGGGGTTTGGCTCCGTGTCCCGCACCGATGACGCCCCGTTTTTCCAAGAGGTCGATGAGGCGCGCGGCGCGCGAATAGCCGACCGAGAGCTTTCGCTGGAGGTATGAGGTCGAAGCTTTCCCGGCGCGGATGACCTCATCGCGCGCCTGCTCATAGAGATCGTCCTCATCATCAAGGGAGGTGTCGTCGAGGTTCATCGAAAGTATGTTCTGATCGGCATCGCCTTCGGCGAAATTGATCTCATCGGAGAGCATATCCGAATAAGAATCCACGAGAAATTTGACGACTTTTTTAACTTCGGTTTCGGAGATGAAGGGCGCCTGCAGACGCGATGGTTTGGACATATCGCCCGAAAGATAGAGAAGATCTCCTGCGCCGAGCAACTTCTCCGCGCCGCCGGTGTCGAGTATGGTACGCGAATCGATCTGCGAGGAGACCTGCAAGGCGATGCGGGCTGGGATGTTGGCCTTGATAAGACCCGTGATGATGTTGACGCTCGGTCTTTGAGTGGAGAGGATCAGATGGATGCCGACCGCGCGGCTCATTTGCGCGATGCGCACCACGGCCGCTTCTAGCTCGCGCGGATAGGTGGACATGATATCTGCCAATTCATCGATGACAATGACGATATAGGGCATCGTCTCGGGTATTTTGGGAGAATCGCCATCCACTCGATTTTCCTTGCCTTCCATTTTCTTGAGTGCGGGCATCAGGACGTTTTTATGATACGAGTCGATGTCTCGGACCGATTCCGCCTCGAGAATGTCATAGCGGCGGTCCATTTCTTTCGCGGCCCACTTGAGCGAGAGGATGGCTTTTTTGGCTTCAGTGATGACCGGCGTGAGCAGATGGGGAATTTTGTTGTAGAGCGTGAGCTCGACACGTTTGGGGTCGATCATGATGAATTTAAGCTGTTCAGGCGAGTTGCGATAGAGCAGGGAAGTGGTGATGCCATGTATCGTAACGGATTTTCCGGATCCGGTGGCTCCCGCGATAAGGAGATGAGGCATTTTAGCGAGGTTGCCGAAGATACCGCTTCCCGCGATCGATTTGCCGAGCGCGACCAAGAGCGGCTTTTCAGGCTTCTTGAATTCTTCGTCGGAGAGCATTGATGCGAGGCCTACGGTCGACTTGGTGCTGTTGGGGACCTCGATGCCGACCAGCGACTTGCCGGGGATCGGAGCTTCGATGCGCAAGGGGTGGGCGGCGAGCGCCAGCGAGAGGTCGTTTTGCAGTCCGACGATGCGCGAGAGTTTGACTCCTTCAGCGGGCTTGAGCGCATAGCGCGTTACGGTCGGTCCGATAGTCACCTCATCCATTTCCACGTCGATGCCGAAATTTTGGAGCGTTCGTTTTATGATGTTAACGTTACCTTTGATGTCTCCGACCCCGGGTGTTCCGCGGTCTTTTTCAAGGAGGCTCAACGGTACGGGTTCGAACACATGTTTGGTGTGTCTGAACTTCTGCTGGCTGACTGCAAATTCTCCCCCCGGAGCTTTCTTCGCGGCGATCGGTGCATTGACCTTCACTTCTCGCTCGCCCTCGTCAGGCTCGTCGAGTGCCCTATCACCCGTATCCTCTTCGTTAGTTTCCTCTACGCTTTCCTCTTCTGGCTCTTCGCTTGATTGCATCGCGTTCTTAACCTTCACCCGATCTTTTTTTGAGAAGAGCGGGAGTTTCAGTAGTTGGATAAGGGGAGTGATATTGATACCGGTGTCTAAAATGATCAGTACGCAAATTATCAAAACCGTAATAAGGAGGAGTGGTGTCGCAATGACGCCGAATAATTTGAGGAAGGGTAGTGCCAAGAGCTTTCCCACCAAGCCACCTTGCCCCGTGAATATGACCTCGATCGAAGCGAGTCCCGAGAGGAAGAAAATGATCGCTGCCACAATCTTGAGCGTCGATAGCTTCCGGTGCAAGTCTTTGAGTGATGCGATGCCGTAGAGGAAAAGGATCAACGGGAACATGAAATAGCCAATGCCAAGCGCAACGGTCAAGCTGTTGTAGGTCGCACGCCCTACCACCCCGGCTTTTCCAAGCCATGCAAGTACTAGAAACACCCCTAGCGCAAGGCTTACTACCGAAAGTACCCCCTGGATCGTTTCGCTTTTCAGGCCTTTTTTGTGCTCGTCACGCGATCCTTTGTCCTTTTTTGCCATTACAAACAAAATTATAACACTAAGACTCGCTGTTTAAGAGTTTTCCAGGGAATCCCACTCAATTTTATAGATTTTTCAATACCACACACAACCCGATTAACGGTCAACATTGCAGCGCTCTGTAGAGGGTATATATTGGACATAACAGAACCATACCACCAATCGAAGAAATTATACTATGGATATCCAAAGAGACACTACAGGACAAACACCGAGACCATTAACTCCGACTGGCGTGTCCGTAATCAATCTTAGAAATAAGCAGCTCTTGGTTGAGATTCACAAAAGGACAGAGCGGTTATCTGCGGCACTCTTTTTGATTACAGATATCTTGTCTGATATGAATCCTATCAGACAGAGAATTAGGGTCCTAAGTGTCGAGATGATGTCCTTTATGCTTAACTCCGCGACTCTGATCAGCGAAGACTCGCGTTTATTTACGGATCGGTTCGAGCGGTTTCTCCTTGAGATCTCCTCTCTGCTCGAAATCGCTTCCCTCTCTGAACAGCTTTCCGAAATGAATTTTAAGCTTATTTCTCTTGAGATCGAACGAATTATTGAGTCGGCACAACGATTGAGAAAAGGGAGCCAGTACCCGTCAGTGAGCTCAAGAACCAGCCATCTTTTGGAAGATGTGGGTGCGACGGTTCGTACACCACTGACTGCCAGCGATCAGTTCAAAAAATTGCTATATAGGGTATCCTCACATAAAGGACATTCTATAAGACAGAATAAAGGACGTATGTCCTATAGTACTAAAACAGTGCAGGGCCAGAGTAATAGCTTTGTAAAAGACACGAACAGGAAGGACATGATCGTGTCGACGCTCAAAAATGGAAAACATCTAACTGTTAGGGATTTTATGTCCGTTATTTACGGCGTAAGCGAGAAGACCATACAGCGCGAGCTTGTCTCTTTAGTCCAGGATGGTGTCCTTAAGAGGGAGGGAAAGAGACGCTGGAGCCGTTACTACCTTTCTGTCCAAAGTCCGTAATACTTGACACTTCATGGCGTCTTAAGCCTTCAGGTTTAGCCAAAGACAGGTAATTTGACTTAGGCGCTGCTTTATGCGAACCTATAGCCCAGGCAAAGAAATGGTTTACGCAGCACATACAGGGATGAACTATGGGCCGTTAAGAACGGACAACTTGCAGATTCCCCTTGCAACACAAGGGTTTTTTTGCTAGTTATCCACATTCATTGTTTTGTAGCTGGGGTCGCAGGTATTATAATTTCAGCCAGGTACTAAAACAGCGCAGGCTGTTACTTGGTTGTGTTATTGAACGCTGCCGCCTTTCCGTATTGATCGATCGTTGACAAGTGAATACAACGAAAAATTAAGTAGTGTAGATACTGAATATCTTTATTCCTTCATGGTTGATCATAGAAAGAAACACGGTCTCAGTTTTATCAACTAGTTCTCCAAACACTGTCGAAGGGTTTGGAGGGATAGTTTGAAGCGCACAGCATTGACGTTCATCAGAAGAAGATCGTTGGTGCAGTGCATGATGCATAGTTATTAACCGAAATGAAATGGATCGGCGGGCGTCGAAGCCAGGTTCATCTTCGTTTCATGCATTTTTTCCGAAACCTTCGGGTCAGGAAAAAATAATTAGCTTAGAAAAATTAATCGTATGAATTCAAAAAAATCAAAAGCGAAAAAGATCGTCGCGGGTGTGTTGGGTCTCGCGCTGGCGCTCTCGTTCGTAGTTGGCGCAGCCGCGTCACCTGCACAAGCAGCGACAGTTGAAGAGCTCACCGCACAGATCAACAGTCTGTTGTCGACGATCGCATCCCTGCAATCACAGCTTTCCTCTATGCAGGGCGGCTCGGGCGCATCCATGTCTCACACCTTCACGGTTGATCTCACGATCGGATCGAAGGGTGCTGATGTGACCGCGCTCCAGCAAATTCTTGTTTCGAAAGGTTATCTCACCATTCCGGCAGGTGTTGCGTACGGATACTTCGGTAAACTGACGCAGGCAGCCGTTGCCGCATGGCAGAAGTCTGCAGGCATCAGCCCGGCGGTAGGATATTTCGGTCCCAAGTCTCGCGCGGCATTCAACGCAATGGCGATGGGTCCGGGCACGACACCGACGACTCCTCCTCCGGCAGGTTCCGGACTTTCAGTTTCAGCAGCAACCCAGCCGCCTCCTCAGCTTGCTCCGGAAGGTGCAGCACGAGTTCCGTTCACCAAGTTCACGCTTACGGCAGGTTCCTCTGACGTAACGGTGAACAGCATCACGGTCACTCGCGTAGGACCTTCTCACGATGCAGTTTTCTCTGGAGTCCTTCTCTTGGATGAGAATGGTATCCAGATCGGCACGGCAAAAACACTCAACTCGAATCACCAGGCGAACATCGGCGAACCGTTCACGGTCAAGGCGGGAACTTCTCGCACGCTGACGGTCGCAGGAAATATGTTGACCGGTTCAACGGCACTTGATGCATACGCGGGAGAAGTCCCGGCGTTCGCAGTCAGTGCGATCAACACGAGCGCTGCAGTCAGCGGCTCGCTCCCGATCACGGGAACGGCGCAGACTATCAACGCGACGCTCGCGCTGGGTACCGCAAACCTCTATGTTTCCTCGTATGATCCTAACGTCGCTTCAACCCAGAACATCGGTACGAGCGGATTCCGCTTTGCGGGCATTCGCGTAACGGCCGGTTCTGCTGAAGATGTACGCTTGTGGTCAATTCGTTGGAATCAGTCAGGTTCTGCTTCATCGGGTGATCTTGCCAACGTCATGACGGTTGTTGACGGGGTCAAGTACCCAGCGACAATCTCGGCTGACGGTAAGTACTACACAACGAGCTTCGGTACCGGTATCGTCATCGCCAAAGGTTTCTCCAAGGATGTGTATGTCACAGGAGACATCGTCGGCTCTGGCTCCGCGAACCGAACCGTACAGTTTGACATCTACAAGAACACCGACATCTATCTCTCGGGCGAAACCTACGGATACGGCATCACGCCGACTCCGGGAGGCAACACCGCTTCAGCGGCTACGACCGCTTCGGAGTTTGTCACGAGCGATGGAACGACTTCAGGAACTGCGCAGACCCCATGGTATAGCGGTTCTGCCATCACGATCGCGGCTGGTTCAGTGACTACGGTCACCAACGCGACCAGTGTTGCCGCACAGAATGTTGCGGAGAATGTTCCGAATGTCCCCTTGGGCGGCTTTACGACCGATATCAAGGGTGAACCGATCTCGGTTCAGAGCATGATATTCCGATTCACCTATAGCTCCGGTTACAGCTCATCGAGACTCCTTACGAGCGTACGGCTCATCGATGACAACGGTGCGGTAGTTGCAGGACCGGTAGATGCGACCGACAACGGCGGTAACCAGAAAGTCACCTTTACGGATACGGTTACCTTCCCGGTCGCCAAGAAGACCTACACCCTGCAAGGTAAACTTCCGTCAGTTACGGCGCTCAACGGTGTATCAATTACGGCTTCCACCACGCCTTCATCGGATTGGACTAACATCACGGGTCAGACCACAGGCAATACGATCAGCCTCACGGGCGTAGGCCTGGTGACCATGAACGCGATGACCATCCGCACGGCGGCACTCGCAGTTGCGGCTTCACCGAGCCCGGCGGCGCAGAACATCATTGCAGGAACGACCGGTCTTACCTTCACGAACCTGCAGTTCGATGCCTCGCAGTCAGGAGAGGATGTACGCTTCTCGCAAGTTCCGATGACCCTTACGGCTGGTAACGGAACGTACACCACGATCAGTGGCTGTCAGCTCTATGATGGCTCAACCGCCCTTAACACCGGCTCCAACGTCATCAACCCGACGGCAGCTCATGCGGGCGCAGAAACCTTTACGCTCGACACCTCTCTCACAGTTCCGAAAGGCACAGTGAAGACGGTAGCAGTCAAGTGTAATGTGGCTTCAAATGCCGCCGGTACCTTCCACTGGGATATGACGTCAGGCGACGTCGGCACCGACTGGGCAACAGCGGTAACGGGCGTTACCTCGTCACAGACGGTAACTCCAACGGGCACCGCGATTGGTGCGACCATGACGATCGGTACGGCATCGCTCGCTACGTCTAACGATGCTTCCACTCCGGGCTACACGCTAGCCTCGGCGGGAGCCAGCGGCGTAACACTCGGTGTCATCAAGTTCCGCGCGACCAACGACGATATCAATCTCCAGCGCATCGGCCTTATTCTCACGAATACAGCGTCGTCCTCGAGATCTGATCTCGCGCAAGTCACGTTGTGGAACGGTTCAACGCAAGTTGGTACTGCAACCTTCACGTCTGATACGACCCATGCAACCTCAACACTGACCACCCCCGTTAGCCTTCCGAAAGATACGGATGTGCAGATCACAGTTAAAGCTGATCTCAATTCTATCGGCTCTTCGGCAGCGGTAACGCAAAGCGGTCACTTGGTTACGGTTGATATCGACAACAACACCAATACCTATGGTACGGGTGTCGGCTCGGGTACTACGGTCAATGCGACCGGCAGCACCTCGCTCACGGGCGTACGCGTCTTCAAGTCAACTCCGACGCTTGCTCAAGATTCACTCTCGGGCAGCGGCGCTGCTGATGGAAGAATGCTTCGCTTCAAGATCACGGCCGGAAGCGCAGGACCGGTAAGCGTAGCTAAGTTTGCCTTCACGGTTGCTACAACTTCAGCGACGTACACCAACAGCCAGGTTACGGCAGTCAACGTGTTCGGTTACACTGACAGCGCCTACTCACAGCCGATCTCCGGTGTGAACACGGGCGGTCAGTTCATGTCCGCGAACCAGACGCTCACCTACGGTGCGGCTAATGGAACGGTAACGATCGTACCGCAGACCACTGCAGGTGCGACGACGACCATCCAGGTACCGGCCGGTCAGACGCGATACTTCGAGGTTCGCGGTACGGTTGCCGGACAAGGAACCTCGTGGTCAGTCACGTCGACTCTCAATGGCGACTCGGCTTACCTGTCAGCTCCGCCACTGTTGGTCAACTGCGATTACGACAGCTCGACGATAGCGCCGACGTGCAACAGCACCTCGGGTCAAGCTTCCTCGTCTGATTCAGCCTTTATGGCATCGTCAACAGCCTTGGTAGCGAATTCAGTTTCGGGCCGGAACGCCAACTTCGTGTGGTCTCCGAACTCGACGACTACCCCGGGCATCTCCGATGTCGACTGGACGAATGGTTACGGCCTCCTGGGTCTGCCTGCTTCAGGCATCATCCAGACTCGAACCAACTAATAGCCACTTGTGTCCTCCACCAGAAACTGGTGGAGGAGGCTACAAAACCACCCGCCGTACGGCGGGTGGTTTTGTGTTGTTCATTTTTGTTTCTGCCGTATAATGTCGGAATGGATAATGCAAATGGTGCAATGCCGGCTACACCTCACGGAAGGTCAAGCAAGACACCGATCGTCATTGGCTCGGTCGCTCTTGTGATTCTTGTTGCGGCTCTTCTGTGGTTCATAGCTCGCAGTGAAAACTCCTTTAAGGCGAATTCTCCCGGGGATACGGGGACGACGACTGTCAACGTCGGGGGCGTAACGGTTGAAGTCCCTTCGGGAAGCAGTGCAACGATCGAGCCGGTGGGGGAAGATCTCGGTCCTATGCCGGATCTCGATCGAAAGGTCGTATTTCCCACTTCATTTCCGCAGGAAGCCCATGCTTCCTGGCAGCAGAAGCTCTCGGAAATAAAAGCGATCCTTGTAAAGAACCCTCGCTCCTATGATGCCTGGCTTGATATGGGCATTCAGTGGAAGATGATCGAGGACTACGAAGGAGCCCGCCTTGCGTGGCAATATGCGACCAAGGTCTCGCCGACATCCGCGATCGCGTACGGAAATCTGGGATTTCTCTATGGCTACTATCTGCACGACACCGTGAAGGCAGAAGCCGCTTACCAAACCGCCCTTAAAAATGCACCCGACCAACTCTACCTTTATGAGCAGATGTTTGAATTCTACCGCGATGTGCTCAAGGATCCTGCCAAGGCCCGCGCGATCGCGAATCAGGGTGCCAAGGCCACGGGGAACTCGGCATATTTCGATCAGCTATTACGCACGCTCAAATAAGAGGATGAACGAACTCTGGAAGAATTTCTTGAGACTTTTCGATGGTACGTTCTTCAGGATGTCGTTCCAATTTCTCGCCTTAGTCTTCCTTGCGTTTTTGGTTTTACTGGCCGTGAGACTCTATGAAGTGGGAGGGGAGGCAAAAGACGCTTCGCAAGCGAATCCGCACGCAACAGTCGCTCGTTGACCTCAATCCCATCTTGCGCTATAGTGACTTCGCCCAAAGAAGGCAGGCAAGTCAGAGTTTTTTGGTTTTCGTGAGCCATGTGTCACGTATCGCTAAATCCTCTCTAGTAAGCCCTGCAGAGGGTCGAGATCCGCTTTATCGGCGGAACATTTGGGCCTTACGAGGCCTATTTTTATTTAAATCATGGCCAAGACAAAAGAACAGAAAAGCGAGGCACTCAAAGAGATTGGCGCGATCATCAAAGATTCTAAGTCGGTCGTCTTTGCCGGTTTTGACCGGCTGACGGTGGGAGAAGTTACGGCGATGCGGAAAGCGGCACGCGCCCGGGGGGTCAAGCTTCTGGCAGTCAAGAAGACGCTCTTGGGCAAGGCTCTGGCTGAACGCAAGCTGGGCGATCTCCCCGCGCTCTCGGGTCAAGTCGCGCTCGCCTATGGAGCCGACCTGCTTGCTCCTGCTCAAGAAGTATTCTCTGCAGGAAAGAAGCTTGAGGGAAAGCTCTCGATTCTGGGAGGGATTTTCGAGGGAGTTCTTGCAGATAAAGAAAAGATGATGACGATCGCAACGATACCACCCCGAGAGATACTTCTTGGGCAATTCGTCAATCTCATCAATTCGCCGATCCAGGGTTTGGTGATCGCCCTCGATGCGATCGCACAGGCGAAGCAGTAACATTATGAATTAATCATTGTACGTTATGGAAGAGACAAAAGTAGAAGTTCCGGCAAAATTCAAAGACATCGTGGAATCCGTCGAGAAATTGTCGGTATTGGATTTGAGCGAGCTGGTTAAGGTTCTTGAGAAGAAATTCGGAGTGAGCGCGCAGGCTGTCGCCGTCGCCGCTCCGGGTGCGGCTGCAGCTGCGGGAGGCGAAGAGAAATCAACGTTCACTGTCGAGCTCACCGCCGCCGGTGACCAAAAGATCGCGGTGATCAAAGTGGTCAAGGAAGCGCTCGCACTCGGTCTTAAGGAGGCGAAGGATTTGGTGGATGGGGCTCCGAAAGTTCTCAAAGAGGGAGTGAAGAAAGAGGACGCGGAGAAAATGAAAAAGGATATCGAGGCTGCGGGTGGCAAAGTTACTTTGAAATAACTTTACCGTCAGAGCGCCCGAGTGTATCAACAAGAAACCGCCTGCCATTACGGCAGGCGGTTTCTGTAAAGAAGCAGTAATTCCTTGTCAATAGTTGCCTGCAGCTGAAATACGCTATACTGCACAAAATCTATCGATATTATGGAGACGTTAAATCAGCTTTTCGGAGACCGTGTTCGTGTGAAGATCATCAGACTTTTTCTGCTCAATCCGGGAAAGGTATACGAGCCAAGACAAGTCATGGAGGTTGCGCGGGGAACGCGCCGGATAGTCGAGCGAGAGATATCGGCATTCAAACGTGCTGGTTTGATCAAGCGCCGTCGTGCCGTGGGCGTTTCTTCCAAAAAACAGAAGCGGGGGGTGTTCGGATGGACGCTCAACCCCTCCTTCCTCTATCTTCCGCAGCTGCGGAGCCTCGTCGCTAACGGCGTATTGCTCAAAAGCCGCGATGTCGTTGCACGTCTTTCTCGAGGAGGCACGTTGAAGCTTGTTGTGCTCGCGGGCATCTTTCTGCAGGACTGGGATAGTCGGGTGGACCTTCTCATCGTCGGAGACAAATTGAGGAGGGGTATACTCAATCGGAGCATCCGTTCTATTGAATCCGAGATCGGTCGCGAGCTTCACTATGCTATTCTCGACACTCCTGATTTCCAGTATCGGTTAAGTGTTGGAGATAAGCTGATCCGCGATGTGTTTGATTATTCCCACCAGATTGTGGTCAACAAACTGGGTATAGAGAAGTAGCGCACGGAACTTTCGATGCCCTAAAATCGCTGATTAAGGCCGTATCAGTTATCCCCGTTTCCGGCTTTTGCCGGAATTATAGGGTGTTATCATTACTACAGGCTTCATCAGTTAGCCCCTTTTAGGTCGTCTATGTTTTATAAAATAAGTTAACCAACATTCTCTGCCTCGATGCAGAGAGGTATCTTTATGATTAATACGTGGAGTAGCATATTCAATGAGTCGTTGCGGGAGATCTGGCTCGGCACCGCTAACTTCCTACCCAAACTCATTGTTGCGGTCGTCATCTTTATCGTCGGTTGGGTGTTCGGGAGTATCGTTGATCGAGTGATCGGCCAGATCCTCAAAGCGGTGAAAGTCGACAACGTACTGCGGAGTGCTGGCGTGGATCGGCTCTTGAGCCGTGCGGGCTACAATCTCGATGCGGGCAAGTTTCTGGGCGGACTGGTCAAATGGTTCATCGTCATCGTCTTTCTGGTCGCTTCGCTCGAAGTGATGGGTTTGAGCCAAGTCAACGCATTCCTCCAGCAGGTGGTGCTGGTCTATCTGCCGGAAGTGATCGTTGCCGTGCTCATTCTTCTCGTCGCGGCGGTCATAGCGGATTTCTTGGAGAAAGTCGTGGTTGGGGCGGCAAAAGCGGCTGACATCAAATCTGCGGCGTTTGCCGGGAAGGTAACGCGCTGGGCCATCTGGGTGTTCGCGATACTTGCGGCGCTCTTCCAGCTCGGAATCGCGGCGGCCTTCGTGCAGACGCTCTTTACGGGCATCATCGTTGCTGCTTCTCTTGCGATCGGTCTCGCGTTTGGCCTTGGCGGTCAGGATGCGGCCGCACGGGCTATCGACAAGGTTCGCAACGATATCAGCAGTCATCACCATCAGGGTTAGTATCTCTCGCTGACGTATACAAAAACGAAAACCACTCTGATGCGTATCGGAGTGGTTTTCGTTTACAGGGAGATCAAAGAGGCGTCTTGACTTCCTCTTTACCCTAGCTATACTTACTCTATTCAGGAATTTATGCCAAAACTAACCAATTTCAAGCGGAAAGAATGACCCCGGCATTTTTTGCTGTAGTCGCTCTAGCCGCTTCGTAAAGCGGTTTTTTCGTCCCACGGGGACCTGCTGAACGACCGAACATTGATAACTGAATCCCACCCATTGCTTTCAATCACATAGGTGATTGGGGTCTTGCGATGACGTGTGGAGTTTCCGCATGAGTAATGCGGAAACATTGAATCAGCCCCCAATGGCACTTCGCCTTCGGCGAATGCGTTGGGGCAAGCAGGTTTACCCGAGCAATCCAATAGCACTTCGCTTTGCGAATGCGTGGATGTGCTTTAGGGTAATAAAATTGTGGCGTTTAGATTTCCTAATAGGAAGTCTAAGAGCGTATGGTGGATGCCTTGACTCCAAAGGGCGATGAAGGACGTAGCATGGCTGCGAAATGCTTCGGGGAGGTGCCTAGCAACCGTTGATCCGGAGATGTCCGAATGGGGAAACCCCATAGAGTGAACCTCTATGACCTGCTTAGATTTTTGGGAAAACAAAATAGCTGAGAGAATTCTCTCAGCTATTGATTGCGGATTAGTTCAATCATTTAGACTCGAACATATTGTGGCCGGGTGCGGTGAAGTTGTCTACATTCGGCACACCGTAGTGTAATGTAGGGTTCGTCAGGCTGAGGTGGTGCAAGTACTTCAACTCGGAAGTCTGTACACGTGCATTTGTGACTCGAAGTCCATTTCGAACCGTCTGGCGCTCGAACCAACACATCACAATTGCTCAGCTCTTCAGATTCCATCTTTCTGATGTGAACGATTTGTCCGATAACAAGGTTTAAAGAACTCATGTCAATATGATACCTTAAATTCAAGGAATGTCAATTGACCCCAAAAATCTAGGCGGGAGCACACCCAGGGAAGTAAAACATTTCAGTACCTGGAGGAAGAGAAATCAATTGATATTGCGTCAGTAGCGGCGAGCGAACGCGCAGAAGCCTAAACTGGCTCTTAAAATTTCAGTCCGCAACTCTAGTGGGCTGGGATTTTAGGATTCGGGGTTGCAAGGTACTGGCGTTGGATTTATCCAAGGAAAGTTACAAAATTTCGGGTTAATCGAACTGACTGGAAAGTCAGGCCCTAGCAGGTGATAGCCCTGTAGATGAAAATTCGAAATCTTTCTTGCCAGTATTCTTAAGTACTTCGAGACACGAATGGCTCGGAGGAATCTGCCGGAACTAACCGGTAAGGCTAAATACTTTTGGAGATCGATAGTGAACTAGTACCGTGAGGGAAAGGTGAAAAGTAGCCCGGTAAGGGCGATGAAATAGACCTGAAACCATATGCTTACAAGGAGTTGCAGCCGAGCACCTTTTGGGTGTTATAGTGGATGAGTGAATTATATCTACGTGCTGTGGAGTAAAGCGAAGCGACGTTTTTATGTCGGATGGTCGAGTGATTTGCGCAAGCGACTCACTGATCATAACCGAGGTGGAACCGTCGCAACGAAATTTGGTAGACCATGGATACTTCTGTATTACGAGGCCTATCAAGATGAGTCGCTTGCTAAAGAGCGCGAGAGAATACTGAAGAAGCGAGGCAAGGTTTGGCAGTCGCTTCGCAAAAGAATATATCCAAGATAGTACTTGAAAGGTGCTCGGTGGCAGCGTGCCTATTGAAGAATGAGCCAACGAGTTGATGCACTCTGCAAGCTTAAGTCCGTCGTCCGGACAGAGGCGCAGGGAAACCGAGTGTTAATAGCGCGTTAGTAGATTGCATCAGACCCGAAGCCAGTGCGAGCTTGCCATGAGCAGGGTGAAGGCGTCCGAAAGGACGTCGGAGGCCCGAACGGTTGTGCCGTGCAATACACTCCGATGACTTGTGGTAAGAAGTGAAAAGCTAATCGAGCCTGGTAATAGCTGGTTCTCTCCGAAATAGCTTTTGGGCTAGCGTTGTGCGTTCCTTCCGGGGGTAGAGCACTGGAAGATTTGGACAGGCCGAAAGGCCGCTAAATCTATCAAACTCCGAATACCGGAAGTCAGAGCACAGCAGTTAGACCGTGGGGGCTAAGCTCCACCGGTCAAAAGGGAAACAGCCCGCACCTCCATTTAAGGTCCCTAAATCATAACTAAGTGCATCACAAGGTGGTGGAATTTCTCAGACAATAAGGATGTAGGCTTAGAAGCAGCCATCATTCAAAGAAAGCGTAACAGCTCACTTATTGAGAGATTCTGCGCCGAAGATGATCGGGGCTAAAGTTATGTACCGAAACTGAGGATTTGAAAGCTTCATTGAGGATTTGTTTTTTGTCGGCGGATAAATAGGAATAGTGCGAAACCGGCTTTGTTGCTTTGCCCGGGGACGATCAATTCTTTATCCGCCGGCCGATTTGGTTCGGGGCGTAGCGCAGCATGGAAGCGCGCCTGGATGATGAATCTGGGAGGTCGTTGGGTTCGAACCCCACCGCCCCGACCAAGTTTCAGGCAAGGATGGCTATGAACTCGTCATGAGAATGACGGAGAGCTTCGAAAGAAGCGAAGGGGTTTAAAGATCTCTAAACGTTCAAAATAATCCTTGCCTCCTCAATGAAGCTTTCAAGTGGTAGGAGAGTATTCGCATCTGCAGTGAAGGAGAAGGCGTGAGCCACTCTGGAGCGTTGCGAAGTAAGAATGTTGGCACAAGTAACCACAATGCGGGTGAGAACCCCGCACGCCGAAAGATCAAGGTTTCCTTGGCAATGACAATCAGCCAAGGGTTAGTCGGTCCTAAGCCAATGGCGAGAGCCGCAGGCGATGGATACACGGTTAATATTCCGTGACTCCTGGGTGTTGCGATGGGAGGACGGAGTGCAGTATGTTCCGCGCATTATTGGATTTGACGTTCGTGGCATAAGAGAGGTTCTCTGGAAAATCCGAGGCCTGTCTTTAATGACGATTTCAAGTGCAGCGAAAATGCTTATCGCAAGATAGGTAAATGGAACAAAGCGCGCTTCCGAGAAAAGTCTCTAAGCACAAACATTTAGGAACCGTACCGCAAACCGACAC